>CAJTTM010000003.1 GCA_910579135.1 uncultured Erysipelotrichales bacterium | reverse complement strand
CCTTAGTAAACATTATTTTAATTATTTATACTGTCTACTTTAGAGAATCATATCATTTTGAGTGTTTTTAAATCTTTTCAAAATCATTAGCAAGATGCTTGCATAGTAGACAGATATAATCATCTGGTAAAGTTTCACCTTTATAAATATTACAACGCTAAGCTGTATTCTTTGTTTCTTTTTTTGATGGTTGAGGTTTTATATGTTGATGGTAGTATGTATAAGTTGCGAAGGAATATCATTTAAAATATCCATGCTAGTAACAGCAAGGTCATTGTATCTTTTTTATAGTCAGTAAAACCTTCAAATTTATTAACATCTTTGAAATAAAGAAAAATCAATATTTTCATTTAAAATAGAAATAGTAAATTTTTAGTTTTCGTGATAATGTCATGACTATAATTTGCTATATTAACAGTAATAGTGATTTTTTGAAGATAAAGTTAGTATATTATAAATGAAAATGAGAAGGTTAATAAGTCTCATTTTTTATATAAAGCTTTATAGGTTATAAAATCTCTAGTTAATTTATATGTTGTAATAATATAAATAAGAATAACCGCAATGATAATAAGAGAATTAATAAAAATATATTTAAATCCAATGGAAAAAGGTAATAAATAGTCTTTTAAAGACGAAGAATTAATTACAAATAAAGATAAAGCAATAAAAATAAAAGCATTGATTGTAAAACTATAAGCTAAATATCTTTGAGTATATATCTTTTTAGTCATGTCAATACAATAATCAAATAAAATCATAAGAATAAAAGGTTGAAAAAAATAAGTCATTAAATGAATCTTTTGAAAAACAATATTTTGTAATTCAAAAATAAGAGGCGTAGAAAATATAATAGTATAAATAATAAAATAAGTACTAAAAATAATAGTTAAATAAGTTGGTATTGTATGATTAGGATATCTTTGTTTGTGGGGTAATTTCTTTAATGAAGAAATATTCCATGTTAATGTTTGTTCTTGAGCAATTGGATATTTAAAATCTAATAATATTAAAAAAAGAATATGAATGAAAATAATGTTTACCAAGATATAGATAGGGTGACTTAAAACCCATGTCAAAAAAGATGAACTGTTAATTGTAGAAAAAACATGATTACTCATAAAAAATGGTAAACAATTAAATTGTTGTAAATAATAAAGAGTAGAAAAAAATAAATAAATACTTAAAATAATTGCTAATGATTTTTCTATCTTTTTAACATTCTTTTTATTGAATCTATGAAAAATAATTGGTCGATACCCATAAATATAAGCCACACTTAAAGGATGTCCATAATCCACCAGTTGAGTTTCCATATCATCATATTGTGAAGAAATATCCATAATATTATTTTTTAAGTCATTATAAACATGCTTTCTCTTTTTTCCAAGAAAGTAAGAACAAACAGCACTTAAATATCTCTCCAATAAATCATCCATCAATACCACCTCATTAATGTCATTCTAGCATAACAATGTAAAAAAAATGTGTATAAAAAGTAGAATAATTATAAAAAGTGAGTATAATTATCTACGGGTGATAGATGTGATAGTCAATGATAAAGAAGTAAAAAGATTATTAGAAGAAGTAAAACCAGCAAAATTAGTAGCTGCAACTAAATATGTTGATGAAAAAGAAATTGAGAAGTTAGAAGAATTGGGATGTCTTGTTTATGGTGAAAATAGAGTACAGGCATTTTTAGAGAAATATGATAAGTATAAGGGAAAAGGTCAATGGCATTTTATTGGGACACTACAAAGTAATAAAGTGAAATATATTATAGATAAAGTAGAATTAATTCATTCTATAAATACATTAAAATTAATTAAAGAAGTTGAAAAACAAGCAAGTAAGATTGATAAACAAATTCATGTGTTATTAGAAGTTAATATTGCAGATGAAGAAAGTAAACAAGGATTTAATAAGGATGATATAAATGAAGCGATGGATTTGATTGTGAATTGCCCTCATATTATTGTAGAAGGACTTATGATGATGGCTCCAAATATTGAGATAGAGAAAACAAGACAATACTTTAGAAAAACAAAAGAATTGTTATTACAATTACAAGTAAAATATCCTCAATATCCATTGAATGAATTATCTATGGGTATGAGTAATGATTATAAAATTGCATTAGAAGAAGGAGCAACTATGGTAAGAATAGGGAGAGCCTTATTTAAAGATGAATAAAAAAAAGATTATAGATTAAAATCTAAGTCAGCTTGAAGTATAAAAACTTCAAGTTTTCTTTTTGGACATAATGTCCAATGACAAGTATGATTGATAACTATATAATATATATATAGAAACAGTTCTTTTCATATTATGAAATTATACATTTAAAAAAAGAAAAACATCATTTTTTTTAGTATAGAATAATAAGGAGGAATAAAAATATATGAACTTATTAGAAATAAGAAATGATGTTTTAAAGGATATTAAGAAAATGACTTTATTTAATAACCCTATGATGAGAGCCGTCTTCTCTCATAAGGAATGTGTAGAAGAACTTCTCTCTTCTCTCTTTGATAAATCTATACATATCAAAGATTCTCAAGTGGAATACTATATCAGTAATCTTAATGGAAAGGAATCAAGATTGGATATTCTAGTAGAAAGCAGTGAAGGAGAAATTATAGATATAGAAGTTCAAAAGGAGAAAGAGAAATATGCTCCCAAACGATTAAGGGTATATTCTAGTGGAACGGATAATCATTTTATCAAAAGTGGAACAGATTATGAAAAAATACCAGATAGTTGTTTAATCTATATATATTATAAAGATTATTTTCAAAGAGGCTTACCAATGTATAGAATCAAGAGAGTAGAGATGGAGAGTCAAGAAGAGGTAGAAGATGGACAGGAGATCTATATAGTGAATGGAGAATATAAAGATGAAAGGACAACGATAGGGAGAATGATCCATGATTTTCATTGTGTAGATCCTGATGATATGTATAGTGAGTCAATCAAGAAATGGTTTAGATATTATAAACAAGATAAAGGAGGAATAGAGAAGATGTGTGAGATAACAAGGAAATGGATGGGAATAGGATATGAGGAAGGAATACTTGTTGGAAAAGAAGAAGGTTATACTAATGGAAAGATAGATCTTACAATGAAATTGTTAATAAAAAAATTAGGAGGTATATCAGAATATATTATTAATAAAATTAATGATAGTAATGAAGAAGAGTTAGAACAACTTTCGTTAAATATCTTTGATATTGAAAACGAAGAAGATATATTAAGATATATTCATTAATAAATAATAATGATAATAAAGAAGTAACTACTTGTAATCATTTAAAATTTACTAATTATGTAGTGAATTGATAATTTGATAGGGTTACTTCTTTTTTTGCTAGATGAAAGATTTTTTTAAAAAATTATTGATAATAAGTATCAAATGAATGTTTTTAAAATTTTGATGCAAATAAAAACAAAAAAACTTAACTAAAATGTGTTAAGCTTTTTCTTATTACTTTAGTAATGAATAGGCAATAGAAGCCATAATTCTAGGACCTTTATTTAAAACTTCTTCATCAAAATCGAAAGCTGTATTGTGTGGAGAGGCTTTAACTTTCGTTAACAGTTTCATATATGTTGCTTTTCCACCATGAGATTGGACATATTCCATCATATAAGAAAAATCATCACTTCCACCTAAAGGGCTTAGATTTTTTTTGGGAAGTTTTAAATCAGTTAAATTTTGTTGGCATAAGTAACGAATTTCATTCATAAAATCCTCATCGCATTTTAAAGCATAAGCTTTCCCCATTTCCTTTATTTCTACAACCGTATCATGCATTAAAGCAGAAGCATTAATAATATCTCTTGCATACATTTCCATATATCGATTAAGTTCTGTGGTGACACCACGAACTTCTATTTCAAGTTTAGCAGTTTCTGGAATCACATTTCTACCTGTTCCAGCATGAACAACACCTACATTAACACGAGTTTGACCATCACTATTACGAGGTATAGAATGTAAATTTAAAATACAATTAGCAGCAGAAAGTAGTGCGTTTTTACCAAATTGTGGTGATTCAGCAGCATGGGTTGATACTCCATGATAAGTAACATCTAATTTCGTTGTCGCAAAAGATTCGTTCATTCCAAAATATAAATCATAATTTGAACTTTGAGGCATAATATGAGCAGCATAGATATAATCAACATCATCTAAGAAGCCACTTTCACATATACATTTAGCACCTCTGACTCCTTCTTCTGCTGGTTGGAATATTAATTTTATCGTTCCATGCATTTTTTCTTTGATGTCCATCAATATCTTTGCGGTTGTCAATCCTATAGCAGTATGACCATCATGACCACAAGCATGCATTGCTCCCTTGTGACAAGATTCAAAATGATTTTGATAAGGAAAATGTGTTTCATTATTATCTTCAATAATTCCTAAAGCATCAATATCAAATCTTAAAGCAATGATAGGACCTTCACCATTTCTTAAGATTCCTGCAACTCCAGTCATACCTTCTTTAACTTTTTCTAAATAAAAAGAATTAGCTCCCTCAACTTTTGCGCGTTGATAATGAGATTGTAAAATAGCTTGAGAAGGTAAACCCATTCGTGATTCTTTTTTCATAATTTCTTCGCCAACGAAAACCTCATAACCTAATTTTTCTAAATAAGATGCAATAAAACAAGCAGTTCTCATTTCTAACCATCCTCTTTCTGCATATTGATGGATATCTCTACGAATAGCAATGGTTTCTTGATGATATTGATTTGCTTTTTCTTTAATAAAATGATACATATTTTTATTCATAGTTAGACCTCTTTCCTGTTAATTTTATTATATCATGATTTTATTTGACTTCAAAAAAAATATGATTTTTAGTATTGAATTAACAATTAGTTAATATTTTAGGAGTATTTTTGTTTTGAAAAGTATAATTTTGTGGTATATTGTCGTAAGAAAGAGGGAAGTTTATGAGTTATTATTTGGGAATAGATGTAGGATCAACAACTGTTAAAGCTTATTTAACAGATGAAAATGATAATTGTTTATATTCAAATTATATCAGACATAATTCAGATGTACGATTAACAATATTAAAGTTATTAAAAGAATTAAAAGATCAATTTAATGATATTGAAATATATGTGACTATGACAGGTTCTGGAGGATTATCAATATCTCAAAAAATGAAAGTAAAATTTATTCAAGAAGTTATTGCTTGTACAAAAACAGTAGAAACTTATATACCTAGTACTGATGTTGCGATCGAACTAGGTGGAGAAGATGCTAAAATAACTTATTTTGAAAGTTCTTTAGAACAGAGAATGAATGGAACTTGTGCAGGAGGTACAGGAGCTTTTATTGATCAGATGGCAACATTATTGAAGACAGATGCAACAGGGTTAAATGAACTTGCAAAGAATCATACAACGATTTATCCAATTGCATCTCGTTGTGGAGTGTTTGCGAAAACAGATATTCAACCATTAATTAATGATGGGGCTAGAAAAGAAGATATTGCAGCTTCTATTTTTCAAGCTGTTGTCAATCAAACTATTAGTGGGTTGGCCTGTGGAAAACCTATTAAGGGTAAGGTTGCTTTTTTAGGTGGACCTTTATATTTTTTAAGTGAATTAAGACAACGTTTTATAGAAACATTGAATTTAAGTGAAGATGAAATTATTTTCCCTAACAATCCACAATTGTTTGTAGCTATGGGAGCGTGTTTGTATGCTAAGGAAGAAAAAGAAATTCATTTATTAAATGATTTAATCATAACTTTAGAGAATTATAAAGATGGTGATAGTGAACTTTCTAGTTCTTTAGAACCATTGTTTAAAGATGAAGATGAATTAGATGAATTTAGAAAAAGACATTATCAAAATAAAACAAAGAAAAGAAATTTAGCAAAGTATACTGGTCCTATTTATTTAGGAATAGATGTTGGTTCAACAACATCTAAAGTCATATTAACTGATTCTGATGGGGCTATTTTATATTCTTTCTATAATTCTAATGAAGGCAATCCTTTAAAGTTAATTATTAAGATATTAAAAGAAATATATCATTTATTACCTAATGGAGCTTATATTCAAAAAGCTGGTGTTACAGGATATGGAGAAGCTTTGATTAAAGCTGCTTTAAAAGTAGATTATGGAGAAGTTGAAACAATTGCTCATTATCGTGCTGCTAGAAGTTTTGTTCCTGATGTGAATTTTATTTTAGATATTGGTGGACAAGATATGAAGGCTATTACTATTGATGAGGGAGTTATTCAAGATATAACATTGAATGAAGCTTGTTCATCTGGTTGTGGTTCGTTTTTAGAAACGTTTGCTCATTCTTTAGGTTATGAAATTGATGATTTTTCAAAGAGTGCTTTACTTGCAAAACATCCAACTGATTTAGGAAGTCGTTGTACAGTATTTATGAATTCTAAAGTTAAACAAGTTCAAAAGGAAGGAGCAAGTATTGAAGATATTTCAGCTGGTTTATCCTATTCGGTTATTAAGAATGCTTTGTATAAAGTTATCAAACTAAGATCGAAAGAGAATATTGGAAAAAGAATTGTTGTTCAAGGTGGAACTTTTTATAATGAGGCGGTATTACGAGCGTTTGAAAAAGAAGCAGATGTAGAAGTTGTACGTCCTGACATTGCTGGTCTTATGGGGGCTTATGGTATGGCTAAACTAGCATGTGAAAAGGATGATGGAACACCTACTACGTTGTTGTCATTAGAAGAATTAGAGAAATTAACATATGAAAGTACGATGAGAAATTGTCAAAAATGTACAAATCATTGTATGTTGACAGTAACTTCTTTTAATGATGGTAGAGAATATATTAGTGGAAATAGATGTGAAAGAGGAGCTAATCTTCCACTTCAATCTAAGTCATTACCTAATTTATTTGATTATAAGTATAAAAGAATTTTTCAATATCGTTCTTTATCAATAGAAGATGCTTCAAGAGGAACTATTGGTATTCCTAGAGTTTTAAATATGTATGAAAATTACCCATTCTGGCATACTCTATTAACAGAGTTGAAATTTAGAGTTGTTCTTTCTGCAAGGTCTTCAAAAGCAATATATGAAAAAGGAATTGAATCTATACCAAGCGAATCTGTATGTTATCCTGCAAAGATAAGTCATGGTCATATTGAAAATCTTATTGAAAAGGGTATAAAAACAATCTTTTATCCTTGTGTTGCTTATGAAAGAAAAGAATTTGAGAGTCAGGGGAATAATTATAATTGTCCTGTTGTTGGAAGTTATCCAGAAGTTATTAAGAATAATGTTGATAGATTAGAGTCTATGGATATTAAGTTTATGAATCCATTTTGTTCATTGAATAATCGTAAGACTTTAATTAATGTTTTAAAAGAAGAGTTTGTTGATTATGATATTAGTGACAAAGAATTATATGAGGCTATTGATAAAGCTTATAAAGAGTTAGAAAATTGTCAAAATGATATTCACAAACAAGGTGAATTAGCTTTAGGATATATGGAAGAACATCATTTAAAAGGTATTGTTTTAGCTGGTAGACCTTATCATATAGATCCAGAGATTAATCATGGTATTCCAGATTTGATTACTGGTGAAGGATTTGTAGTCTTCAGTGAGGATAGTATTGCTCATCTTAATAAAGAAGATGTTAATTTGAGAGTTGTTGATCAATGGACATATCATTCACGTTTATATCGTGCTGCTCAATATGTTTCAACTAGAAATGATTTAGAGTTAATTCAACTGACTTCATTTGGTTGTGGTTTAGATGCAGTAACAAGTGATCAGGTATCAGAAATATTAAAAGCGAGGCATAAGATCTATACACTTATTAAAATTGATGAAGGAAGTAATCTAGGAGCTATTCGTATTCGTATTAGATCGCTTAAAGCAACGGTTGAAAAATATAATGAAACTATTGATTTGAGTCTAAAGTATAAACCTACAAAAGTATCTTTTACTAAAGAAATGAGAGATGAAAAATGGACAATTATTTGTCCTCAGATGTCGCCAATTCATTTTCAATTTGTAGAAACTGCTGTGAATGCTTCTGGTTATCGTTTTGTAGTTTTACCTTCGGTTGATAAGGATGCAGTAGAACAAGGATTGAAGTATGTTAATAATGATGCTTGTTATCCAAGTATTATTGTGACTGGACAATTAATGAATGCTTTAAATAGTGGTCAATATGATTTAAATAGAACAGCTGTTATAATCACTCAAACAGGTGGAGGATGTAGAGCTACAAATTATATTGCATTTATTAGAAAGGCATTAAAAGATGCTCATATGGAACAGATTCCAGTTATTTCGGCTAATCTTTCTGGTTTAGAGGATAATCCTGGATTCAAGATTACTTATCCACTTGCGAAAAAGGTTATTATTGGAGCAATGTATGGTGATTTATTTATGAGAGTTCTATATCGTGTTAGACCTTATGAAAAGGTAAAGGGTTCAGCAAATAGATTATATCAATCATGGGTTGAAAAGTGTCAAAAGAATGTTAAGAATGGGAGCATGAAGGAATTTAAGAAAAATGTCTATGCGATTGTTAAAGATTTTGATGAGTTACCTCTATTAAATATAAAAAAACCAAGAGTTGGATTAGTTGGAGAAATATTGGTGAAGTTCCATCCAACAGCTAATAATGAGATTGTGGATATTATTGAAAAAGAAGGTGGAGAGGCTGTTATGCCTGATTTGATAGACTTCTTCCAGTATTGTTTCTATAATACATGGTTTGAACATGACCATTATGATATGAGTCAAAAAGCTGTTTGGTTATGTAATTTTGCGATTTGGTTTATCGATTTTTTAAGAAGAGATATGATCAAAGCATTAGAAACATCAGATCGTTTTACTGCTCCTCATCCAATTGATACAATCGCAAATAAGGCAAAAGATATTGTTTCTATTGGAAATATGACAGGAGAAGGTTGGTTCTTAACTGGTGAGATGATAGAACTTATAGAAGAGGGAGCTCCTAATATTGTATGTATGCAACCATTTGCTTGTTTACCAAATCATGTAACTGGAAAAGGTGCTATTAAAGCAATAAGAAAAAGATATCCTCAAAGTAATATTGTTGCGATAGATTATGATCCTGGAGCTAGTGAAGTTAATCAGCTGAATAGAGTGAAATTAATGCTTTCAACAGCATTTAAAAATATGAAATAAAATAAATAGCACTTAAACTTATATAGAGTTTAAGTGCTATTGTTGTAATTGAGGTCATTTTTATTATAATATCTTTTGTTTAAAATATATTCATTGTAGAGTATAATGTATAAAAAGGTACAAATCTTGAAATTTTCTTGGAATATTGTATTATTATAAAGAGATGAACTTGTTTTTGTAATCTTTCAAAAATACACCTAGCATTTAATGAATGTATTTTATGTGAAATATTATATTATTTATATAAGGGAGAGAATATGATGAAAATTACACCTAGTGCTAATCAATATAAGGCAATAGAGACAACAGAAGGACCCGTTTTGATTATTGCTGGTCCTGGTACTGGAAAGACTTTTACTTTGGTAGAGAGAATATTGCATATTATTAAATCTAATAAGGCACAGCCAAATGAAATTCTTATTATTACTTTTACGAAAAAGGCTGCAAAAGAATTAATGACTCGTATTTCAAATAGATTTAGTGATGAGGGAATAAATAATATAAATCTTGATGATATGTATATTTCAACTTTTCATTCTTTTAGTGAAAGATTGATTAAGGAAAACCCTGAAAGATGTAGATGGTTTTCAAAAAATCATTCTATTATAGATGAATTTGAACAACTACGTTTTATTTCACGTTATATAAATATGAGAACAATAGTAAAAGATAATGGTCAAAAATATTATGATGTTATAGATTTTTGTGGAATTAAAGATTCAAGAGAAGTTATAGCTAATCATCTTAGAGATATCGATTATACATATAGAGGTGGCTTCATCAAAAAGAGACAAGCTGCTAAAGTGATATGTTCTTTATGTGATTCTTTGATTGAAGCTCTTGTTGATCCTGAGTTTTTAATGAAACAAAATGATGTTTGTTTATATGCTTTAGGAAAAATACTTGTAAAATATCAAGAGTTACTTGAAAAAAATGATTATATTGTGTTTTCCACAGTTCAACTTTATGCCTATAAAATGCTTATAGAAGATAAGGATGGGGGTTTAAAGAATAAATTTAAATATGTCATGGTTGATGAATATCAGGATACAAATAGAATCCAAGAAAGGCTTGTGGACATTCTTTCTGGGGAAAAGAAAAATATTTGTGTTGTTGGTGATGATGATCAAAGTCTTTATCGTTTTCGAGGGGCTACTGTTGAGAATATATTGAATTTCGAAAATAAATATTCAGAATTTCATTGTCAAAAAACAGAACTTAATGAGAATTATCGTTCAGATAATAAGATTGTATCATTTTATACTAGTTGGATTAAAAATCCTCAAGGTTTTACATGGAAAAGTTGTAGATTGGATAAAAGTCTTTCTACAAACAAGATTGCCCAAACCCAAACCGTTATTCGCATTGGGAAAAATGATGAGGAGGATTGGTGTAGAGCGATATATAGTTTTATAAAAAAATTAAAAGATTCTGGAAAGATAACGGATTATAATCAAGTTGCATTTTTGTGTAAGAGTGTAAAAAATAAATCAATTATTAATTTACAAAATTATCTTCAAGAAAATGGAATCTCTGTTTATTCTCCTCGTTCTCAAATGTTTTTTAAGCGTCTTGAGGTTCAACAAGCTTTAGGGTGTTTATTATTAATGTTTCCAGATGTAAAAAATAGTATAAATAACGTTAAAGAAGATTATAAGAGATATTGTGATAATGTTGTAAAAGAGGCAGAAAAAATAGTTTTTGAAAATAAAGGGTTAGAATCTTTTATTTTAAGTATTGCACAAAATAAGGATTGTTTATTGACATTAAAAGAAATATTATATCAATTATTCGCATTCCAACCTTTTTTAGGGTATTTAGATGTAGATATTGATGGTAATATGGAAGAGGTTCGCCCTTCACGTAATTTATCGCTTTTAATTAATAAATGTGGTTTAGCAATCAAAGGGCAGTTGAATTTGGGACGTAAAACATATAAACAGGCTGATTTCTTTTTTAAAACTTTCTTGTATTCACAATATCAGGATGGTGTTAATGAATATGAGGATGAGAAGAAATATGCCCCAGAGGGATACATGTCTTTTATGACAATTCATCAGTCAAAGGGGCTTGAATTTCCTGTTGTCATTGTCGATTCTCTTTCTAATTGTGCCAAAAAACGCAAGGATTTATCTTTTATTAATACTGTTATACAGACACAGTATCCCAATCCATTTGAACCCAATGAAGATACGCCACTTTTTGATTTCTATCGTGAATATTATACAGCATTTTCTCGAGCTCAAAACTTGTTAGTACTGACTTGCAGGAATGAACCAAGTCAATTATTTAAATCTGTATGGAATTGTATCCCGGAGTTAGAGGAAGCAGAGTTAGATTTATCAAAAATAAATTTTAATAAAGTTAAATCTGCTGAGTTTAAAGATAGTTTTTCTTATACTTCGGATATTATTCCTTATGAAACATGCCCAAAAAAATATAAATTTAGAAAAATACTTAAATTTGAAGGAACTTCTCAAGATACACCAGGCACTATGTTTGGGACTTTGGTACATCAAACACTTCAAGACATTCATCTTGAAGCAATAAAAAATGAAGAAATTACTATTGAAAAAATCAATGAGTGGTTTGATAAAAATGCAAAATCATTACAACGTGCTAAAAAAATCAATTTGAATCCTATATTAGAAAATGGTCGTAATAATGTAATAAATTACTATGATTATTTAAATAAAGGATATAGTGATAAAAATAGATGGACTACTATTAAAGCCAGTGAAATGAAAGTAAGTCTAGCCATGAAAGACTATATAATCAAAGGAACTATAGATATGGTAAGGGATTATCCTGAATTTTATCGTATCTTTGATTTTAAAACAGGTCAATGTGAGGAAAATATGCTTCAAAGCTATTACCGACAGCTTAGAATATATGCTTATCTTCTTGGTTGTATAACAGAGGAAAAAGAAGTAACTATGCAATTGTTTTTTACTGGGGAAAAGGGTAATCATATTAGAACATTGAGATATGATAATGAAAAAGAAAATATTACAAAAGAAATTGAACAATTTTCAAATACAGTTGCGAAAATTATGAAGCATGAATTTTCTAAAATGTGTTCAAATGATAAAATATGTAGTAAGTGTGACTTTAAATATATTTGTAAAAATATAAAACAGTTAGAAAATTAAATATATAATCTTTATTATTTAAGGGTATTTTAATTCATATTGTGATGAATATATATTTAGTTATACCTTATCACTAGTATATTATCAAGAAAGAGATGGATATGCAGATCTAGTATTTATTCCTAGAGGAGATAAACCAGCAATGATTATTGAATTAAAGTGGAATCAGAATGCTAAGAGTGAAGTACAACAGATAAAAAAGAGTTATACATGGATTAGAGAAATACTTGGGTAATCTATTGTTGGTTGGAATTAACTACAATAAGAAAACCAAGAAATATGAATGTATAATAGAAATATATAGGTAGAAAGAGGAATAGTTTCTTTTGAACTATTCCTTTTGTTTTTCGCTGTTTAGTGATAAAATAAACATCAGACTAAGGAGTGAGAAAATGAGAAAATTGATAATAATATGTGTTATATCGTTTTTATTTTTTAATATATATGTACCAAATGAAGTTAAAGCATCTCATCAATATAATGTATTAGATTTTGGTGCTAATGGAAATGATCAACAAAATGATGAAAAAGCAATACAAGAATGTTTAGATATCGCAAAAGAAAGTGATACACAAATTACTATTTATATACCTGAGGGTCAATATTATATTAATGATACTCTTACAATTTATTCTAACACTTATTTAAAATTAGATAAAAATGCTGAGATTATAAGAAAATGCCAAGAAAAATATTTGTTAGTTAGTGAAACTGATAAAGTGACAGGAGGTTATGGACAAGCTCATGATATCACAATAGATGGTGGTATTTGGGATGGAAATGTTGTTGACACGACTATATATTCAATGCTTATGAGATTTGTTCATGCCCAAAATTTAACTTTTAAAAACACAACAGTAAGAAATGTTTGTAATAGACATATGGTTGTATTTTCAGCGGTTAATAATGTTATTATTGAGAATAATACATTTGAACACATGATTGAATATACTGGAAAACAATTAGGCCAATATTATGTCAAAAAAGATAGTCAAGGAAATTATGATAAAGAACAATCTAAACATTGTATGGAAGCCTTACACATTGATTGTATTTCTTATGATGGAGCATCAGGACCAGGGGATCTACCCTATGATGGAACACCATGTAAAAATATTTATGTGACTTCTAATACTTTTAAAGATGTTATGGCAGGGGTTGGATCTCATTTTTATGAAGCTGATTCAGTTGGAGAAAATATTTATATTGAAGATAATAATTTTGAGAATGTGTATAGTTCATGTATTAATATTATTAATTTTCAAAACATGAATATATTAAATAATAAGGCTAAAGCAGCGCAGTTGATTTGGACAAAACATTCACAAGGTGTTATAAAAGATAATTCTTTTACATGTATGTATAAGGATAGAAAGAATGATGATGGGAAAATACTTTTTTATGGAATACGATTGAATACTCAATCAGATGTAACTATAGATAATAATACTTTAGATGGAACTATTCATGCAAGTATTTATTTAGACAATAGTAAAGCAAATATTATTAATAATACAATAAAGAATTCTAAGTTATATGGTATATATTTTAAGAATAAATCTAGTGGAAATATTAATAATAATCAAATTGTTAATACGGTTGATAGTTCAATAAGATTAGATCGTTCTGTAGGAAGTGTTTCAAACAATGAATGTTTAAGTGGTAGAAAAACAAATATATATATTTATAAATGTGAAAACAATAAAGGGAATATACTAAAAATAAAAGATAATACAGTAAAGACATCAAAAGTTAATGGAATAACTTTGTATGAATCAAAATATGTAGATGTTTTAAATAATATTGTTAATGATAATGGAAATAATGGTATATCGTTAATTAATTCAAATAATTGTAATGTTAATAAAAATAATCTTTCTAATAATTATTATGGAATAAAATGCAATAAAAGTAAAACTATTCAAATTAATAGTAATACTTCTAAATTTAATAAAAAGCATGATATATATATCGAAAATAAGTCTACTGGAAGTGCTTCTAATAATGTTGTAACTTCTAATAAGATATATACATATCAAGCAAAACAATTTCCTATTTATCAAACGAAATCTTATAATAATATGCAAAAGCTAACCTATACAATCAAAAATAAGGTGTATAATGGAAAACAGATAAAACCATCAAAATCTTCTATTGTTATTAAAGAGGGAAAAAAGATTTTAAAGATAAATAAGGATTATAAAATTAATAAAATAACTTATGGTAAAAATAAGGATATTGGATATGGTAATGTAAAGATTACGATAACTGGAATAGGGAAGTATAGTGGATATTTTAATAAAACTATTCAATTTAAGGTTATTCCAAATAAAGTGAGTTCATTAAAATTAAAAGGAAAGAAAAATAAAATAAATGTTTCATGGAAGAAGCATAGTTCTTCTTCTGGGTATCAAATAGAGTATAAGTTAAAATCTCAAAAAAAATGGAAAGTAAAGAAAACTACAAAAACAACGATAACTTTATCTTCTTTAAAAAGGAAGAAAACTTATACAATAGGAATAAGACCATATAAAACATATGGTAAACAAAAGATTTATGGAAAATATATAACTAAAAGTTTTAAATTGAAGTAGGAGTGAGTTGAATTGAAAAAAGTATTTTGGATTTTTTTGATTATTGAAATAATGATATCTTCTAGTTTTCAAGTTTTTGCATCAGACTTGGAAGTTATAGTTAAGGGTAAGCAAAAGGCATATATTTCTGGAGAGGATTGGGGTCCAGTTGTTTCTAAAACAATTATTTCTTTAGATTCTTATATAGATAAAGATTCATTAGATATCAATGATTTTATAGTTATTGAAGAAAAAGATGAAGAAGTGAAAAAAAGATCAATAACACATATTTATGCTAGCGATGAAAAGGGGAATACTGTTGAATCTAATTCTCAGTATATAACGATTGAAATGAAGGTTTCTTCTTTGGAAGGTTTAGCTTTCTATAGATATCCTAATGTAGATTTAAAAGATTGGTATCATTCATATCAATTACATATAGAGTTAAATAAAGATGGAGAAGTATTAAATGAAAAGGGAGATACTGTTTCTTTTCAAATTGAATCTCATATTGATTTGAATAATGATACAATCATCCCCCAATTAGAAGGCTTTGATAAGTCATCATTTCACGCTAAAGATGGAATAGATTATTCTTATTGTTCATATATACCAACTCAAGATGATCATAAAAATCCCCTTATTATATGGTTACATGGAGGAGGAGAAGGTGGAACAAATCCTGTTATTCCATTATTAGGTGGAAAGGCTAGTGTATTTAAGGATGATGAGTTTCAAAATGTTTTTAATGGAGCATATGTTTTAGTTCCTCAATGTCCTACAAAATGGATGAATAGTATAAACGGAAAAATACAACATGGAAATTTAGGTTCTGCTTATAGTGAAGGATTATTTGAATTAATACAAGATTTTGTTGATAAACATTCTGATATTGATAAAGATAGGATATTGATTGGGGGGTGTTCAAATGGTGGATATATGACGATGGAACTAATCTTAAAACATCCTTCTTATTTTGCAGGAGCATTTCCTATATGTCAGACATACTATAGCCAGTATATAACAGATGAACAAATTCAACTTATTAAGGATATACCAATTTGGATGACTTATTCTCCAAATGATCCTCATCCAAGTGCAATCCCTTCAAAATGTAGTGCGCCTATATACGAACGTTTAAAAGCTGCCCATGCTTCTTCTTTACATTCTTCCGTTTTTGAACAAGTTGTAGTTGATGGGGTTAAATATAGCCAACATTGGGTTTGGATTTATTTTTTAAGGAATGAGTGTATAGATGATGAAAATCCAAAGTTAAATGCATGGAAGTGGCTATCTACCATCAAAAAGGCTAAAGATATACAAGATATATCTTTAGAAGAATCACATACAATACCATTGAATGAATCTCAAAAATTAGATTGTCAAGTGAGCCCTTCTTATTTAAAGGAAGATTTAAAATGGACTTCTAGTAATACAAAGATTGCGACTGTAGATAACGAGGGGAACGTAATAGCTAAAGCGGTAGGAACAGCAGATATATTAGTAGAATCACCTACTCAAATAAAGAAAATTTGTAAAGTTACAGTTAATAACCCTATTAAAAAAGTTTCTTTAAATTATTCAAAATTAACTTTAAATAAAGGGAAAAGTAAAACTTTAAAAGCAACAATTTACCCTTCAAATACAACAGATAATAAAGATTTAAATTGGTCAACTAGTAATAAAAATATTGTAACAGTAACACAAAAAGGAGTGGTTAAAGCTTTAAAAGCAGGTAAAGCCACTATAACAGTAAAAACTTCTACTAACCAAATTGCAAAATGTGAAGTGATGGTAAAAGAAATACCACTTAAAGGTATATCATTAAATTATACTCAAATTACTTTATTAAAAGGAAAATCAAAATCATTAAAAGTTTCTTTTAAACCAATAGACACAACGGATAATAAAACAATAAGTTGGTCAACAAGCAATAAAAAGGTTGTATCAGTTAATCAAAGTGGAAAAATAAAAGCTGTCAATATAGGGACGGCAGTGATAACAGCTAAGGCTAAAAATGGGAAAACAGTCAAATGTAAAGTGACTGTTCCTTATACAATAAGTTATTATTTAAATGGTGGTAAAAATCATAAGTCAAATAAAAAAACATATTATGGGAAAAAGAAACTAAAGAATCCTAATAGGAAAGGTTATGGTTTTAGTGGTTGGTATTTAGATAAGAAGTTTAAAAAGAAGTTTGTTCAAACGAGTAAAGGAAATATTAAGGTTTATGCAAAATGGAAAAAGATAACTGTTGGTAAAACAAAGACACCTTTATTAAGTCATAAAAAAAAGGGTCAAATTAAGGTTTCTTATCAAGGAGTTTTTAAAGCTAATGGATATCAAATACAATATTCTACAAATCGCCAATTTAAAAAAGCTGTTACAAAACATACAACTAAAAAGAGTTTTAATATAAGCCATCTAAAAAGAAGAAAAAGATATTATGTAAGGATAAGGGCTTATAAAATAGATTCAGCAAAATCTAAAGTTTATGGTAAGTGGAGTTATAGAAGAAGTATTTATATATGGAGATAATGAAACGATTCTTATAGTATTTAATATGATATAGTCAATTAACTGCTTCAGAAACAAAGAATAATAACTCATAACAAAAAATTAAAGAAATAACTTGAGATGTCAACACAAAATCTCAAGTTTTTGTTTTATAGTCAATAATGAGAAAATTAGAGAAACATCTAGACTCTGTAAGAAGTTTGAATATTTTTTTATAAATTAATGGTATAAATAATTTCAAAGAGAGGAGTTATAAACTGTGGACAACAATCTTATGGATAATGAAGTATTAGTAAATGAAATTGCTTGTATCATTATGAATGCTAGAAATAATGTTATTAAAAAAGTTAATACAGAGTTAATTTCTGCATATTGGAATATTGGTCGTATCATTGTTGAAAATGAATTAAAATCAGGACGTGAAGAGTATGGAAAAAATAATTACTTATTCTTTCAAAAACTCTTACCAATAAATTTAGAAAAGGATTTTCAAGAGCAAATCTACAAAATATGAGATTGCTTTATTTGAAATATCCAAAATGTCAGACACTGTCTAGCAAATTGAGTTGGTCGCATTATTGTGAACTATTGTATATTTCTGATGATGATAAAGCAATTAATGCAAATTGGTCAGTAAGAGAGTTAAAAAGACAAATTAGCACTTCGTTATTTAATAGATTGTTATTGTTAAATGGTGATGTTAATAAAAAGAAAGGTCTTGTTAGATAAATTGAAAAATTTCTTTTAAAACTTGGAAAAGAATTTATGTTTGTAGGAAACTAACATTTGGTAATACTCATTATTATGTTGATATGCAATATGCTTTGTGTTGTATTGACAATGCAACAAGTAAGCAACAAAACCACTAAAAAATCTTGATTTGATTATGTTATGAAGTTCTCAAAACGTTAGTAATAATTGTTGTGAGAGTATTTGAGAAGTATTTAGACTTTGTGAGAAGTTTAGATGCTTCTTTTTTTCTTAGAGAAATAAAGATATAATAGAAGAGTAAAATTAATAAAAATTACGGATGGAAAAGGAAAAACAATATTAATTTTAGGAAATAGCTTTGATTTAGAACACTCTCTTCCAACAAAATATAGTAATTTCATAGAATTTTGTATCAAAGTTTGCAATATATATGATTCTAGTATTGATTATAATAGGGAAGAAGAACTTCTTTTTGAAATAAATCAAAAAATTGAAGATTACAAAAATTATAAACAAATAGAAAAAAATACAAAGCAAGATAAATATCAATGTGGAAACGAGACACTCAGTAAAGTATATAAAAATATCGAAAACAATTTTTGATTCATTTATTTCGTATGGTGTTATAATGAAAATTTGTTAAAAGGAGAAAACTGGATCGATTTTGAATCAGAAATGAGTTCAGTTATAAGATGGTTTGATTTTAAGGTTGAAAATTTGACGATATCATATGATTATAGTATAGATAAATTAGCTTAGGATATGAGTGACGAATTGCTTGATTATGAAAAGAAAGAAAAAATTATAGATTTGTTAGAAGAATGGAAAAAGAAAAAGGAAGATATAAAATTAGAAGACAACAAATTGGTGCTAGAATAAAATTAAAAGTATGAAGTATGTGAGAAAAAATCTATATGAAGATTTAGAAAACATAATTTTTGCTCTTGATATTTATTTATCAGAATTTGTTGAAAAGATAAAAGTAAATAAACTTCCACTTTTTGAACAAATAAAGCCAGATTTTGTTTTAACATTTAATTACACAAATACATATGGAAGAACTTATAATTCCAATGTACATATTCATGGCAAGATAACTGATAAAAATAATAAAGGTAATATAGTGTTAGGAATCGATGAATATCTTGATAAAAAAGATCAAACTAATAAAGTTAATTATGCAATTTTCAAAAAGTTTGCTCAAAGAATAAGAAATAAAACTGGAAATGATTATAGACAAGTTTTGAACGATATTGAAATGATTTATAAAAAGAAAGGAACTACATATTCCGGAATTTTTGATTTAGATAAAGATTATCCTGATGGAATATCATGTGTTTATATTTTTGGTCATTCTTTAGACATCACAGATAAAGATATACTTGCTAAATTCATTAAAAGTGATGAAACTGTTGTAGAAGTTTATTGTCATGATAAGGCATCAGAGGGGATGGCAATAGAAAATATATAATTAGATTAACTGGTGAAGATACTTTGGTAGAAAAGTATTTAAGTAAACCTACAAAAATGAAGTTTGAAATTATCAGAAAATGAATAGGAATTTATTTTCTGAAGAATTTATGTCGCAAAAATAAACTTAAGATATTTGGAGGGTAAATGATGGAATGTGTATATGATGATTTGAAAATAATATTTAAACATGCAAATTCTGATTTGATAAATCTAGATAAGGATTTGTTTGAAACAAAAGTTTCTGAACGTACTTTATGTGGTGCTTTAATGTTACATTTACATGAGAGGTTGAAACAAACAATATATTCTAGCTATTATGTAGATGTTGAATATAATCGTAATAGGGGTGGGAAACTTAAAATTTTTGTTAAAACTGTTCAAGGACCAAATTTTGATATTATAAAAATAAATTGTGATTTAATTGTTCATAGTAGAGGAAAATGTATAGAACAAGATAACTTAATCGCCATTGAAATGAAAAAAAGTAATCGATTAAAGAAGGATAAAAACAATGATAAAGAACGATTAAAGTGTTTAACTAAAGATAGCTTTGATGATGTATGGAGTTTCGATGGAAAGTCACTTCCTGAACATGTCTGTCGCTATATTATTGGGATATATTATGAGATAAATTATAATAAAGGACAAATAGAATTAGAGTATTATTATAAGGGTGAATTAGAATCAATAGAGATTATGATATTTTGAGATGCTAAAAAAGCATAATAAAGTTATCATATTATAATAGGGTGATAAAATAAAGAAAAATTTATTTTTAAGGTATTAAAAATATAAAAATACATAAAATAGTACCATGAAGAGCGAATTTATGATATTCTATTGAAAGAAAGGAGAAGAAATAATATGTTTAAAAATGTATATCCAAGAGAAAAATATTTAAGTAAAATTCGTCCTTTTTACTATTCGGATATTATAAAAGTCATTACAGGTATTAGAAGGTGCGGGAAATCGTTTATTTTGAAAGCTATTATGAATGAAATGTTTTCCGAAGGTATTCCTAAAACGCAAGTTATCTATATTCCTCTTGATAGACGAGGATATAAGCATATAAAAACAGCTGGAGAACTTGAAGAAAAAATAGAATCTATGCTTGGTGATGAAGAAAACTATTATTTATTTATAGATGAAGTTCAGAATGTTTTTGGTTTTGAAAGTGTTATTCATGCATATGCAGAAGAAGGATATTCAATATTTCTTACAGGATCAAATTCTTATTTATTAAGTGATGAGATTTCGACAAAACTTACAGGTAGATATTTAAACTTTGAAACTTTTACATTAGATTTTTCTGAGTATCTAGATATGAAACGATTTTTTGAAAAAGGCATAAATCAAGATATGTATTTGGAATTTGAAGAGTATATTTTAAATGGAGGATTTCCAAAGGCTTTAGAGTTTAACGATGTTCACACAAGACAAACATATACGAGAGGAATTATATCTGAAATTTTTGAGAAGGATGTAAAAACAAGGAAGAGAATTTCTAATGTTCCAGTATATGAAAGAGTACAGACGTTTCTTTTAAATAATTATTCAGCACCATTTTCATTAAACAATCTACTTAAATGTTTAGAAAAAGAAGGATATAAGACCAAAGCGACAACGGTTAGGGGATACATTGAGGATTTAAAAAAAGCAAAAATAGTGTATGAATGTAATCGTTTTGATCTTAAAAGTAAAAAAGCTGTTAAAAGAGATCAAAAATATTATTTGTCTGATTTAGCTATATATTATGCTATGAATATAGATAACAGATTAAGTTTTGGACCTTCACTTGAAAATATTGTTTATTTATATTTAGCAAGTCATGATTATCAAATAAGTATTGGAAAGATAGGAAAATTAGAATGCGATTTTATTATACGAAACAAAAGTGGAGATTATGCATATATCCAAGTTGCATATACTTTGCAAGGTGAAGATATAAAAGCCACTGAACGCATTAAGGAGCGAGAATATCGACCATTTAGAGAAATAAGAGATGGGTACCCACGATATATAATTACATTGGATAAATTCCGTGATCAACAAGAAGGTGTTCATCATATAAATGCTATTGATTTATTTTTAGGAAAAGAAAAAATATAATAATCATGTTTTTAGCTTTCTGTTTTTTATAGCAGTAGAATTTTATGAGTGGCTTTGACAATGCAACAAGTAAGCAACAAAACCACTAAAAAATCTTGATTTGATTATGTTATGAAGTTCTCAAAACGAGAATATGAAAGACTAATACAAGATGGAGAACTAGAAACAAATTTTATGAGTATTCATTAACATCAAGTTTATGGGGATTATTAGTGAATGCAGGGTATCTCACAATACAAGAAGTTGTAAATACATTAGATAGTTTGTATAAGATAAGGATACTTAATCAGGAGGTACAGAGAGAATTTATTCAATTGACAGAATATTATTTGTCAATACAAGATTCAAGATTAAGTTTAATGTTGAAATACTTAATAGAGGAGAAGAAGGAATACTTTATAGAGGGATATAGAAGTATCTTAATGTTACTGTCATATTATGATTTAAAGAATGAGAACAGCTATCATATGATGATGTTAGGGATGTGTGTATGTTTATCACACGATTATGAAATAAGAAGTAATCGAGAGAACGGAAAGAGAAAAAGTGATATTGCCTTAAAAAGTAAGACGAAATATCCATCATTTGTGATAGAGTTTAAGTATAGTAAAGAAGAAGATAATTTAGAAAGATTAGCAGAAGCAGCGATAGAGCAGATAAAGAAAAAACAATATGATGAAGGATTAATAGGGAAAGTAGTATATATAGGATTAGCGCATCATGGAAAAGATGTTGTTATAAAGTGGGTTGAGAAAGATTGATATTCAATTCTTTGGTGGGTGTAAAGTATGGAGAAAAATAATGAAGATATTAGTAACAGGAGGAGCAGGATTTATTGGTGGAAACTTTGTTCATTATATGGTCAATAAATATCCTGAAGATATGATTGTTAATTTAGATAAATTAACTTATGCAGGGAATCTTGAAACGTGTAAACTTGTAGAAAATAAACCAAATTATAAATTTATAAAAGGTGATATTGCAGATAGAGAATTTATTTTTGATTTATTTGAAAAAGAGAAGTTTGATGTTGTTGTGAATTTTGCGGCAGAATCACATGTGGATAGAAGTATAGAAGATCCTGAAATTTTTGTAAAAACAAATGTTATGGGAACAACAACTTTACTTGATGCATGTAATCAATATGGAATAAAAAGATATCATCAAGTGTCTACTGATGAGGTTTATGGTGATTTACCACTAGATAGACCTGATTTGTTTTTTACTGAAGAAACACCACTTCATACATCGAGTCCCTATTCAAGTGCAAAAGCAAGTGCAGACTTATTTGTATTAGCTTATCATAGAACATATGGATTGCCTGTAACTATAAGTAGATGTTCAAATAATTATGGACCATATCACTTTCCAGAAAAATTAATTCCATTAATGATATCAAGAGCTTTAGCTAATGAATCATTACCAGTATATGGAGATGGAGCTAATGTAAGAGATTGGCTTCATGTTTATGATCATTGTGTAGCTATTGATTTAATTGTTAGAAAGGGGAAAGTTGGGGAGGTTTATAATGTTGGTGGACATAATGAAAGAACGAATTTAGAAGTGGTAAAGACAATTTTAAAGGTATTAGATAAACCAAAGAGTTTAATTACGTTTGTAGAAGATAGAAAAGGACATGATAGAAGATATGCTATTGATTCTAAGAAACTTGAGAATGAATTAGGATGGAAACCTAAATATAATTTTGATACAGGAATTAAACAGACAATTGAATGGTATCTTAATAATAAAGAATGGTGGCAGAATATTTTGAGTGGAGAGTATCAAAATTATTTTCAAAAGATGTATGTAGATAAAGGGAGGGCAAAATAGAGATGCAAGGAAAAAGAATTAACAAGAAAGGTGTAGGGATATCTCTTTAAAGAATTTTAAGTGTTTAATTAATTGTAGTTATAGTTAATTTAATGATATTTATATACTATTATTTGTTCATTTAAATTACTTTAAATCGATAAGTTTTTCCCTACACTTTTATTGTAAAATAATTATTATAGTTTATAAAAATAATATCAATAACTATAAACTGGAGTAAAATATAGATGATTTAAAAACCAACAATTTTTTTAATTATGGGAATTTTTGATATAATCAGAGTATTAATATATGAACAGCACATAATTATAAAACAATATATAAAACATGAAATCATAGAATTAATACCTAGATTTTTTAAGAAACAAAATATATGATAAATAAAAGAAAAATTCTCTAAAACAAATACATGAATTAAATAAATACCAAAACTACACTTTCCTACTGAAAGAAATAAGTTATCAAACTTGTGAAGGATATTATGGTTGGTATAAATATATTTTGTGATTATATAAATAAAAATAGCATTTAATAATATAAAATTACCAAAAAAGGTTTGTGAATCCGATTCTGTTAAAAAACCATCAATTTGTCCTTTAAGATAAGTCATATAACAACTGATAAAAATGCCAAGCATATTTACAGCACATAATATTAAAAGGTTATTCTTTTTGTTGTTTTCAAGTGTGATTCTGTGTTCAAGATAATAACCTATGCAAGGATATAATATTATTGATTGTAAAATCCAAGATGGTCTTATATCATTATTAAGTGTGATGTTACCGTGAAAAATAAGATATTCTAAACAAGGAAGAATACCTGTTAGTATTATACTCAAAATAATCATATAATAAAAATATTTATTTTTTAAATTTTTTACTAGACTTCTTAAGAAAGGAATGGTGATTAAAAATGCAATATACGCATATAAGTACCATAAATGATATTTTAAACGATATGAATATAGTCGAGAAAAGAAAACGTTAAATGAAAAAGATAACTGATTATTATATATATCAAAAATATAATAAACAAACGAAAATGTAAGGAGAATAATAAAAATATTAAATATCTTTTTTTTATATAATTCTTTTAAAGAATCTTTTTTATCATCTAATAGTAATGCGCCTGAAATCATGAAAAATAAGGGAACAGAAAACTTGCAAAATATAGAAATAAAAAGATAGAGCCAAAATTGTAAACTATTAGTTGGGTGTAAAGAAAATAAAAAAAATCCATTATTTGAAGTGTGATTAAAAATAACAAAGAAAACTGCAATAATACGCATAATTTCTAAATATACTTTTTTGGTTTTGTTCATAAATTAGCACCTCTCTTTATAAAAACAACTATTATCATAATCTAATAATAAAAAGAAAGCAAGTTTTGTTTTTTTTGTTTTATATTTTGTAATATAGTACAATATAAGTTCCAAATATAAGTCAGAGCTATTGAGAAATTTATATTGAAATAATATATTTAATAGATTATAATGTTTAATGATTATATTTGCACTTCTAAAGAATAATGATGAAAGAGGGAAAAATAATGGGTAATATGAAAATTACTGTTGCAGGAACTGGTTATGTAGGGTTAAGTATCGCAACTTTATTAGCACAGTATAATGATGTAATAACAATTGATATAGTCAAGGAAAAAGTTGATAAAATAAATAATCGTATATCACCAATTGTAGATAAAGAAATTGAAAGTTTTTTAGAGAATAAGAACTTAAGTTTAAGAGCAACAATAAATCCTTGTGAAGCATATAAAGAGGCTAATTATATTGTGATAGCAACTCCAACTAATTATGATGATGAAACAAATTATTTTGATACATCAGCTGTAGAAAAGGTCATTGAATTGGCGTTAAAATACAATGATGATGCAACTATTGTTATTAAATCTACAATACCAGTTGGATATACAAAAAAAATAAATCAAAGATATAATACTGATCGAATCATTTTTTCCCCAGAATTTTTAAGAGAGGGGAAAGCGTTATATGATAACTTATATCCTTCTAGAATTATAGTTGGTGAGCAAAGTGAAAGAGCGGTTCAGTTTGCTGAATTGCTTAAAGAAGGCGCATTAAAGGAAGATATTGATGTTTTATTTACAGATAGCACAGAAGCAGAAGCAATAAAATTATTTTCTAATACTTATTTAGCATTAAGAATAGCTTATTTTAATGAGTTAGATACATATTGTGAATTGAAAGGATTAAATACAAAACAAATTATTGAAGGAGTAGGATTGGATCCTAGAATTGGTAATCATTATAATAATCCTTCATTTGGATATGGTGGGTATTGTCTTCCAAAAGACACAAAACAACTAAAGGCAAATTATAGGGAGATACCTGAAAACTTGATTAGTGCTATTGTTCAAAGTAATGATACAAGAAAGAAGCATATTGCTAAAATGATATTAACAAAAAAACCTCAAGTTGTTGGGGTGTATAGATTAACAATGAAATCAAACAGTGATAATTTTAGATCAAGTGCGATACAAGATGTTATGAAGTTTATAAGAGCAGAGGGTGTAGAAATAATTATTTATGAACCTACATTAAAATGTGATAAATTCTTAAATAATAAAATTATTAATAACTTAAAAGAGTTTAAAGAGATGAGCGATATAGTTATTGCTAATAGATTGGATATAAATATTGATGATATAAAAGACAAAGTATATACAAGAGATTTATATGAAAGGGACTAATTGTTATCTATATATTATTTCTAGGAGGCTTTCCTTGGATTATACTATTGATATTACCCAAAAAACTTATCGTGAAAATAAAGGGTGTATTTTAAATTTGGGAAGTTGTATTAGGGATAGAGAGAATGCTAATTTTTTATTGGTAAAAATGTTAAATTAAACAATAATTGTATTGTTAGGTCAAGGAGCATTGATAAAGGTGTTTTCTCTGACAATGGCTTGATTGTAGGAAATCCTATTAAAGTAAAAAGTTGAATATTTGATAAGATAATTGGCTTATTTTTTAATATAAAGTCATTATAAAACGAAAGTGAGGATTAGTGTATTGAAAACAATCTATTATCCCAAAAATTCAAAGGGGAACCCATATGTTTCAACTGTTTATAATGCAATTGAAGATGCTGGATATGAGGTTTATGATTTGCCTGATTTAAAAAAAGGATATAAATTTGCAAAGAGTATTGAGATTATAAATCTAAATTGGTTCGATTCAATCGCTGGATGTGGGATGATAAAAGCCATAGCTTTATTGTTTAGGCAGATGTTAAGAATTATTTACTACAAATTAATGGGTATGAAAATAATTTATACATTACATAATCGACAAGCACATGATACGAAGTTTCCTCGTATAAATAAATGTTTGATGCGTTTTTTGTCAAAAAAAGCTGATAAAATTGTTGTTTTATGTAATTATTCTAAGCGTATTTTAAGTGATTTTTTAACGGATGAAGAGATTGAGGAAAAGGTAACAGTTATATATTTACCTAACTATATTGATGTATATCCAAATGTTAAAAATGAAATAAATGAATTGCCTCAATCAGATGATAGGTTTAAAATTTTGTTTTTTGGTTATATACGTCCATATAAAAATATTGAGATTATACTTGAGGTTGCAGAACAGTTAAAAGAAAAAAAGATTGATATTGTTTTGGCAGGAAGACCTTATAATGATGTTTATAAAGAAGAAATATTATCTTTTTGTAAAGATGAATTAAATATTTTTCCTTGTCTTCGTTTCATAAAAGATGAAGAAGTGACAACGTTTTTTGATTGGGCAGATGTGGTTGTTTTACCATTATCATTGAAAAGCAGTCTTAATTCTTCGAGTGCTATTTTAGCTTTTTCAATGAAATGTACAGTTATTTCTCCCTTGGTAGGAACATTAATGGATATTCCTAATCAAGAAGATTTATTTACATATAAATACAAAGATGAAAGTTTTCATAGTCAAGCATTATTAGAAGAAATTAATCATGCCTATAATGTTTGGCAGAAAGATTCTAAAAAGATAAAGGAAATGGGAGAGAATTTATACAATTATGTAAAAAACAATAATTCTTATGAACAAACTTTAAAGAGGTATAAAGAGTTGTATGATGAATTAGTATAGTAATAAACAAAAATTAAATTTGGATTGAAAGTAAATGTGAAAGGGATTGATGATATGTTATGTGCTTTAATTATGGCAGGAGGAAAAGGAACACGATTTTGGCCTGCTTCAACCGAAGAGAAGCCTAAGCAGTTTTTAAATTTGTTTGGAGATAAAACTATGCTTCAAACAACAGTTGATAGACTATTAGGGATATTGCCAATTGAAAGAATATTTATTTGTACTGGAGAAAAGTATAAAGAACTTTGTTTAAAGCAATTGCCAAATTTACCAGAGAAAAATATAATTATTGAACCAATTGGTAGAAATACAGCCCCTTGTATTATGTTGTCAGCAGTATATATTCATCAGATATACAAGAATTCAAGCATTGCAGTTTTACCTTCGGATCATGCAATTAATGAACCAGAAAAATTTTTAGAAATTATTAGTAATGCATCTGAATTTGTCGAAAATAAAGAAAGAGGAATCGTGACTATTGGAATTAAACCAGATCGACCAGAAATAGGATATGGATATATTAAATATAGTGATCAATTGGAAGAAATCAAAAATAGTTCAATATATAAAGTTGATAAGTTTGTAGAAAAGCCAAATTTGGAAAAAGCAAAGTCTTATTTAAATGATGGTGGTTATCTATGGAATGCGGGTATGTTTATTTTTAATCCACAGTATATTTTTGAACAATTTAAATTATATTCAAATGAAACATATAATGCATTAATTGATTTGCCAAATCATTTAAGTGATGATTATATGAAGGTTTTAGAAGAAAGATATAAACTTTGTGAAGCAATATCTGTTGATTATGCTATTATGGAAAACTGCAAAGAAATTTATGTTATTCCAAGTGAATTTGGATGGGATGATGTGGGCAGTTGGCTAGCATTAGAAAGATATCTAAATAAAGATAATAGAGGTAATATTACTAAAGGAGATATTGAGATTTTTAACTCTTATAATAATACCATTTATAGTGATAATCAAAATATTATTTTATTAGATGTAGAAGGATTGTTCTGTATAGAAGTTGAGGATAAAATAATTATTGGAAAAAAAGAAAGTCTCACAAAAGTACATGAATTAAGAGGTAAATAGTATATGGACTATGTAAAAGAATATGATAGATGGCTATCTCTTAATATAATGAAAAATGAACTATTAAAGCTTAGTGAAAAGGAGAAGGAAGAGTGTTTTTATAAAGAATTAACATTTGGAACAGGCGGTATACGAGCAATAATGGGACCTGGACCAAATAGATTAAATATTTATACTATTAGAAAAAATACAGAAGGATATGCTAGATATGTAGAATCCAATAATGCTAATCATCAAGGGGTTGTAATTGCTTATGATAATAGACTAAACTCTAAGGAATTTGCTTTAGAATCTGCTAAAGTATTAGCTACTCATGGTATAAGAGTATATTTATTTGACTCTTTAAGACCAACACCAGAGCTTTCATTTGCGGTTAGATACTTAAAGGCGTTTGGTGGTATTGTTATAACAGCTTCTCATAATCCACCTGAATACAATGGTTATAAAATATATGATCATCATGGATGTCAATGTGTTCCTAGAGATACTGATACTATTATTAAATATATACAAGGTGTTGAAGATTTATTGAGTATATCAATAGATGAGACGAAGAGTATAAATATTGAATACATTGGAGCTAAGGTTGATGAAGCTTATTATAAAAAATTGTTGGAAGTACAGGAATGGCCACAATTAAATAAAAGTATTAAGATTGTTTATTCTCCTCTTCATGGTACAGGTTATATTCCTGTGTCAACCATGTTAAATCAATTGGGGTATCATTTATATAAAGTTGAGGAACAATGTTATCCAGATCCTTTTTTCTCTAAGACAAAGTCACCAAATCCTGAAAACAAGAAAGCTTTTGAGAAATCAATAGAGCTAGCAAAAGAAGTAGATGCAGATTTAATTATTGCTACTGACCCTGATTGTGATAGATTAGGGATAGTTGTTAAACATAATGGTTCATATGAATATTTGACAGGGAATCAAACAGGGGCAATATTATTAGAATATTTGCTATCGCAAAAGAAGGAAAAAGGAACTCTTCCTAATGATGGGATTGTATTTAATTCGATTGTAACAAGTGATCTTGGTAAAAAAGTATGTGAGAAATATGGCGTAGAAGTTGAATCCACACTAACTGGCTTTAAATTTATAGGGGATAAAATAAGAGAATATAAAGGCAAGAAAACCTTTTTGTTTGGCTATGAGGAAAGTTATGGTTATATGATAAAGGACTTTACACGTGATAAGGATGGGGTTCAATCATCAATATTGGTAGCTGAAGTATGTGAATATTATAAACAATGTGGTAAAACACTAATCGATGTATTGAATGATATATATGATGAACATGGATACGTGGAAGATATTCAAGAAAGTGAAACATTACCAGGCATTGAAGGTCAAAAAAGGATGGAAAGTATTGTTAATCAGTTTAGATATGAAGATATAAAGGAAATTGAGGGTAGAAAAGTTATTGCAAAAGAAGATTATTTGCTATCTGTTAGAAATGATTCTAATGGTGAAACAATATTGACATTACCTAAATCTAATGTTATAAAGTTATTGTTGGATGACGAATCGTGGATAGTAGTAAGACCAAGTGGTAATGAACCTAAAATTAAGTACTATAAGAATTTATGGAGGAAAAGAAAATGAAAAAGGCTTTGATTACAGGTATAACAGGACAAGATGGATCATATTTAGCAGAATTATTATTAGAAAAAGGATATGAAGTTCATGGTATTATTCGTAGATCATCTGTATCTACTACAGAAAGAATTGATCATTTAATTGAAAAGAATAGTATTAAATTACATGATGGAGATTTATCAGATTCATCAAGTATTATTAGAATAGTGAATGAAGTGCAACCAGATGAAATATATAACTTAGCAGCTCAATCTCATGTGGGTGTTAGTTTTGATGCGGCTGAATATACAGGAGATGTGGATGCATTAGGTGTTTTAAGAATTTTGGAAGCTGTACATATTTTAGGGTTGTCAAAAAAGACAAGAATTTATCAGGCATCAACTTCTGAATTATATGGGAAGGTAGAGGAATGTCCTCAAAATGAAAATACACCATTTCATCCATATAGTCCATATGCAGTTGCAAAACAATATGGTTTTTGGATGATAAAGGAATATAGAGAAGCATATAATATGTATGCTTGTAATGGTATTTTATTTAATCATGAATCTGAGAGACGAGGAGATAATTTTGTAACAAGAAAAATTACGTTAGCAGCAGGAAGAATTGCATGTGGATTACAAGATCATTTAGAATTAGGTAATTTAGATTCTTTGCGTGATTGGGGATATGCAAAAGATTATGTTGAATGTATGTGGTTGATTTTACAACAAGATGAACCAGATGATTTTGTTATAGCTACTGGAGTTCAACATACTGTTAGAGAATTTACAACTTTGGCATTTGCACATGATGGAATAGAAATTGAATGGCGTGGAGAAGGATTAGAAGAAAAAGGATATGATAAAGCAACTGGCAAAATGGTTGTTTGTGTTAATCCTCAATGGTTTAGACCTACAGATGTAGTTAATTTATGGGGTGATCCAACAAAGGCAAAAACAGTTCTTGGATGGAATCCACAAAAAACAAGTTATGAGGAATTATGTGCAATTATGGCTGAGCATGATTTGAATTTAGCAAAAAAAGAAGCAGGAATTGAGTAATGAAAAAACGTTTATTGGTATTTGGAATAAGTGGTTTTGTTGGACCATATCTTGCAAAAGAATTTTATAAATATGGTTATGAAATTTATGGGACAGATATAAATTTTTCTAAATTTGTTCCCTTTTTTGTAGAGTTCGTTAAAGGGGATTTGTTAGATGAGAAATTTGTAAGTGAATTAATCAATCAAATAAAGCCAACTCATATTATTAATCTGGCTGCCATAAGTAGTGTTGGACATTCATGGAATATTCCTCAAAAAACAATCGAGGTTAATGTAATAGGTGCTATTAATATATTAGAGGCAGCCCATCAATTAGATATTCATCCAAAAGTAATGTTTATAGGTTCTAGTGAGGAATATGAAATATCTGATAGTCCTATAAATGAGGAAACAAAATTAAATGCCAATAATCCTTATGGTATTTCTAAAATTACACAAGAACAATTTGTAAAGATATATCAAGAAAAATATAATTTTCAAATTTATTATGTAAGACCATTCAATCATACAGGAATTGGTCAAAATAGTAATTTTGTTATTCCTAGCTTTTGTAAACAAGTTGCAGATATAGAAAAATCAAAGCAACCTGGAACCATATATATTGGGAATTTAGAAGCGAAAAGAGATTTTACTGATGTAAGAGATATTGTAACCGCTTATCGCATGATTTTTGAAAGTAATGATTATTCATCAGTGTATAATGTTGGTTCAGGAAAGAGTTATAGTTTGAAGGATATTTTGAATTATATTATATCTTTGAGCACACAAGAAATAAAGATTCAGATTGATGAAAATAAATATCGTCCAATTGATACACCTGTAATATGTTGTGACAATTGTAAAATTTCTGAAGAATTGGGATGGAATCCCAAATATACAATTTTTGAAACAATAGATGAAATGTTTGAATATTATATGAAATAGATTAGGGGGGGATATTATGTCAAGAATTGGATTTTTGAATACTCAAATTGATAATTTAACAATGAATGAAGCTGTTGAGAATATAACAAAATTAATAGAAGATAAAAATAATTCATATGTTGTTACACCTAATCTTGATCATATTGTTATGTTGGAAAGTGATACTGAGTTTTTTCAAGCTTATAAGAATGCAGACTTAATTTTAGCAGATGGAAAACCATTGATTTGGATTTCAAAACTTTTAAAAAATCCAATTAAGGAGAAAATTTCAGGTTCTGATTTATTTCCTCAAATTTGTAAAATGTCTTCAAAAAAAGGATTTTCTATTTTTATTTTAGGTGCTGCTGAGGGAGTTGCAGAGCAAGCTGCGAAGAATCTAATCAATAAATATAGAAATTTAAAAATAGCAGGAGTTTACTCTCCGCCTTTTGGATTTGAAAATGATAATGAAGAAATTAACAAAATAATAGAGATGGTTTCATCTTTAAAGCCAGATATATTGGCTGTATCCTTAGGTTCTCCTAAAGGTGAAAAATTCATTTATAGGTATAAAGATTCCATGAATATCCCTCTAAGTATTTCAATAGGAGCTACAATTGATTTTGAAGCAGGTAATGTAAAACGTGCTCCTAAATGGATGTCTAATGCTGGATTAGAATGGTTGTATAGAATGATGAAAGAGCCAAGAAGATTAGCGAAAAGATATTTGAATGACGCATGCAAAATTGTACCAATTTATTTCAAGTATAAAGAGAGAAATATTAAGTGAGGTAGAATAAAAAATGAGAATACTTTTTGATTTATGTTCTTTAGAGGATAACTTTTCAGGTATAGAAAGATATGCATTAAATATTTCTAAAGAGTATATTCAACAATATCCACAAAATGAATATATTTTAGTTTTTAAAAATAAGGTTTTTAATTTATATAATGAAATTGTTAAGCAAGACAATGTAAGAGTTGTTACATTAAAAAAATGTAATAAATTGATTTTTAATCAATTTATTTTACCACTTCATTTATATAAGTTAAAAGCTGATGCATATGTTTTTTTAGCATTTCCTGAACCTATTTTGTTTTTTCATAAAAATATTTATACTACACTTCATGATATGGTATGTTGGGATTGTGGCGAAACAATGTCAACATTAAGCAAGTATTATTTTAGAATATCTAATATTCACTCAAAATATGTATGCAAAAAAATAATTACTATTTCAGAATTTTCAAAAAATAGAATTTCAACTGTTTTGAAGATAGATTCTAATAAAATTATGTTAATTAACTGTGGAATATCTAAAGATTTTTACTCTTTAATTGCACAAACAAATATAAATAGTTTACAAAAAAAATATTGTCTTCCAGAAAAATATATTTTAACTTTGTCTACATTAGAACCAAGAAAGAATTTATCACTTTTATTAACTGTATATAAAAAATTATTAGATAATAACGTTGATATTCCACCTTTGGTTTTGGCTGGGAGAAAAGGATGGAAAATGGATAACTTTTTAAAAGATTTTCCTAAGGAATACTTGGATCATCTTATCTTTACTGGGTTTGTTGATGATACGGATTTACCAGCATTATATAATCATGCTGATTTTTTTGTTTTTCCATCTTTGTATGAAGGCTTTGGAATTCCTCCATTAGAAGCAATGGCTTGTGATACAGTAGTTTTATCATCTGATTCTAGTTCTTTGCCAGAGGTTTTAGGAAATGCAGCAATATATTTTAAAAACAATAATTTTGCAGATTTATATGATAAAATAAAATATGTAGCTCATTTAAAAGATAAGGAAAAGTATATTGAATTGGGGAGACAAAGAGTGGAAGCGTTTGATTGGAAGAAAGAGTCTAAAAAATTGATTTTTAATAGGGATATAGAATAGGAGAGCGGATATGAGAATAATGATAGTTAACTCATTTTATTATCCAGAGGTCAAAGGCGGAGCTGAATATAGTGTTAAAAAGTTAGCGGAAAAGCTAAAAAAAGAAGGACATACTGTACTTGTTATAGCTTCGGGACATTATAATTTAGTAGAAAATATTGATGGGATAGATGTACATAGATTAAAGTTAAAAGCAATATATCATTCTTATGGAAGTGTGAAAAAAAATTTGATAAAAATGTTTTTTCATAGATTGCTTGATTTTTACAATGTATTTAATAAAAAAATATTGAAGAATGAGATTAAGATGTTTTGTCCAGATATTATTCATACAAATGGTTTATATGAGATTACACCAATTATATGGAAAATAGGATATGATATGAATATACCTGTAGTACATACAATTCGAGATTTTTATCTTGCCTGTCCTAAAACAAATTTACTGAAAAAAAATGGAGAAGTTTGTGTTAGAGCTAACTTGGTATGTCAATTTTACAGACATATAAATAGATATTTTACTAGATATGTCGATTATATTACGGCACCTTCTCATATGATGATTTCTCAAATAGAGCAACTCTTATTGTTTAATAATAGTCAAAAGAAGGCTGTTTATAATGCATGCGAATATAATCAAGAGGATGTTAGAACAATATTAGAATTAAGGAAAAAGGAGTTACCTGATAAAAAAAATATATCTTTTGTTTATTTGGGAGGGTTACATTTACACAAAGGTATTTCTACCATGCTAGATGCCTTTTCTTTAATAAAAAATGAAAATGTTGAATTATATATTGCTGGAAAAGGTGTCGAAGTAGAAAGAGTTAAAAATGCATCTAAAAATGATAAAAGAATACACTATTTAGGTTTTTTAAATGAAAAGGAATTAAATGATTTATTAAAAAAATGCAATGTATTATTATGCCCTTCTATTTGGAATGAACCTTTTGGTAGAGTTATTCTTGATGCTTATATGAACGGGATGCCTGTGATAGCAAGTAGAATAGGAGCTTTGCCTGAAACGATAATAGATAACAAAACAGGTTTATTAGTTTCTCCTGGAGATATTGATGAATTGAGAGATGCTATGGAACGTTTTGCTAATGAAAAAGCATTAATGTATACGTGTTTTGAAAACATTGAAGAAAAACTATCAAATTATCATATACAAGCACAATATGAGAGTTTTTTAAGTATATATAATAGTCTATTAAAGTAGACATCTACAAAAAGGAGTGATTTCATGAATAGGAAAAAGTATATAAAAAAGAGTGATTTAGCAATGTTTACATATATGTTTTTCTTGCTAGCTTTTTTAATACAAATTTCTTGTTTGATTACTCAGTATTATTTTTTTAATGATGTTATCAAAATTTTTTATATGCTAGGTTATTTCATAGGGATATATAAGTTATTAAATCAAAAATGGACTAAAAAAAGTCTTTTGTTTTCATTGAGTCTTATAATAATAGGATTGTTATTGTGGTATACAAATAAAGACTTAAATATTTTAATAAGTATGACTCCAATAAATGTATTTTTTTTAATTATATGTTCTAAGGATGTTGATTTTGAAAAATATATAAAAGTTGATATTATATGTCGAATATTATTTTCTGTTTTACTATTAGTTCTATTATTTTTAAGATATTTAACCGATGTTACTACAGTAAGATCAAATGGATTGCTACGTTATTCATTAGGATATACACATCCTAATAGATTTGGTTCATCAATGTTTTTAATTGTATTATATCTTGCTTATCTTAGAAGAGATGAGCTTGGATGGAAAGATGTTTTTTTCCAAATTGCCATGCTTGTTTTTATAGAAGTTGTGGCAAATTCAAGAAGCAGTGAAATAGGTGTTATTTTAGTTATGCTTTATACTTTATATAAAGTTATTAATTTTAAAATCAAACAAGAAGTAAATATTAAATTAGCAATAAAATCATTAGCTATTCCATTTGTTGTTGTTTTAGTCTTTTTAACTTTTTATATTGCATGGATATTTAATCCTAATAATATAATTATTGCTTTTTTTAACAAATTATTTAATTATAGATTAGATCTGGCTAATCAAGCCTTAAATTATTATAAAATAACATTATTTGGAAATGGTATAGCACCAATTTCGTGGGATTATGTTTTAGCAAATAATTTACCTAAAGCATTAACAGCAACTGATATAATGTATATATATATATATGTTATATATGGAGTGGTTGGGTTAGCTGTATTTTTATATGTTTTTATAAGAAATATAAATTATGCGAGAAAAAAGGATATATTTTTGTGTTTTGCCATGTTAATAATTGCGTTAGTTTCGTGTATTGAAAATCAATATTGTTCATATGGAACAAATATATTTCTTCTTCTTTTTTCAAAGTGTATTTTTAAGGATTGATTTATGAAAAGAGGTGTAAGGGTGTGAAAATTGTTAAAAAAAATAGTCAAAAAAATTTTGCATTAATTTTAAATATTATATGGTCTGTAATTGCTGTTTTAGTGAATTACTTAATAACATTTTTTACTACATCATATATTACCTCTACAGCAGGAGCAGAAGCTTATGGGTTTGTAACTTTAGCAAATACATTTACTTCTTATATAGATATCATTACAATAGCATTAAATGCGTTTGCTGGTAGATATATATCTATTGCATACCATAAAGGTGATTATGAAGAGGCAAATAAGTATTTTAATTCGACTATCATAGCTGATGCCATTTTATCCTTGGTTATCATGTTGTTAGGTTGTATCATGATTTTAAAGCTAGATATTTTATTAAATGTATCCAATAATTTAACATTAGATGTTAAAATACTTTTTTTTCTAGTTTTAATAAGATATTTAGTTTCATTGATTGGAACTGCCTTCAATGTAAGTACTTTTATAACTAATAGAATAAGTTTAAGTGAAAAACAAAAAAGTATCAGTTATATAATACAAGGGGTTATTGTTTTAGCGTTATTTACTCTTTTTCCAATCCATATATGGTATGTAGGGGTTGCTTCTGCAATATCAATTATATATGTTAATATAATGAACATTCGGTATACACATTTACTAACTAAAGAATTAACTTTAAATATAAAATATTTTGACATACAAGTAATAAAAAAACTTGTTTCTTCAGGGATATGGAATTCAATAAATAATTTAGGGAATGTATTAAATAGCGGGCTCGACTTATTAGTTTCAAATTTAATGTTAACATCACAAATTATGGGTGAAATATCAATTGGTAAAACGTTAGGAACAATGATTAATGCCTTGCTTGAATCATTTGTAAATTCTTTTAGACCAAAAATATTGAAATATTATGCTGAAGAAAAAAACGAACTTTTAATAGAGGAATTAAAAAGAGCAATGAAAGTTACGGGAACTATATCAAATATAGTTTTTGCTGTTTTTTTAACATGTGGATACACATTTATGCAATTATGGATATTGAAAGGAAATATAAATTTTATATTTAATATAGCTGTAATAGTACTAATGAGTGATATTATGATTGGAGTAGTGAAACCACTATATTATGTTTTTACACTAACAAATAAGTTAAAATTACCTTGTTTAATAACTATTGTTTCAGGATTTTTGAATGTTGTATTTATGTATCTACTTATTAAATATACAGATTTAGGTGCTTATGCGGTTGTTTTTACAACCTTGGTTTTAAATTTTGTTCATTTCTTTGATACACCAATATACTCAGCATATTGCTTAAAAGAAAAATTGAGTGTATTTTATCCTACTATTATCAGACACTTTATTTCATGTTTTTTAATGGTTATTTCTATGACGTTTGTTATTAGTTTCATTCCAGATTATAGAACGTGGATGTGTTTAATAATAAGATGTATAATATGTGGTAGTGTAGGTGTTATTGTTTCAATAATTACGGTGTGTAGCAAAGAAGAATTAAAACAAGTATTGGGATTTGTGAAAAGATTAAAAAATAAGTTATTATAGGCATTGTTTTCATTTTATGTTAGAATAGTAAATAAGATTTTATATGATTTATAAGGAGATGGATTTGGTGGATAAAGAAATCAAAAATATAGAAAAAAAAGATAAAATTATTGATTTGTTTGATATGTTTTGGGCAATTATTTATCAATGGAAAATTTTATTGTTATGTGCGATTATTGGATTTGTAGGGTTTACAAGTTTAAAAGTAGTTAAAAACTATAATCATATAAGAAACAATGAGGCAAAAGTTGAAGCATATAAAGAAAAATCAAAGCAATATAAAAAGAATAAAAAAGAATATGATAAAGAATTAGATACTTTTTATAAAGAAAAAGAAGTTTATGAAAAAGCAAATGCTAAATATGAAAAAGAATTTAAAAGTTTAATGAAGAAAAATGAAATATATGATGCATATAAATTAAGATTAGATAGACCAATTGCTCCAAAAAAGCCAAAGGAACCAAAAGAACCAAAAGAACCTAAAATAACTGAAATAGGAATGACATATGGTTTAGTAAAATATAGTTTAGTTGGTATGGTTGGTGGATTACTAGCTGGAGCTATAGTAGTATGTGGATATTATGTTATAAATAAAAAAATAAAAACCAAAGAAGAATTAGAAGAAGTTTATAGTCTTAGAATATTTGATTATTTAGTAAGTGATGGTAAAAAAAGAAATCCTATAAGTTCTAAGATAAGAGAATTAAGATATAGAAATGTTCTTACAAAAGAGGAACATCTTGGATTAGTTATTACAAATTTAGTTATAACATGTAAGAGAAATCATTATGCGGAGGTATTCCTTACATCGTCTATTGATTTAAGTAAAAATGATAAAAATCAAATAGCAGTTATCATTAAGGGATTAAGAGAAGAAGGAATAGTTGCTGCTTATGGTAACAATGTTAATACTGATGTTTCATCTATGAAGACAATGGATAAGATGAATAATGTAGTTATTGTTGAAAAGATTGGTAAAACAAGTTATCCACAATTAGAGGAAGAACTTACATTGTGTACTGATTTAAATATAAATCTTTTAGGTATTATTCCAATTGTTGAAGAGAGATAGACTTATGGGTATTAAACTCATAAGTTTTTTTCTGGAAAAATATGTAAAGGTTTAGTTTAAAACATTGCATAAAGTGCACTATAACGTGTAATTCATTGACTTTGAATATTATATATGATATAAATTAGATGATTAAATAAAGATGTTGAATGATGAGATGTTTTGGGAAAAGGGGGAAGAAAAATGGATAATATGAGGAAGAGCATTTATTCTGTTTTTCTTTTTTATTTAGAAGTATTTCTTTATTATATAGTAGTTCAATTATTAAATATTCCAACAGTTTTGGCTATTAAGTATGGATCAATTTGGTTTATTTTAGTTTTTATGTTTAAACATTATAGACTATCTTCTACACTTGTATGGAATGAGATAAGGAGTTTAGGAAAAATCTTTATTATATATGTATTAATATCTTGTGTTAATTTATATCCACAATTTTTAAACCTTATAAAAGTTATAGGTGCAGGATTCTTTATGTTTGCATTAAGTCTTTTGATTAGTAGAACAGCTAGAATTCTTTTTAGAAATAAGCTTGCGAAAAGAACATTAGTTATTGGAACTGGAAGAAGAGCATATAGAATTGGACAGATAGCTCATAATAATAGATATGCAGTTACAAAAGTTATTGGATATGTAAAGATGGGGAAGAATGTTCATACATCTGAGATATTAGATGAAGAAGATAAAAAGGTTTTTGAATATAAAGATTTAGAGAAAGTTATCAAAGAAGAAAAGATTGATCAAGTGATTATTGCGATTCCTAATTCTTCTAAAGATATGATAGATGAAGTTACAAGAAAGATATTTAATAAAGTGAGATATATTAAAATAGCTCCTAATCTTGATTTTACTATGACATTTAATTCATCTATAGAGGATTTTGATGGTGAATTGTTAATTTCAACCTCTAGAGGAAAAATGAATTTCATATCACGTTTTTTCAAACGTATGATAGATATTTGTGCAGGACTTGCAGGATGTTTATTATTGGTTCCTTTAACATTATATGTAAAATATAAGAATAAGAAAGAAGGAGATACTGATCCTATCTTTTTTACTCAAGAAAGAATTGGATTAAATGGTAAACCAATACATATTTATAAATATCGTTCAATGGTTCCTAATGCAGAGCAATTATTGGAAGATTTAATGGAAAAAGATCCTGAAATAAGGGAAGAATATTTAACAAACAAGAAATTAAGAAATGATCCAAGAATCACAAAAGTAGGAGAGATATTACGTAAACGTTCATTAGATGAATTTCCTCAATTTATTAATGTATTAAAAGGTGAAATGAGTTTAGTGGGACCTAGACCATACTTGCCAAGAGAAAAAGAAGATATGGATATTTTTTATAATACCATTATTAAATCAAAACCTGGTATAACAGGTATGTGGCAAGCTAATGGGAGAAGTGATGTGTCTTTTGAAGATAGATGTAAGTTTGATGATTATTATTATAAGAATTGGTCTATTGGATTAGATATTATTATTGTCTATAAGACTATTAAAGGTGTATTATATGGAAGAGGAGCATTATAAAATGAAAGACATTAAAGTTATTGTTGCGACACATAAAAAATATAAGATGCCTAAAGATCCTATGTATATCCCAATTCATGTTGGTGCTGAAGGTAAAAAATTAATTGGGTATATAACAGACAATACAGGTGATAACATTTCTAAAAAGAATGCTTCTTTTTGTGAACTTACAGGATTATATTGGGCTTGGAAAAATTTAGATGCTCAATATATTGGATTGGCTCATTATAGAAGGCATTTTAAGGGGAAGAATAAAGGTAATACACCATTTGAAAAAGCATTAACTTTAAAAGAAGCGGATAAACTTTTAGATAGTGCTGATGTTATTGTAACAAAAAGAAGAAATTATTATATTGAAAATGTATATAGTCATTTTGATCATACTCTTTATATTGAAACTTTAGATGCTGCAAAGAAGATAATTGAAAAAGATTATCCTGAATATATACCTACTTTTAATCAATGTATGAAAAGAACTTACATGCATGCATTTAATATGTTTATTATGAAAAAAGAAGATTTAGATAAGTACTGTTCATGGGTATTTGATATACTTTTTAAAGTTGAAGATGAGTTGAAAGATAAAAAGTATAATGCTTTTCATTCTAGATATCCAGGAAGAGTATCTGAGGTTTTATTAGATGTATGGTTAACAAAGAATAACTACACATATAAAGAAGTTCCTTTTATCTATACTGAAAAAATAAACCATATAAAAAAAGGAATAGGATTTTTAAAAGCAAAGTTTTTTAAAAAGAAATACGAAGGAAGTTTTTAAATGGAGAAGAATATTATGATTGATTGTTTAGAGAAAAATAATATAAATAAATTTATAAAGACAATAAAAGACAAATATTGTTTTTTCTCTTTTTATTGTATATATTTTTTCACAATCATGATTGATACATCAGTTTATATTACAAAGTATCCATTTGTTGATAATATCATGTCAATAATAAGATATATATGTTATATATTCTTTTTAATTCGTTTTATTTTATATTTTTTCTCTTATAAAGAAAAAATATTTAATATCAATATAAAAAATATAATTCTATATATATTGTTATTATTTATTTTTTCAATAGTTATGAATACAATTTTAACAAGAAATACACTCATACCAACACTTCTTATTGTAATGATGGCAGCTATTGATATATCATTTGATGAAATGTTAAATATAACCTATAAAATGCAACTTATCACAATGTGTTTTATTACAGCTTCATGTGCATTTAATATAATAGGAAATTTTGAAACATTTAGAGCAGATGGTTCTATTAGAAATTCAATAGGCTATGATTATCCTACAAATTTTTCTACATATTTATTAGCATTAACATTAATGTATATGTTTATAAAAAGATTTATAGTTGAAAACTACACATTATTTGTTATTCAATTATTATATATAATATCTTTCTTTTTAACAAAATCTAGAACACAATTTTTTATAGGCGAGATTGTATTTATTTTTGGAGTTTTATATAAATATCATATTATTCATAAATTTAAATCTTTCTTATTAAAAGTTCTAAAAACATCAATATATATATTTCCACTTTTGCCTATTACAAGTTTAATGGTTTCAATGTTTTCAAAGAATCATTTTATTATGAAACTAAATACTTTATTGAATGGAAGAATAGAATTAACAAAATTAGCTATTGATAAATATGGAATATCCTTATTTGGTAAAACTGTTGATTTTATAGGTGGAGGCTTGAGTGATTTAGATAAACTAAAAGCACATACTTATTTATATGTAGATAATGGTTATATGCAAGCTATACTTAAACATGGAATATTAGTTGTGTTATGTTTAATTGTTTTGATATTTATTTCTTTGATGTATATGTATTCAAAGAAACAATATTTAACAGTATCGCTATGTTTGATATTTTTATATGGCTCATTAATTAATCCATGGTTAATTAATTTTAAAGTATCTCCTTTATTATTTATTATCTTTCCAACAATAATATCTGCTATGAAAGAAAACAACCGGAAATATATTTGATAGGAAGGAGGAATAACTTTGAATATTTTAGAAAGAATAAAAAATAACTCTACATTATATGATATACTAAAGATAATCAATTCAAATAAATTTTTCTATATACTATTCTTTATATATTTTTTAGCAATCACATTAGATGGTAGCACATATTCAACAGATTATGCATTAACCGCTAAAATAAGCCGTCTTTTAAAAAACTTTGCTAGAATGTTTTTAGCTTTAAGAATTATTTGTATTTTCTTATTGCAATATAAGAATTTTTCTATAACAAAGTTTAAATCTTTAGATTTGTTTAGAAAAATAATTATTTGTGTACTAGCTATTCTGTTTATAAGTACTGCAATTAATTTTCTAGTGACAAGATCTAAAAGTTTAATTGATATTCTTCTGATTCTTATATCCGCATCCACTATCTCTTTTGATGATATGTGTGATATAACATGTTATTATCAATTGATTATGATGATATTTATTACTTTTTCATGTTCTTTTGGAATTATCTCTAATTTTGTAAATGTGAGAGAAGATGGTTTTGTCAGAAATTCATTAGGATATGGATATCCAACCAATTTTTCAACATATTTATTAGGCTTTACAATGCTTTATTTATACAAAAAGAAATTAAGTGTTCGTTTCTTTGAATTATTTATAACTCAATTATTATATATTTTATCTTATTTTTTAACAGATTCACGAACTCAATTAATGATTGGAGAATTTGTTATTTTGTTATGTGTTTTCAATAAATTAAATATACTTTCAAGATTAAAAAAATATATAATAAAAATAGAAAAAGTAGGAATAGCTCTTTTTCCATTATTTCCTGTTGGAAGTTTTTTACTTGCTTGGATTTATCAATTGGGAGGACGTTTTATATGGGATTTAAATACGATTCTTTCTAATCGTATGGCTCAAACATGTAGAGCGATATTAGACCATGGATTACCATTGTTTGGTAAAAATATAATCTTTATAGGACATGGTGCACAGGATGTATCCAAGTTTGGTAAGGTTAAATCAAATTATGTTGATAATTCTTATATGAAAATGATTTTTAACCATGGTTTGATAGTCTTAATATGTTTTATCATACTTATATTTATATGCTTAGTTTATTTATATACAAAGCATAAGTATATGCAAATAAGTTTATGTTTTATATATTTGATTTTTGCATTAATTAATCCTGTATTATTAGCGTTTAGAGCTTGTCCTCTTATATTTATTATTTTTCCAACAATAATAGATATCTTAAAAGACAAATCATTACAATTAGAACATATTTATAGAAGGTGAGGAAATAAAATGAAATATGATTATTTAATAGTAGGATCTGGGTTGTTTGGATCTATATTTGCTTACGAAGCGAATAAGAGAGGTAAAAAGTGTTTGGTCATTGATAAAAGAAATCATGTAGGTGGTAATATTTACACTGAAGAAGTAGAAGGAATTAATGTACATAAATACGGTGCTCATATTTTTCATACTTCTAATAAAGAAGTATGGGATTATATACAACAGTTCGCAGAGTTTAATAGATATACGAATTCTCCAATCGCAAAGTATAAAGATGAAATCTATAACATGCCATTTAATATGAATACTTTTAATAAAATATGGGGTGTTATTACACCTAGTGAAGCAAAAGCAAAAATAGAAGAACAAATCAAAGAGGCTGGTATAACAGAACCTCAAAATTTAGAAGAACAAGCTATATCAATGGTTGGAAAAGATATATATGAAAAGCTTGTAAAAGGTTATACTGGAAAACAATGGGGAAGACCATGTACAGAACTTCCAACTTTTATTATCAAAAGATTGCCAGTAAGATTTACTTACGATAATAATTATTTTAATGATTTATATCAAGGTATTCCTATTGGTGGCTATACTCAGATTATTGAAAAGATGTTAAAAGGAATTGATGTTAGACTCAATTGTGATTTCTTTGAATATCGTCAACAATTAGAAGAAGTGTCAGATAAGATTGTATTTACAGGTATGATTGATCAATATTATGATTATAAGTTTGGAACTTTAGAATATAGAAGTTTAAATTTTGAAACAGAATTATTAGATATTGAGAATTATCAAGGGAATGCAGTTGTGAATTATAATGAATATGAAATTCCATATACAAGAATTATTGAACATAAACATTTTGAATATGGAACCCAAGAAAAAACAATTATTACAAGAGAATATCCAGCAAAGTGGAATAAAGGTGATGAGCCTTATTATCCATTAAATGATGAGAAGAATAATCAATTATATTCAAAATATAAAGCATTAGCAAATAAAGAGAAAAAAATTATTTTTGGTGGAAGATTAGGAATGTATAAATATTTTGATATGCATAATGTGATTGCAGAAGCATTAAAATGTGTTAAAGAAGAATTGAAATAGGAGGAAATTTTATGTATAAGCATTTTAAGTGGATGTGTAGTTGTTTAACTATTATTACAATGTTAAGTCTATTTGTTTTTAGTAGTGTAAAGGCAGAAGAAATTATAACTGTTTCTCCTACTAATAGTGGGGATGATACAAAAGTGATTCAACAGGCTTTGAATAAGGCCAAAGAGGGTTCTAGCATCACTGTTAAACTGTCAGCAGGAAAATATTATATTAGTGAGGTATTATCTATATATTCAAATACTAAATTATCACTAGATAAAAATGCTGTTATTGCTCGTAAAAACGATAAAAAAATAATGTTAATGAGTGATACTAGCAATAATGAAGATGGTTATGAGCAATCACAAAATATTATTGTAGAAGGTGGGACTTGGGACGGTAATGTAAAGAATACAACAAACTTATCTCATTTAATGCGTTTTAACCATGCTAAAAATGTTACTTTGAGAAATACTACAGTCAAGAACTTTTGTGATAGACATATGGTAGTGTTTGCTGGTGTTGATGGAATTCAGGTTTATAACAATCAATTTTTGAATGCTATAGATTACACTGGTAGTGATCCAGAAAAAAAATATTATACAGATGAATTGAATGATAAAGTTGATAAAGAACAATCAAAACATACAATGGAGGCTTTGCATATAGATGCAATATTTAGTAAATCTGAACCTAATGCATTTCCAATAGATAAAACAGTTTGTAAAAATGTTTTAGTTCAAAATAATACATTCACAAACTTAAAAGTTGCATTAGGATCACATTATGATTTCAATGGGGCTGGTAAAAAAGGAGAAAACATTACAATTAAAAATAATACATTTAATAATGTGATTTATGGAGCAATGAATATTTCAACATATAAGAATGTTAATATTAGTGGTAATAAGATTAATAATTCTTCTCAGCTAGCTAGAATTGTATCAAGTAGCGGAAAGGTAACTAACAATCAATTTAACTATAAGGCAAATCCTAAACAGGTAAAAAATGATAGTTTTTCTTCATACGGTCTATATGTTAGTCAATCAACATTAACAATAGAGGGAAATAATTTTAGCCAAAGTGCAGCACACGGGATATTTGCTCTTAATAATGCGAATTTAACCATTTCAAAGAATAATATTAATAAAGCTGGAGAATATGGAATACAAATTCAAAAATCGAAAGCAACAATAAAATCAAATAGTATATCAAATAGTCGCTTATATGGTGTGAGTTCAAATTCTTCAACTGTAAGTATTGAAAACAACACAATAAAAAAAGCAACAAATGGTATAAATATTTATGGTGGAAGCGTAAAAAACATTAATTCTAACAAGTTGAGTTCTATTTCTGCTAATTGTATTAATATTTTAAAACAGGCTAAAGTAATGAATATTTATAAGAATACTCTATCTTCACCTAAAAAATGTGGTATTGAAATACAAGGAAAATCAAAAATAACTAATATTAAAAGCAATAAAATAACAAGTCCTGGTGCTTATGGAATAGGAGTTTATAAACAATCAAGTGTTTCTAATATTCAAAGTAATACTATTGATAAGGCTAAAAAGAATGGAATTCAAGTGGATCATGCATCTGCTAATGTAACTTCAAATACAATAAAAAATAGTACAAAAATAGCAATTAATTTTAATTCATCTAATGGTAATATCAAAAATAATACATGTTCACAATCAAAGTCAAATGGGATTATGATTTTAAATAGAACAGGTAGCAAGAAAAAAATTAGTGTTATAAGTGGAAATAAAATAACAAGTTCAAAAGGACATGGAATACAGATACAAAAATCATCATATATTAATTTATTATCTAATAGTGTTAGTAGTAGCAAAGCACATGGGATTTTGGTTATGTCTTCAAAAAATTTAAACATTAATAAAAATAAGATTTCAAAAAGTAATCAGAATGGTATTTCTATTGGAAAGAGTTCAAAAATTGTTTTAAATAATAATGTTTCATTAAAAAATAAGAAATTTGATATTTCTATTAATGGTAATACATCTGGTTCTGGGAAACAGAATACGATTCAAAGCAAGAAAAAAGCAAATGTAACAAATAAGAAAAAATTCAAATTAAAATCTACTAAATACAAAAAATAAATATACCTGCTTATAGTATATTTTAATTGACATTTGTAATAAAGAAAGATAAAGTTATAAAGTGTTAATCTAAAAAGCGAGGAATAAGAATGTCATTATCCACAACTGATATATTTAAAATGTTATGTCATAAAAATAAAAATTTAATACAGTTAAATGATGCGGAATTAAAAAAGGTACAGGAACAACTCTTATCTATGGCTGATGATATTATAGGTGTTCTAGAGGAAGAAAACTGTGTTTATCATTTGACAGGAGGAAGTGCTTTAGGGGCAGTACGCCATCAAGGGTTTATTCCATGGGATGATGATATTGATATTGATATATCAAGAGAAGACTATTCAAAATTTATGAGTTGTTTTAAAAATAAATTTGGATATAAATATTGGATTCATAATGCATATAGTGATGATATGCATTGTCTTCCATCAAATCAAATTCGTTTAAAAGATACAATCTATATGTCGGTTAATGATTATTCAGAAAAGGAATGTGGATTACCAATAGATATTGTTATTATGGAAAATACCTTTGATAATGTTGTTTTGAGAAAAATCCATGGAATTGGAAGCTTAGCTTTGGGATTAATTGTTTCATGTAGAAAGTTTTATCAGTATAAAGATTATTTCAATGAGCTTGTAAAAGATTTACCTAATGAAAGAAAAATTTTTCAAAGAAAGATAAGTATTGGAATGATATTTTCTTTCTTTTCTCTAAGAAGATGGACTATATTTTATGATAAATGGAATTCAATATGTAAGAATAATCATTCAAAATATGTTGTTGTTCCTACAGGTAGAAAACATTTTTTTGGAGAATTATATGAAAGAGATAAATTTTATAAAACAAGAAGAGAAAATTTCTGTGGTAGAGATTGGAAAATCCCATATGATTATGATTATTATCTCAAGAAATTATATGGTGATTATATGAAAATACCTAAAGAGCACGAAAAACATGCTTTATTAAAAATGAAAATATAGGAGATGATAAGTGTGAAAGATAGAATTAAACACTATATAAAAAATATTGTAGGTTTTCCACTTTTTGCATTATATCGTTTATATCCTATAGAAAAGAAAGTCATATTTTCAAATTTTAGTGGAAAAAAATATGGTGATAACCCTAAATATATATCAATGGCTTTACATGAATTAGATCCTCATATTCAAATTATATGGTTAAAGCATAAAGGATATCAATTTGAAACACCAGATTATGTAAAAGTTATAGAATGGCCATCATTAAAGATGGTAAAAGAACTTTCTACTGCAAAAGTCTGGGTAGATAGTCATACAAAGCCTGTTTGGATAAAAAAAAGAAAGAATCAATATTATATTAATACATGGCATGGAGGATTAGGATTCAAGAAGGTAGAGGGAGATGTAAGAGATAAACTTTTATTTTCTCAAGTTAAACAATCTCAACATAATTCTTCCATGATAGATTTGTTGATTTCAAATGCAAAATGGCTTACTGATATTTATAAAAGAGCATTTTGGTATCAAGGTGAAATACTGGAGTGTGGATATCCTAAGAATGATATATTTTATAAAGAACATCATTATGAACAAAAAAAGGTTAAGGATACTTTTTCTATAGATGAAAATGTATCTATTGCTTTATATGCTCCTACCTTTAGAAACAATAATGATTATCATTTTTTAGATATTGATTTTCATAAAATAATTGATATCTTAAGAAAAAAAACAAATAAAGAATGGATTGTATTTATCAAGTTGCACCCATTAATGATGGATTATTCAAAGAATTTAAAGTACGATAAACAAGTCGTAAATGTAACCTATTACGATGATATGCAAGAACTAACATTGGCTAGTGATTTATATATTACAGATTATTCTAGTGGAATCTTTGATTTTGCTTTAGAATATAAACCAGGCTTTTTATATGCTCCTGATTATCATCAATATATAGAACAGAGAGGATTATATTTTGATTTAAGAAAATTACCTTTTCCTTTTGCGGATAATGAGCATGATTTAATAAATAATATATTAAATATTGATATGGAAAAATATAAGAAAGATTTAGAGTCCTTTTTTAAAGAAGTAGGACTGATTGTTTCTTCACACTCTTCTATGGATATTGCAGAATTAATTAGAGAAAAAATATATGAGGTATGAATATGAAATATTATATACAAGAAGTTTATAAAGCAAAAACAGATCAAAAAACAGCGGGTATTAAGGCTAGAGATGATGTAGAAGAGATATTGGAATCTTTAAGTTATAGACCAATTGTTATCTCATCAATTATTAAAGATAGAAAAGATTTAAAAAAATTGAAGAAGGTTTTAATTCATAAAGAAACATATGATATATGGAAAAAGACATTATCTTTTCTTAAATCAGAAGATGAATTAATAGTACAATTTCCTATCAAGGAACATTCAATTTTTTTATCTCATTTATTTAAAATTATTCAAAATAGAAATATTAAAGTATCACTTATTATCCATGATTTAGAACTTTTAAGAACAGCAAAGAGACAAAGTATTTCTAGAAGTCAAAGATTACGATTGAAAATAGAAGAAGAGAATATGTTAAAAATATGTTCTAAAATTATAGTACATAATGAGAAGATGAAAAACTTTGTTTCGTCACTAGGAATAGACAAAAACAAATTAATTTCTTTAGAAATATTTGATTATTTAATAGATGATTTAAAGAAAGAACAATTAAAGAAAAATCAAAAAGATTTACCAATTATTATTGCTGGTAACTTAAGAATTCATAAGGCTAAGTATGCTTATCATTTGCCAGATAATTATAACTTTAATTTATATGGTGTAGATTATGAAGGAGTTATTAATGATAAAATAAAATATCATGGATCATTTTCTCCAAATGCATTACCCTATGCTATGGAGGGGAGTTTTGGTTTGGTTTGGGATGGTGAAAGCGCAACAACGTGTAATGGGGTTTATGGTGAATACCTAAAAATTAATAATCCTCATAAGACATCCTTATATTTATCCTTAGGGATACCAGTTATTATATGGAAACAAGCAGCTTTAGCTGATTTTATTTGTGAAAACAAGTGTGGAATAGTTATTGATTCTTTGTATGATATTAAAGATAAACTAGATAAAATGACAGAAAAGGAATATAATGAATTACTAGAAAACACCCAAAAAGTATCAGAGAAACTACTTAATGGATATTATACAAAAAAAGCAATTGCTCTAACTTTGAAGTAAAATACAGAAAGGAGAAATTATGGCACAAAAAAGTATAAAGAAAAATTATATATTTAATTTGTTTTATGAAGTCTTTGTTATTATTGTTCCCTTAATTACAGCTCCTTATGTATCAAGAGTTTTACATGCAGATGGAGTAGGGGTTTATAGTTTTTCCTATTCGATTGCAACTTATTTTGCCTTGCTTGCAGCCTTAGGAACGAACTCATATGGAGTAAGAGAAGGTGCTAGAGTAAGAGATGATGAATACAAGAGATCAAAGTTATTTTATGAAATTACAATACTAAGATTTCTAACAACATTTTTAAGTATTATCATTTATTTAATAGTTGTTATTATGAATCAATATGATATTTTTATTTATCTAGCTTGTGGTATTTCTATTCTATCTGTTGCATTTGATTGTAGTTGGTTTTTAAAATCTTTAGAAAACTTTCAAACTTTAGTCATTAGAAATTTTGTTGTCAAATTATTAACTGTTATAAGTATATTTATCTTTGTAAAATCAAGAGATGATTTATTAATATATATTTTTATTCAAACTGTAGGAACATTGATTGCGAATGTTATTTTAATTAGCAATGTAAAGAGATACTTAGTTAAAGTAGATATGAAATCATTAAAGTATAAACATCATATGAAAGAAACACTTATTTATTTCATTCCAACAATTGCGACTTCTGTATATACTGTATTAGACAAAACAATGTTAGGAATTATTGTGAATTCTTCATATGAAAATGGATATTATGAACAAACGAATAAAATTGTACATATCTTTTTAACATTAATTACTTCACTTTCAGGAGTTATAGGTGCTCGAACGGCTTATTTATTTGCAAAAGAAGAACATCAAAAAATTAGAGGGTTAATATATAAAGCTTATGATTTTATGAATCTTTTAGCTTTTCCTTTAGTTTTTGGGATTGTTGGTTGTGCGAGTACTTTTGTGCCTTGGTTTCTAGGACCAGGATATGATAAGGTTATTAGCTTATTACAATTGTATTGTCCGCTTATTTTAATTATTGGAATGAGTAATATTTTAGGAGGTTTATATTTAACTCCTAGTGGTCAAAGAAAAAGAAGCAGCAAAGCTATTATTATGGGATCAGTAGTTAATTTGATATTAAATCTTATATTAATTCCTTATTTTAATTCGTATGGTGCTGTTATTGCCTCACTATTTGCGGAGGGAACAATTACAGGGTTGTATATTTATATGAGTAGTGAATACGTTAATTTTATATATATTCTTAAAAACGCATTTAAATATCTCGTTTATTCAATAATCATGTTTATTCCAGTTTATATTATAGGATATTATTTACCAACTCATTTTACGACAACTCTTATTCAAGTTGTTGCAGGAGGTGCAATATATGGTATTTTATTATTGATAACTAAGAATAAACTTATATTTGAGGTTTTAGATGGACTTTTAAAGAAGTTTAAAAAAGCATAAGGGCATTTATAATGTGTATTCTTTTAAGAAAAGGTGAGTCGATATGGGAAATAAACTAAATTTAGAAGATGAAGTTATTGATGGATATCAAGTTTCATCAAAAATGAAAGAAATATGGCAAGTTGAATTAGACTTGTTAGGAAAATTTATAAATGTATGTGATAAGTACAATATTAAGTATTTCATTATCAGTGGATCTCTTATTGGTGCTATTAGGCATAATGGCTTTATTCCTTGGGATGATGATATTGATTTAGGTATGATGAGAGAAGATTATATAAAACTATTAAAGATCGCAGATATTGAATTTAAAGATCCTTACTTTTTTCAAACACCCTATAATGATGATCTTTATAGAGGACATGCACAATTAAGAAATAGTCATACATCTGCAATTTTACCAAATGAGATTCATTTAAATCATAACCAGGGTATATTTATAGATATCTTCCCTTTTGATGAGTATCCTAAAAATGAATTTTTATGTCGTATTCAAAAAATAAGATGTAGAGTATTAGAAAAAATAATGAAACACAAATTTAGAAAGGAACATCCCACAATCAAATCAAAAATATTATATTTGATATGTCGAAGCTTATATAAGATATTTGGTTATAAAAATATATATGCTCATTATGAAAAAGTATGTTCCAAGTATAATGGGAGGGGTTGTGGATATATTTCTAATCTAGCATTTAAATATGGAAGACCGAAATATAAACATAAGAAAGAATATTTTGAAGAATTAACAGAACATCAGTTTCATTATTTAAACGTTAAGATTCCAAAAGCCTATGATGCTATTCTTTCAAAACAATATGGAAATTATATGGAATATGTCATTGGAACTAGCGTCCATGGGTTTTTATACCAAAGTGCAACTATTTCATATAAAGAATATTTAAAACAATTAAGGGGTGATATACATGAAGAAATATAAAATAGGATACACTCAAGGTGTCTATGATATGTTTCATGTAGGACATTTAAATTTGCTTAATAACGCTAAAAAATATTGTGATATATTAGTTGTTGGAGTCAATTCTGATGAACTTGTACAAAATTATAAAAATAAAACTCCTATTATTAATCAAGATGAAAGGAAGTATATTGTAGAAAATATTAAAGCAGTTGATGAATGTATTGTAGCTGATACTTTATCGAAAACAGAAATGTTAAAAAAGGTTCACTTTGATGTTGTTTTTATAGGGGATGATTGGAAAGGTTCATCACGTTGGGCAAAAACGACGAAAGATTTAAAACAAAGAGGTGTTGATGTTGTTTTTTTACCTCATACTGATGGTATATGTTCAACTGATTTGAGAGTTGTTAAGGATGAAAAAGTCGATGAATAAAAAGAGATTACCCTATATTGATTATATCAAAGCAATAGGGATTATATTAGTTATTATTGGCCATATTAATTTTGCGAATGCAGATTGTAAGACATGGATATATTCTTTTCATATGCCATTGTTCTTTTTTGCGTCTGGATTAGTGGTCAATGTTAAAAAGAAAAGGGATAAAGATATAGAGCTTCATTTTTTATACTCTAAGATAGGAAATTTGTTATATCCATATTTTGTTTGGGCTATTATCTACGCACCATTATCAATTAAAAATTTATTAAAAATACTTTATGGAAGTTACGAGTCTATAATAAAGGCTAAGAGCTTATCTTCTCTGTGGTTTTTACCAGTTATGTTTTTGACTGTTTGTTTTTTTGAGTTATTTGTATATATACAAAAGAAAACAAAGATTCAATCAAATTTGTTTTATTCAATGATCATAATTATAACATTTATGATAGGATTAATATTACCAAATTTAGAATTTGGTTATCCAATGGGTATAGATGTGGTTTTTACTTCTTTAGGATTCTATAGTATAGGTCATTTCATAAGACCAGCCATAGATTATGTTAGAAAAAAAGAAAAGAAATATATTATATTACCAATAGTCTGTATAATCACTTTTGTTTTAACATTATCTTATCAATGGAATGAAATTAATGAAAATAGTTATATCTTAATGGCTACTGCTCAATATGGAAATTATCTATTATTTGTGACATGTGCATTATGTGGCTGTTTATTTATAACGAGTCTTTCATTATTATTAGAATATATTCATAATCAAAAGTTCACTGATATTTTGACTTATATTGGAAGAAATACGTTAATTATCTTTTTTACACATAAATTAATAATTAATATTTGTAAAATAGGATTTAATTATTTTGAAAGTATTCCTACATTTTGTGTTTTAGGGACAATGACTTGTATAACATTAATTGTATGTATTGTAATAAGTTATCTTATAAATAAATATTGTTCTTTTTTATTGGTATATTCTCAAACTAATAGAAGAACAAAAAAATAACAGAAATAAATTAAAGTTTTATGAATATAAGATTATGGACAGAAAGGTATGTTAGTTTAAATGAAATTAAATTGGAGAATGCTTAGTAAATACAGGAGTCAATTATATGGGTTTTCAATATTATGGATTACTTTATTTCATGTTTTTGAAATTAATTCTGATAAAATGAACTACCCTTGGGTTTCTTCTTTGATTTTAAAAAATGGTGGTATAGGTGTAGATATTTTTTTGTTTTTGTCAGGAATTTCATTATATTTTTCAATGAAAAAAGCTATATGCGAAATATGATGATCTAGATAAAAAAAAGATATTTAAAGAGTTTTATAAAAGAAGATTTTCAAAAATTTTAAAAGTGTATATTTGTGTATGTATTCCATATTTTATAATAAGATATTTTATTTTTGCTTTAAATTGGATGTCATTTGTAAAACAAATTTTTTTCTGTATGAATAAAGTAGGAATGTTTTGGTTTTTAGGATGTATAATGCTTTGTTATTTCATTTATCCATATATATACTATTTTATGGAGCGAGATCAAAAGAAAATTATATATATTTTAGTATGTGTATATGTATTAATGTTATTTATGATTCTTATTTTATATCCAAAGTTTTATTATAGGGTTGAAATTCTTTTTTCGAGAATACCAATATTTATAATTGGATGTTTGATAGGTGAAAAGGTATATAATAGCGAAGAAATAAATACTTATTTTTTATTGTTTATGTTACTATTATTAATGACCAAAGGTCCTGTATATTATGCACTTAATCATTGGGGTTATTATGGACACATTGCAAGTTTAGTTGGAAGATTATTTAGAGGAGCTTTAGGGGTGGGGACCATATTTTTTATAATAATAATGCTCCCATATTTTGAAAATACTTTTATCAATAAATTTTTATGTTATGTAGGTAGTTTTACATTAGAAATGTATGTGGTTCATATTATAATTAGAGATGCACTGATAGTAGGAGTTCATTTAGAATTAACATCTCAAAGTCAAGTTCTATTATATACAATAATTTATTTGCTTGCTTCAATTATATGTTCTAATATATTAAATCAAATTTTAAACCCAAAAAGAAAAATACAATAAATTGAAAACTTGTTTATTATATAGTATAAAGGGAATATTTATAGATATAATCAACTTTATATAAAAACAAAGACTACTGTATATTAAAGTCTTTGTTTTTTTATGAAGGGTTAGAAAATATATTGGTTGTTTATTGATTTTTTTCTTTCATTTGTGATTGTAATAAGTCTATTAAACGTTTCATGTGAGCCTCAAACATGATATATAAACCAATATAAATAACTTCTGCAACAATTGTAAAAGAAAACAAAATAATCGCAATAGATGCAAAAGATCCATAAACATTAGTATAATTAGAAAAACTAAAATATAATTCCAATGCTTTTAGAAGAAGAGTTAACAATGATGCAGATGCAAAAGAACCAATAAATATATCTTTTACATTCACATGGACATCTGGAATAATCTTGTATAGTAAAAATAAAATAATAAAGAATATTAAAAATAAATATATATCATCAAATAATATTAATTCATTTAAAGGAAAAATAGAATTAATAATAGGTAAAAAACTAAGTAAAGAAATAATTACTATCAATAATATGAAAACTAATATAGTTTTAGCGATTGAAAGTATCATTTCAATAATAAAATGACGTTCATGATTAGGCGGGAAAAGATTTTTTGTTATACCATAAAGCTGATTAATACCTTTGCTTACGACCCAGAAAGATACACCAATCGCAACAATTGAAGACATTTTTATTTCTTTTGAAGATAAAGCAGATATAATAATATCCGCAAAATCAGCAGTTAAAAATTGTTTTAAAAAATCTCTCATGATCGTAAGATCAATATTCAACAAAGAAGCTAAAAAAGCTAAAATAGAACAAATAGGTATAATAGACATAATCAAATAATATGAAAAACAGATACCTGCATTTTCAGGGATTTTATAACGATAGTCTAAATAACGATTATAAATTGCATAATAGATCTTTTTTACATACTTCTTCATATTTCTCCCTCCTAACATCTATTTTACTAAATTTTTGTGTATATTCCTATAAAAAATGATAAAAGAAGTTTTTATTATTTGAAAGTAAGCATAGCCTAACTAATTATGTGATATATGTCTAGATTTTATCAAATATTATGTTATAATAAGAAAGGATGGAGTATAGGATATGGAAAGAAATAACATAAAAAAATTAGCTTTATATATAATATGTATAATTTTTATTTTTATCATATTTTTTAATATAACAATACCTAAGGGTAAAATTCAATTTAATCATGATAGTGAAGATGTAGAAATTAACAGTCAATTTGATCCCATAACTTTTATAAAGAGTGTTGAGGGAGACAAAAATAATATAAAAATACAATCAAATGTAAACAAAGATGTTTTAGGAAAATATGATATTAAATATATATTAGATAAAGATGAATATACATTAACAGTTAATGTTGTAGATACAAAAGCACCAGAATTTGATATTCAAGATTTGCATTCAGAAGTTGGTGTTAATGTTCAACCAGAAGAATTTGTGAAAAATATAAAAGATCAAACAAAAACAACTGTTAGATATAAAGAATCATATTCATTTGATAAAGCAGGGGAACAAAAGATTACTATTATAGTTAGTGATGAAGCTAATAATGAAACTGAAAAAGAAGCTTTATTAACATTAGTTGACGATAAAGAAAAACCGATACTTGAGGGAGTAAAAGATATTAGGGCTTCTATTGGGACAAAAATTAATTATTTATCAGGAATCATTGCAAAAGATAATTTAGATCCTAATCCAAAAGTAGAAGTTGATTCAAGTCAAGTTGATAATAAAAAAATAGGAAATTATCAAATTGTTTATATTGTCACAGATCGCTGTGGTAATAAAAATAAATATAAACAAAAAGTGAATATTGTAAAAGATAAAGTTATTGTAAAGGTACCACAAAGTAAAGAAAAAATTGTTTATCTTACATTTGATGATGGACCATCAGAGAACACAAAGAAGATATTAGATATATTGGATCGTTATGATGCGAAAGCGACTTTCTTTGTGACTGGAAATGGTAAGAAATATAATCATTTAATTAAAGAAGCTCATGATAAAGGACATACTATTGCATTACATACATATTCTCATAATTATAAAAAAGTATATTCTTCTTTAAAGGCGTATTTTGATGATTTGAATAAGGTTGGAAATATGGTGAAAAATATTATAGGATATGTACCTAAATATATTAGATTTCCAGGAGGATCATCTAATACAATCTCTAGAAAATATTGTAAAGGTATTATGTCTAAATTAGTTGTAGAAGTTCAAAAAAGAGGTTATCAATTCTATGATTGGAATGGTGATACAACAGATGCTTCAGGAAACAGTGTTGCAGTAAGCAAACTTATTAAGAATGCAACAGTCTATAAATCAAAGAATATAATGATTCTTGCTCATGATACAAAAGCAAAATCGACAACTGTAGATGCTTTGCCTAAGATTATAGAATATTATAAAAAGAAAGGCTATAAGTTTAAGGGAATTGATGATTCAACATTTACTCCTCATCATGGTGTGAATAATTAGATTGCTTAGGCAATCTTTTTTTATGAAACAAGATTTCAAAAAAATAAAGTTTGACTAATTAATATGAAATTTCATTGAAACTTACTTTGTATTTATTGTTATTTATATTTAAAAATATATAATAAAAATAAAGAAATAAGGAGGCCAATATGGAAATATTAAAATTAAAACCAGCTATTAAAGACTATTTATGGGGTGGTAGAAAGTTAGTAGAATTTTACAACAAAGAAAGTGATTTAGAGAAAGTTGCTGAAACATGGGAATTATCTAATCATAAAGATGGAAGTAGTATTATTGTTAATGGTGAGTATTCTGGTATGTTATTTAAAGATTATATTGAAAAGCAACCTAAATCCATTTGGGGAACACATTGTGATAAATATAATAATTTCCCAATTCTTATTAAGTTTATAGATGCTAAACAGGCATTAAGTATTCAAGTTCATCCAGATGATGAATATGCATTAAAAAATGAAGGTGAATTTGGGAAAAATGAATTTTGGTATGTTTTAGAGGCGGATCCTGGTTCTTTTTTATATTATGGTGTTAATAAAGAAATGAGCAAAGAAGAATATCGTCAATATATTGAAGATAATACGATTTGTGATTATTTAAAGAAAGTAGAAGTAAAAAAAGGAGATTGTTTTTATATTAAAGCAGGAACAATTCATGCTATTGGGGCAGGATTGATTATCGCAGAAATACAACAATGTTCTAATTCTACTTATAGAGTTTATGATTTTAAAAGATTAGGAGTAGACGGAAAACCTAGAGAACTTCATATTGATAAGGCAGTAGATGTGTCTTGTTTACTTCCAAGTGGAAAAAATGGTGATCCAGATGGAAAATTTATTAAAAATGAAAACTATGAAGAATTGTTACTTACGAAAAATGAGTATTTTACATGTATAAAATATGATGTAAAAGGTGTTTACCAGCAAGAAGTCACTAAGGAAACATTTCAGGCATTAACTATTTTAGATGGTGAAGGAAAAATTAATGATATAAATATTAAAAAAGGTGACAGTATTTTTGTCCCTGCTCAGCAAGGTTTTTATAAGATAGAAGGAAATGTCAGTTTTATTAAAACAATTCTATAGAACAATTTTTAACTGAGATTGTTAAAAAGTCAACTAAAGAGTTGGCTTTTTTAGTTTTGAATGTGAAAGTATTCTGTTTATTGTTTCTAACTCTAATGATATTTTGATGTATGTTACATTAAAGTTGTTAGAATTTGATAACATAGTTTTTTTATTTAAGAAGAATAATAGATTAAAATCAATTCTTATTCAATGCTTAAAGGTTAATTTAAAGACTGGTATTATAATGGTACAAAAAAATAAAATAAGAATTTATATACCTTAAAAAATGGATATGTATAGTTTTAATAATTTGAATATGATATATTATAGTTAAAGAATAATATAAAAACAAAAATAGAAAGGAAAAGATTATGGCAATACTCAAAAAAATAAGTTATTTGTTCATTGTTCTCGTTTCAATGATTTCTATATTAATTATACCTTCTCATGCTAAGGAAATACAAAATATTGTATATACAGCTATGAATGAAAGTTCAAGTCATATATCAGGAGATGGGACTAAAGAGAATCCATATAGTAGATTTGAAGATGCTGTAGAAAATGTAGCTGATGGAGGAATCATATATATTGTATCTTCAAAAGGAGCTTTTCTTAATATACAACCTGGAGAGTTACCTTTTGTCATTGATAAGTCAGTAACAATTCAATCAGACTTAGAAACAACACAAGCTTCATTACTAAGTCGATCTGCTGGAATAATGTTAGGTGGCGATGTGACTTTTAAAAATATTGAGATAGATTTTGCATATAGATATCATGATTATATTTTTGCTAATGGACATTCATTGACATTAAATAATACTTCTCGTAATTTGGGATATAGTTCAATTGACATTATCGGTGGTGGACTTTATGATTTGGAAGGAAATCATATTGGACCAGAAACTGGACAAAATGCTCAAATCAATCTTTATGGAAAAAATGAATTTGGAAATATATATGCTGGAAGTATAAATGGAGAATATAATGGAGATACATCAATATGTATTCAAAATACCAAAAATGCAAACTTAGGAGATATTTATGCTTCTGGAGCAAAAGAAAACTATTATGACAAAGATAATTGGTTTGATTTTACTGAACCATTACCACCTCATCCAGATGGGAATTTATATCCAGTAAGTGGTAAAGTAGATATTGTATTAGATAATGCTTCAATAGCTAATGTAGATGGTAGTGGTGCAAAAAAAGGAACAAATGTATCATTAAGTACAACTTATTTAAATTCTAATCTTTCATTAAAAAATCTTGCTCAATTAACGGTTAATCAAGGAGCATTACAACCAAAGGAATTGACATCATGGGAAAATGAGAAGATGAATATTGTTATTCATGAAAATGGAGCTTTAGATTTATCAAATTATAATCATATAGAATTCAATGATTTTGTAGGAGGAGGAAGAGTAATACTTGGGAATCAATCTACAATAAAAATATTAGGGAATGTTACAGGAATAACAGCATTTGAAACAACTGGTGGATATAATGGATATTCTGGTTTGGTTTTAACGGATCATGTTTATATTGAAACTAATCCTAAAATAGATGGAGGCTTTTCTTATAATCCTTATCCAACTCAAAGTGGTTTTACTTTTGAACAACAGTCTAATGGACAATGGATTGTAAAAAAAGGTGATAATGTTGTTGTGAGTTATTGGTGTGAAGATTCAGATATGGGAATTGTAAGCATTGATTGGGAAACATTTCATAAAGAAAATGGAATACCAGAAGGAGCGAAAGCTATTGCTAATCCAGGATATTATTTTCTACATTGGGAAGATGAAGAAAGAAATATAGTTAGTCAAGATGAATATTTTGTTCCTCAAAAGCAATCTGGGGTATATGTTGAAGCAGTGTATGAAGCTATTTTTGCTGCTAATTGTTATCATGTTTCTTTTGATGCTAATGGTGGACAAGGTACAGCCATGCCAGAACAACAGTTCTTTTATAATGAATCTCAAAACCTTTTAAAAAATTCATATGAAAAATTTGGATATACTTTTGATGGATGGAATACTGAAAAAGATGGCACAGGAATTCATTATTTAGATATGCAAGAGGGAAGTCGTCTTACAACTAAGCAAAATGATAACGTTGTTTTATATGCGCAATGGATACCAAATAATTATATCATTAAATATAATCTTGATGGAGGTACAAACAACCAATCAAATCCATCAACATATCAAATGATATCAGATACAATCACATTAAAAAATCCAACTAGAAAAGGATATACATTTAATGGATGGTATAGTGATAGTGCTTATAAAACAAAGGTTACACAAATACCAAAGGGAAGTACTGAAAATAAAACACTATATGCAAAGTGGACAATGAATAAGTATACCATTCAATACAATCTTAATGGTGGTACAAATAATCAATCAAATCCAACATCATATAATGTGATAATTAATACAATCACATTAAAAAATCCAACTAGAAAAGGATATACATTTAATGGATGGTATAGTGATAGTGCTTATAAAACAAAGGTTACACAAATACCAAAGGGAAGTACTGAAAATAAAACACTATATGCAAAGTGGACAATGAATAAGTATACCATTCAATACAATCTTAATGGTGGTACAAATAATCAATCAAATCCAACATCATATAATGTGATAATTAATACAATCACATTAAAAAATCCAACTAGAAAAGGATATACATTTAATGGATGGTATAGTGATAGTGCTTATAAAACAAAAGTCACACAAATATCAAAGGGAAGTACTGGAAATAAAACGTTATATGCAAAATGGACAATGAATAAGTATACCATTAAATACAATCTTAATGGTGGTACAAACAAACAATCAAATCCAAAATCATATAATGTGACAACTAATACAATCACATTAAAAAATCCAACCAGAAAAGGATATACATTTAATGGATGGTATAGTCAAAGTACTTATAAAACAAAAGTTACACAAATAGCAAAAGGAAGCACTGGAAATAAAACTTTATATGCAAAATGGACAAAGGTTTCTGTCGCAAAAGCAAAAACACCAACATTAACAAATGTTAAAGGGAAGAAATTAAAGATAACATATAAAGCAACAACAGGAGCGAAAGGCTATCAAATTCAATACAGTACAAAAAAGAATTTTAGTAAAGCAACAAGTAAGAATTTAACAGGGAAAAGTACAACATATACATTAATAAAAGGAAAGACATATCATGTTAGGGTAAGAGCATATAAGTTGGATTCAACAGGTTCAAAAGTATATGGAAAGTGGAGTACAGTTAAAAGTAAAAAAATTGTAAAATAATTTGATAACCATAGATATAAAGTCTATTTTAGCTTGAGAGGAGGATGCTATCATCCTCCTCAAGTTTTGCAATAAATTCTCTATATATTTTTAATATAATTATACTTCTTTTTTAGTAATCTTTGTTAACTCATTCTTCGTCTTTAAATTTAGAAATTTTATTAAATGTTACTTCTATATGTTGTTTATATAGTGATAAATTAATCACTCTGCTACCTATCGCATATATAACAGCCATGCTAGGAACTGCAATTAAAAGTCCTACAAAACCAAATAAATTACCAAAAACAACTAATGCTAGCAATACATATAGTCCTGATATTCCAACGGCATCACCAACGACATGAGGATAAATGACATTTCCTTCAAACTGTTGTACACAGATAAAGCAAATCACAAAGATAACAGCTAAAGAAGGAGCGGCAGCTAATACCAAAATAAAGCTAATAAAGAATCCTACAAAAGTACCAAACATAGGGACTAAACTTGATAGGGCAATAATAACAGCCATTAATTCAGGGAATGGTAATCCTATAAATCTTAAGACAATATACATCAATGTCATAAATATACAACACTCAAGTAATTGTCCCGAAACAAAACCATTAAAATAATGATTGGCCTCTATACCAATATCTATAATAGATAAAGACTTTTTATATCCAAAGATAAAAGTAATAAATTTTTTAACTTGAGTTATATGTAATTCTTTATTCGCAAGTAAATAAAGTCCCATCATAAAAGAAGCAATCCCATTAATAAATGTATTTACAAGACCAATAGATTGGAAAATAATATTAAATCCAGTTTGCCCCAAAAAATCAGTTCCTTTAATAATAATATTGTTAATATCGAAATTTTGCTGTATCAAACTTTGTATATCAGAGAAATCCATTGCATAATGAATATGAAGCTGTTCAAGTGTCTTGTTAATCATAGTAACTAAAGTAGAAGTATAGTTTAATAAATTAGTAAAGATTAAAATTACACTCTCTACTAATTTAGGAATAATGAATGAGAAAAATAAGACAAGAATAAGAGCAGTACATATTAATGTCAAAGCTAGTGAAGCCCCTCTTAATATATTTTTCTTTTTAATCTTCTTTGAAAGCAAATTTTCTATTTTCTTCATTGGAATGTTTAATATAAAAGCAATAACAACCGCTATATAAAATGGTGTAGCCAATGAAATAATATTCATAATAATATTAAGAACTTCTTTATAATTAAACAAAACAAATGCGAGTACAACAGTGTATGTAATATACATGATTGTTTTATCCTTTTTAATACCCATAATATTTAATTCACCTCATTTTACTAATCATACCATATAATGGAAGAAAAGTGTAGTTTGATAAATATAAATAATCATGATAAAATGGTTCTAAGGAGGATAAGAAGATGACTAAAAAACTCACAAAAAATGCCTCATTTTTCATATTAGGATGTATGTTTTTAATGATTGTTATAATAGGATTTGTATTTCAACCAGAAGAAATTACCAATGAAGATAATGAATCTGAAACAATTACTCTCGTAAAAGAAAATGTAGCTTTAAAAAGTGAATACATAGACATAATATCTAAAGAGCAAAGTTCCAATAAATATGTACCTTGTAAAATTTTAATAAGCAAAGATGAAATGATATTGGGAAATACAATAACTCAAAATCAATCGTTTGTAAAATATAAACAATTATTGGGACCAAAAGATGAATATATTATTAAAAATTCTAAACATAAAGTTACTCATAATGTTTATAGTTGTTTATTGACTGGAGATATTATAAAAAAAGCGAAAAATAATAAAATTAGTTATGTTATAGATAATGCAAGAGTAACATGCGATGTGATACCTGTTGTCCTATTAAAAGGAAATAATGTTATGATAGGAAATAAAGATAAAACAAAAACAAAGACCTATCAAGCTCAAGATTTTTTTGATAAATTAAATGATGTAAAAAAAAGAAAGGAAATATTAAATTGGTGAGAGAAATGAAAGTAGCAGTATTATTTAAAGATGGATTTGAAACAATTGAAGCATTAACAGTTGTTGATGTCATGACTAGAGCAAAGATTCCATGTTTAATGGTAGGAATGGATGATATAGAAGTGAAAAGTAGTCATAACATTGTAGTTAAAATGAATTGTTTATATGAAGAAATGGGAGATGTTGATATGGTTGTTTTACCAGGGGGACTTCCAGGGGCAACTCATCTTCAAAGTGATAAGCGAGTCATTGAATTGCTTAAAAAGATGAACAATGAAGGAAAATATATTGCAGCAATTTGTGCTGGACCTATTTCATTAGAAACATCGGAAGTTGTAAAAGGAAAAAAATTCACATGTTATCCTGGATTTGATGAGCAGATAACGTCAGGATACTTTACTGATTCATTAGTGGAAGTTGATGGAAATATTATTACGGCTAGAGGTCCAGCAGCCACAATTGAATTCGCATTAACACTTTTAAAATTAATTGGTGGAGATGCTGAAACAATTGCAGAAAGTATGCAATATAATTATTTAAAAAATACTATGAAAGAAGTTGTTTCAAAATAACTTCTTTTCTTTTTGGACAAAATGTCCAATGACAAATGAGTTTTTTGTTTCTATAATAAATTTATAGAAACTTTTTAAAAAAATTTGCAAAAAAAAAAGAAAAATCCTCTTTTTATTTGTATAGAATAATAGGAGGAAAAATATAATGAATGCAAAAACAAAAAAAGATGTCTTATCCGATATCAAAATTATGACTTTATTTAATACCCCTATGATTGATGCTGTATTCTCTCATAAAGAATGTGTTAAAGAACTTCTTTATTCTCTTTTTGAACAACATATACATATTAGGAAAACTCAAACTGAATATTTTGTGAGTAATCTTCATGGAAAAGAAGCTCGACTTGATATTCTAGTAGAAAGCATAGATCATGGTTTTATTGATATAGAAATTCAAAAAGAGAATATAGAATATCTATGCAAACGAGCAAGATTCTATTTTAGTGGAATGGATAATCATGTTGTCGAAAAGGGAGAGTTTTATGAAGGTATGCCAGACTGTTATGTGATCTTTATATGTCAGAAAGATCAGTTTAAGAAGGGCTTACCGATGTATCATATCCATAATACAGTAGATGAAACAGGAGAGAGAGTTAATAATGGTCAGGAATTGATTATTGTCAATGGAGAGTATAGAGATGAAAGTACACTGATAGGTAAACTAATGCATGATTTTTCTTGCATTGATCCTAATGAAATGTATAGTGAAGTGTTAAAGAAATGGATGAAGTATTATAAACAGGAAAAAGGAGGACTAGAAAAGATGTGTGAGATTAGTGAAAAGTGGATGAAACAAGGGTATGAGAAAGGAATGATTATTGGAGAAGAAAAAGGATATGAAAATGGTTTATCAGATGGTATAACTCAAGGATATGAGAATGGAAAAGCTGATGGAATAACAAATGGAAAAAAAGAAAAAGCAACCCAAATGATTACTAATTTATTAACGAAGAAATTAGGATCTATATCAGAATATGTTATTAATAAAATCAATGACAGTGATGAAATGGCATTGGATACTTTGTCTTTAAATATTTTTGATATTGATAGTGAAGAAGATATTTTAAGATATGTTCATTAAATAATGCAAGAAAGAATAATAAAAAGTCTGCAACTTAAATAGATAAAATGAGTTGCAGCTCTTTATATAATTTATAGAAACCATAAATCCATATGTTTCAAAAAGCAATTTAATAGTATGGTTTCAATTATTTATTAAGTCTTTATTTCATGAAGATAAACGTATGTTCATTAGATAATTCATCGTTATAGTGATAATTATCAAAAGAAATATTTTTAATTTGTTCAATTGTTGTTATTTTATTTAAAATCATTTCATTTAACATTTGTCCTCTAGCTTTTTTTATAAGCATTGCATTTCTGGTTGGTTTATTATTTTTCATAATAATGAAATCAATAAAGATAAGATGAGGATGTTTAATCATTTTAGAAAATTCTTTTGATGCTAATGAGATGATGAAATCTTCATCTTTGAAATATTGATATACTGGTGTAAACCAATAATCATATAAATCTATATCATTAGGTTTCATAGTCATATCTAATCGATAGTATGTAATTAAAGAATCATAGTCTAGAATGCCATAATAAGCAGACATAATATTAAAATGCTTTTTTAAATACGAAAATTCTTCATCTTTGTATTTTTCTCTTTGCAGTTGACTAAAAACGGTACCACCATATAAATATAAAGCTGGATATCTTTGGGATGATTGATAATAACGTATTACTTTTTCTGATTGTTTATAGCTGATTTTCATTATTGACATAATTTCTTCATCATTATATTGCTTTAATATATTTAATAGATATTCATTTTTATCTTTAAATAAGATTTCACTTCCTGTTATATTATTTTCAATATATTTCATGGTTTTGCTTGGGGCAATAATAATTTTCATATAATTCTCCTTTTTTTCAACTCTTCTTTTATGTTATAATAGCACAAGGTGATGAAAGATGAATACAATTATTATAAATAAAATTTTAATGCATATGTTAGATTTTGAACATAGACATATTTACTATTCTGATGAATTTGTAGATTTAAATGAAACATCTATAGAATATTACAAGAAAAAAGTAGAAAAGGCTTTATACTCTTCAACTTTAAAAGAGTTAACTGTTGGTAGTTTACATGAAATGTTATTAAGAAGCAAACAAATGATAGAAAGTGATGAACAATTTATTGCTCAAGCAAAAGAAATCACAGATAAACTTTATGCTCTTGGTAGTGTTATTGAAGAGATGCCTAATTGTAATGTTTTAATTGTAGATTGTTATAAGGACGGGGAAAGGTATATCGCAATTTTAAAGTTAAATTATAGATATATACCTTTTAGTGTTGTTGAAGAAGGTAGTGTAAGAATTACAAGAAAACAAGTTTTACCAACTCAAGGAAGTGCTGTTGATGAGGCTGTTATTATTAATGTTGATACAAGTCAACTATCTTTGATTGAAAAGAAATATTTAATTGATGGTAGAAATGATTATTATCTTAATACTCAATGGATAAAAGGAGAAGAAAAGTTAACTGATAAGCAAAAGTATAATACTATGAAAAGGGTAGTTAATAAGTTGGATGATATGTATCATGTTAATGAAGTTGAAGCTTTGCCTTTGATGAAACAAGAGGTGGCTTCACGAATGGAAAATCATCTTCCTATTAAACCTTTATCTATTGTAAAAAAGGTTTTAGAAAGAGACTATCAAGCTCAAGAAGAAAGTGAGTTAATGCTTAAAGATATGGGGATTGATGAAAATGATGAAATTTATACTGTAACAGGAACCATGGAGAAATGTAAGCTTGTTCTTGACACTGATATTGAGATTAATGTATCTATAGATGATTATGTTAATGGTGAAAATATTAAGAAGGAAGTTCAAAGTGATGGAACTATAAATATTATATTAAAAAATATAAATGATATTCAAATACGATAAGAGATGAAAAATCTCTTTTTTTTATAAAATTTATGTATTAATGTATACAAAAAAGAAAAAAGATAGTATAACTTTGTTTTAACGCTAATAAATAAATGGTTTTTTTGCAAAAAAGCAAAAATAATATAATTATTTCCATCAAAGTGTTTGACATATCTTATAATGTGGTATATACTTAGCACATGACATGAAGTTGTCATTGAAAACGGAGGGGTAAAAATGAAAAAATTAAAAGCGTTTGTTGCTGCTGCATTAGCTCTTACATTGTTAGTGGGATGTAGTGGTGGTTCAAGTGATGCTGGTTCAAATGGCTCTACTTTAGTTATTGCTAAAGAGAATGGTATTGAATCAGTAGATTTATTAAAAGCTTCAACAGGTATGGACTTTGAAGTTGTTAATGCTTTCTGTGAAGGTCTTACAGGAATTGATAAAGATAACAAAGTTTATAATGCCTTAGCTGCTGATTATAAAGTCAATGAGGATGAAACTGTTTATACTTTTACTTTAAGAGATGCAAAATGGTCTAATGGTGATCCTGTAACTGCAAATGACTTTGTGTATTCTTGGAGAAGAACTGCACAAAAAGGTGAAGATTATCAATATTTTTTTACAGATGATATGGCATGTATTAAAAATGGTAATGATGTAACTGCTGGTAAGAAAAAACCAGAAGAATTAGGGATTAAAGCTATTGATGAAAAAACATTAGAAATTACTTTGTCAAAACCAACTCCTTATTTTTTAAGCTTATTAGCTTTCCCAACATCTTTCCCAATGAATGAAAAATTTGTTACTGGATTAGAAAAAGATGGTAAAAAATATGGTGATCAATCTGATATGGCAAATTGTGTATTAGCTTGTGGACCTTTCGTATTAACTAATTTTGTTCAAGATTCTGTTATTGAGTTTAAAAAGAATGAAAATTATTATGATGCTGATAAAATTAAATTAGATGGTATTAAAATGAATATTGTTAAGAATGTTTCAACATCAGCATTAGATTTTGATAGTGGAAACTGCGATATTACTAAAATTAATTCTTCGTTAGTTGATAAATATAAAGATGGTAAAACATTTAATTCAATGCTTGAAGGATATTTATGGTTCTTACAGTATAATATTGGTAGCAAAGGAAATAAATATTTAAAGAATGCTAATATTAGAAAAGCAATTTCGTATGCTGTTGATAGACAAGATTTAGTTGATAATGTATTAAAAGATGGTTCAGTAGCTGCACGTGGTTTTATGCCTACTTCATTTGCATATGATCAAGATGGTAAAGATTATTGTGATACAGCTGCTAAATATATGAGTACTGATTTAGCTAAAGCTCAAGAATTATTTGATAAAGGATTAAAGGAATTAGGAGTTTCTTCAATTAATTTACGATTATTATATGAAAAGACAGATCCTGCTAATCCTGCTGCTGAATTTATTCAAAGTCAATTGGCTAAGCTTAAAGGATTAAGCATTGAAATGACAGGTGTGGATCAAAAGAATTCACGTACTCAAAAACAAACTGATCGTGATTTTGATATTACATTAACAAGATGGGGACCTGATTATGCAGATCCAACAACTTATTTAACATTGATGACTAAAGGTCATTACTTCAACTATGGAGATTTTGATAATTCAAAATATGATGCTAAAATTAAAGCGATTAATAGTGAGACAGATAAGGCTAAGAGATGGAAATTGTGTCAAGAAGCTGAAGCAATCTTATTTGAAGATGATCAATATCCTGTAGTACCATTATTCCAAACTGGTGGTGCAATTTTAATAGGTGAAAATATTGAAGGACTTGAAGTTCATACATTTGGTACACCTTACATTTATAAAAATGTTGTTAAAAAGTAATACAAACAATTAAAAGATTGGATAACAACACATTTTGGAATGCCAAAATGTGTTGTTCCTTTGTTTACGAAAACTTGCTTTGTTCTAATAAATGAAAGTAAAGGGGGTTAAAGAATGAATAAATCAACAATAAAATACATTGCAAAAAGAGTTTTAATGGCAGTTGTGACTTTGCTTTTAATCATATTGTTATTATTTGCGTTATTGAAGTTAATGCCAGGCTCTCCTTTTGATGTTGAAAAATTAAATCCATCAGTTATTGCCCAGTTAGAGGCTAAATATGGATTAAATAAACCAGTTTTTGAACAGTTTTTTAATTATTTAAAAGGTATGATAACTGGAGATTTTGGTATTTCATTGAAAATCGCAAAAGGTATGGAAGTTTCTTCCTTGGTTGGACCTAGAATTGGAATTTCATTTGCTATTGGTTTAGCAGCTGCAGGATTTGGCGCATTGATTGGTGTTGCTTTAGGTATCGTTGCTGCATTACACAAAAATACTTTTTGGGATACATTTGCAACAATCATTGCTGTAATAGGAGTAAGTATACCATCATTTGTATTTGCGTTAGTATTATTATTAATATTTGGAGTGAAATTGAATATTTTGCCAATCTTATATAATATAAATGATCCAATACGTTCAGCAATTTTACCAACACTGGCGTTATCAGTAGGGGCAATTGCCAATGTTGCACGTTTTACAAGAACAGAAATGATAGAGGTTATGAAATCTGATTATATTTTATTAGCAGAAGCGAAAGGTTTAGATAGAAAAACTGTTATCTTTAAACATGCTATAAGAAATACATTGATTCCTGTTATTACAGTTCTTGCTCCAATTATCATTAATTTGATGACTGGATCAATGGTTATAGAGAAAATTTGTAGTATACCTGGACTAGGTTCTTTATTAGTAGGGGCTATTCAAGGTAATGACTGTTATGTTGTTATGGCAGTTGCATTCTTATATAGTTTATTATATGTCATTATGATGTTAGTGGTTGACATCCTTTATGGGATTATCGATCCTAGAATTCGTGTTAGTAAGGAGGATTAGAGAATGGATGATTATCAATTTTTAGAAGATGATTTTGAGTTCGTTGGTGATAAACAAGATATTAATATTGATGCTGTTTTGCCATCTAAGCCATTTATTAAAGATGTGTGGGATCGTTTTAAAAGTAATAAGGGTGCTTTGATTGGTGGTATTTTAATTTTAATCATTATTTTTATGGCTTTTATAGGGCCTTTGGTTGTGGATTATGCATTTGATGCTGTAGAAACTTCACAACAAAGTATGGCGCCACGTATTCCTTTTTTAGAAAATATTGGTATTTTAAACGGAAAAGGTGGAATTCGATTATATGAAGGTGATTTAGCAAACATTTATCACTTTTTTGGTACAGACCATTTGGGACGTGATTTATGGGTAAGAGTATGGGAAGGTACTCGTATTTCTTTATTTGTTGCTGCTAGTGCTGTTTTGATCGATATTTTTATTGGAATGGTATATGGGTTAATAAGTGGATTCTTTGGTGGCGTTGTAGATAATGTTATGCAACGTATCCAAGAAATTATTAACTCTATTCCAACGCTCGTTATTTTGACGTTGTTAATTATTGTGATGAAGCCATCATTATATACGATTATCATTGCTTTGATGATTACAGGATGGATTGGTATGGCTCGTATTACAAGGGCGCAGGTTTTAAAAATCAAAGAAGAAGAATTTATTCTTGCTTCTAGAACATTAGGGGCTAGTGATTTCTTTATTATATTTAAAGCAATATTACCAAATATTTTTGGACAACTTATTACAATGTCAATGTTTTCAATTCCAAATGCTATTTTCTATGAAGCATTCTTAGCGTTTGTTGGTTTAGGAATACCTGCTCCACAAGCAAGCTTAGGAACATTGATTAATGATGGGTTTAATACAATCTTGGTTACACCATATATGGTTATTATTCCAACAATTGTCCTTGCTATTTTAATGTTAAGTTTTAATTTAATGGCTGATGGTTTAAGAGATGCCTTAGATCCTACAATGAAGGAGATGTAGTCTATGATTGAAAGAGAAAGAATTTTAAAAATTAGAGATTTAAAGATTTCCTTTAAAACGGGTAATGGGAAAGTACAGGCTATTCGAGGAGTGGATTTTGATTTATACCGTGGTGAAACAATTGCGATTGTAGGTGAATCTGGCTCTGGGAAATCTGTAACTACAAAAGCTATTATGGGTATTCTTGCAGGTAATGGACAAATTGATAGTGGGTCTATTGATTATGTATGGTATGACGAGAACACTGGTGAAAGAAATCAAAGAGATATTGTTCAAATGTCTAAAGAAGAGCTTCAAAAACATATTCGTGGTCGTAAGATTGCAATGGTATTTCAAGATCCAATGACATCATTAAATCCAACAATGACTATTGGAAAACAAATTATGGAACCTATGATTTATCATTATGGGAAAACAAAAGAAGAAGCTTATGAAAAGGCAGTTGAATTGTTAAAAGAGGTTGGTATCACTGATGCTAAAAAACGTATGAACAACTATCCTCATCAATTGTCTGGTGGTATGAGACAGAGGGTTGTTATAGCAATTGCATTATCTTGTGATCCTTATGTTCTTATTTGTGATGAACCTACAACAGCATTAGATGTAACAATTCAGGCTAAAATTCTTGAATTAATTAAAGAGTTACAAAGAAAAAAAGATTTATCAGTTATATATATAACACATGACTTAGGTGTTGTCGCAAAGGTTGCTGATTATGTTAATGTTATGTATGCTGGAAAAATTGTAGAAAAAGGAACTATTGATGAGATTTTCTATGATCCTCGTCATCCATATACTTGGGGATTATTATCAGCAATGCCAGATTTAGATACAGATGATGATCAATTATATACAATTCCAGGATCACCACCTAATTTGGCACATGAAATAAAAGGAGATGCTTTTGCTCCTAGAAATCAATTTGCGTTAAATATTGATTTGAGGTTAGATCCTCCAATGTTTGATGTTTCTGGTTCTCAAACCCATAAGGTTGCAAGTTGGCTAATGCATGAAAAAGCACCTAAGGTAGAAATGCCTGAATCATTAAAAAAACGTATTGAGAAAATGAAGAAGGAAGGTGTTAAATAATGGAAAATAACAAACCTATCCTTGTTGTAAAAGATTTAAAACAACATTTTAAAATTTCAAGAAAATTCACTGTTAAGGCAGTTGATGGAATTAGCTTTACTATTAATCCTGGTGAAACATATGGATTGGTAGGTGAATCTGGTTCTGGTAAATCAACAACAGGAAGAAGTATTATTAGATTATATAAACCTACAGCTGGTTCAATTATTTTTAATGGACAAGAAATATCTGGAAAAATGAGTAGCAAGGCAATTAAGGAATTGCGTACAAATATGCAAATGATATTCCAAGATCCAATGGCCTGCTTAAATCCACGTAAAAAGGTTATTGATATTATTGCAGAGGGTTTAGATATTCATAAGGCTTATTCTTCTATAGAAGAAAGAAATGAAAAGGTCTATAAAATGTTAGAACTAGTTGGTTTATCAAGAGAACATGCTACACGTTATCCTCATCAGTTTTCAGGTGGACAAAGACAACGTATTGGTATTGCAAGAGCGTTAGTGATGAATCCTGATTTAATTATTGCAGATGAAGCAATTTCAGCACTAGATGTTTCTATTCAAGCTCAAGTTGTTAACTTGATGAAAAAAATTCAAAAAGAAACAAATATTGCCTATTTATTCATTGCACATGATTTATCAATGGTAAAATATATTAGTGATCGTATTGGTGTTCTTCATTTAGGACATTTAGTTGAAACAGGAACAGCAGAGGAAATATTTAATAATCCTTTACATCCATATACGAAATCACTATTATCAGCAATACCACATCCTAATCCAAAGGTAGAAAAATCTAGGGTTTCATTAACATATAATTATAATGACAGTGGTCTTGATTATGAGGCTGGAGTTCAACATAAGATTACAGACACACATTATGTGCTTGCGACTGATGAAGAATTTCAAGATTTTTTAAAACATCAAGATGACATCATTTAATATATAAAGTCAGTTCATAATGAATTGACTTTTTTTGTGGAATAATTAGATTTGATATGGAAATGCTATTATATGAATAAACGTAGATATATACGATATTTGGTTCTTGGTGAATAAATTATGGCTTTGAGTATAGTTTTATAGTATAATAAAAATATGAATGTAAGCGTTTAAGAAAGGAGAATCTTATGTTAGATAATTTTTTAATACAGTTATTTCATGAGGGAAACTGTTTGGAAATGTATAAAGTTTTTGGGGCTCATTTTGCTGAGGAAAATGGTCAAAAGGGAGTTCGTTTTACAGTTTATGCACCACATGCTAAAGGAGTACAAGTTATTGGTTCTTTTAATAAGTGGAATGGTGAAAACCATGAAATGCAGAGATATAATTATGGAGGGATTTGGACATTATTTATTCCAAGAGTAAAACAGTATGATATTTATAAATATCGTATTCATGCTGTTGATGGTAGAATTTTGGATAGAGCAGATCCTTATGCGTTCTTTAGTGAATTAAGACCAGCCACTGGATCTATGGTTTATAACTTGGATGGTTTTAGATGGGCTGATAAAAGATGGCTAAATAAAAGAACAAAGAACTTTGATAAAGTTTTAAATATTTATGAAGCTAATATTGGTTCTTGGAAAATGAAGAAAGACTTTACTGATGAAGAAGATGGAGAATTTTATTCTTATGAAGAAATGATTGATCAAATTATTCCTTATGTGGTAGAAAAAGGATTCTCACATATTGAATTAATGCCTTTAAATGAATTCCCATTTGATGGATCATGGGGATATCAACCAACAGGATATTTTAGTGCTACAAGTCGTTATGGGCATCCTAAACAACTAATGAAGTTTATTAATGCATGTCATAAAAATAATATTGGAGTTATTATGGATTTTGTTCCTGCACATTTTGTAAAAGATGCACATGGTTTGTATGAATTTGATGGTGGATGTGTATATGAATATCCAGATATTAATTTGAGATTTACAGAATGGGATAGTGCTTATTTTGATTTAGGTAGAGAAGAGGTAAGGAGTTTTTTGATGTCTGCTGTTCATTTCTGGGCTGATTATTTCCATATTGATGGTATTCGTTTTGATGCAATTAGTAATCTTATTTATTGGAAAGGAAATAAAGAAAGAGGCGTTAATGATGGGGCTATTGAATTTATGAAGCGTATGAATTCAAATATGAACAGAAAATTTCCATCAGTTATGTTGATTGCTGAAGATTCAACAGATTATCCTAATGTCACAAGAGCTCCAGAAGTAGGAGGATTAGGATTTGATTATAAATGGGATTTAGGATGGATGAATGATACTTTGGCTTATTTCAAAAAAGATCCTGTGTATCGTCAATATGATGATACTCATAATAAGTTGACTTTCTCAATGATGTATTTTTATAGAGAAAATTACATTCTTCCATTTTCTCATGATGAAGTTGTACATAGTAAGGGAACAATTTTGGATAAGATGTGGGGAAATAATGATCAGAAATTTGCTCAATGTAAAGCGTTATATGTATATATGATGACTCATCCTGGTAAAAAATTAAATTTTATGGGTAATGAACTTGCTGAATATAAAGAATGGGATGAGAAAAAAGCTCTTGGATGGAATTTATTGAAATTTCCTCAACATGATTCATTTAATCGTTTCTTTGGTGATTTAAATCATATTATTCAGGAACATCCAGCTTTATATCAATACGATTATTATCCAGAAGGTTTTGAGTGGTTAGTTGTTGATGATAAGAAACAGAGTGTTTTTGCTTATTCAAGAAGTGCACCTAATGGCGATTTGATTATTGCTATTATGAATTTTATTGGAAATGCTCATAAAGGGTATCGTATTCCAGTTCCTGAGGAAGGAAGCTATAAAGAGATTTTAAATACTGATAGAGATATTTATACAGGAAGTCATTATATAAATAAGAAATTATTAAAATCTGAAAAAATAGCTGTTTTGAACAAAGAAAATTCAATTTCTGTTGACATTGCTCCATTTTCGGGTATTATATTGGAATTGAAGAAAGAAAAAAATAAAAAATAAATGGGGGATTTAAATTAATGTTTAAGACTAAAGAAGAATTTAAATATGAATTCTCAAAGAGAATTATTGAATCATATGGTCGTACGGTAGAAGAATCACATATAACTGAAAAGTTTATGGTTCTTGAAACGATGGTTAGAGATTATGCTTCTGTAAATTGGGCTATGACTAAATTGGCTGTTAAAGCCAATGAACAAAAGCAAGTTCATTATTTCTCTATGGAGTTTTTAATGGGGCGTTTGCTTGTTAATAACTTAATGAACTTAGGTATTTATGAAGTTGCGAAAGAAGGTCTTGCTGATTACGGGATTAACATTCATGATTTGGAAGAGTTAGAATCAGATGCTGGTTTAGGTAATGGTGGTTTAGGACGTTTGGCTGCTTGTTTCATGGATTCATTAGCTTCTCTTTCTTATCCTGCATTTGGTAATACTATTCGTTATGAATATGGTTTGTTTAAACAAAAAATTGAAAATGGTTATCAAGTAGAGGTTCCAGACCAATGGTTGAAACTTGGAAATATGTGGGAAGTTAGAAAACCCAAACATGCTGTAGAAGTTAAGTTTTGGGGTAAAGTTGTTTGGAATGATCAAACAAAACAATGGGATCATGTTGATGCAGAGTGCGTAAGAGCTATTCCTTATGATGTACCTATTATTGGTCATGATACAACTGTTACTAATACTTTAAGATTATGGCATGCAGAACCAAGTGATAATGTTCCAACTAACAAAGACTTTAGACAGTACAACCAAGAAGTGAGTGATATTTGTCAAAACTTATATCCTGATGATTCAACGCTTGCTGGACGTACTTTACGTTTAAAACAACAATATTTCTTTGTTGCTGCTGGATTACAATCAATTGTAAGACAACATTTGAGAAATTATCCATCATTAAGTAATTTCCATAAGAAGAATGTTATTCAATTAAATGACACACATCCTGTATTATGTATTCCAGAATTAATGAGGATTTTAATTGATGAACATGATATGGAATGGGATGATGCATGGGAAATCACTAAGAATACCATGGCTTATACAAACCATACAATCTTAGCAGAAGCATTAGAAAAATGGCCTATTAGTACAATGCAAACATTACTTCCAAGAATTTATCAAATTATTGAAGAAATTAATAGAAGATTTATTGGTTTTGTAAAAGAACAATCTGATGGAAATGATGATTTATTAAATAGAGTTATGATTATTAAAGATGGTCAAGTTCATATGGCACATCTTGCGATTGCAGGAAGCTTTAGTGTTAATGGGGTTGCAAGACTTCATACTGAAATCTTGATCAATCAAGAAATGAAAGATTTTAATACATTATATCCAAAGAAATTTAATAACAAGACAAATGGAATTACCCATAGAAGATGGTTGGTTTATTCAAATCCAGAATTGACTCAATTATTACAAGAAACAATTGGTGATAATTGGATCAAACATCCTGAAGATTTAGAAAAATTAATGAATTATGTAGATGATTCAATTGTTCAAGGAAAATTCTTTAATGTAAAACAACAAAGAAAACAAGTATTAGCTGATTATATTAAAGAACACAATGGTATTGATATTGATGTTAATAGTATCTTTGATATTCAAGTAAAGAGATTACATGCATATAAACGACAACTATTAAATGTATTGCATATTATTTATTTATATCAAGAAATGAAGGCTAATCCAAATTTTAGAATTTATCCAAGAACATTTATCTTTGGAGCAAAAGCTGCACCTGCATATTATTTTGCAAAAAAAGTCATTAAGTTAATTAATAGTGTTGCAGATGTCGTTAATAATGATCCAGATACAAATAAATTCTTAAAAGTTGTATTTGTAGAAAACTACGGTGTAACAATTGCAGAAAAAATCATGCCTGCTGCAGATGTATCAGAGCAAATTTCAACTGCTGGTAAAGAAGCTAGTGGAACTGGTAATATGAAGTTTATGATGAATGGTGCAGTAACATTAGGAACTTTAGATGGTGCTAATGTGGAAATTGCAGAATGTGTTGATAATGACAATATTGTTATCTTTGGTTTAAAGGATAATGAAATCAATGATTTAAGAATGAGTGGAAATTATCATGCATGGGATTATTATAATAATAATCCAAAGATCAAAAGAGTTGTTGATTCTTTAGTTGATGGAACATTCCATAGTTCTAGAGAAGAGTTTAGAATGATTTTTGATGAATTAATGAATAGAAATGATGAATATTTCTTATTTGCAGATTTTGAATATTATTTAAAAGCTCAAGAAGAGATTGATAAGTTATATCAAGATCGTCAAAAATGGTCTAAGATGTGTTTAATTAATATTGCAAAATCAGGTTTCTTCTCATCTGATAGAACAATTGAAGATTATGTAAATGATATTTGGCATTTAGATAGAGTCAAAAGATAAAATAAGATGAGGTATATCGTAATTGATATACCTTTTCCTTTATATGAAAAGATAGATAATTTTGTTGAAATATCTATTATTTTTTTTTTATTGTTGTATAATAGTTGAAAAAGGAAGAAGGATGACTATGGGAGATTTTTTGCCTACAACTTATGAAGAAATGATAGATAGAGGTTGGCAGCAACCTGATTTTATTTACGTTTGTGGTGATGCTTATGTTGATCATCCTTCATTTGGAGCGGCCATTATTACAAGAACCTTAGAGAGTAGAGGGTTTAAAGTATGTTTTTTAGCACAACCTAATTGGAAGACAACAGATGATTTTAAAAGATTTGGTAAACCAAGATTAGGTTTTTTGGTTTCAAGTGGTAATATTGATTCTATGGTGAATCATTATACTGTAGCGAAAAGAAAAAGAAGAGAAGATAGTTACTCTAATAATGGAGAAGCAGGACATCGCCCTGATAGAGCTGTTATTGTTTATTGTCAAAAAATTAGAGAAGCTTATAGGGATGCTACAATACTTATAGGAGGTATTGAAGCAAGTTTAAGGCGATTAGCTCATTATGATTATTGGGATGATAAGGTTAGACATTCTATTTTAGTTGATTCTTCAGCAGATTTATTAATGTATGGAATGGGAGAAAATAGTATTATTGAGATTGCAGAAGCATTAGATAGTGGATTAGATGTAAAGTATTTAACTTATTTAGATGGAACTGTTTATAAAACTAAAGATTTAAGTGTAGTAGGAGATCATATCATGCTTCCTAGTTTTCATGAAGTAAGTACAAACAAAGAAACATATGCAAGATCTTTTGGAGTGCAATATCTTAATACTGATCATTATAATGCGAAAGTGTTGGTAGAACCATATGATGGGTATTATATAGTTCAAAATAGACCTAACCGTCCATTAACTCAAATGGAATTTGATGATACATATGCTCTCCATTATCAAAGAACATTTCATCCTATGTATCAGGATATACCAGCAATAAAAGAAGTTAAATTTTCTCTTATTAGTAATAGGGGATGTTTTGGGGCTTGTAATTTTTGTGCCTTAAACTTTCATCAAGGAAGAATTATTCAAACTAGATCACATGAATCATTAATTGATGAAGCTAAATTAATGATTGAGGATAAAGAATTTAAAGGATATATTCATGATGTAGGAGGACCAACAGCTAACTTTAGACAACCAAGTTGTCAAAAACAAAATGATAAAGGAGCTTGTCCAACAAAACAATGTTTATGGCCTTTTAGATGTAATAATTTAAAAGTGGATCATCAAGATTACTTATCATTACTTAAAAAATTAAGAAATTTAGATGGAGTCAAAAGAGTTTTCATACGTTCTGGTATTCGTTATGATTATTTGATGTATGATAAAGATGAAACATTTTTTAGAGAATTAGTGAAACATCATATTAGCGGACAGTTAAAAGTTGCGCCAGAGCATATAAGTAATTCTGTTTTAGATAAAATGGGAAAACCTAGACGAGGATTATATGAAAAATTTGTAAAGAAATATGAAGAGATAAATAAACAAGAAAATATGGATCAATATTTAGTTCCTTATTTAATGTCATCTCATCCAGGTAGTAATCTCGACAGCGCTATAGAATTAGCTGAATATTTAAGAGATATTCACCATCAACCAAAACAAGTACAAGATTTTTATCCGACTCCTGGTACATTATCAACTGCAATGTATTATACAGGATTGGACCCTAGAGATTTATCATCTGTATATGTTGCTAAGACACCAAAAGAAAAAGCAATGCAAAGAGCATTAATGCAATATAAGAATCCTAAGAACTATGATTTAGTTTACGAAGCACTAGTTAATGCAGGTAGAAAAGATTTAATTGGTTATGATAAAAAATGTTTAATCAAACCAAAAGGAAGGAGAAAACTATGAAACATACAGAGTCATTAACATCATGTTTACATACGCATGTTAGATTTCATATTTATGAACCTAGGGTGATTATTAGAATCAAAGGTGTTGTCCAAATACATCATGGATTATTTGAGCATGCAGATAGATATGATCATTTTGCTACTTACTTATCTAATAGTGGGTATGTTGTTGTAGTTAGTGATTTTGTTGGGCATGGAAAGTCTCTTATAGATTTTGAGCAAGGATTCTTTGGGATGAATAATGGGAGTGAAGGATTAGTTAAAGATATGTTTCATCTATATGAGATTATGAGAGAGAGATATCAAGAAGCACCATATTATTTATTAGGCGTTGATTTAGGGGCGTTAATTATTAGAAAGTTTATGAGCACTTATGGAGAATATATTCAAGGAGTTCTTTTGCTTGGGAGTTCTGGAGATACAAAGAAATTAGCTCTTGCAAAATATCAAATTAAATTTTTAAAGATGTTTAAAGGTCCATTATATCGTTCTAAACTTTTATTTAATTATTTTTATAGTAAGAATAGTAAAAAAATTAAAGTTTTAAATAAATTAGAATGGTATACTAGTGATGAAAATCAAAGACGAGTTTATTTAGAAGACCCAATGACTCATTTTGTATATACTCTCAAAGGATATGAAGATATATTATTAACATTGAAAGAGGTTAATAGTCAGATATCAATTCGTGAGATTCCAACCTTTTTATCTATCTATATAGGGGTGGGTAGTGATGATACTTTGGCTATTGATAGTTATAAAATATATGAAAAATATAAAGAACATGGTGTTAGAGATTTAACATTTAAAAAGTTTGATGGATTTAGACATGGATTATTGTTTGAAAAGGATAAAAGTATTGTTTATAAGTCAATATTGAATTGGCTTGATGAAAGAACGTATATATAAAGTACTCTTATCGTTGGTTGACAAATAACTACTATAAGGGTATAAATAAAATGCAATAAAATAATTTTATAGAAAATGGTGACTTAGCATTAGGCTAGGTCTTTGTTATTTTATAGGGGAAAGAGGAGATAATTATGACAAATAAAGATATGGAACAATTGATTGCTCATGCTAAAAATTCAGGGTTTGTATATCAAGGATCTGAAATTTATGATGGTTTAGCAAACACTTGGGATTTTGGTCCTTTAGGTGTTGAAATGAAAAATAATATTAAACAATTATGGTGGAAAAGATTTGTACAACAATCACCTTATAATGTAGGATTAGATTCTGCTATATTTATGAATCCTAGAGTATGGGAAGCAAGTGGACATGTTGGTGGATTTAATGATCCGTTAATTGATTGTAAACATTGTAATACAAGACATCGTGCAGATAAGTTAATTGAAGATTATGATCCAAATATTCATAGTGATGGATGGGCACCAGAAAAAATGATGGAATTTATTAGAGAGCATCATATAACTTGTCCAAATTGTGGAAGTGAGGATTTTACTGATATTAGAGAATTTGAACTTATGTTTAAAACTTATATGGGAGTTGTAAGTGATGCTAAAAGTGAAGTTTATTTAAGACCTGAGACAGCTCAAGGTATATTTGTAAACTTTAAGAATATTCAAAGAACATCTCGTAAGAAAGTTCCTTTTGGAATTGGACAAATAGGTAAATCATTTAGAAATGAAATTACACCAGGTAACTTTATTTTTAGAACAAGAGAATTTGAGCAAATGGAATTAGAATTCTTCTGTAAACCAGATACTGATTTAGAATGGTTCAAGTATTGGAAAGAATATTGTATGAACTTCTTATATGATTTAGGTATCAATAAAGATAATTTAAAATTTAGAGATCATAAAAAAGAAGAATTATCTTTCTATTCTAAAGCAACTAGTGATATAGAATACTTATATCCATTTGGTTGGGGAGAATTATGGGGAATTGCAGATAGAACTGATTATGATTTAAATAGGCATCAAACATATTCTAAAAAGAATTTAGAGTATTTAGATCCAGAAACAAATACAAAGTATATTCCATATGTTATTGAACCATCTGTTGGCGCAGAGCGTTTATTCTTAGCGGTTTTGAACGATGCATATGATGAAGAGATCTTAGAAAACAACGATAAGAGAATTGTTATGCATTTGCATCCAGCTGTTGCTCCTGTTAAGGTTGCAGTATTACCACTTACTAAGAAACAAAAAGATAAGGCAGAAGAAGTTTATCAAATGTTATCTGAAAACTTTAATTGTGAATTTGATATGGCAGGACAAATTGGAAAACGTTATAGAAGACAAGATGCAATTGGAACTCCACTATGTGTAACTATTGATTTTGATACAATGAATGATGAGAGTGTTACAGTAAGAGATAGAGATACAATGGAACAAGTTCGTTTACCAATTAATGAATTAAAACATTATATTTTAAAGAAAATTAAATTTTAAAGAGGTGTATAGTAATGCAAAGATTGTCCCAAGATAAAATCAATGAAATAAGACAAAGTGTTGATATTGTAGATATTTTGGGACAATATCTTTCATTAACGAAGAAAGGTCGTAACTATGTTGCGATTTGTCCTTTTCATGAGGACAATAATCCATCTTTATCTATTTCTCCAGAAAGACAAATTTATAAGTGTTTTGTTTGTGGAAATGGTGGAAATGTTTTTACTTTCCTTCAAAATTATCTAAAGATATCTTACATTGAAGCAGTAAAAAAAATTGCTGAAATGGGGCGAATTGATTTAAGTGATTATCAACTTGATGAAAAAAAAGCGCCAATAAAAAAAGAATATGTCGCTTTATATTCGATGAATGAAGAAGCTTGTAAAATTTATAATTATTATCTTAATACTAAACTAGGATTGGAAGCTAAAAATTATTTGAAGAAAAGACATTTCAGTGATGAAGTGATTGAAAAGTTTTCAATTGGTTATGCTCCAATTGATTCTATATTATATAAGTCTTTTGAAAAGAAGTATACAGAAATAGATATGGTAAAATCTGGTTTGGTTATTGAATCAAAACATCATTTTGATAGATTTAATGATAGAATTATGTTTCCTTTACATAATAGTGAAGGAAAAATTGTTGGTTTTTCTGGTAGAATTTATAAAACTACACAAACTGATAGTAAGTATATGAACTCTCCAGAGTCACAGATTTTTATCAAGGGTGAAACATTATATAATTATCACCGTTGCAGGGAAGCTGTGAGAAAAGAAGGTTTTGTTTACTTGTTAGAAGGATTTATGGATGTTATTGCGATGGATAAAGCAGGAATTGAAAATGCAGTTGCTTTAATGGGAACAGCATTAACGAGAGATCATATTCGCATGCTTAAAAGGTTAACATCTACGATTCATATATGTTTAGATGGTGATAGAGCAGGACAGGTAGCTGCAAGTAAAGCTGCTGATATCTTGTTAGAGGCTAATTTTAATGTCAAGATTATTTTGCTTCCTGATAATCATGATCCTGATGAAATCTATGAAGAACATGGTAAGGAAGGGTTAATGACATTATTGAAAAAAACTTTATCACCAATAGAATTTTTAATGGAATTTAAATATAAAGAGATAGATGCTGGGAATTATGATGATAGAAAACATTTCTTAGAACAAATGTGTGAGTTGATTAGTCGTATTAAAGATGAACTTGATAAAGACTATTATATTCAAAGATTATCTAAGCTTTCTGGCTTTAGTGCAACGATTATTGAACAGAAACTAAGTGGCATAAAACCAAAAGAGATACCTGTTTATCATGAAGTGAGACGGGTTAAAGAAATGGTTGATAAATATCGTGGTGCTGAAAAAGAATTGTTGTTTTATATGTTAAATAGTAAAGAAGTTGCTTTAAAATATGAAGCTAAGGTTGGATTTATGTATGATGATAATTATCGTGTGATTGCCTCTTATATTGTTGATTATTATCGTACTCATGACAAACTAGTGATTGCAGATTTTATTAATCGATTACCTAAGGAGGAATTGATTCAAACGGTAATAGATATTTCAGAATTACAATTGCCCTTACCATATGATGAAAAAGCAATTCAACATTATATGAAGAATATAAGTTTAAATGCAAGAAAGATGAAAAAGGAACAATTGTTAGAGCAATTTCATTATGTTTTAGATCCTTATAAACAGTCAGAAATATTAAAGGAAATAATAGAATTAGAAAAGGAGTAGTTATGAAAGAATCAAAGAAAAAAGTTGCAGCAGTATCAATGGATGATATTGAAAAAATAGTATTAGAAAAAGCTCAATCTATGGGAAATGTTTTAACTCAAGATGATGTAGATACATTTATGTCTACATATGATCTTAGTGATGAAGCAATGGAAGATTTATTACAATTTATTAACGATAGTAGTATTCTTATTGAAGATGGATTGGATGCTTTAGAAATTGACGATGATATACTTGCTCAATCTGGAGATGATTTAGGTGATTTGGGTGATTTAGAAGATTTTGAATCATTAGATGATGATTTAGGTGAAGACGGACCTGATTTAGATTTTGTTGGTGATTTTGATATGGCTACAAGTGATACAATGAGTATGTATTCTGATAGCGAAAATGATGATGACGATGCAAATCAATTAGGAAGTAATGTTAAGATTAATGATCCTGTAAAGATGTATTTAAAAGAAATAGGAAGAGTAGAATTATTAACACATGAAGAGGAAATTACTCTTGCAAAACTTATATTACAAGGTGATGAGGAAGCTAAAAAACGTTTAGCAGCTGCGAATTTACGTTTAGTTGTTTCTATTGCAAAAAGATATGTTGGTAGAGGAATGTTATTCTTGGATTTGATTCAAGAAGGAAATATGGGTCTTATCAAAGCGGTAGAAAAATTTGATTATACAAAAGGATTTAAATTTTCTACTTATGCAACTTGGTGGATTCGTCAAGCAATAACCAGAGCTATTGCAGATCAAGCTCGTACAATTCGTATTCCTGTACATATGGTTGAAACGATTAATAAGTTAACACGTATTCAAAGGCAATTAATTCAAGAGTTAGGAAGAGAACCTACTGCTGAAGAAATTGCAGATAAAATGGATGGAATGACACCTGAAAAAGTTAGAGAAATTCAAAAGATATCATTAGAACCTGTTTCTCTTGAAACACCAATTGGTGAAGAAGATGATTCTCATTTAGGAGATTTTATTGAAGATGAAAGTGCTATGTCACCAGATGATTATGCAGCTAATGAATTATTAAAAGATGAATTAAATGAGGTTTTATTAGAGTTAACTGACCGTGAAGAAAAAGTTTTACGTTTAAGATTTGGACTAGATGATGGGCGTACTAGAACACTTGAAGAAGTTGGAAAAGAATTTAGTGTAACTCGTGAACGTATTAGACAAATTGAAGCTAAAGCATTAAGAAAATTAAAACATCCATCTCGTTCTAAACGATTAAAGGATTTCTTGGATCGTTAATATGAAATTATCAAAAAGATTGGATGCAATCTTAAAATTAGTAGAAAAATATAAACATGGGGAAGTTTTAGCGGATATTGGAAGTGATCATGGGTACTTACCTATAAGTCTTGTGGATAGGAATATAATGTCTAAGGCTTATGCTTGTGATATTGCTGAAGGACCACTTAATTCTTCCAAAGAAAATATACAAAATTATCATTTAGAAAACAAAGTCATACCACTTCTTGGAAGTGGTATGAATCCTATTATTGATAAAAAAGTTGATATGATAACAATTAGTGGGATGGGTGGTCATTTGATATGTGGAATATTAAATGAACATAAAGATATTTTAAAAAATTATAGATTTATATTACAGTCTAATACAAAGATTGATATATTACGTCATTTTTTAAATGATATTGATTTTAAAATAATAGATGAAGATATTGTTGAGGACGTTAATCATATATACGAAATTATAGTATGTGAGTATGGTAAGGAATCTTTAAGTAATGAAGATTGTTTATTTGGACCAATACTTAGAAAAAGAAAAGGTGATTTATTTATAAAGAAATGGCAACCTATGCTTGATACTCAAAAGAAAATATTATCTTCTCTTGATGAAGAGCACCCAAAATATAAAGAAGTTTTATCTTTGATAAAAACAATAGAAGGTGAATTAAATGAAAGTTAGAGATATTATAGAAGTCATGGAACAACACTATCCATTAGAAATTCAAGAAGAATGGGATAAATGTGGTTTGCAAATTGGTGATAAAAATAGTGATGTTAATAAGATCATAATAGCCTTAAACGCAGATAGACAAACTTTAAAAGAAGCTATTGATCATCAATGCCAAATGTTAATTACACATCATCCCTTTTTACTAGATCCCATTCACAATATAGATAGAGATCATTTTATGGGAAGCTTTATTTATGATGCAATATTAAATAATATTGCTGTCTATAGTTCTCATACATCGTTGGATAAGGTTTCAATGAATAATTGGTTGATTGAAAAATTAAATGTTGAAAATATTGAAGATGGGGAAGATTCTGGTGTTAGTAAGATTGCTGATTTAAAGGCTGAAATGTCAAAAAATGAATTTATTAGTCTAGTTAAAAACGCTTATGGTCTTCAACATATAAAATATGCAGGTCATGTTGATAAAATTAAAAGAGTAGCTATCTGTGGTGGAAGTGGTGCAGACTTTATTGAAGAATTTTATGGTAAAGCTGATGCTTATATAACAGGAGATACAAAATATAGACATGCGAAAAATGCTTTTGATAATGATATCTTATTAATAGATATAGGACATCATGCTGAAAAAATAATGGTTTCAAAATTAAAAGAGGAACTTGATAAAGTTATAGATATAGAAATTATTGAGAGTCAAAGTGAGGATTACTATAGTTATGAATAGATTTGTATTAACAACTATGTGTTATATTCAAAAAGATAATCAAACATTATTGCTTCATAGAATAAAAAAAGAAGATGATATTAATCAAGGAAAATGGATTGGTGTTGGTGGAAAATTAGAAAAAGGAGAATTTCCTGAAGAGTGTTTGAAAAGAGAAATTTTTGAAGAAACTGGATTAACTGTAAAAGATATTCATTTACATGGTTTTGTTGTTTTTCCATCACTATATCATGGAGAGGATGAGGGAATGTTTGTCTATTCTTGTAAATATTTCCAAGGAAATATTAAAGAGTGTGATGAGGGAGTATTGCAATGGATAGATAATGACAAAATAAATCATTTACCTATGTGGGAAGGAGATTATCATTTTTTTGATTGGCTAAAAGATGATAAATTTCATAATGCTAAAATAGTATATGAGAATGATAAAATTGTAGAATATAAGGAAGAAAGTTATTAAAATGGGGTAGTGATACTTCATTTTTTATATTATTTAAAATGATAAAACTCTAAATATTGACATGAATTATGTGGCTTGTTAAAATAATAATATGGGTTTATAAATAGTTTATTTATAATAAAGATGTGAGTTGTTTTGTAATCATATAGCATAGGGAGGAAGGGAAGCATGTATCGTTGTCATACTCACTTTTATTTAGTTGGAAAACAAAAAAGAATATATGAAGTGATAAAAAATATGTCACCTCTTGAACATTTTAAGCATGAATTTTATGAAAGTGAAGAACTTGAAGAAACAGAAATAAAAAAAGCAGAAGTCATTATTATTGATTTACATAATAAAAATATGAGTGAAGTATTATCACTTATTCATTTAAATAAGAAAGAAGATTCTGAAGTTATTTTTTTAGCCGAAAAAGACCAAAATATTCAGTTAGATAATTTAAAAGAAATAAAAGATGTTTGGATGTTACCAATGTCAGATGAAGAAGTAAAGTTTAGATTTTTAAGATGGCAACAATCATATAAGATGAATAAGGATTATTGGCAGACAACTCATCTATTTGAATCTACTATTAATAGTGTTCCTAATCTTATTTGGTATAAGAATAAAGATGGAATACATGAAAAAGTGAATGATAGTTTTTGTAGGACAGTTAATAAGACAAAAACACAAGTGGAAGGTAGAGATCATTGTTATATTTGGGACGCAGATCCAAGTGAAGCTCTTGTATGTATGAAATCAGATCTTGAAGTTATGACAAAAAAAGAAACTTGTGTATCAGAAGAATTAGTAAAATCTGGCGAACAAATGAAACTCTTTACGACTTATAAATCACCTTTATATGATTTAGATGGAAGTGTAATGGGAACAGTAGGTGTAGGAATTGATATTACACAAGAACGCGCATATGAAGAGGAAATTGTAAAAAAAAATCATACATTAGAAACAATTTTTACAACTATAGATTCTGGAGTATTATGTTATTCAGTTGATGGAAAAGAAATTCTTAGTGTTAATAGAGCTGCTTTAAATATTTTAGGATATGCTACTGAAGAGGAACTATTATCAGATGGATTCCATTTTGTTGCTTCTACAGTTATTGATGAAGATAAAGATAGATTAAAAGAAAGTATTAAAACATTGGAAAACGAAGGAGATATTATCAATGTAGAATATAGTGTTAAACATGATAATGGTCAAATACTTCATGTGATGGGAAATATTAAACTTTTAAAAGAAGATGATGAATTATTTTATCAACATTTACTTATTGATTGTACTGATCAAAAAATACAAGAAGCAAATAAGGAAAAGCATCAAATGGAATTAGTTCAAGCTTTAAGTGTAGATTATAATCTTGTATGTTTTTTTGATCTTGATACTGGACTAGGAACTCCATTAAGGGTTGTTGATAATAATCATCATATGTTAGATACTATATTTACTGGAGAAATAGACCTTAATGAAAGTATGAAAGCTTATATACAAAAATTTGTGTATAAAGATGATAAAGATGCTTTCTTAAAAATAGTCTCTCAAGAGAATCTTTTAAAAGAACTTGCTGAAAAGAAAATATATTATATGAACTATCGTACATGTGAAGATGGTGAATTAAGATATTTTGAAATGAAAGTTGTTAGAACAAATATATGGGATACAAATCATAGTATTGTTCTAGGTTTAAGAAGTGTAGATGAACAAATGCGTAAGGATATAGAACAGACAAAATTGTTAGAAGATGCTCTTTTACAAGCAAATAGAGCAAATAAAGCTAAGAGTCTTTTCTTATCAAATATGTCTCATGATATTCGTACACCAATGAATGCCATTGTAGGATTTACAGCTTTGGCTGCAGCCCATTTTGATGATAAAGAACTTGTTCAAGAATATCTGAAAAAAATTATGACATCTGGAAATCATTTATTAAGTTTAATTAATGATATTTTAGATATGAGTCGTATTGAGAGTGGTAAAATGCAATTAGAAGAAAAATTGTGTAGTTTACCAGAAATACTCCATGAATTACATAATATTTTACAAACAGAGGTTCATGCAAAACAGCTTGAATTATTAATTGATACTGTTGATGTATTAGATGAAAATATTTATTGCGATAAATTAAGATTAAATCAAGTTTTACTTAATTTATTAAGTAATGCTGTCAAATATACTCAAGCTGGTGGAATTATAAGCATGAGAGTCACTGAAAAACCAGGATTATCACGAGATTATGCTCAATATGAATTCTGTATTAAAGATACAGGAATAGGAATGAGTAAAGAGTTTGTATCACATATCTTTGAACCATTTGAAAGAGAAAAGAATACAACACTTAGTGGAATTCAAGGAACTGGACTTGGAATGGCAATTACTAAAAATATTGTAGATATGATGAGTGGTTCTATTGAAGTAAAGAGCCAACAAGATGTGGGAACAGAGGTAAGAGTATCTTTCTCATTCCGTTTAAATTTACAACCCGAAGCTCCAAAAAATATACCAGAATTGAAGAATTGTAGAGCTTTAGTTGTAGATGATGATTTTAATACATGTGATAGTGTATCATATATGCTTCAACAAATTGGTATGAGAGCAGAGTGGACATTATCTGGAAAAGAAGCTGTACTGAGAACAAGACAAGCAGTAATGCGTAATGATAATTATTCTGTATATCTTATAGATTGGCTGTTACCAGATATGAATGGTATTGAAGTAACAAGAAGAATACGAAAAGAAATTGGGAATGATGTACCAATTATTGTTCTTACTGCATATGATTGGTCAGATATCAAAGATGAAGCCAAAGAAGCAGGAGTTTCAGCGTTCTGTAGTAAACCGTTATTTTTATCTGAATTAAGAGAATGTTTGTATTCAGTAGTCAATACAAATGAAAATGAGGAAGAAAAAGAAGAGGAGGATCGTAATAAATATACTGGACGTATCTTATTGGTAGAAGATAATGAGCTTAATCAAGAAATAGCAACTGCTATTTTAGAAGATGAAGGATTAACTATAGAAGTTGCAGATAATGGTAAGATAGCAGTAGAAATGGTTGAAAAATCAGAACCAGGATATTATAAATTAGTTCTAATGGATGTACAAATGCCTATTATGAATGGATATGAAGCAACAAAAGCAATTAGAAAATTAGAAAATAAAGAATTATCATCTATACCAATACTTGCAATGACTGCAAACGCTTTTGAAGAAGATAAGCAAGAAGCATTAAATAGTGGTATGAATGGACATATTGCAAAACCAATAGATGTTAATAATTTATTTGCTACATTAGATAAAATATTAAAATAAATTAAGGAGTAGTGAAAACTATTCCTTATTTAATATCTTTTTTCAAAATTTGGTAAATTTATACAAAATAATAATAAGTATTATATAATATCGAATGAAGGTGAGAGAATGGAAGGGAAGAATACAGATTTAACACAAGGAAACATAGTCAAATCAATTATTTGGTTTTCAATACCATTATTAGTAGGTAATTTATTTCAACAATTATATAATGCTGTAGATTCATATGTTGTAGGAAATTATGTTGGTAAAGCAGCATTAGCTGCAGTAGGAGCGAGTACTCCAGTTATTAACATGTTGATAGGTTTTTTTATGGGAATTGCGACTGGAGCAGGAGTTGTCATTGCTCAATATTATGGGGCTAATGATACAAAGAGAATGAGGAAATCAATACATAGTAGTATGGCTTTAACACTTGTTATGGCAATGCTACTAACAATCATAGGTTTAGTATGTACCAATCCTTTATTGCATGCGATTGGAGTTCCATCAGATGTTTTTGATCAAGCTTCACAATATCTAGCTATTTATTTTGGTGGTATTACATTTACTCTTATATATAATATGGGAGCTGGAATACTTCGTGCCATTGGCGATTCTAAAAGACCATTATATTTTCTTGTTATTGCAAGTGTTATTAATATTATTTTAGACTTCTTGTTTGTAAAAGTATTTCAATGGGGTGTTGCAGGAGCAGGTGTCGCAACTTTAATTGCTCAAGGAATAAGTGCTGTTATGGTTGTCTTTATTTTAATGTACACTAAAGAAAATTATCAATTGGTAATAAAAGAAATAAGTTTTGATAAAGAAATGCTTACAAGAATTATTAAAATAGGATTACCTACTGGAATACAACAGAGTATTGTTTCTTTATCTAATGTTATTGTTCAATCTTATGTGAATGTTTATGGGTCATCAGTCATTGCAGGGTATTCAGTAACGGTAAAAATAGATGGATTTGTTAATTTACCGCTTCAAGCTTTTAATATGGCGGTCACAACTTTTGTTGGACAAAATATAGGTGCTAAAAAATATGATAGAGTAAAAAAAGGAGCTTATATTACTTATATACTTGCTACTATTACAATAGGAATTTTTGTAGTTGTTATGTATTTCTTTGGAAAAGATTTTATTGCAATATTTAATCAAGAAAAAGAAGTTATAGAAGCAGGGAGGTTAATGCAACTCATCTTTTTACCTTTTTATTTGTTTTTACCAATCAATCAAATTATTAATGGAGTATTAAGAGGAGCTGGTAAATCTACTATACCAATGTATATCATGGTATTTAGTTTTGTTATTTTAAGACAAATCTATTTATTTATTATTACTCGTTTTACATCAAGTGTAGCTTATGTGTTTTTTGGGTGGCCAGTGACATGGATTGTAAGTAGTATTATTTTCTTGGTTTATTACTATAAAGTAGATTGGTTAAATGTAAAAGATTAAAAGACATGGAAACATGTCTTTTAATCTAATATCTTCTTTTTATCTATAATTGGTTTTTTATGTGTTTTAGAATTACTGAAATCAAATTGTTTTAAATAATCAATGACTTGATTTGTAAGATAAGTTGGAGTAGAAGCACCAGAAGAAACTGCTGCTTTCTTTTTGTTTTTTAAAACTTCTATATCTAAATCATTAATACTTTCAATCATATATACATCTTTATCTGACTTTTTGCTCGCAATCATAGCTAACTTTTTAGTATTGTTAGAATGAGGATCACCAATAATAAAAACAATATCTATATCATCTTCTAAAGAAGCGATAGCTTCTTGTCTTATTTGAGTTGCTTTACATGTTTCTTTTTCTATAGAAACATGAGGAAGGTTTTGTTTTGCATATTCACATAAATCATAGACATCATATAAAGACATTGTCGTTTGGTTAGTAATGACATAATGGTTATTCTTATCTTGTTTATCAATATCTTCTTTATTTGTTATTAAATGTATTCTTTTTTTATCAATAGAAATAGCTCCTTCAGCTTCAGGATGGCCGTTTTTACCAATATAAAGGATTTCATAACCTTGACTTAATTTTTCTTTAATTAAATCATGTGTTTTAATAACATCTAAACAAGATGCATCTATAATATATAGTCCTTTATCTTTGGCTTTATTAAAAACTTCATCACTTGCTCCATGAGCAGTAATAATGACAGTCCCTTCATTGATTTCATCTAATAATTCTAACCTTGTTTTTCCTTTTTTATCAATTGTTTGAATACCCAAATCTTCTAATGCATTTACAATATATTGATTATGAACTATCATTCCTAAAATATAAATAGGATGAGGAACATTATGAACCTCTTTTGCTAGTTGAATAGCTCTAACAACTCCTTTACAATAACCTCTTGGAACAACTGCCTTGACATACATATTATCACCTCAAAATTATTATATCATAAATATAATAAATAAAAAGAATGTTGTTATTATAGAACATTCTTTCATATTGTCAAAAACATTTTAAAAGGTATAACAATAATTAAATAAACTACAACATATTTTCAAATTGTTGTTCATTGAGATGGTTATCAATCTCTTCATCTAGTCCCTCATCATTAATAGAACGTACTGCTTTTGCTACTCTAAAAGCAGTAGATGCATTATGAATAACAGGTCTTAATTGATTGATAATAGGGATAATTTGATTCATTGTGTAAAGAGTTTTTTGGGCAGTTCTTAATGTTGAGGACATATTTAATTGTTGCATTGAATTTTTCATTGATTGTAATAACGATGGTTTTCTAGGCATCATAGGATAATATGGATTATGGTTGTAAAAATAGGGATCATAGTTATATTCGTTATACATTATAAACACCTCCTATAATACAATATTCATAATAAAGATATATGTGATAATTTAGTTAGATTTTTAGCGAATATAACAACTTATTTTGCTTTTTTTTAATTTTTGTAGTATAATCAACACGCTAAAAGGAGGCGAAAAAAATGAAGTTAATGAAAGATTATAGTTTTAAACCTTTTATAAAGAAGGTTATTGATAAATTAGGGTTTATTGAACCTACACCAATTCAAAAGGCAGTTATGCCACTTGTTTACAAACAAAGGGATGTTATTGGGATTTCTCAAACTGGAACGGGAAAAACGCACGCATTTTTATTACCAATTGTTGATTTAATTGATGTTGAATTAGATTGTGTACAAGCTGTTATTATTGCTCCTACAAGAGAGTTGGCATCTCAAACTTATGAACATGCAAAAATGTTTATAAAGGAAAATCCATATTTAAGAGTTTCACTTGTTGTTGGGGGAAATGATAAACAAAAAGCTATTCAAAAGTTATCTGTTCAACCACATCTTGTTATTGGAACACCTGGAAGAATTAAGGATTTATCACTAGATGAACAAGCATTACATATTACAACTGCGGATATTATTGTTGTGGATGAAGCAGACATGACATTAGAATTTGGTTATTTAGAAGACATTGATGCTCTTTTGGCTAAGATGAAAGAAAATATTCAAATGTTAGTTTTTTCAGCTACTATTCCACAAAAACTAAGACCGTTTTTAAGAAAATACATGAAAGCACCTAAGATTATTGAAATCAATGAAAAAGAAGTGTCTTCATTAAATATAAGTCATTATCTTGTTCCAACGAAACATAGAGATAGATATCAAATATTAAGACAAATCATGCATATTATAGATCCATATTTATGTATTATTTTTTGTAATACAAGAAATGATGCTATAGAAGTATCAACTAAATTAAGGGAAGAAGGATTTAAGATTGGTGAAATTCATGGAAATCTTGAACCACGTGAAAGAAAACAAATGATGCGAAGAATTAAAAATAATAATTATCAATATATAGTTGCGACCGATATTGCAGCTAGAGGTATTGATATTGATGGAGCAAGCCATATTATTAATATGGGATTTCCAAATGAATTAGATTTTTATATTCATCGTTCTGGACGTTGTGGTAGAGGAAAATACACAGGAGAATGTTTTAGTATGTATGATACAACTGATGAGAATTTAGTTCATTTGCTTGAAAAAAGAGGTGTTCAATTTAGCGTTAAAGAAATTAAAAATGATGTTTTAGTTGACGCAGGAGCTAGAGAAAAGAGAAAAAATCGTATTAAAGAACCAACTGAATTAGAAAAAAAGATTCAAAGTGTTATTAAAAAACCTAGAAAAGTTAAACCAGGATATAAGAAAAAGAGAAAATGGGAAGTTGAAAAACTTGTTAGAAAAGAAAAACGTAATATGATTAAAGCTGATATTGCTAGACAAAAAAAGGAAAGAGCAAAAAAGGCACAAAAAGAAAAGAGAATGAGAGAGGAGAATAATTTATGATTATAGGTTCGCATGTTTCTATGAAAGGAAAAGATATGTTGCTCGGTTCTGTAAAAGAGGCTTTATCTTATGGAGCAAATACATTTATGTTCTATACTGGAGCACCTCAAAACACTGCAAGAAAACCTATATCTGAATTAAGAGTAGATGAAGCCAAAACATTAATGAAAGAGAATAATATTGATATTAATAATGTTGTTGTTCATGCTCCTTATATTATTAATCTCGCAAATACAGTTAAAGCTGAAACATATGAGTTAGCAGTTCGCTTTTTAAAGCAAGAAATAGAAAGATGTGAACAGATTGGAGCAAAACGATTAGTATTACATCCTGGTTCACATGTTAAAGCTGGTGAAGAAGTAGGTTTAAACCAAATTGTAAAAGGTTTAAATGAAGTTTTAAAAAATGGACAGAAGGTTCATATTGCTTTAGAAACGATGGCTGGTAAAGGAAGTGAATTAGGAAAAACATTTGAAGAAATTCGCTATATTATTGATCATGTTGAAAAGAATGAATTATTAGGGGTTTGTTTAGATACTTGTCATATTCATGATGGAGGATATGATTTAAATGATTTTGATAAAGTATTAGATAATTTTGATAAGATTATAGGTTTAGATAGATTATTAGTTATTCATGTTAATGATTCTAAAAATGTAAAAGGAGCACATAAAGATAGACATGAAAATATAGGATATGGACATATTGGATTTGATGTTTTAAATTATATTGTTCATCATGAAAAATTAAAAAATGTTCCTAAAATTTTAGAAACACCTTACATTGATGGAGAAGCTCCATATCAAAAAGAAATAGAAATGCTTAAAAATCAAACATTTAATAATGGCTTAAAATAATGATTAATTAAAACACAAAATTTTTGACAGGTGAAATCACTTGTCAAATTTTTTATATAATTTTCTATAACAAATTGATATTCATCATTAACAATAGCATAAGAATTATTTTTGATCATATGGAAAATCTTATATTTTAAATGTTCATCAATTTCAATATCAAATTCATTTAAAAGTATCATAAATTCTTCAAATTTTAATTTAGAAATATACTCTTTTTTTGTCATTATCTTTCCTCCTTTAAAACATCATATGTATAAAGAAAAAAAAATAGAACTCTAAAGATTCTAGTTAATCTTTAGAGTATTTCTGTTATTTAATGAATATACTTCAATATATCCTCTTCAGTATATATATTAAAGAAATTGGTAATTAATTCATTTAATTCATCTCCATCACTATCATGGATTTTAGTGATAACATCTTTTGGTAAATACCCCAACTTTTTTCTTAATAAAATAATTATTGTCTCTACCATTCCAACCATATAACCTTCCATTCTTATCAGTTCCATTAATTGCTTATTTGTTATACTCATCCTAATATTTCTCCTTAATATATAATCTACTTTTTAAGCTTTATTATATATCTTTGAATTTAGAAAATATATTTCAATATATCTTCTTCATTATTAATATCAAAGATATTTAATGCTATTGTACTTATTGTCTTTTCATCAAGACTATTAATAATTTTGATACCATTCTCTGATAAATATCCTAATTTCTTTCTTAATTGACTCATTAAAATATCTAGCTTTCCATTCACATAACCTTTTTCCATCCCTATGATTTCACCTTTGCTTATTCCTATAAGTTCTCCTTCAACTCTTCCCATTTCTTTTAATTGTTCACATATCTCACACATTTCAGTAACTCCTCTCCTTTCTTCTTTATAATATTTGACCCATTTTTTTAAGACTTCACTATACATCTCATTTGGATCAATACAATGAAAATCATGGATTAATCTTCCTAGTACTGTTTCTTCATCCTGATAATCTCCATTCACATATATCATCTCTTGTCCTATATCTACTTCTTCTTTTGTTTCTTTATTCGTAAGTTTAAGATGATATATTGGTAATTCCTTCTTAAAGTAGTCTCCTTCACACATAAAAACGATATAACTTTCTGGAACTTCTTCATATTCTGAACTTTTCTTTATTTCTTGTGTATCTATAAGACTAAGATTTAATCTTCCTCTTTTTGGTGTCGCTCCTTTTTCTTTTCTCTGTATTTCTACATTGATTCTTATCTTTTCACTTTTGACATAAATATCAAACTGAGCTTCTCTTCCTTTGATATTACTCATATAATGTTCAACATGATGTTCATCAATATGTATATGTCTTCCTAGTATGATATCAATCATTTCATTAACACATTCCCTATGACCAAAGACAACTTTGATCATAGGAGAATGAAATAAAGTCATAGACTCAATAAGGGACATAATATCTTGATTTTTAGCTTTCATTTATTTGACCTCCTATTATTCTATACTAATAAAAAGAGGCTTTTTCTTTTTTTAAATGTATAATTTCATAATATGAAAATATAGACTTCTATAAATCTATTATAAGAGTATAAAACAGAGTTGTCATTGGACATTTTGTCCAAAAAGAAAACTTGAAGTATTTCATACTCCAAGTTTAAGTCAACTTTAAATTATTCATTTTTATCAAAATAATCAACACATAATTGAGTTATACCATTTAACATATAAGAACTTGCATCTTTAATATAATAGAATTTTGGTAAAAATTCTTCAGGAATAAAAGAACTGATTTTATTTTTAATTTCATCCATATTAGGTGTCATTGGAGAACATATAGCAATGGCTTCTGGACCGATTGTACAAATAGTTGGTAAAAGAGATTTTGTGACAACTTCTACAGCTCCTTGTTCATTTAAAACAAGTTTATGTAAATTATCAGAAAATTGCATACGTTTTATAAAATATTTCAATTCACCAGCAACTCCATTTTTCCCTAAAAGAAGTTTTTTGTTAACAATAATACCTTGTCCTCCAACTCCAAAACCAAATTGTTGAGAATGATATATAATATCACTATAATCAGGATGATCTAAAGAGAATCCAAGAACTGCAGCATTAGCGTTATTACAAAGAATAACGGGTAAATTATATTTTTTTTCAAATTCCTTTTTAATGTCAAAAGCCTCTTCTTTATAAGTTAAATTTTTTAACTTATTATCATCACTTATAATACCAGGTGTTGCAATACCAATGATATCAACATAAGAGTATTTTAATAAGATAGTATCAATAATATCATATAAATCATAAATATTCATTGAAGGTTTAATAATCAAATGACTATCAATAATTTCACATTTTTCTTTCAAGCGATAAAATATCTTCGCTTGAGCTTTATTTAATGAAATAACAATTGATAAAATACGCTTATGATATTCAATACAATGAGAACACTCTTCTGTTTTTTTCTTCTTTTTATTTGTATTAAAAGCCTCTAATTCACTCTGTATAAATTGAATTGCAGAAAGAGCGTCATATGAAGCAAAAACAGCGGTTGGAATTTGAAGAACTAGTTTTTCTGTTAAACTTTCTTTTAAACGATTAAGCATATATCCTATTTGAGGGGCAATTAATACAACATCATATTTATCAACTTCTTCATAAATACTTAAATAAGAAACAGCATTAAAATGATAATCTAATCCTAACATTTCAGCAACTGAATTTAAATTCTCTGCAAACATAGATGTAGTAAGGCCAGATGAGCAAGATAATAGAATTTGTATTGTTTTCTCGTTTTTTAGATTTAAAAGTGTTTCAACCATTTCATCATATAATTGTTTAGCATGATCTTCATCATTTAATTCAAAGTGTAAATAAAACTTAACTGAATCATCTTTTTTAGAAACAATAGAAAATTCTACAATTGTGCCTTCTTCTACAGTAGTAAAATTAACTGTGGCTTCGCCATATTCTGTAACCAATTTAATATTATTCTCATTTTCTGGTTTTATTTCATAATCATTTATATCATGTTCTAAAATCCAAGTTTTAAAATCAAAATTAAATTCTTTACTCATTATATTTCTCCTTCCATTTATATTCTAAAAAAATTATATCATAAATTAATTACGCTATAAAATAAAAACAGTTTTAATAAAATAATATTTTATCTAATCAAAATTAGAAAAATCGTAATTAGATAATTTTCAGGAAAAAAACAAACTCTATCTAGAGTTTGTCATAGAAATAATTTCTTTCTTTAATTCATCAACAATATCTTCTTGTTTAATTTTTCTTATGATTTCTCCTTTTTTAATTAATAATCCTTCTTTGACACCACCTGCAATACCAATATCAGCATTTTTAGCTTCTCCAGGACCATTAACTGCACATCCCATAATTGCGACAGTAATGTCACTATGAATAGTATTTAAGAAATTTTCCATTTCTTTTGCGATAGGAATTAAATCATACTGTATTCTTCCACAAGTTGGGCAAGATACAAGAGTAGGAACATTCTTTATTAAGTCTAATTCTTTTAATAAAGTTTTCGCAACCTTGATTTCTTCTACTGGATTATCACTTAAAGAAACACGAATAGTATTTCCAATACCTTCATATAGTAAAGTACCAATACCTAAACTAGATTTAATTGTTCCTCCTAATTTTGTTCCTGCCTCAGTAACTCCAATATGTAGAGGACAATCAAAAGTTTCACTTGCAAGCTTATAAGCTTCAATAGTTAATAAAGTATTTGAAGATTTTAACGATATAGCATAATTATGAAAATCTAATGATTCTAATATATCTATATGTTTCTTTGCGCTTTCAACCATTCCCTTTGCAGTTGGTTTACCATATCTTTGAATAATATCTTTTTCTAAAGAACCACTATTAACCCCAATACGAATAGGAATATTTTTTTCCTTACAAGCTTCAACAACAGTTTTAACTTTATCCATAGAACCAATGTTACCAGGATTAATTCTTATTTTATCTATATCGTTTTTTATACACAAAAGAGCAAGTTTATAATCAAAATGAATATCTGCAACAATAGGAATATGTATTTGTTTTTTAATTTCTTTAATTGCATTCGCATCCTCTTTATCAAAAATAGCAACTCTAATTAATTCACAACCAGCTTCTTCTAATTCTAATATTTGTTTGATTGTTGCTTTAATATCTTTGGTTTTTGTATTACACATTGATTGAATAATAACATGATTATTTCCACCTAGCTGTAAAGGACCAATTTTAAAAGATCTCGTTTCTGTTCTATTCATTTTATCACCTCATAATGATTATATCATATTTTCATCAAAAACAATTCTTTTTATTTTTATAAAAAAGAGTATAATAAGTAAAAAAAAGAAGGGATATATATGTCAAACAAACAAAAAGGAACTTTGTTTATTATTTTAAGTGCATTCTTTTTTGCAATGATGAGTTTATTTGTAAAATTATCAGGAAATTTACCTTCTGTTGAAAAAAGCTTTTTTAGAAATTTGATTGCAATGATTATTGCAGCAGGTATTTTAATTAAAAATAAACAAGGTTTTTCATATCAAAAAAAAGATTTACCATTACTTATACTTAGGGCGTCGTTTGGGACTATTGGTATTTTAGCAAACTTCTACGCAGTAGATTATTTATTACTAGCTGATGCTTCAATATTACAAAAAATGAATCCATTTTTTGTAATTATCTTTTCATATTTTATACTAAAAGAAAAGATAACAATAAAACAAATTTTATTAATTATAGGAGCATTTGTAGGCGCAATGTTTGTTGTAAAACCAAGTTTTCAAAATGCTGAACTATTAGCTTCAATAATTGCTATCATAGGGGCTGCAAGTGCAGGGCTTGCTTATACCTTAGTGAGATTACTAACTGAAAGAGGTGTTGAAAAATCAAAAATTGTCTTTTTCTTTTCAGCATTTAGTTGTTTCGTTTTATTACCTTTTTTAATTTGTGATTATGTACCAATGAATATGAATCAATTTATTTATTTAATATTGGCAGGATTAATGGCAGCTGGAGGACAATTTGCGATTACAAATGCATATAGTTATGCACCAGGAAAAGATATTTCTATATTTGATTATTCACAGATTATATTTTCAGCAATCGCAGGATTATTTGTTTTTGGACAAATTCCTGATACATATAGTATTATAGGATATGTAATTATTTTTGTGATAGCTATTATAAATTATAGAATGAATTTAAAATAAAGAGGTAGAAGATGAATAATTTTATTATATTATTTAGCTTATGTTTTTTTAGAATATAGGTTTTCAATCACAGCTTTAGCAATCGGATGATTATTGCTTTATCTACACATAGAAATGAAAAGTATAAGTTATTGTAAAATGATGAAAAAAGAAATCAATGAGTTTTTGTGAAAGTTTGTATTTGGGCAAGTTGTGCATTTCTATATGTTTGTCAAATTTCTCCAATTTATATGAGACTTATGTCAAACGCAAAATTAGATACACTAACAACAATAGGTTTAGGGGTAATGATATTTGGTATTTTATTTGAGTCAATAGCCAGAAAAATCCTGATTGTTTTTGTGATAGGGGATTATATAAGATTGTCCGTTGTCCTAATTATTTAGGAAAAATATTATTTTGGACTGGGGTTCTTCTTTCAGGTATAACAGCTTTTACAAGTGTCATTCATTGGAGGATTGGACTATTTGGATATGTATGTATTGTTTATATTATGCTTGGTGGAGCAAGAAGGCTTGAAATAAGACAAAATAAAAATTATGGACAAGATTTAAAATATCAAATCTATAGTAGACAAATACCAATATTAATTCCTTTTATACCTTTTATAGTGTAGAAAAATATAAATGGTTAGTGGGTTAAAAAAAGCTTGGAAATCCAAGCTTTTTATATTAATTCTTCAAATTGATTTAAAATATCTTCAAAATAATGAAAAGCATCATCATAAATAGAATCATCTAAAGGATCAACATGAGCATTCTTCAATAATTCTACAGGAGAAAGACTACCTCCAGATTTCAAGAAATTCAAATAATAAAGAACTTGATCTTTATCACCATTTAAAATACGAGAAACAATTGATAGGGCAACAGTCATACCTAAAGTATACTTATAAACATAATAATTATAATAGAAATGAGGAATATAGAAACAAGAATGTCCTACTAATTCATCATTAACAACATCATCTCCATAATATTCATCATTAATTTTATCATATAATTCAGTAATTGTTTGAGCAGACATTGGAATATGATCTTTAGCTTGATTGTGTAAAATATGCTCAAAATGAGCATACATCGGTTGTCTAAAAATCAAACCAACACAATTTTCTAATAATTCATATAAGAAATAAGCTTTCTCTTCTTTCGTTTGACTATGATCTAACATATATTGAATTAAGAATGTTTCATTAACAGTTGAAGCTACCTCTGCAACAAATATACGATATGATGCATTAGCTGGATGTTGATTTGAATTAGATAAATAAGTATGAACACTATGTCCTAATTCATGAATCATAGTAGATAAAGAATTATAATCACCAATAAAATTCATTAAAATATAAGGATTAGTATCATAACATCCACTTGAATAAGCACCAATTCTTTTTCCTTTAGTAGGATAATAGTCAATCCATCTTTCTTCTTTTGCTTTGTTTATGATCTTTAAATAATCTTCCCCTAAAGGTTTTAAAGCTTCATTAATAATATCAAAACATTCTTCAATAGAATATTTTTTATCAATACTTTCTACTAAAGGAACACTTAAATCATAATTATACATTGTATCAAATTTTAAGATTCTTTTTTTAAGAGCGTTATATCTATGAAATAAAGGTCTATATTCTTTATTTGCTTTATCTAATATCTTATAAAATAAATCAGTAGGAACATTATCATTAAATAAACTAGCTTCTAAAGGATCATTAAAATTTCTAACATTTGCATAAAAAGCATCTTTTTCCATGATTCCAGATAAAGTTGCTGCAAAAACATTCTCAAACTTCTTATACTCCTTAAAAAAATGATGATAAGCTTGTTTTCTTACATCTCTATCTTTATGTTTTAAAAATTCACTTAAAGTTGCACTATTTAAAGTTTTCTTTTCTCCATCAACAAGAACATCTTCATATTCTAAACGTAAAGCATCAAAAACCTTTTCACTTACTTCTGACATAGCTCCTGTTTTAGATAGTAAAGTTTCCATTTCTTGAGATAAAATATGTTCTTTTTCTCTTAAAACTTCACTAATTGAATAACGATAATTTTTTAAAGATTCATCTTGAAGATAACCTTTTACAATTTTGTCATTATCAATCATTTGATTTGAATAAAAATCTAAAGCGATAGTATATTCATTTAAAAATGATAAAACAGATGAAAGCATTGTTTGATACTCTTGATTTTGAGGTTCTACATCACAATGAAGATGAGCAAAACAATAAAGTTTAGAAGCATATCTATCTAATTTTGTATTCTCTTCATGAAACTTTAAACAACTTTCTAAAGAATCTAAAAAACTGTCCCTTTGATTTATTAAGTTTTTTAATAATTCTTTAGCTATCTCTAAATCTTGATAAAACAAATCATTAGAAACATAAATTTGAGATAAATCCCATGTATATTTTTCATCAATATCTTTTCTTTCCATAACATACCTCCACGATGAATATATCATATGTCTTTGATTATTTTTTGTCAATTATAGTTATAAAAAAAGAACTCTATCACTAGTCGATAGAGTTTACTAATTTAGATAATCTAGATTTTTGTCTGCTTGCATAGTTTTTATGATATAATCCTTTACTTACTGATGCATCTAATTTTGAAGCAGCTGTGTTATATGCAGCTACAGCTTCTTCTTTGTTTCCTTTTTCAACTGCAGCTAATACGTTCTTGATAGCTGTTCTTAAAGCAGATTTATATGATGCGTTAATTGCATGTTTTTTATCAGCGTTTTTATAACGTTTAATTTGTTGTTTCATGTTTGCCATTGTGATTCACCTCTCTTTATAACATCTCGCTATGCTATTCTACCAAAAATACATTTTAATTGCAATCTTTTATTGAATTTTGATTAGTTTTTTTTATTTTGTTAATGATATATTTGGTGATTATATGAAGAAATATTATACAAGAAGCGATTTAGCAATGGAATCTTTAGCGGTTGCATCTAAAGAAAAAGACTATCATAGAGAAGTCAAAGAAATAGGAGGAATAACAGTTGAGAAATTTGAAGTATTAAGAAAGAATGAAAATCATTCATTAGATATAGGGAGATATGTTGAAATTAGTTTTAAAGATTATGAAAATAAAGATGAAATTATTAACCAATGTCATTTACAAATTAAAGAATTTTTATTGAATGAATTAAATATTATAGATCCTCTTATTATGATTGTTGGATTAGGAAATGATACCCTAACAAGTGATGCTATCGGGCCAAGAAGTTTAAAACATATTCAAGCAACTCATCATTTAGATTTACAATTAAGACATCAAAAACAATACTATGATATTATTTGTGTAACTCCAGGCGTAATGGCTCATAGTGGAGTAGAATCAGCAGATTATTTATATTCTTTAAAAGAAGAGTTTAAACCAGATATCATGATTGTTATTGATGCACTATGTGCAAGAAGTTATGAAAAGGTATGTAGAGTTATTCAAATGAATAATGTAGGAATTAATCCAGGAAGTGGAATTGGAAATCATCGTAAAGCTATTAATAAACTAACAATGGATATTCCTGTTATTGCGATTGGTGTACCAACAGTTATTCATGTTTCTTCTTTAGTGAATGAAGTTTTTAATTTAATGGAAGGATATTTTAAGGAGTCATTAGAGCCATCTTCTTCATTAAAGGTGGGAAAAAGAAATAGATATCAAGGTAAATTGAATGAAGGACAAAAAGAATTTATTATGGGAGAGTTAGGAAAATTAGATGAAGAGAAAAGACAACAATTATTTCATGAAGTATTAAGTCCTTTAGAAAATCAAATGATATTATGTGATAAACAAATAGATTTTGATTTAGAAATGATGACAAAGATCATTTCTACAAGTATAAATCATTTAAGATATTAATAACAGCAGACATTATGAACTGCTGTTTTTTTAAAAAATGTGAAATAAAGTACTTAATTCTTTTTCTTTTGCATAAGTTAGTATGTATAGTAAAAGGAGGGAGTATATGAATAAGAATATACAGATATTAATAAAGATAGTTATAGTAGCTATATTGTTTATTAACATGCCATATCCAAAAGTTTATAGTGAAACATTAAGTCATGCAAGTAAAGAAAAAAAAGAAGAAGGTGTTCAACAAGTTTCAAAGAAGAAAAAGAATGGAAAATCAATTTATATTTATAATACTCATCAAATAGAAGGGTATCAAACAAATTCAGTTAAAGAAGGGAGCAAATATTTAATGAAATTATTAGAGAATAAAGGATATGAAGTAGTCTATGAAACCAATGATTTTGAAAAATATAAGAATGAAAGAAAAATTAACTATCGTTATTCATATACTGTATCAAGGATGTTTACTAGACAAGCAATCAATAAACATGGAGCATTTGATATGTTAATAGACTTTCATAGAGATTCAATCAAGAAAAGTGTATCTACTCTTACAAATGGTTCAAAGAGTTATGCTAAACTTTTATTCGTAGTAGGAAAAACAAGTTCAAATTACCCTCAAACTAAAGAAAAAGCTGAAAAGCTAACAAAACTTATCAATAATAAAGTTCCAGGTTTATGTAAAGGCGTTTATGTAAAGAATAGTCATTATAACCAACATGTCGCAAAAAACATGTTTCTTATTGAAGTAGGGGCTAATCAAAATACCTATGCTGAAGTTAAAAATTCTCTTATCATTTTATCAAGTGCTATAGATAGTTATTTATCATGAAACAGTATGTTATAGATATTGTCATTGTATTGTTTATTTTATGCATAGGTCAAATATACTTTGGAAATCATAATGTAGAACAAACTTTTTTAAATAGAAATATTGATAAATTTGAAGAAAAAGTAAGTCAAAATACTGAAACAGTAAGTTATGGAAGTGTCATTGATAGAGAAGATAACAAAATCTCTTTATTTATGAAAGAAGTAAGTCAAATCATTGTAAAAATCATTGAAGGTATTGTTTATGTTTTCTCTCAAATTATTAGTATGCTTTTTGTAATTGTGGTATACTAATGGATGAAAGAGAGTGATTGAATATGGATGAAAGAATAGTATTTATGGGAACAGCATCTTTTTCTAAAGAAGTTTTAAAGATGTTAATAGAAAATCATTATAATGTTGTAGGAGTTGTAAGCCAACCAGATAGATTTGTTGGAAGAAAAAAGATTTTAACAATGCCAGAAGTTAAAGAAGAGGCATTAAAATATGATATACCAGTTATCCAACCTCAAAAAATAAGGGAGGATTATCAAGATATTATTGACTTAAAACCTGATTTAATTATTACAGCAGCGTATGGACAAATTATTCCACAAGCTCTTTTAGATATACCAAAATTAGGCTGTGTAAATGTTCATGCTTCTTTACTTCCAAAATATAGAGGTGGTGCACCAGTACATCAAGCTATTATTGATGGAGAAAAAAAGACAGGTGTAACAATTATGTATATGGTAAAAAAAATGGATGCAGGAAATATGATTAGTCAAAAAGAAACTGATATTTTAGATGATGATAATGTTGGAATATTATATGATCGTTTAAGTGTTTTAGGAGCTGAACTTTTAAAAGAAACTTTACCATCCATTTTAGAACAAACAAATCAAAGTATTCCTCAAGATGAAACTTTAGTTACATATGCAAAAACTTTATCTAGAGAAGATGAACGTATAGATTGGAATTTAACAGCATTACAAGTTTATAATAAAGTGAGAGGAACAAATCCATGGCCTGGAAGTTATAGTGTTTATAATGGAGTCAATGTAAAGATATGGACTGGAAAAGTTCATGTATGTGAAAATGTAATGAAACATCATGGACATGAAGAGAATGGAACAATTATAAAAATATTTAAGGATGCGATTGGAGTTAAGGTCAATGATGGTGTTTATTTAATTACTGAACTTCAAGTTGCAGGTAAGAAAAGAATGAGTGTTAAGGATTATTTGAATGGACGTTCTATTTTTGAAGTGGGAGAAAAGTTTGAATAATGGAAGAATTGATGATTCAAGCAATAGAATATGAAAAAGGGAATCCTAAACATATACAACATTTATTAAAGGTTCATAGCTTTTCAAAGCTAATTGGAATTAAAGAAAATATTGATGAAAGAACTTTATATATATTAGAGATATCTGCTATTTTACATGATATAGGGATTAAAGAAAGTTATCGTATATATGGAGATAGTGCAGGTCATCATCAAGAAGAATTAGGACCTACTATTGCTTTAGAGATAATGAAAGATTATTATGATAAAGAGATTACTGATAGAGTATGTTATTTAATAGGGCATCATCATACTTATGATTGTATTGATGGAATAGATTATCAAATCTTAGTTGAAGCTGATTTTTTAGTCAATATGTATGAAAATAATAGTTCTTATGAACAATGTGAAAAAGTATATAAAAATATATTTAAGACAAGAACAGGTAAATATATTTTTAAAACAATGTTTTTAACTTCTAAAGATTGAGAGGTAAAAATATATGAGAATGGTTGATTTAATCCAAAAGAAAAAAGATGGATCAAAACTTACAGAAGAAGAAATACATTTTATTATTCAAGGATATGTTAAAGAGGAAATTCCAGATTATCAAATGAGTGCTTTGATGATGGCAATTTGCTTTAAAGGATTAGATAAAGAAGAAACTGCTTATCTTACAAAAGAAATGATGTATAGTGGAGATATTATTGATTTAAGTCAAATTAATGGAATAAAAGTTGATAAACATAGTACTGGTGGTGTAGGCGATAAAACATCATTAGTATTAGCACCATTAGTCGCTGCTTGCCATGTTCCTGTTGCGAAAATGAGTGGTAGAGGTCTTGGACATACTGGTGGGACATTAGATAAATTAGAATCTATTCCTCATCTAAGTATTGATATGAGTGAAGAACAGTTTATAAAACAGGTCAATGATATTCAAATTGCGATAATGGGACAAAATGGACATTTAGTTCCAGCTGATAAAAAAATGTATGCTTTACGTGATGTAACTGCGACTGTTGCTTGTATTCCTTTAATTGCGTCTTCTATTATGTCTAAAAAATTAGCAGCTGGTAGTGATACTATTTTATTAGATGTCAAATATGGTGAAGGTGCTTTTATGAAAACCAAGGAGGATGCAAAAGAGCTTGCTAGAACAATGATTGAAATAGGAAAATCATTAGGAAGAGATACAAGGGCTATTATTTCTAATATGAATCAGCCTTTAGGGAATGCGATTGGAAACAGTTTAGAGGTTAAAGAGGCAATAGAAACATTAAATGGAAATGGACCTAGTGATTTATTAGAATTATGTTTAATTGCTGGAAGCCATATGTTGATGCAGGCACATATGAGTGATAATCTTATTCAAGCAAGAAAGATGTTACAAGAAACAATTGATAACAAAAAAGCTATTCATAAATTAAAAGAAATGGTTAAGGCTCAAGGCGGAGATGAAACTTATATAGAGAATCCTCAAAAATTTAAAGAAGCTAAAGAAATCATTGAAGTTAAATCAACAAGCTTTGGATATATAAAAGATTTACATGCTCTTACATTAGGACTTGTTTCAATGAAACTAGGTGGAGGAAGAGAAACGAAAGATGATAGTATTGATTATAGTGTAGGTCTTGTTCTTAATAAGAAGATATCTGATTATTGTAAAAAAGGTGAAACATTGGTTTATGTTCATACTAATAAAGGATTAAGTTATGAACTTAAAGAACAAATTTTAGATGCATTTGTTTTTAGTCAAGACCCAGTTCAAAAGCCATCATTAATAGATGATATATTCATTTAAAACAGCAATTGCTGTTTTTTTCTATTTGAGTAATTTTTTTGCATTTTTTATAAAATACTTTATAATCTTTTAACGGAGGTATAGATATGGGGAAATTTTTATTTTTTGATATAGATGGTACATTATCTGGAAAATCAAGAGTAATTACAGAAAAAACAAAACAAGCGATTCAAACAGCTAGAAAAAATGGAAATAAAGCCTTTTTATGTACTGGTAGAGCTCCAACATCTATTATGGATGATATTTTAAATATTGGATTTGATGGAGTTGTTTGTAGTGCAGGGGGATTTGTGATTGTTGATGGTGAGTTTATTTTTGAAAATATTATTAATCAATATCTGTTAAGTGAAGTAATGACTTTATTTATTAATAATCATATTTTATTTAGTTTAGAAACAAAGAATGCTATTTATGAAACAGCTGGAGTTACAAAATTCTTTGATAATAGACATGCTACAGAGAATTTAGAATTACAAAGATTTTTTAAATTAAGAAGACAAGGTGAACACAGATTACCAATTAACGACTTTAATATTTTAAATACAGGAGTAACAAAGGTATGTTTTATTGCTCCTCATAAAGAAGACTTCTTTAATTGTGTAAAATTCTTAGAGGATTATTTTAATATTGTATGTTTCTCTAAAGAAGAAGATGAATATGTTAATGGAGAAATCATTATTAAGAATTGTACAAAAGCGGATGGGATTTTAAGAGTTGTTAATCATTTCAATGGCAAAATGCAAGATACAATTGCTTTTGGAGATAGTATGAATGATTATGAAATGATTAAAGAGGCTGAAGTTGGAGTTGTCTATAAAGATGCATGTGAAGCATTAAAGAAAGAGGCTAGTTATTTCTTTGATGATCCTGATAATGAGGGGATTTATAAAATAATGAATGAATTAAAGTTAATTTAATGATGACTTTTTTTGATAAATGTGTAAAATATAAGCATTGGAGATGATGTTATGGAAATCATAGTGGAAGTTTTAGAAGAAACAATCATGATGTTACCAATGCTTTTTTTCATGTATTTTGTTTTAGAATATTTGGAAAGACATCAATTAGATATATTTGATAAAATTAAAGATTTGGGGCCATTATATGGAGCTATATTAGGAATTATTCCACAATGTGGAATAAGTGTAGTTGTGAGTTTGTTATTTTTAGAGGGAAAAGTGAGCATTGGAACTTTAATAAGTGTCTATATAGCAACTAGTGATGAAGCGATTCCACTACTGTTAGCTTCTCCAGAATCTTATTCTACTACTATTTATATAATTGTTTTAAAACTTATTTTAGGAGTTTTATTTGGCTATTTAATTGATTTATTTGTAAAGAGTAAAATTGATAAAACCAGCATTACATATCATCATAATGAACATTCATTAATGAAATGTGTTATAGAAAGAACAATGAAAGTTTATGTGTTTATTATTGTAGTACATATTCTTCTATCTTACTTATTTAATTTTATAGGACAAAAACAATTATCAGTTCTTTTATTAAATCAAAGTATGTTACAGCCTGTTATATCCTCAATCTTTGGACTAATTCCTCATTGTGTCGTAAGTATTGTCTTGAGTCAACTTTATACTCAACAGTTACTAAGTTTTGCTTCTTTAATTTCAGGGTTAATGACAAATGGTGGTATGGGATTAATTGTATTAGTTCAAAATAAAGCAGGTATTAAAATTATTGGTAAAATCATAGGATTACTTTTAATTTGTAGTATAATTACAGGAATTTTTCTAACAATTATTTGTAAATATATTTAATTTTTAGTATACTATTTTTATATAGGAGGAAGAAAAATGGAATTTGAAATTAAAGGAACACCATTTCCAGTTGTTATTTGTCATTTAAATAGAGGGGAAGCTATGTTAAGCGATAGTGGAGCAATGGCATGGATGGATCCATGTATGAATATGGAAACAACAAGTAATGGTGGATTTGGAAAAGCTCTTGGAAGAATGTTTTCTGGAGAAACAATGTTTTTAAATCGTTATACTGCTGAGGCTGATGGTAAAATTGCATTTGCATCATCTTTCCCAGGAGAAATTAGAAAGATTGATATTGAACCTGGAAAAGAAATTGTTGTTCAAAAATCAGCTTTCTTAGCTAGTGAAGAAGGAGTAGAAAGAACAACTTTCTTCTCTAAAAAGTTTTCTGCAGGTATGTTTGGTGGAGAAGGATTTATCATGAGTAAATTCTCAGGGAATGGAGCATTATTTGTAGAAATTGATGGTTGTTTAGTTGATTACGATTTAGCTCCAGGGCAACAGATTGTAGTTGACACTGGATATTTAGCAATGATGGATGCAACTTGTAAAATGGAAATCCAAAGTGTATCTGGATTTAAAAATAAGATGCTTGGTGGAGAAGGATTCTTTAACACTGTTATTACAGGTCCAGGTAAGGTTTACTTACAGACAATGCCTATTAGTGCGATTGCAGGAACACTTGCAGGATTTATGCCAGCTAAATAATAAAGTAAGAAGCTATGAAAATTTAGCTTCTTTTTTTTATTGGACAAAATATCCAATGACAACTCTGTTTTATACTCTTATAATAGTTTATAGAAGTCTATATTTTCATATTATGAAATTATATATTTAAAAAAAGAAAAAGCCTCTTTTTATTAGTATAGAATAATAGGAGGTATAAATTTATGGTCAATAAAAATCAAGATGTTTTATCCCTTATTAAGTCTATGACTTTATTTCATTCTCCTATGATCAAAGTTGTCTTTGGTCATAGGGAATGTGTTAATGAAATCATTGATATCATACTAGGAAGACATATACATATTGATGAACATCATGTTGAACATTATATGAGCAATATCAAAGGAAGAGAAGCTCAGTTTGATATTTATGTCAAAAGTGAAAAGATAAGAATCAATGTAGAAATACAGAGAAAAGAAAAAGGAGCGACACCAAAAAGAGGAAGATATAATTTGAGTCTTATAGATACACAAGAAATAAAGAAAAGTTCAGAATATGAAGAAGTTCCAGAAGGTTATATGATTTTCATATGCGAAGGAGATTATTTTAAAAGAGGATTACCAATATATCATATACATAGCTATATAGATGAAACAGAAGAGAAAGTCGGTACAGGACAAGAGATGATATATGTGAATGGAGATAATCAAGACAGAGAAACAGTACTAGGAAGATTAATCCATGATTTTCATTGTATTGATCCAAATGAGATGTATAGTGAAGTGTTTAAGAAATGGATGAAATATTATAAAGAAGAAAGGAAAGGAGTTACTGAAATGTGTGAGATATGTGAACAATTAAAAGAGATGGGAAGAGTAGAGAAAGCTGCTCAAATGACTATTAATTTATTAATAAGAAAATTAGGTTCATTATCAGACTATGCTATTAACAAAATCAATAATAGTAATGAAATGACCTTAGATATTTTAGCATTAAATATATTTGGCATTAATAGGGAAGAGGATATATTGAAGTATGTTCATTAAATATTTTATAAATTCTATTTTTGATTATTACAATACTATCTATAGTTAGTGGTAATATAGATTATAATCATTTAATAAAGAAAAATAATAAAAAATACTGCAAGTTTATGATTTGCAGTATTTTAATCTTCGTTTTCTTTTAAATCTACATATAATTCAATATAACCACATTTTTTACAAATAGCAGCTTTCACAATATGTTGTGTCTTTTTAAAATCATCATCTTTTTCAATAATAACATAATCACTTAATGTAGAAGCATTATCTTTTAAATAGCAGTCGTTTTTCATCTCTTGATGGCAGTATGGACATTTTCTTAACAATTTTATCACCTCAATGTTATTATACAATAAACAAATTTGAAAACAAATAACAAAAAACCTATATTTAACATTTTTTTAGACATATTTTGTGTTATAATATGACAGAGGTGATGATAAGAAAATGATTAAAATACAAAACGTAACCAAAATATATAAAACAGGTGTTCGTGCTGTGAATAATATGAATTTAAATATTGCATCTGGGGAATTCGTCTATGTCATTGGACCTACTGGTGCTGGTAAATCAACTTTTATTAAGTTGTTATATAGAGAAGAAAAAGTAACCTCAGGTAAAGTAATTGTTGCAGGGGTCGATGTTTCTAAAATAAAGAACAGAAAAGTTCCATATTTTAGAAGGAACATTGGAGTTGTATTCCAAAATTTCAGATTACTTCCTAAAAAAACAGTATTTGAAAATGTTGCATTTGCATTAGAAGTTATTGATACACCTAGAAAACAAATTAGAAAAAACGTAAGAAGAACATTAAAGATGGTTGGTTTAGAAGATAAAGCTTATTCTTTTCCTCATGAATTATCAGGGGGAGAACAACAACGTGTAGCGATTGCTAGAGCTATTGTGAATAGACCAAAAGTTTTAATCGCAGATGAACCAACTGGAAATCTTGACCCAGATACTTCAAAAGGGATTATTGAATTATTAGAGAGAGTTAATGAAATAAATAACACAACTGTTCTTGTTGTTACACATGATAAAGAAATTGTACAAAAATATAAAAAGAGAACAATTTTAATTGAAGATGGATGTGTTAAAACAGATACGAGTATAGGAGGTTATGTATAATGGAACTTATGAGTTGTATAAGAAATCTTCCTAGACATTGTAAGACAGCATTTCAAAATATTTGGAGAAATGGTGTTATGTCTGTTTCTTCTATATTTGCAGTAACGATTACTTTATTACTTATTGGGGTAATAGGAGTTATAGCTGTTAATGTTCAAGATATGACAATGGATATTGAAAAAAGTTTAACAATTTATGTGAAAATGGAAAGATCATTAAAAGATGAGGATGCAAAAAAAGTACAAGCTGATATTGAAAGTATTAGTGGTGTGAAGGAAGTTGTTTTTTCATCTAAATCTGAAGAATTAGATAAATTAATTGCATCTCAAAAGGAAGATGGTAAGAAATTATTTGAGACATATAGAAAAAACAATCCATTAGGAGCGGCATATAATGTTGAAGTCAAAGACGCAGCTCGCTTAGCAGAGGTTGCAAAAAAGATAGAAGATATTAATGGGGTAAATATGACAAATTACGGTGGGGCTTCCACTTCTAATCTTGTTAATACGTTAAAATCTATTAGAAATGGTGGAAGTGTTTTTGTAGGAGCTTTAACGATTATAGCTTTATTTATGATCATGAATACTATTAAAATTACTATTACATCAAGACAAACAGAAATTGGTATCATGAGAATGGTAGGAGCAAGTAACTGGTATATTAGAATTCCTTTTATGCTTGAAGGTATATTTATTGGGATTTTAGGAGCTATTATTCCTCTTATTGTTTTATATTATGGATATCAATTTGTCTTTGAACAAAGTGTAGGCTTTTTCAATTCTTCACTTATTGCTTTAAGAGCACCATTCCCATTTATTTATCAGTATGGAGGTATTCTTGTGGCTCTAGGTAGTGGAGTGGGATTAATAGGAAGTTATTTCTCAGTACGTAGATTTTTAAAATTTTAGAGCACATTGTGCTCTTTTTTTAGTGAACTTATTATATTGTTATTTGACTTTGAAGGTAAACTTTCATATAATAGTATATGTTAAAAAGAGGGTAAAATATGTTTAATAAAAAAGAAGTTTTGAGTATACCAAATATACTATGTTATCTAAGGATATTATTAGTTCCAGTATTTTTATATATTTATTTTTATGTGGAGGGGTCTTCTCAACATTATTTATCAGGAGGTATTCTTGTTGTATCTAGTTTAACTGATTTTTTAGATGGGTTTATTGCTAGAAAATATGATATGATTACTGAACTTGGAAAACTCATAGATCCAGTAGCAGATAAGTTAACACAATTTGTAGTGGCTTGTACGCTCATGTATACTTACCCTTCTTATGCATGGTTAGTTTTTATTATTGTAGTTAAGGATGGAATGCTTTTGTTTGTAGGGTGGTATATCTTAAAACATACAGGTAAACATCTTAATCAAGCAGAACTTCCTGGAAAGATTGCAACTTTTGTATTTTTTGTAGTATCAATTATACTTGTTGTTATTAATCCTGGGAAATCTATTTCTGATTTTATGATATATTTTACTGTTGTATTAATGGGAATTGCTATGATACATTATGCAAAAGGGTTATATGCTTTAGCGCATCAAAAAGATTTTTAAAAGAATTTAAATATTTTAAGTTCTTTTTTTTATAGTAGAGAGGTAGAAAAGTGAATAAAAGAGATTTAAAGATAAGATGCTATAAAGAATCTTTAGAAGATTCTTTAATAAGTGTAGAAATGACATTGAATCATTTCAATAAAATTAAAGAAAAAATGGGACAATTTGATGAAAAAATACTTGAAAGCGATTATGTAAAGACAACAATACAATTAGAATTAACTTTATCTAATTTATGTATCATTATTAGAAAAATGACTGAAAATAATATTATTACAATAGATAGTGATTTAAGAGTAGATATTAATAGCATTATTCATTCAAATCGATTTGATTATCAAAAGAATGTCATTGTTTATTCTAGAAAAGGAGAAGAGAAGGTTGATCTAGGCAGAATATTAGACTTTAGTCATGAAATATTATCAAATGACAATCTTTTTAAAGAGAATGAATTATAATCATTTTGGGTGATATATATGAAGAAAAATGCAGGTGTGATATTAATGTTATTAGGTGTTTTATTAACAATTAATCAAAATGAATATGATATTCAATTGATTAAAGAAATACAAAAATATGCAGCTGCATATTGGCCTCTTATCTTTAGTTTTATAGGAGTTTATTTAGTGTCAACACCAAAAAAGAGAAAAAAATAAAAAGTATTTAGATTGCTTTCCATATCCTTGAATTTTAGTTATAATAATAATGAGGTGTTGAATATGGAAAAGAGAATATTTGTAATATCCGATCTTCATGGACAATTTGTACTCTTACAATTATTATTAGAAAAAATAGGCTTTAGTGAAAATGATGAACTATATATTTTGGGAGATATCATGGATAGAGGTCCAAATAGTATAGACATCTATTATTTTGTCAATGCGATGCCCAATATACATATGCTTAAAGGTAATCATGAAATTATGATGAGACAATCGATGAAAGCTGCATTAAAATATAATGATTTAGATTCAGAACGTTCTAATCCATATCGTTTATGGCGACAAAATGGAGCATTAGGAACTGTTAATAGTATAAGGGAATATCTTCAAAAAGATGCTATTCCTTATGAAGAATACTTTGATGCAAAACAAACATTTATAAAAGAATTAATAGAATTTTTAGATTCTTTACCTAGTTATTATGAATTGGATGTTAATGGAAAACACTATGTTTTAGTTCATGCGGGTGTAGATCCCGAGGCAAAGATAGAAGAAAACGATGAAGAATTAATGGCATGGATTAGAGAATATTTTTATTTAAGTGAATGTAATCCTGATATTACTTATATTTTTGGACATACCCCTTGTTGTTTTTTAAATGATGATAAATCATTTGATATATGGTTTGATCCAGATTATCATAATAAAATAGGAATAGACGGTGGCTTGGCAGTAGGGGATAAAGGTCAATTAAATTGCTTGTGTTTAACAACTGGAGAAATAACAGTATTAAAATATGCCGAAGGACAACCTAAAGGGTTTCAATAATGAGATCAGCATTCTACTGTTTAGTTAACTTTCTAAACACAACAAATATAAATGATGTTTATTACAAAGCAGCCAAAACCATACTTGCAAATATATATAAAATACCTCAATATAACATAATTGAAGTTGCAGATATGTGTTATGTATCTACTGCAACAATATCTAGGCTATGTAGAAAATTAAATTATGAATCCTTTGCAGATTTTAAAAATGATGTTATTCTTAATCTCAATTATTTTAATCAAGATGCAAAGAGATTAATATTCGATCATCAATTACCAGATAAAAAAACTCTTGGTGATGGAAAAGAAATATTAAATAATCATTTTGAAAATATTTTAAATAATTTAAGAGATACATTTAATAGTGTCAAATATGATGATTTGATGGATATTATAGATAGAATTCATTCAGCAAATAGAATATGTTTTGCAGGAAACTTCTTTACTCAATCAGTATCTATGCAATTACAAATTGAATTATCTTATTTAGGTAAAGATTGTATAGGGATGTTTTCGTTAGAACAACAAAAAGAGATTATAAAAACATTAGATGAAAATGATTTGATTATAGTATCGTCTATTGCAGGTGGTTTCTTTAAAGATTTTCCTGATACAATTAGGTTGATTTCAAGGAGTTCAGCTTATAAAATTGTTATTTCTCAATTAGATAAGTTTAATTATAGTGAAAAGATGGATAAGATAGTCAAAGTAGGAAACAATCATCATTCATTGATAGGTAAATTTTCTATTACATATATTTTTGAAGTTTTAGAAGCTTTATATCATATAAAATATGGAATGAAATAAAAGTCCACCAGCTAAGTGATATGATTTAGTCAAGTCGACAAATGAAATAATTAAAAGTTTATATTTCCACTAGGATATTTATCCTGGTGGATTTTTTATATCATCTGATAACTTTTAAAATGTTTCTGTTTATATTGAATAATTGATTTGTTTTCTGGAATCTTATATTCAATCGGATTATCAGTATTTAACGCAGCACTTCTCACTTCATATGGTGTTTGCACATTGAATCTTCTCTGCAGTCTTTCAAATATGTAATAGTTGATCCATTCATTAATGGCTTGAATGAGTTCTTCCTTTGTATAGTAATGCTTTCCATAATACATCTCACTTTTTAAGATTCCCCAGAATCCTTCCATCGGACCATTGTCGATGCATTTTCCAACTCTTGACATACTTTGTACAATTCCTAGATCTTTCAGTTTCTTAACAAACATAGAACTTGTATACTGAAATCCTGCATCAGAATGAAATAGCGGATGTGCATCTGGATAGTTTTCCATTGCCTTATCAAATATATCAAATACCAATGGATTATTATTATGATCACTCATAACATAGCTGATTGGATAACTCAGAACAATGCTGAATCTTTTTATGAATAAATAAAATCTAAAACAATAACTTTTCAAAATAGCTTTATTATATAAATCATTATCTTTGCTATTTAGTAGCTTAATCATTGATTAGGAGAGGAAAGATATAGAGGCAATAGCTTGTACAATTGCAAAAAATTTTGATATCATACTAGCTAATAAAAGTATTAAGGAAATGTGCATTACAAAGAAAGACGGTTATCATTGTGAGTTATGAAAAGAAATATAGGTTAGATCATTTGGAATTAATATTAGAATATTAATTCCTTTATTTTTAGGAGTTTCTATATTTGTACAAGATAAAAAGGCTAAACGAATTAAAGTCATTCATTATAGCCTTATGAGAAATTTGTAATTGTTGTAATTATGAATTATTTTCTTCTTTGTCTGGTAATATCAAATTTAAGAAAACTCCAACAATTGCAGCAAGTGCTGTTCCAGATAAAGTTGCACTTCCACCAAGTGGGAATACTGCACCTCCTAAACCAATAACTAGCATAGCTGAAGCAATAATTAAGTTTCTTTGTTTTGAAAAATCAACATGTTCATCTATTAATATTCTTAAACCATTACTTGCGATAACACCATATAATAAAATACTCATACCTCCAAGTACACATGAAGGAATAGAGCTAATGACTGCTGAAACCTTACCACAAAATGATAACACAATAGCAATACAAGCAGCTCCACAAGTTACATAAACAGAACCAATTTTTGTAAGACCGATAACTCCTGTGTTTTCGCCATATGTTGTATTAGCAGGTCCTCCTAAAAATGCAGATATGGCAGTTGCTACACCATCACCGATAAGTGTTCTATCTAATCCAGGATCTTTTAAGAAGTTTTTACCACAAATCTTACCTAACACAGTATGATCTCCAATATGTTCAGAAATAGTGACGATTGCAACTGGTAGGATTGCTAATGTTTCAGGACCAAAATAAAGTTTATATTGTTTAAAATTACCAAGTGCAAAAGGAAATGCAAATTCAGGCATAGAAAACCATTTTGCTGATACTACACCACTAAAATCAACAATCCCTAAACATATTGATAGAATATATCCAACAACGATTGCTATAAGGAAAGGAACAATTTTTAAGAAGCCCTTAGCTTGACTAGAAATTAAAGCAGCGACTAAGAATGTTACGATTGCAACAATCATAGGAGCAACATCCCCACCTTCAATAAATCCAGCATTTGAAATAGCACTTCCTGCAAGTCCTAAACCAATAACTGCAATCATTGGTCCAATAACAATTGGAGGCAATAATTTATCAATCCAATCTTTTCCAATGAACTTAATAACAATCGCAACTATAACATAAATAATTCCGACTAATATAAGACCAGTTTGAGCAGCAGAAATATCTCCACCCATAGCTTCTACAGCGAGTATAACAGCACTAATATAAGCAAAAGATGATCCAAGATAAACTGGAACTTTTCTTTTTGTACATACTGTATAAATCAAAGTTCCTATTCCAGAAGCAAATAAGGCTACTGAAACTGGAAATCCTGTCATCATTGGAACAAGTATTGTTGCTCCAAACATTGCAAATACATGTTGAAAGCTTAAGAAGAACCATTGTAATAAATCAGGTTTTTCATCAACATCAACAATTAAAGTTTTTTCTTTATCCATTACTATTCTCCCTTTTTTATACATTTTCATTATCATAACAAATTTTTAGACAAAAGTCTTCTTTTTTTATATAAAAAAGAATTGTAATTCATAGATTATAGTATTTATTATTAAAAAATAATTTAATCATTACTTTTACTTAAATATTTTAAGTATATAAATATGATAAACCATTACGAAAATAAGTGAATTTTTATTTTTTATTGACATAACAATAAAAAAAGTCAATAATAAAATTAAAGAATAAACTTTTAATTATAGTAATTAAATTGTTAGAGAGGAGATAGCAATGAAGAAGAAAATAGATAGAAAAAAATTATTTTTTTATATCGTTATTGTTATCATTGGGCACATAATAGATGTAACTTTGGATTATTATAAAATTCATATAACATATTCTTTTGGACTTTTATTTTTAAATGTGCTTCTATATTCTATAATGACTGAAGATGGAAGAAAAATGGAAAAAGGATGGGAATTATTTGTAAAATTCCTTGCTTTTATTCTTCTTCCTATTTTAACTGGCTATTTTATGTAGTTGTATAAATTTAATTTACTAGGCAGCACAATTGTGCTGCTTTTACTATATTTCATATATAAAAAAATAAATAGGACTACTTTTTTGAGTCGTCCTATTTATAAATTTTATACTTTTTGTTCATAATTTAAAGTAATTAGCTTAATTTCATTTCTACATAAGAATTTATATGGAAGATCAGATGTTCGTGACTCTCGTATTTATTTCAAAAGAATTATTTAATTATTACCTTCTATTATTAATTAAATTAATTATATTTCTTGAGCAACTTCTACTTACTGTAAACCTTTTTTCATTGATTGAAATAACTTCTTTTTTTTCAGGACAATAATCTTTTATATAGTTTTTATTAACAAGGCAACCAGAATTAACTCTAATAAATAAGTCCTTTTGAGCTATTTGTTTTAATATGTTTTTTAGAGATATATATGTTTTATATTTCGTATTATCTGTTTGTATAAATGTATAATTACCTTCTTTATATAAATAAAGGATATCTCTTAATTTTATAGTTATTTTTATTTGATTACAAATAACTTCTATATAAGCACAATTGAATTCAAGTGTCTTACTTAAATCATCTAACATTCTATTGAAATCTTCTTGATAATTGGATTTATTAATAAACCAGAAGGGATGATAGTGATAACTTTCGTTCCATAGTTCGATATGTGAAGTCACAAATATAATAGGTCTATACCCATAAGTAAGATGATTAATTTTTTCGGAAAACTTAAATCCACTTTTATCTCCTACCTCTATATCTAGAAAATAAGCTTCATAACTTAAAACGTCAATATTATTAGTAATATCTGTATATATATCAATTTTAACACGACTAAATTTCTCTTTTATAATGGAGGCAATAGCCTCTGCAAAATAAATATCGTCATCTAAAACTAAAAACTTCATTTAATAATCTCTCCCTAGTTTATAAAAACATTATATCAAACACTACTTTGTTTATATATTTTTATTAGAAATCCGTTCAATATTTTAGAAATTCGTAGGCAATAATATGATTTAAAACAAGAAAGATGACAGATTATCATGGAATCTGTGCAGATTATCATAATTGATTGATATCAAAAAGGAATAAAGTTATAATAAAATTAAGAAATCGATTTCTAATTATACGAGGAGGGGAAAACATGAAGAAGATGATTATATCATTTTGTTTAATGTTTGTTTGTTTAGTGTCTTCAGTGAGCGTATTTGCTGCACTTGAAACAGTTTTTGATTCAGCAAGTTTTAAAATTTCTTCAACTAGTTATGCGTGGGCATATTTAACTGGAAAAAGAGATACAAAAACCGATAAGCTTAGTAACGTTGAAACAACAAAAGTTCAACATGGAAAAGCAACTGTTAAGTTTGTTTCTTTTACTAGACCAGATGCATATCACGCAAAAGCAACAGCTAGATTTTATAATGATGGTGTAAAGAGATATGATGTATATTTAAAACTTTAAAAGTAGATTATAATGCTATTAAAAAGAGAGTTAGATTGAAAAAAATCTAATTCTTCTTTTCTTTAATATAATATCTATAAATTAAATAAAATATTATAATCTATAGTGAGATAGATTTAAGAAATCTTAATATATAAGAATAGTTAAGATGTATAGTTAATATGAGGAGTGTATAAAATGATAAAATTAAAAAACATAAACATTAAGTTTAATAAAAAAGAATGCATAAGAAATGGAGACTTTCAAGCTTATAATGGACAGATAACAGGAATATATGGGGAAAGTGGTACTGGTAAGAGTTCCTTGCTTTATATTCTAGGAATGTTATCAAATCAACAACATGAATATTATTATAATAATCAAAAACTTGTATTGAATGATAAAGAAAAAGCGGAGTTTAGAAACCAACATATTTCAGTTATAACACAAAGTAGTCAGTTAATAGAAACAATCAGTGTAGAAAAGAATATAGAGTTCTATTTAAAACAATCCAATATTAACTATACAATTAACGAATTATTAGAAATGATACATTTAAAAGATAAAATCAATGCTATGCCTAGTAGCTTATCAGGAGGAGAAAGACAGAGAGTAGCGATAGCTTGTGCAATCGCAAAAGACTCTGATATTATACTAGCAGATGAACCAACAAGTGCTCTAGATCAAGATAATAAAGATATGGTTATGGAACTGTTAAGAAAATGTGCATTACAAGGAAAGACAGTTATTATAGTGAGCCATGAAAAGAATGTTATAGAAGAATGTGATAGGGTTTATAAGTTAGATCATTTGGAATTAACATTGGGGAAAGAGATTGAAAAGCAAGAAATAGAAGTAAAAAAGAAAGAGAAGAAGAAAATAAAAGTTTTAGAGATGTTTGAATTATTATTTTATTCAAATAAGAAAAATAATAGAAGAAGAATATTGGTGAGTTTTATCATATTAACACCATTATTCTTAGGCATCTCTATATTTGTACAAGATAAAGAGGATTTAAGTATAGAACATTATTCAGTTGATGATATTACTCAAAATAAGTTACTTGTCTATAGTGATGAAACTGGTGATTATCATATGACAAAATCAGGATTTGCTTTACACACTACTGAATACTGTCAACCATTAAAATCATCACATATCAATAAAATCAATAAAATAAACTCAGTTAGAAAAAGTTACGATTATTATACCTTAAATTATGCCATGTTAAATCAATATGGTAGAGATAATACTATGACAATTAAAGTTAAAAGAAATAATACAGTCATTGAAAAAAGAAAACCAACAGATGAAGATATTATTTCTTATTCAAGAGAAGGATATCCATTTTCAGTTATTCCTTTTTATCCAGAAGAAAAAGGATTTAAAAGAAATGAAGGAGTCTATGTCAATACAAATATGGCGTATAATTATAATATAAAGGTTGGAGATACTTTAGAATTAGAATTGAATGTTCCTTATGCAGTTGCGAAATCAGTACAAGAAGAAGTGTTTTCAATGGATGAAGAAGAAGTTGGGAATACTTATTATCCTACATCATGTATTGGCGAATTAGTGAAATATAAAACGAAGGTTATAGGAATAGTAGAAGCGAATTCTATAGCTTATAATGAAGTTTATTTACAAAATGATATTATGCAAGATATGCTAGATAAGCAAATACAAAGATATAAAAATAATGAAATAAAAATAGATAAAAAAGCATATGAAGGATATTCAACAATAGAAGATTTAAAACCATATGCAAAAACAGTATTTGTAGATAAGGTTGATAATGTATTAAAAGTACAAAATGATATTAACGAAATATCTGATAAAATCTTTGCTTATAATGAATATCAAAGTATATTAGAATTAAAAGAGGAAAGTGATAAGCTTATTAATGATACTGTAAAAATTTCTTATTTAATTGTTGGTGTGTTTATCATAAGTGGAGCAATTATAGAAGTTTTATATTTGAGAAGTCATAAATCTACTTATATGATGATGAGATTTTTAGGAATAGATAAGAAGAAAATCAAAAAAGTTTATATGATACATGAAGTATGGCAAATAATGATCATGTTATGTATAAGTGTAATAGTATATATAACCGCAAGTATTCCTAAAATATTAATATCATGTCAACTTGCGGATGAAATGGAACTATATACAAGACTACCTGATTTTTATTTATATTATATGGATTATGGAAAGTTTAGTTTTTTACATTTCGTATTACTTATTTTAATTATAATAATTGTTATAAGTGGTGTACATCTATTTAAGACGTATAGATATGATAAGAACGATATAATAAAATGGTTAAGAGAGAAATAAAATGATTAGGATTGAAAATATACATTTACAAATAGGAAATCAATTGTTGTTGGATGATGAAGAGTTTATCGCAAATGAAGGTTATATTCATGTTATTATGGGTGAAAGTGGTAGTGGTAAGACAACGTTTTTATATGAGATTTCTTTGTTGTCACATATATCTGAGTCTTTATATGATTGGAATGGGTTAAGAGTTGATAAGTTAAGTGATCATCAAAGAGCTCAGTTAAGAAGAAATCATATTGGATATATTTTACAGGATTTAGAGTTAATTAGTGAGGATTTATCTTTGAAGGATAATATTGATTGTATGTTTGCTTTAACTGGCCAAGCTTACGATGAGAATAAAGTGAATGAATATATGGATAAGATGAATTTACATTGTTCTTTAGATCAAAGAGTTGAAGAGATGTCTAGAGGTGAAAGACAGAGGTTTGCTTTAGTTTTAGCGTTAATTAAGGATGTTGATTTGATTATATGTGATGAACCTACAAGTGCATTAGATATAGAAAATACAAAAGAACTTATGAATTATTTAAAGTTAATCGCAAGAGATTATCATAAAATCATTATTATTGCAACTCATGATAGTTATGTAGGAGAAGAAGCAGATGTTCTTTATAAGATAGAAGGTAAACATTTTATTAAGGTGGATAGGATTGAATATAAGGAGAATAAGGGTTTATTAAAGAAAGAGAATGATATTGATAATCGTTTCTTTAAGATATATAGAAAAGGTCATAAAAAGGTATCACAGAGTGTGATTAAAGCTATTTATGTGATGATGATCATGATATTGTGTATTGCACCTATGGTATTAGATTCTATGCTTAATAGACAACAAGAACTTTATCATATGTATGCTAGTAATGAAATCATTGTTGTCAATACAAAAGAAGTCTTACCTTCTATCACCTATAATAAGTATAGCCAATTATTTAATGATGATCAGTTTGATATGTTAAAAGAGATAAAACATGTTAAGAATGTTAATTATTATTGGGAAATGGAAGGTTTTATATTGGAAGGGGATAAATCTATTGAAGTGACTGTTATTCCTAAGAAAGATATTCAAGATATTATTTTTTCATCTTCTTTAGCTTCTAAGATTAAAAAAGGAACATTAAATGCTTCATTAGTTATCAATGAAAAGGAATATGATTTTGAAGTCAAGATAGATAAGCATAGTATAAAAAATTATCCACCAAAAGCTAATATTAAAACTGAAATTATCTATATGCCTCATAATCAAATGAAAGGTCTATTAAAAGAAAAAAATATTACAAAAAGTAGTTCAATAAGTATTGAATGTGATGACATTAAAAATATAGAAAGTACATCTCAAGAAATACAAAGATGGTTAACTCATGCAACAATATCATCAGAAGGAACAAAATATTTAGAACAAATACAAAGTTTACAAGTCTTACAACAATTTATGGTTGTATTAAGAGTTGTTATGGTTATAGGGATTATTGCGATAGCTTATATTATTCAAACAATGGAGAATAAATCAAGAGAAAAAGAGATTAATAATTTAAGAATCAATGGAACAAATAAAAAAGCATTTTATTTATTATATTACTATGAAAATATATCAATTATTATATTGACATTATTATGTTGTTTATTAGGTTATATAGCTTCTGTTATTCTCTTTGATATGAATCTATCTATCATGAATATAGGTATTCTATTAGGAGAATCAATAATATATATAATCATAACAAGAATCATACCATTATTTATATCAGTACAACAAATATTCTCTAAAGATATTTCAAAAATATTAAGAGAAAGCATGTAGGGAAGAGTAAAGTGTTTAAAATAACAAACGATTTTAAAAAACAAATGTCATTAATTCATTTTTATTAGGCTGATTTTATAGTGTGTTTTATGAATTTACATGACTAAACATTTAAATATTCAAAAAATAAAGGGACTACTTTTTTGAGTAGTCCTATTTATGAATTGTGTTTTTATACTTTTTGTTCATAATTTAAAGTAATTAACTTAATCTCATTTCTACATAAGAATTTATATGGAAGATCAGATGTTCCTTTAACACCATTTGTAATTAACAAAGTCGAATCACCTTGAGTATACTTACCATGATTATAGGTTTCACAGCCATCACTAGTAACTAAACTTCCTAAAAAGGGGAAATAGAAATAACCACCATTGCTGTGACCAGATAATTGCAAATCAACAGTGTTTGAATTATGCTCAAAACTATCAGGAGTATGTACAAGAGCAATATTAAATAATTTATTCCCTTTTTTAGTTAGAGTACTAGCCTTTTTGTTACTATCTAAACCCAATAAAGAAATCTTTTCTTGATTATAATAGATTGTTCTATTTTGATTGTTAAGAACTTCAAAACCACCATCATTTAAAATCTTTGTGATTTCCATAGATAAAGATTCATCCTTTTCTCCTAATACTGCAAACTTACCATACTTACAATCTATCTTTTTTAAAATACGGGAAACATTTTCTCCATCAAAAATACTATCTTCAAATAAATCCCCACCAAAGACAACCATATTAAATGGTTTATCATTTAAATCATCAATCATTTTCTCAAATCGTTCAATATCATCGTTTGTTTTTATATGACAATCACTAAATAGAGCAATCTTAAAATGGTCAAATTGACTAGGTATCTTAGAAGAAGTATATTGATAAGATGAAATTGCATAATTAGTAGGTGATAAAAAATAAGTATATCCAATAAGTGAAATAATTGAAAAAACCACTAAAAGACAAATTATTTTTTTTAGTATCTTTAAGAGTTTCATACTTTTTTATTCATAATAACAGGAATAATCATTGGATTACGTTTTGTTTTATGATAAAAATACGGACCAAGAGTATCCCTTACAGTATTTTTAATTTCACCAAAAGTTGTTTTTCTTTTAAGTAAAGTTGATAAATTTCTACCTACTAATTTTTCTGCTTCTCTAATTAATTCTACACTATCCTTCATATAAACAAAACCACGGGACATAATAATTGGTTTATTCAATAAAACACCCTTATGAGAATCCATAGTAATCAATACAGAAACCATTCCATCCTCACTTAAAATTTGTCTATCTCTTAATACAGCAGTAGATAAACCACTAATATCATTTCCATCTACATAAATATCATCAACATGAATACGAGGACCTAAACGAGCTTCTTCATTACGAAGAAGAATAGAATCACCATTAGATAAAACAAATGCATGATCTCTATTAAAACCAACCTCTTCATATAATTTAGCATGTATTTTCAACATTCTATATTCTCCATGGACTGGGAAGAAATACTTAGGTTTAGTAAGTAATAACATTAACTTTTGTTCTTCTTGAGAAGCATGTCCAGAAGTATGAAGATTATTAAAAGCAGTATTTGTAAGAACCTTTGCTCCTGCTCTAAATAACTTATTGACGACTCTAGAAACACTAGCTCCATTACCAGGAATTGGATTAGAAGAAAAGACAACAGTATCACCAGGTTTAATAGAAATCTGACGATGAGTACCATTTGCAATTCTACTTAGAGCAGCTAAAGCTTCACCTTGACTTCCTGTACACAATATTAATATTTCATTATCAGGTAATCTTCTAGCTTCATCGTTTTTAATAAAATAACGATCTGGGCATTTTATATAACCTAATTTTCTTGAAACTTGAATATTATTTTCCATAGAACGTCCAAAAACAAGAATCTTACGATTAAATTTTACTGCTGCTTCACAAATCTGAGAAACACGATGAACGTTAGAAGCGAAAGTCGCAACAATTAAACGACCTTCAGTTTTTCTAAATGCTTCTTGAACACTATAGGCAACTTGTTTTTCACTAATTGAGAAGTTAGGAACCTCTGCATTTGTAGAATCACTTAATAATAAAGTAATACCTGTTTCACCCAAAAATGAAATTACTTGATAATCAGCAGGATCTCCTACTGGAGTTAAATCAAACTTATAATCTCCGGTTGCAACAATTCTACCGTTAGGGGTATTAATGATAATTCCTAAAGATTCTGGAATTGAATGATTTGTTTTAAAGAAACCAATATTAAAATATTTTGTTTTGACTTGTGATAAATTATCGATTTGAACCATTTTTGTAACATTAGAAATCTTTTTCTCTTCAAATTTTCTTTGAATCATTGCACACGCAAGAGGAGAAGCATAAATAAATGGAATATGTATAACTTGTAATAAGAAAGGTATTCCACCAATATGATCCTCATGTCCATGGGTAATCAATAATGCTTTAATCTTTCTTTGATTTCTTTTTAAATAAGAATAATCAGGTATAACATAATCAATACCTGGTAATCCATCTTCTGCAAATTTTACTCCTGCATCAATAATGACGATTTCATCATCATGTTCAATACAGTACATATTTTTTCCAATTTCATTTAATCCTCCTAAAGCAAATACTTTAGTATCAGTATAATGAGGATGAGATTTTCTTATTATGTTTTTGTTATTAATATTATTTTTTCTTGTATAAGTACGTTTTCTAGGCATATCAGCCATATATATTATTCACCTTTCTTTCTTTTTTTATAGTATAACATAATTTGTATCTTTAATAAAACAAAAGAGAATGGGAAACCACTCTCTTTTAAGAGCTTTTAAATAATTTTTTTGCATGCCCCAATCGCAAGTGCATGAGGTCCAATATGACATGAAACACTTAAAGATAATGGATCCGCAAAAACATGATGATTTGGATATAATTCTTTAATCATCTTTACATACTCATCAGCAGCTTCTTTATCATAAGTATAAGCAACCATTATTTCAACATTTTCACCTTTACCTTTTGGATCAAGTCTGCTATTAATATCTTCAATAGTTGCATCTAACATAATTTTAGCGGCTTTTGACATTGTTCTTGTCTTTTTAAATGAATCTAATTTTTCACCTTGAATTGTTAGAATTGGTTTAATTTTAAGCAAACTTCCAAGAGCTGCAGCAGCTGGAGTCAATCTTCCGCCTTTTTTCAAATATTCCAATGTATTAACAGTAATATAAATTGTTGCATCCATTTTATATTTCATTAAAATATCATGAATCTCTTTAGCACTTTTTCCTATCTTTGCAAGTTCTAAAGCATTAAAAACATCCATCTTTTGAGTAATAGAAATACGTTGAGAATCAACGACATAAACTTTATCTTTATATTCTTCTTCTGATGCAAGCATCAAAGCGGTTTGACAAGAACCACTTAATCCACTAGACATAGGGATATGAACAATTTCATCATAATCTTTTAAAATATTATCAAAATATTTTGTGACATCTCCAACGGCGGGCTGTGAAGTAAAAACTTCAGCTCCATTCATAAGATATTTATAAAATTCATTTTGAGAAAGATTTATATCCTCAAAATATTCTTTTCCATCAATTGTAAAAGGCATTGGTAAAACAAAAATGCCAAGTTTTTTTGCTTCCAGTTGGGTAATACCACTATTACTATCTGTCATAATAGCAACTTTTTTCATTTTATTACCTCCTTTATTATAAGACATTCTTATTTTAGCGTATTCCCAAGATTTTTCAACCTTTTTTCATGAATAAATAATCCTTCATTCATATTTAGTATAGTTTTTACAAAAAGATTTATGCAATTTATACTTTTTTTAATAAAATAATAATAAATGAATATAATAAAGATAGAGTAAAAAGCATGTTACTGTACTTCTTTAAAAAAATCATTTATAATACCATTAGGAAGTGATTGAATGGAAATTATAAATGAATCATCTTGGTTTTATAACTTTGCGATTAAAAAGCTAGGAATCTTTGGAGAAAATTTCTTTAATGCAGTGATTATTTTAATTATTGGCTGGTGGTTATCTAAGCTATTAGTTAGTATTGTTGTTAAAATGATCAAAAAATCAAATGTAGATGATATTGTCATATCATTTATTAGATCGATTTTAAACATTGTATTAAAAGTAATTGTTATTATTATGTGTGTAGGTTCACTAGGGGTCAATACAGCTTCATTGGTTGCAGTATTAACGACAGGTGGAGCTGCAATTGTATTAGGTCTTAAAGATTCCGCAACTGGTGTTGTTTCAGGGATTATTATTCTTTTTTCAAAACCTTTTTCTAAAGGTGATGTTATTGAAGTAAATGGATATACAGGTAAGGTCATGGAAATTCAAATGCTTTATTCTATATTGCTTACACTTGATAACAAAAGAGTTGTTATCCCTAATAATGAACTTGCGAATAGCGTTATTATTAATTATTCTTTTGAAGAAACAAGAAGAGTTGATTTGTGTATAGATGTTCATTATTCAACTGATATAGAGCTTGCGAAAAAAGTGATTCAAGAAGTGATTTTCAATCAACCTAATGCTCTAAGAGAACCAGAACCTTATGTAAGAGTCGATCAATATAAAGATAGTAGTATAGCTATTGCAGTTAGAGTATGGGGACTTACAGATGATTATTATGCATTAAAAGTTGATTTGTTGGAAAAAATAAAAATAGCTTTTGATGAAAAGGGTATTGAAATGGCATATCCACAATTAGATGTTCATATTGAAAAGGAAAGGTGATGTTATATGAAAATAGTTAATAAAAATGAATTTGATACAATAGTTAAAAACGGGTTAGTATTAGTAGATTTCTTTGCGAATTGGTGTGGACCATGTAAAATGATGTCTCCAGTATTAGAAGAAGTAGAAAAGGAAGTTGATGGTTTAATAGTTGTTAAAGTTGATACTGACAAAGAAGGAGAGCTTGCATTAAAATATGGAGTACAATCAATTCCTAATATGATTTTATTTAAAGATGGAACACCAGTAGATCAAGTGATTGGATTTACACCAAAAGAGACAATGATAGAAAAGATTAATAGTTATAAATAAGGGGCTGTAACGAAATAAAATATTAATACAGTCTATCAAAAAAGGACAATGTTGTCA
>CAJTTM010000002.1 GCA_910579135.1 uncultured Erysipelotrichales bacterium | reverse complement strand
CAATAGCGAGCTGCCGCCTCCTATATGGATTTCTACTTTAAGAAATCCTTTTTTTTATAAAAATATAAGTAGTTATATTTAAGGAGATTTTAGGATGATTGATGAAATTATTGGAATTGAATGGAATTTTTTTCAAAATGTTAATAATATAGGTGGCAGAGCAGATTGCCAAGATGATTTCGACACATTTTATAAACAACGATTTGCTCAATTTAAGGTTTTTTATCCTAACGTTTTAGAATCATATTTAAATGATTTGAAAAATTTTTGTATTGAGAATAGAAACCCATTAACCGAGAAGTATGCATATATGATGAAGTTTACTGATTATAGTTATTATTTAAAGATAAAGGATAATCTTATAGAATTATCTATAGAGCAAGAAGAGTTAATTGATGCTATAGTTTCTATAGAGGTTAATATGCGCATGGAAATGAATGAAATGTATCCTTATTTATCTTATCTTTCTAGGAAAACTCATTCTTCTCAAGATAATGATGAAGATACTTCGTTTGAAACATATTTAAGGGGTGAATTATCAACTTATTCATTTCATACACTTTACTTATATGGACAAATGATTCTTGATATGTTACAAAAAAATGAGAATATAGTTATTAATATTTTAAAAGAAACTGTTAAATTATATGGTTATTCTTCTATTGAAGAAGCTGAGAATTTTTATCATAATGATTGATAAGTAAAGCTTTTATCATTTTTATGAAAAGTGTTTTATGGATATCATCCATTAATTCTGGATGCCATTGAACTCCAATGATATTATCTTTTTCTATAGCTTCAATGAAACCATCTTCACTAATTGCAGATATATTAAATTTTGGGGCTATTTCTTTTATACATTGATGGTGAAATGAATTAACAACAATATTCTCTTTAAAATATTTTCCAAGTACTGTATTTTTATTAATAACAAGATGATGTTGATTTTTTTGATGATCAATCATTGTATTGTAGTTTTTTATTTCCTGAATTAAGCTACCTTTAAAATAGACATTAATAATTTGTATTCCTCTACAAATACCAATTATTGGCTTATGTGCTTTATAAAATAGGTCAATGAGATCTAAATCTAATTGTTCAATGATTGGATCTTCCAGTAATGAATGATAGTTTTTTTCGTGATAGTAGGTTGGATTAATATCATCACCGCCATTAATAATTAATAAATCACAAGTATTTAGAATGTCATTGTATTCCCTTTGATCGTTTGGAATAATAAGTTTAATTCTGAAATCCTTTTTTAACCATTTTCGATATGTTTCTCTTAAAATGATATTTTTTTTATCTAAATCATATCTTGCAGTTATACCAATTGTATACATTTTTTCCTCCTTAAAAAAATAGTTATTGAATATTTAAAAAAATAGATTATACTATTATACAGAAGTTATTTGACTTTTTATTATATATATATTAACATTGTATAAATTTATGAATGAAGGAGATATTTTATAAGTGGACCCGAATCAGATATTAATGATTATATTTTTTATTATTTTAATTGCATTATCAGCATTATTTTCTTGTAGTGAGACTGCCTTTATGTCAGTAAACAAAATAAGAATAAGAACTTTAGCAGAGGATAACAATAAGAAAGCGAAAATTATTGATCGATTATTAGAAAATCCAGATAAATTATTAGGTGGAATTTTAATTGGAAATAATTTAGTCAATATGGCTGCTTCATCTTTAACAACATCTTTTATTATTTCAGTATTTGGAGAAGGAAGTACTGGTGTTGCGATTGCGACTGGTTTTGTAACATTGATAGTTTTAATATTTGGAGAAATGACTCCTAAAACATTAGCAACTAGAAATGCAGAAAAATTAGCGTTTAGTTTATGTTATTTAATTAGATTCATAACATTTATATGTGGACCAATTGTTATGATCCTTAATGTTGTTGCAGGTGTTTTTATCAAATTGCTTGGTGGAAACAATCAAAATGGACCAACGATGACAGAAGAAGATTTAAAGACTATAGTTACTGTTTCACATGAGGAAGGTGTATTAGAAGATGAAGAAAAAGAAATGATACACAATGTTTTTGAGTTTGGTGATACAGAAATAAAAGAAATTATGACTCCACGTATTCATGTGGTTAGTGTTAGTGATGATATAAGTTATAATGAATTGATGGATGTCTTTAGAGAGTGTCAATTTTCAAGAATACCTGTTCATTCTGAATCGTTTGATGAAATTATAGGTGTAGTTTATATTAAAGATTTAATATTGTCTAAAGTTATAAAATCTAAATTTAATGTTAAAGATTTTACTAGAGAAACTTTTTATGTATATGAATTTAATCATGTTTCAGATGTATTTGAAACAATGAGAAAAGAACATATTTCTTTTTCAGTAGTTTTAGATGAATATGGAGTAATGAGTGGAATTGTGACATTAGAGGATATTGTTGAAGAAATTGTGGGAGAAATTGATGATGAATATGATGAAGAAGAAAACTTTATTATAGATTTAGGACATAATGAATATTTAATTGATGGAAGTGTTAATATAGATGAGGTTAATGAAGAATGTCATACTCATTTTATATCTGAAGATTTTGAATCAATTGGAGGATTAGTGTTAGGTCAATTTCATGGAAGTCCTGAAATTCATCAATCAATAGAGATAGATGGATCAGTATTAACAATTGAAAAAGTAGATAAGAACAGAATCGTTCAATTAAAATTAACTTTAATCGAAGAAGACGATAAAGAAAAGCACGATTAGTGTTTTTCTTTTTTTAAGGAGTGAAATGCTTGAAAAAATTATATACTCAATGTATAAAGATATATGATGATTATCGTGCAGTTGTTCCCCCATATGCAGCTGCTGCATTATCTTTTTATTTGTTGTTATTATTAATACCTGCAACTTCACTGTTTGCGGTAGGAGCTTCTTTTTTTAAACTAGATTTAAGTATTGTTGAAAGAATGATAGAACGTTATATAACAACAGAATATGTAACTGTGATTATTGATATATTAAGAACAAATACAATCAATACAGTAGCTTTTGTGACCTTAATATTATCTATATATACAGTGTCAAGAGGAATAGGGAATATATATGAGATTTCCAAAAATTTATATCAGGAAGAAAGTGAAGAAACAATTTTAGGATATTATGTTTATTCTATTAAGATGACTTTATATTTGTTGTTTATTTTCTTAGGATTTGTTTCGATATTTGCGATTAAGCCTCTTGCTCTATTATTTGATTCTTTATATGCTATTGTAGGAATAAGACATGTATTACTTTATTTGATTTTAGTGTTTTGTTTGATGTCTATATATAAATTGGTTCCAAGAGTCAAAGTAGGATATAGAGAGGCATTTAAAGGTGCTTTAATAGCAGGTGCTTTAATGTTAATATTGTATTATGCATTACAGATTTATTTTATGTATGCATCTTTTGAAACAATTTATGGTCCATTAGCATCTATTATAGCGGTTTTGTTTGTATTTGATTGGGGAGCAGAGATTTTTTATATTGGAATGTATATGACTCATATATTTTATTTAAGGAGAAATGAAAATGAAAGAAAGAATAGTTATAAAAAAATTAGGAATTAACGGAGAGGGAATTGGTTATATTCATAGAAAAATATGTTTTGTGAATGGTGTTTTACCTGATGAAGAAGTAGAAATAGAAATTATTGAAAATAAACCTAAATATTTAAAAGGGGTATTAAAAAAGATAATAAAACCTTCTCCTTATCGAGTAGATGTATTGTGTAAAGAGAATAAAGAGTGTTTAGGATGTAGTTTAATGCATTTACAATATGGAAGGCATCTTATATCAAAGAAACAATGGATAGTTGATGCAATCAATAAATACTGTCATGTAGAAGAACATAAAGTACAAGATGTGATAAAAGCACATAATGTGTATCATTATCGTCAAATAGTAAGATTACCAATTGTTTATTTTAATAAAGCATTGCATGTAGGAATTTATCAAAGAGATAGTCATTATTTAACATTAATGGAAAATTGTACACTTCAAAATAAGAATATCAATGAAGTTGTAAAAAAAATATTAGAAATCTTTAATGAACATCATTTAAGAGATTTTCATGATAAATTTAAAACAGGATTACGTTTCTTAGAAATGCGTTGTGTTGGAGACCAAGTACAAGTCATTATTATTTGTGGAAAAGATGGTATATCACAGGATATCATTAATGAAATTGGAAAGATAAAACAAGTTGTAAGTGTATTTTATTCAATTAATACATCAAGATATCAGGATTTTAGATTAGAAGGTTATAAAAAAGTTTATGGTAGTTCAACATTAACATATAAAATAAACAATCAAAAATATATTTGTTCATCTAAATCAGATTTTCCAATTCATTTAGAAATGGAAGAAAAAAAGAATGAAATTGTAAAAACATTAATTGATTCTAACAATAAAATCATTTCAATTAATCATGGAATAGGAACTTTAGAGTTGTACTTAGATAATGATATTACTGCAATAGATGAAAGTAGAGATCATAATCGTGATGCAAAAGAAAATATGAAGTTTTTAAGAAAGACAAATGTTGAATGGATTGTAGGAGATATAGATAAAGAAGTTGTAAGAAAATGTAAGAATAATTCATATGATACACTTATTTTGAATGCTGTTCAAAGAGAAATGAATCAAGGAATCAAAGAAAGCCTAATTAGATCTAAAATCAAAGAATTTATTTATATCACACCACATTATTCAACAATGGCAAAAGAAATTAATGAATTAAGTCAGTACTTTAAAATTGAAACAATCATACCAATAGATTATCAACCATATACATCTGATATATTAACAATTTTAAAAATGAAAAGAAAGTAACAGTTCAACTGTTATTTTTCTTTGCTTTTTGATATGATATAGCTAAGGAGGTAATTGTAATGGGCGTTTTTTTATTTTCAATCAAAATGTTGAAAAAGGAATATAAAAAAGCGATGATTTATGCATTTACAATGATGTTTACAATTATGGCTTGTTTTATATTTTTTAATATAATGGCTAATCAATTACTAGCAAGTAGTGAAATTGTAAGAGGAGGACATTCATGGCAAGAAACTTATGTTCCTATTACAACAATGTTAGCTTTTTTGGTTATTATTTTTTGTTGTGCAATGATTATTTTTGCAAATCATTTCTTTTTGTCTAATAAAACAAAAGAACTAGCAATTATGTCAACATCAGGTTTGAGTTTTCTTGATCTAACATTATATATATTTTATCAAACAATTATTATTACAGTATTAGTAATGCCTATAGGTTTATTATTAGGATATTTATTTTCAGTTTTAGGACATACTATACTCTATTCTAATTTGAATATAGAGGTTTCAGTATTTCAAGTATCTATAGAAGCGTTTGTTAATACTTTTTTCAGTATTTTATCAATGATTTTTTCAGTGCTTTTATATTCGTCGGGATATATATATCGACATGATATACAATTTATGTTATCAACACAAACAGTCAATAATTATGAAGATAAACGTATCTTTAAATTACCTAAATTGTTTTATATAATGCTTTATTTCATTGGTATTGTTTTGATGATTTTCTCTGAATATTCAGTGGGTGTTTTTATTTTTCCATGTTTAATTGGAATAGCTGCAGCAGGAGGAGTGATGAGTCATGTTTTACCTAATATATTTTCAAAACTAAAACAGAAGAAATTTGTTAGTGATAAAATATGGTTGATTTCAATATCTAATTTAAGTTATTCTTTAAAAAAATCAATTACTCTTGTTTCCTTATATAGTATATCTTCAGCAGTTATGAGCGCATTACTTGTTTATCAACAAGGACATTTAAAAGACTTTTTAACAATCGTTATTGGATATATTGTTATTATTATTTTATTGTCAGTAGGAATATTTTATAAATATAGTAGTGAAATAATGAATAGACAAATATTCTATTATAATTTATATAAACTTGGGTATGTTAAAAAACAAATGAAAAAGATCATTTCTAAAGAAGTTATTTTTTATTATGGACTTATTATTTTTATACCTTTGATATATATTATAATTATTGTTATTAGATGTTGTGTTCATGGTAATATAGGTATTTTCTTTGGTAGCATTTTAATAGCAGTAGAGATGATTCCACCAATATTTGTAGGAGTATTAACTTATCATAATTATAAAAATATCGTATTAAAAGCAATAGAAGGAGGTATTCATTATGAGTAAAGAGATATTATCAGCAAAAAACATTACAAAAATATATGGACTTGGAACAAGTCATCCAGTACAAGCATTAAATGATGTCTCTTTAGATATTTATGAGGGGGACTTTGTTTGTGTTATGGGACCAAGCGGAAGTGGGAAATCAACTTTTATTAATAATCTATCTACTATTGATATTCCAACTAAAGGAAAAGTATTTATTAATGGTACCGAAGTGAGAGCAATGGGAGAAAACGAGGTAGGAAAATTTAGATATGAAAATCTTGGATTTATATTTCAAGAATTTAATTTATTAGATTCATTAACAGTTTTTGAAAACATTGCAGTTCCTTTATCACTCGCAAATGAAAATAAAGATATAATCAAAGAAAAAGTAAAGAAAATAGCTCAAAAACTAGAGGTAGAACAATTATTAGATAAATATCCTAGTGAATGTTCAGGTGGTCAAAGACAAAGGGTAGCAATAGCAAGAGCTTTAATAACAAATCCTAAATTAGTGGTTGCAGATGAACCTACTGGGAATTTAGATTCAAAGAATTCCCATGAATTATTAGAGTTATTTAAACGACTAAATAGTGAAGAAGGAGTATCTATTTTAATGGTAACACATGATTCAATGATTGCCTCTTATTCATCAAAATTATTATATATTAAAGATGGTAAAATTGCTGAAACAATTGAAAGAGGTGATTTAAGTCAAAAGGAGTACTTCTATAAAATAGTAGATGTGAACTCAAATGAATCACAAAAATTATTTGTCGATTAAAAAACATTGACGAAACGAATAAAAAAATATATAATCTTGTAAAACTATTATAAAAAGGAGAAACAATATGGCATATTTTTTTAAAGAACCTTCACATACTTTTAATGAATATTTATTAGTTCCAGGTTATTCTTCTGCAGAGTGTCAAACAAAAAATGTAAGTTTAAAGACACCTCTAGTAAAATATAAAAAAGGAGTAGAAGAACCTGCTTTATCATTAAATATTCCTCTTGTATCAGCAATCATGCAATCGGTATCAGATGATAAAATGGCAGTTGCTTTAGCAAGAGAAGGTGGTGTTTCATTTATTTATGGATCACAGTCTATCGAAGATCAGGCTGCGATGGTAAAAAGAGCTAAATCTTACAAAGCTGGATTTGTACATAGTGATTCTAATATATCACCTAACTCAACTTTAAAAGATGTAATAGCTTTAAAAGAAAAAACAGGACATTCTACAATGGCAGTTACAGAAGATGGAACTGCAAATGGAAAACTTGTTGGTATTGTTACTGGAAGAGATTATCGTATTTCTCGTACACCATTAGATACATTAGTATCTGAATTTATGACACCATTTGAAAAATTAATAACAGCTAAGAATGGTGTAACATTAAAAGAAGCAAATAATATTATCTGGGATAATAAATTAAATGCTTTACCAATCATTGATGAAAATCAAAATTTAGAATATTTTGTTTTTAGAAAAGATTATGAATCAAGAAAATCAAATCCAAACGAATTATTGGATAAACATAAACGTTATATAGTAGGTGCTGGTATTAACACAAGAGACTTTGCAGAGCGTGTTCCAGCATTAGTAGATGCAGGGGTTGATGTATTGTGTATTGACTCAAGCGAAGGATTTACTGAATTCCAAAAAATCACAATTCAATGGATTAGAGATCATTATGGTGATAGTGTCAAAGTTGGAGCTGGAAATGTCGTTGATAAAGAAGGGTTTAGATTTTTAGCTGATGCTGGTGCCGATTTTGTTAAGATTGGTATCGGTGGAGGATCTATCTGTATCACACGTGAACAAAAAGGTATTGGTAGAGGACAAGCAACGGCTACAATCGAAGTTGCAGAAGCTAGAGATGAATATTTCAAAGAAACTGGTATTTATGTTCCAATCTGTAGCGATGGTGGAATTGTTCATGATTATCATATGACATTGGCTCTTGCTATGGGAAGTGACTTCATTATGTTAGGACGTTATTTCTCTCGTTTCGATGAATCGCCAACTAATAAAGTTAGTATCAATGGTCAATATATGAAAGAATATTGGGGAGAAGGAAGTGCTCGAGCAAGAAATTGGCAAAGATATGATATGGGAGGAGAAGCTAAACTTTCGTTTGAAGAAGGGGTTGATTCTTATGTACCCTATGCTGGTTCTTTAAAAGATAATGTAGGATTAACATTAAGTAAGATTAAATCTACAATGTGTAACTGTGGAGCGTTAACGATTCCTGAATTACAAGAAAAAGCAAAGATTACACTTGTATCTTCAACGAGTATTGTTGAAGGTGGAGCTCATGATGTTGTGTTAAAGGAATCTTCACAAAATGGTAATAAATAACTTGAGGCGACTCAAGTTTTTATTTTAAAATAAGGAGGTGGTATCATGTGGATAATTTGTTTTATTGTTTTTGTTTTTTTTATTGGATATTCACCTTTGGTGGTAAGACGATATCATATGATATCATCTAAAGTGAATCATTTAAGAATTATATTAATAAGTGATCTCCATGGTAGTTTCTATGGTAAAAAGCAGGAAAAATTAATTTGTAAGATTAAAAGAGAAAATCCAGATGTCATTTTATTTGCAGGAGATATGATTGATGAAAAACATGATATTAAATCATTTGAATTATTATTAGAAGGATTAGATGGATATTTATGTTATTTTATATTTGGTAACCATGAAATGAGAACTCATCGTTATAGAGAAATATTAGATTTATTAAAAAAATATTCAGTTCATCTTCTTAAAGAAACTTATCAAGAGAAAAGAATAAATGATAGTCATATAATTTTTTCAGGTATAGATGATTGTCATGCATTTGTGGCTGTTGAAGACTATCAAAAAACATTGGGATATCTTGATAATTGTATAGATTATGATCGGTTTTCTATTTTGTTATCTCATAGACCTTACTTTATAGAGGATTATGTTAAGACACATTTTGATTTAATTGTGTGTGGACACTCTCATGGAGGACAGTGGCGTATTCCTTTTATATTAAATGGAGTATATGCTCCTTATGAAAAATTTTTCCCAAAATATGCAGGTGGGAAATATGAACTTGATGGTTCTACAATGATAGTAAGTAGGGGAATGGCTAAAAATATGATTCCACGTTTTTTTAATCCTCCTGAACTTGTGGTTATCCATATAAATGAATAGTTTTTGGTCTAAATAGAAAATTTAAAAGTATACTATATTGAGGTGGAATAATGAGTAACATTAGAGAAATATATACTAAAGCTATTGTTGCGAAAGGTAAAAAGCTTTCAAAAAATTCGTATACTTTTGAACTTGATGAAGAACCTTCTACAATTTTAGGATGTTGGTTAACAAATCATCATTATGATGCTTCAATAAAACAAGGAATACCAAAAATCATTGGAACTTTTGATGTCCATATTTGGTATAGTTTTAATGAAGATAGTAACTCTATAGTAGAGAAAAGACAGGTGACTTATATTGATGAAATGCAAGTCATAAAAAAAGAAGAAAGAGATTTTGAAACAAGTGATACTTTAAAAGCAAGGTGTTTAGGGAAACCAAAATGTTTGAATGCACTTTTAAGAGATAAAAATGTCATTTGTGAAATTGAAAAAGAAATGCAGATAGAAATTAGTGGTGAAACTTGTATTAAGGTCGAAGTCAAGAATGAGGAAGAGATTTGGGATGATTTAGAAGATATAGAAGTAAATCCGGATTTTATCAAGTAAATAAGTTATGAAAGAAAGTATTGACTTATATCAATGCTTTTTTTATATATTATTGCTAAATAATATTTGTTTCTCTTTTGTTTTTTATCAATTTATGTCATAATAATCAAGGAAAGAGAGTGATATTATGGCAGATGTTTATCAAGAAGCATTAAAGTTACATGAAGAGTTAAAAGGAAAGTTAGGAGTAAATGTAAAAACAAGAGTAGAAACAAAAGACGATTTATCTTTATTATATACTCCAGGGGTCGCTCAACCTTGTCGAGAAATTCATAAAAATAAAAATAATGTTTATAAATATACATGGAAAGGAAATAGCGTTGCAGTTGTTAGTGATGGAACAGCAGTATTAGGATTAGGAGATATTGGACCAGAAGCGGCTATGCCAGTTATGGAAGGTAAGGCTATTTTATTTAAAAAATTTGGAGATATAGATGCAGTACCTATTTGCTTAGATACAAAAGATCCAAAAGAGATTATAAGTATTGTAAAAGCACTTGCTCCAACATTTGGTGGTATTAATTTAGAGGATATTAGTGCACCTAGATGTATTGAAATTGAAAGAACTTTAAAAGAAGAATTAGATATACCTGTTTTTCATGATGATCAACATGGAACAGCTATTGTAGTCACTGCAGGATTAATTAATGCTTTAAAGGTTGTTAAGAAAGATATATCAGATGTAAGCGTTGTTGTTAGTGGAACTGGAGCTGCAGGTTCATCTATTATTAAGATGATTCATAACTTAGGAGTAAAAGAAATTTATGGTTTTAATATTAATGGTATTGTATTAAAAGAGGATTATGATCAATATGATTTCTTAACTCAAGAATTATCATTAATTACAAATACTCAAAATAAAAGAATAACAATGAAAGAGGCACTTGAAGAAGCAGATGTTTTTATAGGTGTTTCAGCACCAGGTTTATTAACTCGAGAAATGGTTAAAGGAATGAAAGAAAATCCTATTGTATTTGCGATGGCAAATCCAGAACCAGAAATTAAATATCAAGACGCAATTGAAGCGGGAGCTAGAGTTGTAGGAACTGGTAGAAGTGATTATCCAAATCAAATTAATAATTTACTTGCTTTCCCAGGTTTATTTAGAGGGGCTTTAGACGTTCATGCAACTAAGATTACTGAAGAAATGAAATTGGCTGCAGCGTATGGATTAGCATCTCTAGTGAGTGATGAAGAATTGAGTGAAACATATATTATACCAGATGCTCTAAATCCAAAAGTTGCGAAAACAGTTGCGAAAGCAGTTGGGGAAAAAGCAATTGAGCAAGGTGTTATTCATAACTAGGAGGATTATATGAAAGAACAATTAAGAAAATCTTTACAATATATAGAAGGTGGGTTATTTAATGCAGTAGAAAAAGCTGATGTAGGAGATAATTATACTAAATTAGGTGAACAAGGTGTTGATTTAATGGGGTGGGCAGATCCATTTACTCCAGACTTCTCAGTACCACCACATATATTAAATGCTTGCTTAGAAGCAATGAAGTCTCCTGTGTCTGCACATTATACAGCACCTATAGGAAATGATGATTTAAAAAGAGAAATCGCGAAAAAATTAAAAGAAAAGAATCATCTAGATGTTGATCCGTTAAGAAACATACTCATTACTCCAGGATCTGATAGTGGTTTATATTTCGCAATGCTTTCATGTATTAATGAAGGTGATGAAATTATTATACCAACTCCATGTTATCCAAATAATATTCAAAACATAGAATTAATGCATGCGAAAGCAAATTTTGTACAATTAAAAGAAGAAAATGGATATCAAATTAATATTGATGATTTTAAGAAAGTCCTTACTGATAAAACAAAAATGGTAGTTTTAACTCATCCAAATAATCCAACAACAACAGTATTCAATAAAGAATCATTATATGCTCTTGCAGACTTTGTAAAAGAAAATAATCTTGTTTTAGTTTGTGATCAAGCATTTGAAGATTTTACTTTTGAAAATGAATTTATTACTCCAGCTTCAATAGAAGGAATGTGGGAAAGAACAATTACTGTTTTCTCTGTATCTAAAGGGATGGGATTAAGCGGTTTTAGAGTTGGATATATTGTTGCTTGTGATGAAATTATGGATTCTTATTATGGTTGTGCTGTAAGCATTCTAGGAGCAACTCATACAATTAGTCAAATTGGTATGATTGAAGCTTTTAAAGATACATCATTTATGAAAGTTTTTGAAAAGGCGTTTGACAATCGAAGAAAGAAAGCTTATGAAATATTTAATTCTATTCCAAATGTTTCTATGCAATTAAGTGAGTCGGGATTTTTAGGGTGGGTCAATGTAAGTTCATTAGGTTCATCTAGTGAAATCGTTTCTTATTTAATTAAAGAAGCAAAAGTTTGTGTTAATGATGGAATTAATTACGGAAAAGGTGGAGAAGGTCATTTTAGAATTGTACTTGGTGTATATGAAAATGATCAAAAAGTATTTGATGCATTAGAAAGAATTAAAAAAGCTTTGTTGAAATATCAAGGATTATAATCAAAAGGTTATTTTTAACCTTTTTGCTTTTTATAGATAATTTGACAAACAGATATTATAATTATACAATAATATCGTTGAATAGGAGATTCATATGAGAAACTTAGTAGTTACTGATAAAGAAATATCTACAGAATTATTTAAAAATTCTGTTGTTGTTAATTTGAATAATATTCACTATTGTACTTGTACTGGTGGATTAGAGTGCTTTAAAAAAGGCGGAAGTTGTTATTTTAAAGATGATATGAGTTTGATTTCACAATGGATGAATGATTGTCAATTGATTATTTATGTATCTCATGTGAAATATGGTTGCTTTGATATTCCATTTAAAAAGATGCTTGAAAGAATGGTTTGTAATTTAGAACCATTTTATACATTGGTTGATGGAGAAACAACACATCAAAGTTTAAGTCAATTAAAAAAAAGATTACTTGTTATTGGATATGGAGAAATAGATGAAGAAGAAAAGAAAATATTTACTGATATAGTTGAAGATTGTGCTATTGGTTATATTTATTCTTCAATTAATACTTATTTCTGTAAAGAAAATGAATTAGAAGAAACTTTATGCACATTTGGGGGTGTAGATAGTGAATAAAATATTAATTATTAATTCTGGTTTAAAACATTCTCAAAGCTATATAGAGCCTTATTTAAAAAGATTAGAAGTATATTTAAAAGAAGAAGATACTATTGTTGATGTAAGAAATATAATGACTTTTGATGAAAGAACAGTTTTTGCTTATGATCAAATTGTTTTCTTGTTTTTAATAACAATAGATTCTATTCCTTCATCAACCTTAGAGATTTTCTCTAAATTAGAAAACAAAAAAATGGAACATCAAAAGATTTATAGTGTGATTATTTGTGATGAATATGAAACAGAAAAATGTGACCTTTCTGAAAAAATTATGAGAAAATGGTGTGAAAAGAAGAAATTAAAATATCATGGTTCATTAAAATTAAGTTCTGGATTACTTTTAATGAAATCAATCCAAAAATATAGTGTTTGTAGTTTATTAAAAAAAGCAGCAAAAGATATTGCTGGTGGAAATCATTTAGATGTTAAAACATCATTAATGACTTTAAAAGTCTTTATGAAAAAAGGAAATCAGTATTGGGTCAAAGAAATGAATAAAAAAAGAAAAGAAATGAAGAAAATGAGTTCATAAACTCATTTTTTTTATTTATAAACATATATTTATGTGTAAGAAGGAGGATTTTTATGCAAACAATAGATATATTAAAAGATATTGGTAAAAGATGTGAAGGTGATATCTATCTAGGTGTTGTAGGACCAGTAAGGGTTGGTAAATCATCGTTTATTAAACGTTTTATGGAAGTTGCAGTTATCCCTTATATAGAAGATATAGATGCAAAAAAAAGAGCTGTAGATGAATTACCTCAATCAGGTGAGGGACGTATGATCATGACAGTAGAGCCTAAATTTATTCCTAATCAAGCAGCAAGGATACAAGTGGAAGATAATTTAGGAATCAATGTAAGATTAGTGGATTGTGTCGGCTATGTCATTGATGGAGCAAAAGGATATAAAGATGAATCTGGAATCAGATATGTTAAGACACCATGGTATTTAGAAGCTATTCCTTTTGATGAGGCTGCTAAAATAGGAACAACAAAAGTTATGACAGATCATTCTACTATTGGAATTGTAGTAACATGTGATGGAAGTATTTGTGAAATTGATAGAGAAGATTATGTCCAAAGTACAGATGAAATTATTGAAGAACTTAAACAAATAGGAAAACCATTTGTAATTGTTGTTAATAGCGCTTCTCCTCAATCTATGGAATGCCAACAAATAGTTGAATCATTAAAAGAAAAACATAATGTTCCAGTTATGGCTTTAAAAGTCAATGAAATGAACGAAAGAGATATCACTCATTTATTAAAAGAAGCTTTATATGAATTTCCAATACATGAAGTCAAAATTGAAGTACCTCGTTGGATTGCATTAATGGAAAATGACCATTGGTTGAAAAAGACATTGAATGAAGCGTTAGAGAAGTCTTTATTAGAAATTCATCGATTTAAAGATGTAGAAAATATTGTTAATTGTATGAATGACTTTGATTTTATAAAGAAAGCTTATTTATCTGCTATTGATACATCTACATCTTCTGCAACATTAAGAATTGTTGAAAAGAAAGGTTTATATAATGAAATACTAAATGAAATATTAGGACAAGATAAATTTGATAGTGCAATGTTCTTAAAACAAATTCAAGTTTTAATGCAACATGATAAAGAATATAGAGCATATAAAAATGCTATTTCAATGGTGAAACAGACAGGTTATGGCTACGCTCTAGCAACTATGGATGAAGTTGAATTAAGTCAACCAGAGCTTATTAAGCAAGGACCAAGATATGGAATGAAATTAACTTCAACAGCCTCTACGATTCATATGATCAAAGTAGACATAGAAAGTACATTTGAACCAATAATTGGGTCAAAAGAACAAGCTGAAGCTTTTATTGGATATTTGGTAGATCATGGTGAAGGAAACAAAGAAGCTATCTTTGATTGTGATGTTTTTGGTAGAAAATTAGGAGATTTAATTAACGAAGGAATGCGTATGAAATTAGCTGCTATGCCTGAATCAGCAACCTTAAAAGTTCATGATATATTAAGTAAAATTGTAAATAAAGGTAAGAGTAATGTAATTGCGATTGTTTTGTAATTTTTCTTGTTGATTTTCATTGTTCATAATGTTATACTACGTCTTAGATTTAAATAGGAGGCAGTAAAAATATGAACAAAAAAGAATTAGTTGATATAGTTTCAGAAAAAAGAGATCTTACAAAAAAAGATGCTGAAGCATTAGTTGATACAGTGTTTGAAACAATGGTTGAAAGTATTTTAGAAGGAGATAAAGTTTTAATTTCTGGTTTTGGAACTTTTAAAGTAAATAGCCGTAAAGAAAGAAAAGGTGTTAGTCCTAAAACTAAAGAAACTATTGTTATTCCTGCTAGTAAAACTGTATCATTTAAACCAAGTCATAGATTGAAAGATGCAATGAATTAATGCATCTTTTCTTTTGTTTTCATATTCGGTTAACATAATGGGTATATTATAATTGTAGGTAGGTGATTGAAATGTTTAGTTGGTATTTATATAGTAATCCATATTATATGATTGGTACTATTTTTGTAGCATTAGCAGCATTATTAGGAATCTATGCTCAAATGAAGGTACAATCGAGTTATGCAAAATATAGTAGAGTAAAAAATCATCGTATGATCACAGGTAAAGAAGTTGCAAGACAAATATTAGATAGTAATGGATTATCTCAGGTAAGTGTGAATCATGTAAGTGGAACAATGTCTGATCATTATAATCCAAGTAACAATACAGTAAATTTATCAGATGGAGTGTATGATGGAACATCAATTGCTTCATTAGCGATTGCAGCTCATGAATGTGGTCATGCCATTCAGCATAAAGAAGGATATAAAGCGATTGTGGTAAGAAATATTATTTTACCGTTTGCGAATATTGGTCAATATTTAGGTTGGATAGCAATTTTCATAGGTCTTTTGTTAGGACATACGAATATTGCCTGGATTGGATTTATCTTAATGTTAGGTATCTTAGCTTTTCAGCTGGTGACATTACCAGTAGAATTTAATGCTTCATCAAGAGCGTTAAAAATATTAGATGACTATTATCTGGATGATGAAGAGTATATTGGAGCAAAAAGGATGTTGAGTGCTGCTGCTTTAACATATGTTGCGGCGATGATTTCAACATTAATGAGTATGCTAAGAATTTTCTTAATGATTGCAGGAAGAAGTAGAGACGATTAATTCGTCTTTTTCTTTTATTTATCGTCGTTTTAGAGTATAATAATATATCAAAGGAGGTTATGTATGAAAAAATATGGATTTAGAATTGCAATTGTTGTTTTAGTTTTGATATTAGGCTTGTCTATATTTTATATGGTTTATGTACATGTTCCTTATTACAATTATCATCATAAGTTGGATTTAATTAGAAATGAAATATGTGAAACTAATCATTATGATTATGATGGTTATTTTCATGCTCATCATGGAAAAGAAGTTTATTATATTATAAGAGTACAAGCAAATGGTAAAAAGTATTTTGCAGCTTTTAACGAAAAAAAAGAATTAATAGATAGTTTAGAAGGACCATTTGCAGATGAGAAGAAAGTTATTAAAGCAATAGAAAAAAAATATAAGACACATATAGATAGTTTAGATGTTGGTTATGAAAATAATCGTTTTGTATATTGTCAAAAAATCATGGAAGAAGATAAGTTGACTTATGTATATTATTCTTTAGAAACAGGAGAGTTTATAAAAGCTTATTTTATTGAGGGTTAGGTATGAATGAATTAATGAATTATGGTTGTATTGATTATAAGAAGTTATTATTAATTAAAGCAAAGGAATTGAATATTGCTGATAGTGAGTGTCATTTGTTATTGATTATAATGGTTATGCAGGAATTAAATATGAAACCTATTAATCCTCAAACAATTTCAAAATTATCTACTTTATCTTTAAAACAGATTGATGATATTTTATTAAAATTATTAGATAAGCATCTTATTACTAGAAAGAATGGATATTTGGATTTAAAACCATTATATAATTATTTAATTAAAAAAGAGATAAAGAAAGAAAAACAGATTGATTTGTTATCTTTTTTTGAAGATGCTTTTGGAAGAAGTTTAAGTCAAATGGAAATGAACATTATTAGTTCTTTTAAGACTGCAGGATATAGTGATGATATGGTTGTAGATGCTTTAAATGAAGCTGTTAAATCAGGTGTAATTAATTTAAGGTATATAGAAAGAATATTGGAAAATTGGGCCTCATATGGTGTTAAAAAGAGGTTTGCAAGGTCATCTCAAGAAGATGATGATATTTCAGATCAAATTAAAGATTATAATTGGTGGGATAGTCATGATTAAAACAAAACAAGATAGAATATTAAAAGAATTAGATGAATTGTTTCCTGATGCAAAATGTGAATTAGAGCATGGTAATGAATTAGAATTATTGATTGCAGTTATGTTATCAGCTCAAACAACGGATGCGAGTGTTAATAAGCTTACAAGTAAACTTTTTCAAAAATATACTTCTGTAGAAGATTATGCAAATGCAAGTATTGAACAATTAGAGAATGATTTAAGATCAATAGGGTTGTATCGTAATAAAGCAAAGAATGTAAAAGCAATGTGTCAGAAACTTATTGATGATTTTAATGGTGTTGTTCCTAATGATCATGAAGCTTTACAATTATTACCTGGAGTCGGTCGTAAAACCGCAAACGTAGTTATGTCAGAGGCTTTTGGGTATCCTGCTATTGCAGTTGATACACATGTAGAACGTATCGCAAAAAGGCTAGGGTTTGCGAAAAAGGATGATTCTGTATTAACAGTAGAAAAGAAATTGATGAAAACAATCCCTAAACAAAGATGGATCAAGACGCACCATCAATTGATATTTTTTGGAAGATATCATTGTAAGTCTTTAAATCCTCAATGTCAAAATTGTCATTTGATAGATATATGTAAAGAAGAGAAAAGAAAGAAATATTTAAAAAAGAAGAGTTAGTTTTTAATAAATGTGCTTATGTTGAAGATAAATAGGAGGGGGATAATAGATATATAAGTTTGTCATTATGAAATGGTGAAAGTATTATTAAGAATTTTAGATTTGATTATATTAAGGAGGAGAACTATATGAAAAGAAAGATTATTAGTTATTGTCTTGTATTGCTAATGTGTATTGGAATGATAACAGTTATGAATTCAACAGAAGCTGCTTCTTCAAAACCAGGACAAACAAGCTATTATAACGAAAGATGGGAAGAATGTAAGAAAAAAGTATCATGGAAGGATACAAAACTTACACCATGGAATGGTATGGCTAGTCAACCAAATAACGGAGGAGATGGAACAGTATCGAATCCATATTTAGTTAATACAGCAGAAGAATTACGTTGGTGTCTTGTAAATCAACAATCTTGTAAATTAATAAAAGATATAGATTTAGGAGGACAAAATGGTAAAAATTGGACAGGAATAAATATAAATCAAGCGATAACAATTGATGGAAATGGACATACTGTTTATAATTTATATTCTGAGGTTAATACTAATCCTGGATTTATTGCCTCTGTAAGCAATGGGAATTCTGGATTTTTAATGAAAAATTTAACCCTTTCTAATGCAAAGGTTTATACAAATATTGGAGCTTCATATTATTCACATGCTGCTTCGTTTATTGCACAGTTTAATGCAGGAACTGTTGATAATTGTGTAGTTAAAAAAGTTTTAGTTGATGGAAAGGGAGTATCACATGGTATTGGTGGAGTCTTTTCTCCAGCTGATAGTGGAAGTTCAGGTATTACAATTAAAAATACAAAAGCAATTAACGTTTATGTATATGGAGGAAGTTGTGTATCTGATTTTATTGAAGGTCCATGGGATGGACAGTGTGGAGCTGTAACCATTGAAAACTGTGCAGCAGTAGATGGTGTTGCGATTTCTACAGGAGGGCATTCTGGAGGATTTACTTCATGTGTTCGTACAAATGCAGATAATATTAAATATAAAAACTGTTATACAAATGTAGATGTTTATGGGAATACAGAAACAGGTGTTTTTGCGGGAGTTACTCATAAAGGAACTCATAGATTTGAAAATTGTTATGCTTCAGGTAAAATTGAAGGTACAAATAATATTGGTGGATTTGTAGGTGTTAATAGCGAAGGAACACAATCAGTATTTACGAACTGTTATTCTACTTCAATGGTAGGTATGTCTAATGGTGGTTCAAATATGGGTGGTTTTGCTGGTGCAGGAGATAGTACTTTTTATTTTAACAATTGTTATGCTGCTGGTGAAGTAGGAACACTTAATTCTAAATCAGATGGAACACCTATAGGAGCTACAAATGTAAGAGGGTTTAGTGGTAATAATGGTGGACATTTTACTAACTGTTATTATGATAAACAAACAACTGCTATGTGTGATTATGGTAGTGAACCTACAGGTGTTACAGGTTTGCTTACAAAAGATTTAATAGCAACTAATCTCAATGCTGATAAGAATGATACATGGGTATCATTCAACGGAGGATATCCTGAATTGAAAGTTTTTGCAGGTTTAGATAGTGAGTTTGATAGGGCTTATTCAAAAGCTTCTGTAAGTACAGTTATGCTTTATCCTTCAAATTTAAGTGATGAAGATTATAAGAAGGTTGATAAATCTAATTATGATACAGTACGTAGAATACGTTATGTTTTCCCACTGACAAGTGATGCTAATGTTGAGAAACCATACCATATTGAATGGGAAATTTTTGAAGGTGAAGACCCTAATAATCCATTGTATCCAAATAAAAGTCCATTATTAGAAGGTGATGTTCCAATCATTACATTAGCTGATGTAGGAGTAAAAGATAATGTATCAGCTGTTGCTCCAGGTATTGGATGGCTTCAAGTTAATGCAACTATTGAAGGGCAAACAGGTATGAGACGTTTACGTCTTGTTCCTACAACATCAATTGGTATGGTATCAATGGCTGATGCAGTTATGGGAACTGATTGTACAATCTATACAGTTCCTGAAAATAAACCAGAGAACTATAGGGACTTAAAAGAAGAAGAAACAATATATGATCATCGTGATAATATTAGTTTTGTCACAGTAGATGCAGAAAAATTAAATTCATTTGTATTAGATGAAGGAACCTATACAAAACTTGAAGATAAACTAACAGCGCATAACATTAATTCAAAACCATTTCCTAAAGAAGTAGAATATAAAGTTAGTGAAGATAAATCGATATTAGAATATAATCTTGGAAAAGATTTAAATGATGATTTAATTAGAATTACAATAGGAATCAAACAGGAAGATGGAACATTCAAGGAACTAGAATGGACAGATAAACTTATTAGTTTAGTGACAAAAGGACGTACAGGAGTTTTGGGAGTAGATACAGGTATTTATAAATTATCATACGAATGGGTAGATGGAATAGGACAATCACTTAAAGCCCAAAGTAGTAAGCAGCTAAGTGTATTAGATCCAGGAACAGTGACATACTATAAGAATACAGGTCAAGATGAAGTTTATCATACAGATCTAGGAGCTTATAAATATGGAGCAAAGGTTGTAGAAGAAGCTTATCCAAAGAATCCAATAAGAAAAGGATATGTCTTTACAGGATGGAATACAAAAGCTGATGGAAGTGGAGAAGCCTTCGATAAAGAAAGTACAGTTGAAGGAAATGAAAAAATCTATGCCATCTGGAAAGCGGAGAAAGTCACAGTAACATATAACAAAGATGGAGAACCAGAAAAGATTGATCAGGTTACAGATCAACCAATTAAACTTCCAGAAGAAGAACCAAAGAAACCAGGATATTCATTTACAGGATGGACACCTGATCCAAAAGGAGAAGATCCATATCCTGATTTAGATAAGAAAACAATCTTAGATTTAATTAAAGATTATCCAGATATCTTAGATGATGATGTTATCTTCTATCCAGTGTTTGAAAAGAATCCAGATCCAGAAGTTACAGTCAAAGTAGAAAATAAAACAGATCCTTCATCAAATGAAGCACAAGTATATGATATTCTTACATATACAATTACTGCAACAAATAAAGAGAAGGATACAAAATGGAAAGATGTAGGGATCAAGAATAAATTACCAGAAGGATTAACACTAGTAGAGGATAGTATCAAATTAATTGATCCAGAAGGAAAAGAGATTAAATTAAATGTAAAAGATGTGTATAATGAAAAGACAAGAACGATAGAAGTTCCAATCGAGTTAATTGAAGGAGGAACAAACTATCAGATTGTCTATGATGTTTATATTAATGATAAGAGCTTGACAGATAAGGATAAAGATATCCATAATACAATAGAAGTCGAAGGAAAGAATCCAGATGGAACACCAACAAAGGTAGAAGAAGAGACAGTGTTACCAGAAGGAGGAGAGGAGATCAAATTAGCAGATCCAAAACCAGATAAGAAGGTCACAGTAGAGAACAAGACAGATCCAAAGAGAGAAGAGCCAAAAAAAGGAGATGAACTTGAATATACAGTTGAGGTGACAAATACACAAGAGAATTCAGAGTGGAAAGATGGGTATATAGAAGAAGAGATACCAGAGGGAGTAGAGCTGATAGGAGATACAATCGAGGTAGAATATCCAGATGGACATAAAGAGATACTCAAGATAGAAGATGTTTATGATGAAGAAACAAGGACATTAAGAATACCAGTAGGGACATTGTATGGAAATGAAAGTATCAAGATAAAATACAATGTAAAGGTATTAAATGAAGAAGTTGTAATAGATAAAGAGGAAGAACCAAGTGAGCCGAAAGATAAGTTAGAGAAAGAGAACTTAGGAGAGAATGTCAAGACATCAGATGAAACAAATGCATTCCTATTTGTAGGAGGAATGATTGTCAGTTTAATAGTTATTGGATTAATGACTAGAAAGAAAAGAGAGAATTAATATAAAATATGGATGAAGTTGAATTAATCAATTTCATCCTTTTTTTGATGTTCTGTTTTTCATTGGCTTTCTATTAAATTTAGATTTCGAAAAATTATCATGTCATCCAATAATAGAAACAGAATGATCAATTGTAATTGAATCATTACAGTAATGAGAGTTATATTTATCATCAAAATATTCCATAGAAGAATTATAAGATACTGAAACAACTCTAAGATTCATAATCACCTTATTCCAATCATTAGGTATTATAATTATAGAAATAAACATCCTTTAAAACAGCATTATTCTTTCCATAAATTATATTCTTATTTGCTTCTTTTATATTACTTAATAAAGATAAAGGAGCATTAGATTCACTAGTTACACCAATATGTCCAAAAGACAATATAGTTGCAGTAAGAGTATTTCATTGATAATCTATTAATGGGATGTTCTTATCATTTTTTAGTTAAATTAAGAGGATCATTTATTCTGTTATAAAAAGCATATGCAAGTTGTGATTCAGAAAAATTAATATTTTTTAAGTTGGTTTTTATTATCAAGCTAAATATTATTTTTAATTACAGAACACTCTTATGCGTTTGTATTAGTGAAAGACTGATAGATAAGCTCTTTGAGCTTTAACGTTAGTTGTACAATTATATTTTCTTAAATCATAATATGGAATTTATGTAAAATATAAGAAGAAATGTTAAATAAAAAAAGATAGGCGAACCTATCTTCTTTATTCAATTCCACCACCTTGAGTTGTGACAGTTTGACTTCCTAAATCTTTTGTTTCACCATCAGCAGTTCTTTCGTTTCCTTTTACAATATAAGATGTTCCAGGAGTTAAACCACCAAATGTTATACGATAATTTGAGGTAACAGTTTGAGTTTTTAATAATGTACCATTGCTATCATATAAAGTAATTGTAATAGAGTTTCCAGCATTTACATTAGCTCTTACAGTAATGCTATTTGTAGAAGTAGAAAGAATACTAAATGATCCTCCAAATGATGCTTTGACATGGACAGTCTGACTAATTTTATTAGATGTAATATCATTATTGTTATTGTCTAATGCATAATAACCAGTTACTGTATAATCACCACCAGTAGGAGTATACTTTAATACACCACTTTCTTTACTTAATTTTTCAGTATAGACAACCTTACCAGTACTATCCTTAACTTCTGCTACATATACAACCTTTCCATAAATTTGATTAATATCTCCAAGATATGGCAAACTGTAAGATTTTCCATTAGCATTATAAGTCTTTGTAGGTCTAGAACCTTTTAATCTCTTAGGTTGAGGATAAGGTGTAAAATTAACCCTAATTTTATTGTTTTCTACAACTGCACTAAATGATTCTAAATTACTAACACCAGCACCTTCTGCACTAGAAGAAGGAGTATATCCTTTTTTGAACCAACCAGTTGTGATTCGATTACTTGGCACACCATTACCTGGAGAAACATAAGGATAAATACCAGTTACACATCTTGCTTGAACAACTCCACTAGGTTGATGATAAGAATTAGTTAAACTTCCTTGATGAAGCTTTCTTGCTATCATAGCAGCAATTTCCCTAGAGTCATGACCTTTCATTGCATAACCCTTTTTCTGAGCGGTCGAATCATAACCACACCACACTGCCCATGAATAATCAGGAGAATAACCTACCATCCAGCTATCTTTACTTTTTCCATACAAGCTTTTATTTGGAATGCTTCCAGAAGTAGGGTGATTAGATGTTCCAGATTTAGCACCAATCTGTTTTCCAATATTAAATACGCCATATTGTCCTAAACTTTCCTTAACATAACCAGTCATGACTTCTCTAATCATAAATGCTGATTCTTCAGAAATAGCACGTTTTTTATTTTGCTCAACTTCTTTATCAATGTATATAACTTCTCCAGTCGCAATCATTTCAATTTTTTCAACAGCATGAGGTTCATAATAAGTACCACCATTAGAAATAGTTGCATAAGCACCAGCAGTTTCTTCTGGAGTTACACCAGTAGACCATCCACCAACCGCATAAACAGGACCAAAATCTTCATCATACATATCATATCCAAAACCTTCAAGATAACTTGACATTTTATTTGTTCCTACTTTATCAATAACTTCATTTAATGTGTTGATAGCAGCTAAGTTCCATGATTGATATAACGCTTCTTTAATAGATACATCACCTTGGAATTTATTATTCCAGTTTTTAGGTGACCATTTTCCAGAAGAATATGGAACATCATGAACATAGTGAGCAGTTGAATAATTCAAGTATTCAAAGGCACTAGCATAAGAAATAATTGGTTTTAAAGATGAACCAGGTTGATTTCTTTGTCCATATCCTGCCAGTTCATTCTTTGCAACTTTTTCTTTGCTCCCAGCATAAGCATAAGTTGTTCCCATTGCTGTATAATTTCTACCAGAAAGAACACCAACAATACGTCCGTGTTGAGTTTCTTGAACACAAGCACCAACTTGAATATATTTATCAACATAAGAATGAGTTTTTCCACTCGCAATATCATCTAACGTTGTTTGGACATCTTTATCCATATATGTATAGATTTTCATACCACCTTCATTTGGATCTAATCCAGTTTTCTCATAAACTTCTCTCACAACCATATCTGCATAAGCTTGATATTTACCCCCAGCCTTGATAGGGTTAGACTTTAAAATGTTTTGTACTTTTACAGCTTTAGCTTGATCACGTTCTTCTTCTGTAATATAACCATGCATATGCATTAAATCAAGAATAATGTCACGTCTTTTTTGAGCCTTATCTAAATGATAGAACGCATCAAATTGATTAGGTGAATTAATAGCACCTGCAAGTAATGCTGCTTCAGGTAATGTTAAATTTTGTACTGATTTATCAAAATAATATTTTGATGCAGCATAGATTCCAATTGTCTTTGGACCATTTCCGAAATAAATCTTATTCAAATAAAGCTCTAAGATTTTTTCTTTAGTAATTTTTTTTGTTGCTTGAATAGAAAGAATAACTTCTCCAATCTTTCTTTCAATTGTCTTCTCTTCATTTGGATAATATGATTTTTTAATTAACTGCTGTGTAATTGTAGAACCACCACCAGTGATTCTTCCAGCTACTAAATTTCCCATAAATGCTTTCACAATACGAGGAAGATCAAAACCATCATGTTCAAAATAACGAGAATCTTCTGCTGAAACAACAGCGTCAATCAATACTTGTGGAAGTTCATCATAAGTTACATTTTTATTTGTTGTTCCGTTCATTCCACAATTATAGAAGACCTTTCCGTCAGCACTTAACATTGAAGAAGATTCTTCTGTAACAAGTTTATCAACATCTAAACCATCTGTTTCTTGATAAATTCTTACCCCTAAATAAATACCACTTCCAGCAATAACCAATACAACAATTAAGCAAAGACTCAATATTAGCCTTTTCTTATTAATTTTTCTTTTTGTTGTTTGAGGTTGAGCTGAGTTTTTTGTTTTTCTAGTCATTTATTAACCTCCTAAAAATAATATTTATCTATCACATCTAAATAACTTAATCTTGGATTAACACCTTGTTTAATGATATGACCTTTTTCTTTAATTTCATCATAAGTAATAGATTTCCTATCTGAATGATAATAAGCATCAATCATAAAACTAGCATCAATTAAGTATACTTCATTTCTATGAGTAAATGCAATAATTACAAAAGCAATACCACCATGATCAATAATTCTTTTTAAATGATCAATTTGATGTTTATAAATATTTGCAAAAGGAAAACGATCATTTTTACACTCTTTAGCTTCAAAATCAATATATTTTCCTCTATATATTCCATTATAATCAGTTGTAGAAGGTTTACGATAATAAGCTTCTACAATCTTAGCCGCTGAACGTTTAGGATAATCAACTTTTACAATTTGTACTGGAGTTGGTTTCTTATAAATAACAGCTTTATCATTCAATAAATAATAATCATTACTGAAACTTATATCCTCTTCTAAAGACATTCCACGATGACTCGTATAATGTTTAGGTTTCATTGGCGTATGAATAGAAATAGGATTTGCTTTTCTGTTTGGATAATTTACCATCTTTTCCTCCTTTATCATAATAATCATTATAACATAAATACTATAGTACTTGTCAAAAATTCAAAGTATTTTGATGTTTTTTTAAAAAAATCTTGCATTTATATCTATTTTTTGTGAAAATATTAGAGAGGTGAGGCGGATGGAAAATAAAATTCAATTAAGTCCAAAAAAAATTCTAAACAAACAATTCCAAGTAGATTTTAAAGGGTATAGTGCTACTGAGGTTGATTATTTTTTGGATACGATTGTAATTGATTATGAGACATTTGCGAAAATGCTTAATGAATCTTATGATCAGATTGAAAGATTAGAGAATGAAAAGAAAAAATTAAAAGAAAGAATATTAGAATTAGAAAAAGAAAATATGATACAGCAAGATAATCTTAGTGCAATGGAAGAAAATATTTCTTCAAATGTTGATTTATTAAAGAGATTATCAATGCTTGAAAAAGAAGTGTATAAAAACAAATAAGTAATATCATCCTGATATTGCTTTTTTTGTATATAAATAAAGAAAAGAATCAAAATAGAGATAAAACATATATTTTAGCACTTAACTATTGACAGTGCTAAAATATATGTTATAATGCAATTAGCACTTAGGTAAAAAGAGTGCTAAAGGAGTGAGAGCAATGAATATAGAAAGATGGACAGATGCTTTAAAAGAAGCTTTCTCTAAAGCATTTCAAAAAGCAATGGAGGAACGCAGACAAGTTGTTGATATCGAAGATATCTTATTAGCTTTATTAGATGATAGTAGTGGTATAATGTATCGTACATTGATAAAAACTAATGTGAATATTAATGAATTTATGAATCGGCTTTCTTATGAGATATCTTTAAAACCTACTCAATCATCGGTAACAGAAGAAAACATGAGGATATCTTATGATTTAAATCAATTGTTTATAAAAGCTCAAACAATCATGAATCAATATAAAGATGAGTATATGAGTGTAGAACATCTTATTATTGCTTTATTTGATAGTCAATCAAGTGTTATCCAAAAAATAATCAAACAATTTAAACTCAATAAAAAAGATATTGAAAAGATAATCAAGGATATGAGAGGTGATAATATGGTTAATAATCCAAATCCTGAAAATCAATATGAAGTTCTTAGTAAATATGGAAGAGATTTAACAAAAGAAGTAAGAGATGGGAAATTAGATCCTGTTATTGGAAGAGATGAGGAAATTAGACGTGTAATTCAAATTCTTTCAAGAAAGACAAAAAATAATCCTATTTTAATAGGAGAACCTGGTGTTGGGAAAACAGCTATTGTAGAAGGATTAGCGTGGCGTATTTTTAAAAATGATGTACCAATGAGTTTAAAAAATAAAACTTTATATGAGTTAGATTTAGGTTCTTTGGTTGCTGGCGCTAAATATAGAGGTGAGTTTGAGGAAAGATTAAAAGCTGTTTTAAATGAAATTAGAAAATCTGAAGGACAAATAGTTTTATTTATTGATGAAATTCATCAATTAGTAGGAGCTGGTAAAACAGATGGAGCAATGGATGCTGCTAACTTATTAAAACCGATGTTGGCTCGTGGTGAACTTCATTGTATAGGGGCAACAACTTTAGATGAATATAGACAATATATTGAAAAAGATGCTGCTTTAGAAAGACGTTTTCAAAAGGTTCAAGTCAGTGAACCAGATGTTGATGATACAATTGCAATCTTAAGAGGTTTAAAAGATAGTTTTGAATCACATCATGGTGTACAAATTACTGATAGTGCGATTATTGGAGCTGTTCATTTATCACAAAGATATATTACTGATCGTTTTTTACCTGATAAAGCTATTGATTTAATTGATGAAGCATGTGCTTCTATTCGTATGGAAATAGATTCATTACCAGTTGAATTAGATACAATTACAAGAGAAAAAAACAGATTAGAAATGGAAAGAATTTCTATTGAAAAAGAAGATAAGAATGAAGATAATGAAAAACGATTAGAAGAAATAAAAGCACGTATTGCTTCATTAGATGAAGAAAGTATAGGATTAAGTGATAAATGGAAAGAAGAAAAGAAAAACTTAGATCATATTAAAGAATTAAAGGATCAAAAAGTGAAATTAGAAGCCCTAAAAGATAAATATGAAACGGAAGGTAATTTAGAAGAAGCCTCAAAGATTAAGTATCAAACATTACCACAGATAGAAAAAGAAATCAGTGATTATCAGTCTAAAGAAAAAGAAGATGCTTTACTTCAAGAAAAAGTAAGTGTTGATACAGTCAGTGAAGTTATTGCTAGATGGACAGGGATTCCAATGAATAAATTAATGGAATCAGAAAGAGAGAAACTATTAAATTTAGATGATACTTTAAGAAAAAGAGTTATTGGACAAGATGAAGCGATAGAGAAGGTTAGTGATGCTATTTTAAGATCTAGAGCTGGAATTAATGATGAAAATAGACCAATTGGTTCATTCTTATTCTTAGGACCTACTGGAGTAGGAAAAACTGAGGTTGCGAAAAGTTTAGCAGAACAACTATTTGATAGTGAAAGAAATATAGTGAGAATTGATATGAGTGAGTATATGGAGAAATTTAGTGTTTCTCGATTACTTGGTGCTCCTCCTGGTTATGTTGGATATGAAGAGGGAGGACAGTTATCAGAAGCTGTAAGACGTCAACCATATAGTATTGTTTTACTAGATGAAATTGAAAAGGCCCATCCAGAAGTCTTTAATGTTTTATTACAGATATTAGATGATGGGAGAGTAACAGATTCTAAAGGTAATGTTGTAAGTTTTAAAAATACGATTATTATTTTAACTTCTAATATTGGTTCACAGTATTTATTAAAAGGTAATAACAAGGAAACAAGAAAAGAAGTTGAATTAGAACTAAAGAATCATTTTAAACCAGAGTTTTTAAATCGTATTGATGAAATTATTATGTTTAATTCATTAGATAGAAGTGTAGTATTTGAAATTATTGATAAATTTATTAATCAATTATCTTTACGTTTAGAAGATAAAAAGATTAACATTGAATTAACTCAAAATGCAAAAGAAGAAATTGCAAATGCTGGATTTGATCCAACATTTGGAGCAAGACCTTTAAAAAGATTTATTCAATCTGTTATTGAAACAAGATTAGCAAAAGAAATGATAAAAGGAAATATCCAAAAAGGGGATTATATTATTATTGATTATATCAATAATGAATACACCTTTATAAAACAATAAACAGTGCAAATGCACTGTTTTTAAATAAAATAAAAATTATTATTTTTTTGATGATAATTCATCTTTTTTCCACATCTTTTTTGTATTATACATATAAACCACTTTATGTTATGATAAAGTTAATGGAGGTATTCTAATCTATGAAATATCAAGGTTTAACAAATACACAAGTTAATGAACGAATCCAACAAGGATTAGTTAATGAAAGTAATAATAATATATCTAAAACAAAGAAACAAATTATTTTAGAACATACATTAACATATTTTAACTTTTTAAATATCTTTTTAGCTTTAATCATTATTTTTACGGGTTATATTAAAAATATAACCTTTGTAGGAGTGGTTTTTACTAATACGATTATTGGTGTTTTTCAAGAATTTAAAGTCAAAAAAATTATTGATAGTTTAGAAGTTATAACGGTAAAAAAAGGACGTGTCATTCGTGAAGGAAAAATGATAGAGATTCCTGTTCACGAATTAGTCAAAGATGATATTATCTTTGTAGAAAATGGAAATCAAATAGGTAGTGATTGTATTGTCTTATCATCACAAGGAATGGAAGTTAATGAAGCTATGCTTACTGGTGAATCAGAAGCAATCAAAAAGAAAAAAGATGATGAATTATTAGCAGGGAGCTTTTTGGTATCTGGTAGTGGATATGCGAAAGTTATTCACGTTGGTAAAGAAAACTATGCAGAAAAATTAGTTATGAAAGCCAAACATAAAAATAGGGCTTCTTCAGAAATGAAGTCTTCAATTGAGAAAATCATTAAGGTTTTAAGTATTGTGATTATTCCTGTAGGTTTGGTTTTATTTGCAGCACAGATAGTATTAGTCAAACAATCAGTTAATGAGGCTATTGTACATACAGTAGCAGGTGTGATTGGGATGATTCCTGAAGGGTTAGTATTATTAACTAGTATTTCTTTTATTATTGGAGTAGGAAAACTTGCGAAAAAACAAGCTCTGATTCAAGAGATGGAAGCCATTGAATCATTAGCTCGAGTTGATGTTTTATGCTTAGATAAAACGGGTACAATAACAACTGGAGAATTAAAGGTTGAAGATGTCGAATTATTATCAGATAAAACAAAAGAAGATATCAATAATATAATGGGTGGAATTGCTCATGCTTTTGATGATGTTAATGTAACACAACAAGCTTTGATGGATTATTTTGATAAGAGGGATTTAAATATTACATCATTGATTCCCTTTTCTTCTCAAAGAAAATATCGAGCTATTGAATTTCAAGATATGGGAGCTTTTGTACTTGGTGCTCCAGAATTTTTGATGGATGATCCTAAAATAATGAAAAGAGTGGATGAACTTTCTCATAAAGGTAGAAGAGTTTTGCTTTTAGGTAAGGCTGAAAGTTTAGATGAAGATAATGGTAGTGTGGAAGGGATTCAACCAATAGCATTAATCATTATTAAAGATTGTATTAGAGATGATGCTAAAGAAGTATTGAAGTATTTTAGGAAAAGTAATGTGGATATTAAAATTTTATCAGGTGATAATCCTTTAACTGTTTCTAAGGTTGCAGGAGATGCAGGAGTTAAGAATGCTCAAAACTATATTGATGCTTCTCTTCTTCCTAGTGATGAAGAAGAATTAAATCAAGTTATTGATCATTATACTATTTTTGGACGTGTTAAACCAGAACAAAAAGAAATGATTATTAAAGCTTTACAAAAAAGAGGGCATGTTGTTGGTATGGTTGGTGATGGAGTCAATGATGTTTTAGCTCTTAAGGATGCTGATTGTGGAATTGCGATGGCAGCAGGGAGTGAAGCTGCAAGACAAGCGGCTCATGTCGTATTATTAGATAGTGATTTTGCTTCAATGAAAGATATTGTTGAAGAAGGAAGAAGTATTATCGCTAATATTGAAAGAGTAAGTTCTTTATATCTTACAAAAACAATCTATTCAACATTGTTGTGTGTTGCATTTGTATTCTTAAAAGCTACCTATCCTTTTACACCATTGCAACTGAGTTTAATTAGTTCACTTGCGATTGGTATACCAAGCTTTTATTTGACTTTAGAACAATCAGCTCTGCTAGATGATGAGGGGTTCTTACATCATGTTATTAAAACCTCATTACCTTGTGCATTGACATTATTTATTTATATGTTGATGATTAGATTTTTAGGAATATGGCTGAACTTTGATGCTACTATGTATTCAACATATTATTTTTTAACAGCAGGGTTTATTAGCTTTGTGGTTGTTTTTATTGTATGCTATCCATTTACCAAAAGAAGATTTGTATTTTCTTTAACACTTTGTATTTGTTTCTATTTAATTTTGCTGATAATGCCTTATTTCTTTAATATTTATCCAATTTTTGATTTTAGAGTGATATGGGTCATACCATTATGTGCAACTTCAATATTTATGATTAGCGGATTAAAATATACATTTCATAAATTAAATAGAGTCAAGCAGATGATTAGTCATAAGTATTCAAAATAGAAATATAACATTGATTAGATTTAGAAATTTTGAGTTGATGATGTGTTTTTTCAATAAAATCATCAGGATAAATGATAGGGTTACATATATAAATACCTATATATAGTATTTTGTTTTGGTTTCTTAAAGATTTAAAAAAAGGAAGTATGATATTAATAAGAGTTGTTTGAGTCGTATTAAATATAGTAAAGAAATAATTTTGGTCATAAGAGTGGAATGGTGGATTCTCATTTGCTTTAAATAGCTTGTTGATTTCATTGTCATTCATAAAATCATTAAGTGTGACATTGTAAGATAATTCAATTTCTATTCCGATAAGAGAAGTTATTTCTTTTGGTTTTTTTAACGTTTGAAAATAATGGAGATATTCTGGATATTTTGAATGTAGGAAATAATAGTTGTTAAGAACGTCATTAGATTGATAGTAATGTTTTTTTGACATGTTTTTCACCTCAATATGAGTAAAACATATGGATGAAAAATATTGTATTTATCAAGAAAAATATAAGGTAAAACATAAAAAGGAGAATTGATAAGGGTGAATAAGTTAGCAAATAGAGGTAAAGTTGTTATTGGTGTATTGGTTATTATAGTAATTGCTTTGTTTTTTTTATTAAGACCTCATAAAATGATTGAATTTAATGAAATAAGCAACAAAATAGAAATTAACAGTGTTGTCGATTATCATAAATTTATAAAAGAAATTAAAAGTGATAATAAAGAGAAATTGGTTATTGATGATTCTAAGGTTCAATATAATAAACTAGGAGAGTATGATGTTATTTTTAAAATTGGAGATAAAGAAGAAATCTTAACAATTGAGATTGTTGATACAATCAAACCTAAGGTTAAATTAAAAACATTAGATATTAGGTATAATTATCCATTAAAAGCAGAAGAATTAATAGATAAAATAGAAGATAGTACAAAAACTGAAGTTTCATTTTTAGAAAACTATTCATTTGATAAAGTTGGAAAACAAGAAGTAAGTCTATCAATAAAAGATGAAGCGGGAAATATTACTGAAGCTAAAACTACAGTAAATGTTCTTGAAAAAGATGAAGAAAAACCAATTATCCATACTAAAGAAATAGAGATAGCTGTGAATTCAAAGAAAACATTAGCTGATTATATTGAAGTTAGTGATAATCAAGATAAAGATGTCAAAATAAAAGTTGATGAGAAAAACCTTAATCGACAAAAAGTTGGAGATTATAAGGTGAAAGTGACTGCTTGTGATGCTTCTTCTAACCAAAGTGAAGCAGAAATTACTGTTCATGTCAAAAAATCAGTGAGTCAAAAAGTTGTTTATCTAACATTTGATGATGGACCTTCTCGTTATACTTCATCAGTTTTAAATATTTTAAAGAAATACAATATTAAAGCTACATTTTTTGTGACAGGAATTAATAAAAAGTATTATTCTCGTATGAAAGATATTGTGAATGGTGGTCATACGATTGCGTTACATACATATAGTCATGATTATGGAAAAGTCTATCAGTCAGTTGATGCTTATTTTAATGATTTAGAAAAAATTTCTAATTTAGTAGAAAAACAGACAGGGAAAAAGACGAAGTATATTCGTTTTCCAGGAGGAAGTTCTAATACAGTATCAAGAAAATATAGTCCTAAAATCATGAGTAAGTTGGTTGGAATGGTAGAAAAAAAGGGTTATCGTTACTTTGATTGGAATTGTGAAAATGGTGATGGATATTCTCGTATGGCAACTTCTGAAATGATAAGACGAGCAACTTCTTCTAAACAAAAGCAAGTTATGATCTTAATGCATGATGCTAATGGAAAACAAGCTACTGTTGATACTTTGTCAACAATTATTGAATATTATAAAAACAAAGGTTATGAATTTAAAGGTATAGATGAAGATACACCTGATTTTCATCAAAATGTTAACAACTAGAATTAATATGTTCTAGTTGTTTTTCATATAATGTATAGGTGATGATATTGAAGATGAGTATAAAAAGATGTTTAAAATTAATATTGATATGTATAGTGTATTATCTTTTTGTAAAATATCTTGTTATTCAGTATTTCACTTTTATATTATCCTTTCTTATAGTTCTTGGATTATCTTCTTTTTTAAAAAACACTTGTTATCGTAAAGAAATAGGATTTTTGATTTTACTTTTTTCATATCTGTTTATTATAGGTATACTAGGATTATTGATTTATTATAGTGTGTCTTATATGCCTCATCTTATTTCTTATGCATCAGATATTTATAATCAAGTTTCTTTAGTGCTTGGTGATATTGTTAATGAACTTCAACCATATCATTTAGGTCAAATTCTTGTATATAGTAAAAGTATATTAGACTATTTATTTCATTTTTTTGTTGATACAGGATTACAATTAATATCTTTTATACCTCTTTTTCTAAAATCAATTATTTTCTTTATGTTTTCTTCTTTTTTGTTTTGGATTGGATTTGATGATTTTAAAGATTATCTTTATAAATATAACCATTCATTCTCTTATTTTATAACAATTAAGAATAATATTTTATCTACAATAAGAAGTTATTTTTTCACTCAAATTCAATTAATGATTATTGTGTTTATGATTTTATTATTTGGTTTTATAGTTTTAAGATTCTCATATCCACTTTTATTAGCATTTCTCTCAGCTTTTTTAGATTCTTTGCCTTTTATTGGGGTAGGTATAGTATTAATACCTATGATTATATATAGAATAATTCTCAAAGATTATTTTAAAGCTTTTTATTTATTATTACTTTATTTATTAGTACTTGTTTTAAGAACATTCTTAGAACCTAAGCTCATGAATAATCAACTTCATATTCCTTCTATTATTCTATTTTTATCAATGATTATTCATTTAGAAATCTTTGGAGTGATAGGAATACTGATTTCACCAATAACCCTAACATTTATACAATGTTATCTTGATAATCAATTAAAAATCAAATAGAATAAGATAGAGGTGACTTGTATGAAGAAAAAATATTTTTTCTTTGATATTGATGGAACTCTTACAAATAAACAAACTGGAGAAATAGTACCATCAGCTAAAGAAACAATAAGAAAATTAAAAGAAAAGGAACATTTTGTAGCTATTGCAAGTGGTAGAGCATATTATAAAGTTGTTGATTTTGCAAAAGAGATGGGAATTGATAATATAGTTGCGAATGGTGGTGCTGCTATTGCGGTGAATAATGAACTGGTTATCAATGAGCCGTTAAATAAAGAAAAGGCTGTAAAACTATGCCATCAAGCAAAAGAACTTGGATACGGTGTTTTAATTGCTTTTGATGATAGTATTAATGTTTTTATGAATGATGAAACATTTATCAATCAAGTCGGTTATAGAAAAGAGCCAACACGTTATTTTTATGATAGTAAAAAATCATATGAAGATATTAAAGATATTTATAAGATTTATATTGCAGTAAGTCAAGAAGAAGAACATTTATTAACATTAAAAGATACTATAGGTCATATACGTTTTGTGGATTCTTATTTAACATTTCAACATGACAAAAAAGATGAAGGAATAGAAAAAATGATTCATTATATTGATGGTGATAATAGTGAAGTTGTTGTTTTTGGTGATGATTATAATGATTTAGTTATGTTTAAAGATAAATGGACTTGTATTGCAATGGGAAATGGTTGTGAAGAACTAAAAGAAAAGGCTAATTTTGTGACAAAAGAGAGTATCAATGATGGTATACAATATGCTTGTCAATATTTTGGGTGGATAGAAAAGTAACACAGAAATGTGTTATTTTTTGTATTTTTATAAAAAATACACTGATTTATATATATTTTCTAAATAATGAATTATATATGATGTTATTGTATACAATTATTCAAAAATGTGTTATAATGACTCAACCAAAGGAGGTTTTGTATGATTGAAAAGATTAATCAATTCTTTGAAAAATTTAAAGAAGATAATGAAATTAAAAATGAATTATACTCTCAATATAGTGTAAAAAAAGGATTAAGAAATGAAGATGGTACAGGAGTTTTAGTTGGTTTAACTAAAATTAGTGATGTTGTTGGATATACAAAAGAAGATGGTATCAAAAAAGATGTTAATGGTATTTTATATTATCGAGGTATTAATGTTAAAGATATTATTAATAATAACAAAGGTAGTAAATATTTATACGAGAAAGTATGTTTTTTGATTTTGTTTGGATATTTACCAAACGAAGAGGAGTTATCTGATTTTAAAAATGTTTTAAGTGATCGTTATGAATTACCACAACATTATTTAGAAGGAAATATTTTAGGATATCCTGCTCGTAATTTGATGAACAAACTACAAAGATGTGTATTGATGTTATATGATTATGATGAAAATCCTGATAGTAATGAAGTCACAGATGTTTTAGACAAAGGAATTAATCTTATTGCGAAAATCCCTTCTATTATTTGTTATACTTATCATGCAAAAAATCATACTTTCCATGATGGAAGTTTAATTATTCATCATATTAATAAAGAATATAGTATTGCTGAAACAATATTGTTATTACTTAGAGATGATGGGATTTTCACAGAAAAGGAAGCAGAAGTTCTAGATATTTCTTTAGTTCTTCACGCAGACCATGGAGGAGGAAATAACTCAACATTTACAAATGTTGTTATTGCATCTACGGGTACAGATTTATATTCTTCAATGGCTGGGTCAATAGGATCATTAAAAGGTCCTAGACATGGAGGTGCAAATATTGCAGTTAAAAAACAGATGGAACAAGTTATTAATGATATAGGAATACATGCTAGTGATGAAGAGATTCGAGGAATTATATTAAAGATTTTGGATAAAAACTATAATGATAATAGTGGGCTTGTTTATGGAATAGGACATGCAGTATATACATTGAGTGATCCTAGAAGTGAAATATTAAGAGCAAAATGTAAAGAACTGGCAATTGAAAAGAATCAACTTGATGACTATCTATTCTATGAAAAGTTTGCAACTATTGCCATTGAAGAAATTGAAAAGAAAAAGCATATTCATGTTTGTTCAAATGTCGATTTCTATAGTGGCTTAGTTTATGAAATGCTTGGTATTCCAGAGGATTTATATACTTTATTATTTGCAGTAAGTCGTACAGTAGGATGGATTGCTCATAATATTGAAAATAGATTATATGATGGACGTATTATAAGACCAGCAACAAAATATGTTGGAGAAATTAAAGAATAAAAACGAAAAGATACAATCAAATAGAGATATACTTTTAAAAACTGAAATTTCACATATTTTATCATAATTAACTTTACTTAGATTATTTTACAATGTATAATAACAATGAAGAGGAGGGATTTTTTTGAAAATTATTAAGAAATTATTATTAACATTAGTTATATGTGCTATGACATTAACTGTTGTAGGATTACCTGAAGTTAATGCGTCTGAGGGTGGGAATGATTACACTACTGCTACACCAATTAATTTAGGACCTGTATATGAGGATACTATTGGTGGTACATCTACAGCTACGCCAGATGCGTATGATTGGTACTATTTTGACCTTTCTAAAACAACTACAATAAAAATGAAGATTAAAATAGATGCTACATCTGGTATTAGATTTGGTATTGTGAATGCTTATGGAAATGATGTTAAATGTGAATTAGATTATGGATCATCAACTGAAACAGATCAATTTTACTATTCTAAACTTCCTGCAGGTAGATATTATATACTATTCTACAGTAATGACAATACATTTAGTAATTATAAGTTTTATGTTCAAGAGCATAAAGGAACTTCACAAAAATTTACAAATGTAAAGGGAAGTTATACAATTACTTATAAAAATCCTAAGTATTATGCAACATATTTAAGACCACGAGTTGCAGATGGATATCCTGAATATACTTATAAATCAAGTAATACAAAAGTGTTAACTGTTAATAAAAATGGATACATTTATACAAAAGCTTATGGTAAGGCTACTGTCACTATAACTGCAAAAGTACCAACATCAGGATATAGAGCACTTAAATACAAAACTACAACTAAAAAGGTTACTATTACAGTTAGACCTCAAGCAATGAAAAATGCAGGGCTTGCTAACTATAAAAAAGTAAAGAAAAAGAAAAAAACTGTTAAACAGATTATCAGAAAACAATTAAAAGTAACTTGGACTAGAGATAAATTAGCTACTGGATATCAAGTTCAAATCGCTAAGAACAAGAAATTTACAAGTGGTTTAAAATCTTATACTTCTAAGAGTAATAAGACAGTTAGTAAAACATTTACTAAATTGAAAAAAGGTTCTAAATACTACATGAGAGCCAGAGCTTACAAAACAATCAATGGAAAGAAAGTTTATGGACCATGGGTTGTAACTAGAGGAACAATTAAAGTTTTATAAGATGAATGAAAGGAATAGCAAGTCTATTCCTTTTTTTTAGAAAATATAAAAATATACTTATGAGTATTCTAAATTAAGTAGACATTTTATTATTCTCTTGTTATACTGTTATAGCATTATTTTAGGGAATATTGTAAGAAATGGTATAAAGGGAGTGATAGAATTGAAAAAAATAGTAATGATTTTAATTATGTTATTTATGATTATACCTATGCCAGTTATGGCATTAGAAGAGGATAAGGCAATGGGTGATAGTTATGGTGAGGAGAATAGTTTATCATCTATGCGTTTATATGGAAGTAGTCAAAAGAAACCTATAGTTCCATCTAATAGTGTAGGAAAGGGTATTGATATTTCTCATCATAATGGAGATATTGATTTTAAAAAGTTAAAAAAAGAAGTTGACTTTGTAATTGTGAGATGTGGATATGGACAAAATTATAAGAGTCAAGATGATAGAAAGTATGAGGAATATATTAAAGGATGTCGTGATAATAATATTCCATATGGGATTTATTTATATGCACATGCAAATACTGTAGATAAAGCTAAGAGTGAAGGTAACCATGCTTTAAGGCTAGTAAAAAAGTGTCGTGATTGGAATACCGAACCAACTTTACCAATCTTTTATGATATGGAAGATGCAGATCAACGTCCAACAAGTGCTGCTTTAAAAGGTAAAATCGCAAAAGCATTTTGTGATATTTTAGAAAAAGCAGGATATAAAACTGGAGTTTATGCAAATCTTAATTGGTGGAATAATTATTTAACTGATAAATATTTTAATAATACGATTAAATGGGTTGCTCAATATAATTCGTCTTGTAAATATAAAAAGAGTTATGCAATATGGCAATGTACTTCAGTTGCAAAGATTTCTGGGGTTAAGGGAAATGTTGATTTGAATTATATGATTGATAATACTTGTTTAAAAAACAATGTTTTTAATGCTAAAGTGAGTGAAATTGATGTTCAACATTATAATGGTGAGGAAATCAAGCCTCGTGTTAATGTTAAACTAGATGGAAAAACATTACAAAGTGAAAAAGATTATACTTTATCTTATCAAAATAATGTTGAAATTGGAACTGCAAGTGTAACGATTAATGGAAAAGGAAAATATGTAGGTAAGAAGACTGTTACTTTTACAATTGATAATTATACACCTATTATTGAAGGATATGATGGTGATTATGATGGTAAAACACATTTTGTAAATGTTAGTAATTATAAACCAGGAACAGAAGTGTTATATAGTTTAGATAATGAAAATTGGAGTACTAATAGACCTGAAAGAATTGATGTTGGTGATACAAAAGTTTGGTATAAAGCAATCAATGGTGATGATAAAGTTATTAGCGGTAGTGCTCATATTAAAATCAAACATAAAAATATTAGTCAATGTCATTTTTCTGAAATAGGAACTCAAGTTTATACAGGTAAGGCAATTGTTGTAAATCTTGTTATAAAGAATGGAAATGTTGTATTAAATCGAGGTATAGATTATAGATTAAACTATAAGAATAATACAACTGCTGGAAAAGCAACTATTGAAGTTGAAGGGCTTGATAATTATACAGGTAAAAAGATTGTTTCTTTTACGATAAAAAAATATGATCCTAAAGCTAAAGGGTATAATGCAGCTTATGATGGAAAAGCTCATTCTATTACTGTTTTTGATCAAAAACCTGGTACAAAGGTGAAATATAGTACGAATAACAAAAAATGGTCTACAACAAAGCCAACAAGAACAAATGTTGGAACAACTAAGGTTTATTATCAAGCAGTTAATGGACTAAACAAGACAATTAAGGGTAGTGCTAATATTGTTGTTAAGAAAAGAAGTGTTTCAACTTGTTCTATTAGTAAAGTTTCTAATAAGACATATACAGGAAAAACATTAAAACCTTCTATAAGTGTAAAATATAAAGGTAAGACATTAAAGAAGGAGAAAGATTATACTGTTTCATATAAAAATAATAAAGCTGTAGGTACTGCAACTATTACTATAAAAGGTAAGGGGAACTTTAATGGTACATATAAAAGAACGTTTAAAATTGTACTAAAGAAACCTTCTATTACAAAAATAACAAGAACAAAGAAAACCGCTACAATTAAATGGAGCAAAATCAAAGGTGCTTCAGGATATCAAGTGGCATATCGTAAAAAAGGTTCTTCTAAATGGTCGTATAAAACTGTAAAATCAGCTTCTAAAAAGTTAACAGGATTGACATCTAAAAAGAATTATTATGTCAAAATAAGAGCTTATAAAACAGTTAAAGGAAAAAAGAATTATAGTTCTTTTAGTGCAACAAAATCTTTTAAGACGAGATAGGGTGAACTGCCCCTTGTCAAGTAGACGGGTGAAATAATTAAAAAGAGAGTGTAAAATATTGAGTTTATATAAACTTTTAAATTAGGACTAAAAGATAGTAGTTTGTTATAGGAGATAGAAATATCTCTTATTTTATTAAGGATAAAAAAACATTATGATATAATTTTTTATAGAAATAGTAAGTTGCAAGGAGACTATAATGTTAGAAATAAGACAAGAAAGTCAAAATGATTATAAAGAAGTATATAATGTTGTAAAAATAGCATTTGAAATAGCAGAGCATAGTGATGGAAACGAACACGATTTAGTTACAACATTAAGAAATAGTAATAATTTTATTCCAGAATTATCATTAGTAGCAATTAAAGATAATGAAATTGTAGGACATATATTATTTACAAAAATTAAAATAGGAGAATATGAAGAAATAGCTTTAGCACCATTAGCAGTATTACCACAATATCAAAAAAACGGAATAGGAAGAAAACTAATAGAAGAAGGTCATAGAATAGCAAAAGGATTAGGTTATCACTATTCTATTGTTTTAGGCAGTGAAAATTATTATCCAAAGTTTAATTATGTTCCAGCAATACAATATGGAATAAAAGCACCTTTTGAAGTACCAAATGAAAACTTTATGGCTATAAAATTGAATGATACAGATGTAGAGATAAAAGGTACTGTTGAATATGCAAAGGAATTTGGAATATAACAAAAACTGACAATATATAGAGGAGATCTAATTATGGCAACATCAAAAGATTATAAAGATTTTATATTGGAGCAATTAGATTTATTAGATAATATAAATTGCAGAGCAATGATGGGAGAATATTTATTGTATTATAATAGTATCTTATTTGGTGGAATATATGATAATAGATTACTTGTAAAGATAGTTGATAGTAATAAGAAATATAATATGCAAGAACAAATACCCTATGAAAGTGCAAAACTTATGTATTTAGTTGATGATATAGATAATAAAGAAAAGTTAAAAGAAATAATAATGGAAACTTGCAAAGATTTAACCAGTAAAAAATGATAAAATTTGTATTTTATAAATAAAAGTAATAGATAAATTACAATAAGTAGAGAGGGTAATTAAGTTGAGAATTATCTGCCCTTTATGTTATAATCAAAACACAAGATAGTAATTTATCATTATTGTTAAATGATAAATTTTAAATTGGAAAGGTTAAAACAGTGGTAAAATGAGCAAAAGTAATAAAATAATTATTGGAGTGGTAATTGGAGTATTAATTATAGTTATTGCATATAAAGTAATTGGAAAAAGTGTTACGGATAGAGCAGACTTTAATTTTAAAGTTGAAAATATTAGTTCTAACCCTGTTGATACCGAGAGCCTTGATGAAAATGAATATTCTTTCTTTGGAAAAGTTATTGAATCAAATGAAAAAAGAATTATAGTAGAGCCAAATGAAAATGAAAAAATAAGAGAATCAGGAGATAAAGTATATATTGGATTAGGAGAATACAATGATGCACTTTATATGGTTGGAACTAATGTGAAAATTACTTATGAAGGAACAGTAATGACAACATATCCTTTACAAGTTAAAGCAACAAAAGTTGAATTAAAATCAGGAGAAAATTTTGAGATACTTTTTAATGATAAACAGCCACAATCAAATATTAAAGCACACAAAATTGTAGATAAAAATGAAATAGATAAATATAATTATGATGTTTATATGTATGCTAGAAGAGTAAATATCAGAATTGATGGAAAAGACTATTCTTTAAAAGAGGCATTGCTAGAAAATAAGATAACAATGGAAGAAATTATAGCGAAAGCCAATAGAGATGAAAAAGATGGAAAAATAAGAGCAGATATGTATAAAGATGGTGGAAGTATGGAATATCACTATGAAAACTATACAATAATAAAATGTCATACTGTGGATGGAAATAGAGATGTATATATAGGAACAAAAGACTTAAAACTAACTGATGTTATATAAATCATCTCGACAACTTACAATTTTTGCAGATGATTGAAATAATAAACAAGGAGATACTAAGAAATTAGTATCTCTCTTTTCTTATGCTAAAAAACAGGAAGGAGGAGTAAAAAAGATGTCTAAAGAACAGAAGAATAATAGTGAATGCAAATTTAAGTTAGAAATAAACGAAGCAATCTATACTGTTGACTTGATTCAATCTAACGGAGCAAAATTAACTTATGAAGAATTGATTAAGAAGATTATTGTAGAAGAAACATTGAAAATTAAAGTTGAAAATGTTGCATAAAAAGGACACAGTTATTAAATTTTTTGAAAAAATATTGTAAATAACTATTGCCACAGGGACATTCAACAAAAGTCTTTGGGTATTATGATAACAGTCAGTAGCCTTTATTAAAGATATACCAATTTGATAAAGAGCAACTTATTTTACATAGAGATGAAAATATAGATGTTGTTTCAGCTAATATTTCTTTTGTTGGTATCAACTCAACACTTCTAAGCAGTAGATATCACTGAAGATGATATCAGCATTTTATGGATTATCTTAAATGAAAGAGTAGTCAAATGATCTATGAACGACGGGTCAATGCAAGATTTAGATATAGAAATCGACAATTTTGGTGTCGAAGCTACTATGTAGATATAGTGGGAAAGAATACGAAAAAGATATAAGCGTATATAGCTAATCTATTGAAGGAAGATTGAGTAACTGAGCAATTGAAAATTAAACACCGACAGAGTGCTCGACGCAGAGTATGAGTACATTTACGTGCTGTTGGAAGGACAGAGCTATGCCCGTAAATGAAAAGCCACTGGCCAGTGGATATTTACTGAATATAGTAATAACTTTAATCATATGATGAATTAGGAGTGATATAATGAATATAGATTTACTATCTGATTTATATTATTATAATTTAGGAATTATTAAAAGAGAAGATAATAATTATAGTTTGATTGATTTAGAAAGTGGAGAATGGTTTGAAAAAATGAGTATATATTATATAAGAAAGTTATTAGATAATTGGAATAAGAATACAAGATACAAAGATAATGAATATGTAGAAATATTAATACAATAAAAAACAAAGTCTTATAAGCTTTGTTTAAGTATATTTATAATTTCTTCTAAGAAATTTTGATCATTAAGACTAAATCTATCTTGAATAGGAGCATCAATATCTAAAACACCAAACAATTGATTGTTTTTAACAATAGGTAAAACAATTTCACTTTCACTAACGCTATCACATGCAATATGTCCTTCAAATTGATGGACATTACTAATTCTTTGAGTTTCTAAAGTTTTTGCGGCTTTTCCACATACACCTTTATCAAGAGGAATATGCGTACAAGCAACTTTTCCTTGAAAAGGTCCTAAAACAAGTTCTTTGTTCTTATAAAGATAAAATCCTACCCAATTGATGTTATTTAAAATATTATTTAAAAAAGCACTTGTATTTGATAATAAAGCTATTGTATCAGTTTCATCTTTAATTAATGCTTGATATTCTTTTATAAAAAGATTTTTATTCATTGCTTTCACCTCTTTTTTATTATAACATAGATGGGAGGTGATAGTAAGTGAAAATGGAAAGTGTAAAAATGTGTGAAACACATCCTTTATATAAACAAGCTATTCAAAGAAAAAAAGATTTATATAAAAGAAGGCGTGATTTAAGAAGTGAATTTGGTAGAGATTATACTCGTATTGTCTATTCACAGGGATATCGAAGAATGAAACATAAAACACAAGTTTTTTTCGCTATAAAGGATGATCATGTTTGTACAAGAAATGAACATGTTAATCTTGTAGAATCAATTAGTTATACAATTGCTAATGAATTGGGATTGAATACTGAACTTACCAAAGCAATTGCAGTTGGTCATGATATTGGACATGCACCTTTTGGTCATGGTGGAGAGAGAATCTTATCAGAAATTTCTAAGAAATATGGATTAGATAGTTTTTGGCATGAAAAAAATAGCTTGAAGTTTGTGGATGATATCGAATTATTAGAAGATGATTTTCATAATGAATATAATTTGAATTTAACATATGCTGTAAGAGATGGAATCATCTCTCATTGTGGTGAAATGAATCAAAAATATATACAAGTTAGAAAAGAAAATATTGATTTAAAAGATTATCGTTATGCAGGAGAATATAATCCTTTTACATATGAGGGATGCGTTGTAAAAATGGCAGATAAGATAGCTTATCTAGCAAGGGATATTGAAGATGCGTTAAGATTAAATGTATTAGATATTCAAAAAGTAAAAGACTTAAAAGATGAACTTAATCAAGTCAGTGATTTTCAATTTTATACAATTAATAATGGATCAATTGTTAATTATTTTATACATGATGTTATAAATAATAGTAGTATAGAAAAGGGAATAGGATTATCTGATGAAGCCTTTATTATTATGAAGAAAATTATGAAATTTAATTATCAAAATATATATTTAATTAATAGAGTAGATGTACATAAAAAATATGTTTCACTTATATTATATTCACTTTTTGATTTGCTTTATAGTTATGTAAAAAAAGAAGATGTTATTAAATCTTTGAAACAAGATATGAATACTTATCCTAAACTTATATCACATTATTTAAGTTGGATTGAAAAATATGCGGAAGTTAAAGGATATGATAGAGAAGAACGTTATCAAAATAATATTATATATCATTTTGATAATGAATTAGAAAGAACTCAAAGTATTATAGATTATCTTTCAGGGATGAGTGATGATTTTATTATTAAAGCATTTAATGAATTGATTTCATTTTAGAGTAGTGATAGAATATGCTTGCGAAAAGGGAGGAATGATGATGCCAATCAAAATACCAGATAACTTACCTGCAAAAAAAATACTAACAAAAGAAAATATATTTGTTATGGATGAAACAAGAGCTTCAACACAAAAAATCAGACCATTAAAACTCTTGATATTAAATATAATGCCTACAAAAGTAGTAACTGAAACACAATTATTAAGATTATTATCTAATAGTCCTTTACAGATAGAAGTTGATTGGATGCATATGGAGAGTCATGAATCAAAAAATGTTTCTAAAGAACATTTATTAGCTTTCTATAAAACTTTTAATGAAATTAAAGATAATAAATATGATGGTTTGATTATTACTGGAGCACCAGTAGAAAAATTAAAATTTGAGGATGTTGATTATTGGGATGAAATGACTGAAATACTAGAATGGTCAAAGACTCATGTTTTTAGTTCTTTCTTTATTTGTTGGGCAGCCCAAGCTGCATTACATTATTTTTATGGAGTTTCAAAACATTTGTTGGAACATAAATTGACAGGTGTATATTTACATCATACAAATGTAGAGAAGATGAAAAGAAAAATACTTAGAGGATTTGATTATCAATTTTATGCACCACACTCACGTTATACAACTGTTTCAAAAGAAGATATTGAAAAAATAAAGGAATTAGATATACTTGCAGAGTCTAAAGAAGCAGGAGTCTATATTGTTGCTTCAAAAGATGGATCAAGATTTTTTGTGACAGGACACCCTGAATATGATCCTGATACATTGGATAAAGAATATAGAAGAGATTTAAATAATCCTAATATTGTAAGTGAAATGCCTAAAAATTATTATTTAAATGATGATTGCAAAGGAGAAATACAAGTAAAATGGCGTTCACACGCATACTTGATTTTTTCTAACTGGTTAAATTATTATGTTTATCAACAGACACCATATAATCTAGAAGAATTAAAGGAAAGATGATATATTTTTCCTTTTTTTGGTAATTTATAAAAAAATAATAGCGAATTCCACAAATTACCTATTGAAGTTAGATAATTCTTCGTGTTATACTATGTTTTACAAGGGAGGAAATATTAATGTGTAGAAAAATCGCGTTTTTAATGCTAGTTATATTTATGGTTTTTACAACGATCTTTTGTTTTAATGACAACAATGCTTATGCTCAAGAGAGTGAAGATACCCTCATAATATTAGATGAAAACGGATATCCACAAAATGTTGAGGTTAATAAAGAAGATGATAGTAGTACTGAACCTAGAATGATGTTAAGAGGTACTTCTACTAGTACCAATAGTAGTATTGTTAGATTCAAGTCTGTAGCTCAACTTAATGGAAGTACTGTTTCATATACAGAGATGGATAGTGGAAGAACGGGGTATTTTAATACAAATTATTCAAATGATGCCGCTTATATTTCTACTGATTCAAGTGGAAGAGTTATATGTAAATTGAGTGGAGTTGTTATGCGAGTGCCAGCTAATGCTGTTAAATCTATTACCTCTTATAAAAATGGTAATATTTCCTATTATAAAAGTGATGGAACATGGTTAACCCATTACTATTCATATATTGGATCATCAAATAGAGTAGTGATGGCATCTAATCGTGTTGGATATAAACCAAGTTATTTAACAACAAGTAAAACTTATTATAGTTATGATGGACATTATTTTTATACTTCTTTTAAAGATATGATTACTGATTATAAGAATTATAAAAAAAATGATTTTTCTCATGCGGTTAATAAAAGTAATCCTTATTATAATTACTATCAATTTTTATCATTGAGATCTAAAACAACTCTATCAACTTCTCAGTTAAATTCAAGAATTACAAATAGAAGTTCTAAACTATATAATCAAGCAAGTACATTTATGAAATATCAAAAAGAATATGGTATTAATGCAAGTTTAATGTTTGGTGTTGCATGTAATGAAAGTGCTTTTGGGATTAGTAATTATGCTAAAAACAGAAATAATTTATTTGGATTAAATGCAGTAGACAGTGATCCAGGAAAAGCAACTTATTTTAGAAGTGTTGATCATTGTGTATCGGAATTTGCATATCATTGGATGTCTAAAGGATATTTAAATGGAGGTGATTGGCGTTATCGAGGACCTCATTTAGGAGATAAACATAGTGGAATTAATGTTCAATATGCATCAGATCCATATTGGGGAGAAAAAGCTGCCTCTCAAAATTATTTTATTTCTAGTATTAAATCAGATTATCAAAGATATGCTTTAGGTGTTTCTGCATCTACAGTACTTTCTATGTATAAAGATGCAAATACAAATAAAAGAATTTACACAACTGATGCAAGTAATGGTAGCACTATTTTTACATATCCTGTTACATTGCTTGATAAAGTAAAAGGCAGTGATGGAAGTGCTTGGTATAAAGTACAATCAGATATGCCATTAAAAACAGATAGAACTGCTAGAAATATAAAGAATCATTATGATTATACAAGAGATTATGTTTATTCAAAAAGTAATCTTATTAAACATGTATTAGGTACTATTGGAAATGCACCTACAAATCTTAAAGATATTTCTAAAGCAACAGTTTCTAAAATAAATGAATATAAGTATACTGGTTCACAAATCAAACCAACGCCATCAATAACATTAGATGGTAAAACATTGAAAAAAGATACTGATTATACATTAGCATATAAGAATAATACAAAAGCAGGTACCGCAACGCTTACAATTACAGGTAAAGGAAATTATAATGGTTCTAAAGCTATTACTTTTACAATTCAAAAGAGATCTGTTGCAGAGGCTTCTATTAGTAATGTCAATTCTTCATATACATATACTGGAAAGGCTATTTCACCAAATCCAACTGTAAAAGTAGGAGGAAAAACATTAGTAAAAAATACTGATTATACTGTTACATATAAAAACAATACGAAAGTCGGAACGGCTTCAATTGTTATTGCTGGTAAAGGAAATTATAGTGGTAGTTTGACTAAGACGTTTAAAATCGCAGCTGTATCTTCTTTAAAAAGTCTATCAAAAGCTTCAATAAGTAATGTAAGTTCATCTTATACATATACTAGAAAGGCAATTACGCCAAATCCAACTGTCAAAGTAGATAAGGTAACATTAAAGAAGAATACTGATTATACCGTTTCATATAAAAATAATACAAAAGTTGGTACTGCTACAATAACAATCAAAGGTAAAGGAAAATATAGTGGAACTTGTACTAAAACTTTTAAAATTAGTGCTAAGAGCTTATCAAAAGCTTCAATAAGTAATGTGAGTTCATCTTACACATATACTGGAAAGTCAATCACACCAAATCCAACTGTCAAAGTAGATAAGGTGACACTAAAGAAGAATACTGAATATACAGTTTCATATAAGAACAATAAAAAGATAGGAACAGCTACAATAACTATAAAAGGTAAAGGAAACTATAGCGGAAGTTTAACTAAGAAATTTACTATCGTAAAGAAAAACACATTAATAATTTCTACAATTTCTAGAAAAAGTTATACAGGCAAACAAATTAAACCTACAGTAACAGTAAAAGCTAATGGAGTGACATTAAAGAAGAATACTCATTATACAGTAAGTTATGGAAAAAATGTTAATGCTGGGACAGGAACTGTTACTGTAAAAGGTAAAGGAAAATATGCAGGTATGAGTGCTAAAAAGAGTTTTATCATTTTACCTAAGCAAGTTTCATGGAATTCTTTAAAATCTGGGAAGAATTCATTAAATTTATCTTATAAGAAAATCACTGGAGTAAAAGGATACTGTGTTGGTTATTCAACAAAACAAAAATCAGGATATAAATATGTTTATACAACATCTTTAAAACCTACTATTAAAGGACTTTCTAGAAAGACAAAATATTATGTTTTTGTAAAAGCATATGTTCAAGCTAATGGAATAAAATATTATGGTCCAGAAAGTTGGAAATTAATAGTAAAGACAAAATAAAAGAACCTCTCAATTGAGAGGTTTATTTTTTGTTATAAAGTTCTTTAATCTTTTTAAGAATATCTAAGTAAAAATATGTTTCACTTTGATCGCATGACTCAAAGAAATCGTAAACTTCTTTCATCATGATTTCACGATTATTATAGGTAACGTCTGTTAAAAGAAAATCAACAGTAACATTTAATGCATTCGCAATATCAATGAGAGTAGGTAAGCTTAATTTAGAATTACCATTTTCAATATTAGAGATATGTTGAATAGAAAGTTCACAAATAGTTGCTAATTTTTCTTGAGTAAACTTTTTTGATTTTCTAGCAGTTTTAATTCTTTTTCCAATAGCTATATAGTCTATATTATCCTTTTTCATCTTTCTCACCTTTTTTATTTCTATTATTGTAACTTTTGTAAGATAAGATTATAATAAACTATATAAATATTATTATTCATATAGTTTAATAAAAAGGAGAAGAATATGAAAAAATATATAGAAATTGATGTTTTGGAAGAAAAAACTATTACATTAGAGGAAATTATAGTTCATTTATTAGATGAAGTAGAATCAATTCAATCAAAAGTATTTGCCTTATATCAAGAACAATCAACAGAAGAATTAAGTCAAGTTTTAGAAGAATTGGAAAAAGTAGAAATGAGTTGTTATAAATTAAAGGGAATTAAACAAAAAATTCAAGCAATAATATAAAAGCTAACTAAAAGTGTTAGCTTAATGAAATAAGATATGGTGCAGTTGATGAGATTTGAACTCACACGAACTAACGTTCACTACCCCCTCAAAGTAGCGTGTCTACCATTCCACCACAACTGCATTGCTTTACTATTATATCAAATGTTATTGTTGACTTCAATAAAAAAAGCCTATATTAGGCTTTAATTAAATCATACAATGCTTTAGCATAAATAGCTGTTGCTTTTAATAAAGATTCAATAGCTATTTTTTCATTGTTTTGGTGAATACAATTATCTTCACCAGGGAATTGTGTCCCAAAAGCAACACAATTAGGCATTTCTTTAGCATAAGTCCCTCCACCAATGCTTTGTGGAAGATTTTTGTGATCATCACTAAATTCAACATATGCATTGTGTAATTTTACAATAAGTTCACTATCAGGATCAATACATAATGCTTCAGTCATATCATGAGTTTCAGACATTTTATAAGGTTTAATAGCTTTGCTTATAAGTTCAACAATTCTTTCTTCACTAATCTCTGTTGATAGACGGAAATCTAAAATTAAACTTCCTCTATGGTTTTTGTAAGTAATAATGCCTAAATTAATAGTTGGACCACCTAATTTTCCAGTTTGTCTAAATTTAAACTTTTTACCAGTACAATCTTCATAGAAATATCTATCTACAAATTCAACAAATTTATTATCTGAAATAGTTCTCAAATAATGACACATATAAACTGCTCCATTAACACCCAATTCAGGAGTAGAAGCATGAGCAGATTTACCAATAAGAACTAATTTAGTATGATTACCTTCCTCTTCAATATGACCTTCTAAACGATATTCTTTTAAAAATTCATTAAATGATCCTTCATATTGTTTATAACTTCCTTGAACATATGCTTCACATGTTTCAGGAACAATGTTAGGCCTAGTTCCAGCATAAATACCTATGATATTATCATTTTCAAATTCACCAGTAATTTCCATTCCACACATAGCTTTTTCGCCATAAACAACAGGGAACTCTGCATCTGGAGTAAATCCCATTTTAGGGAATGGCATTTTTTCAAAGTAATATTTTACACATCTAGAACCATTTTCTTCATTACATCCAAAAATAATTCTTGTTTTCATTTTTGTTGGAATTTTTAATTCATGTATAATTTTAGCTGCCCAGTATCCTGCAATCAAAGGACCTTTATCATCAGCGCTTCCTCTGGCATATAAATTTCCATCTATAATAACAGGTTCAAATGGATTGCTATTCCATCCAGTTGTATTTACAGGAACAACATCCAAATGACCAAGGATTCCAAAAGTTTCTTCGCCTTCACCTATATCTATATGACCCGCATAACCATCAACATCTACACATTTAAAACCATCTCTTTTTCCAATTTCAAGCATTGCATCTAATGCATCACGACAAGCTTGACCAAAAGGTTGATTTTCATCTGCGCTACCTTCATCTAATACAGATGGGATCTTACATAAATCAATAACATCTTGTAAGATATCATCTTTTCTTTTCATGACTTCTTCATAAAAATCATACATCATAATCACCTCTATTGACCATTATAACAAATTTTATAAAAAATAGATACTTTTTTATCTTAATAAATGGTATTATATAAAAAGAGGTGAAGTGAAGTGGAAGAAATTAGATTTCATATTACTGTTAAAGGAATAGTTATTTATAATGATCAAGTTTTAATATTAAAGAGAGTACGTCCATCAAGTGATGGATTAGGATATTGGGAAATGCCTGGAGGAGGATTAGAGTATGGAGAAACACCTCATCTAGCTTTGATTAGAGAGTTGAAAGAAGAAACAGGATTAGATATTAAGATTATCAAACCAGTCTATACATTTACTGCTATTAGACCAAAATATCAAACTGTAGGTATTGGTTTTTTATGTATTCCTACTAATGATCAGGTTGTTATTTCTGATGAACATACTGATTATAAATTTGTTTCAAAAGAAGATTTAAGAGAATATTTAGATGAAACAATTTATAATGATATTATTTATACATTAGATGAATATATGAAAACAAAAGAAATATTGGTTTAAACAAGATGTTATGGTATAATCAAAAAGAGTCTTAAAAGATTCTTTTTTGTTTGAGGAGGGTATTATGAATATAGAAATTATAAATTTATTATCATCAGAATTATCTATAGGAATAGGACAAATTGAAAATACATTACAATTATTAAGTGAAGGATGTACTGTACCATTTATTGCTAGATATAGAAAAGAAAAAACGGGTGGTTTAACTGAGGATAGTATAAGAGAAATATCAAAACAATATGAATATCAAGTGAATTTATTAAAAAGAAAAGAAGATGTTATTAGATTAATAGATGAAAAAGGTTTATTAAATGATGAATTAAAAAAGACAATTTTAGCTTGTGCAACATTATCAGCTGTTGAAGACCAATATCGTCCATATAAGGAAAAGAAAAAAACAAAAGCAACTATTGCGATTTCTAAGGGATTACAACCATTAGCTGATTATATATTAAAATTACCACGACATGGTTCATTAGAAACAGAAGTACAAAAGTATGTAAATGAAGAAGTAAGTTATGATGAAGCTCTTCAAGGTGCTAAGGATATTATTGCTGAAAAAATTTCAGATGAACCTAAATATCGTCAATATACTAAAGATATGATATATAAGACAGGTGTTATTAAAACCACTGTAAAAAAGAAAAACCCAGATGAAGAGGGTGTATATCAAATGTATTATGAATATAGTGAGAGAGTAAAATCAATTGTAGGACATAGAATTTTAGCAATCAACCGTGCTGAAAAAGAAAAGGTTTTAAATGTTCATGTTGAAATTGATGAAGAAAGATTTATTCAATACATTTATATTGGTATGACAAGAAGAAAAGAAAGTATTGTTAATGAAATTATTGAAGAATGTTGTAAGGATGCTTTTAAACGATTAATATTCCCATCAGTAGAAAGAGAGGTTAGAAGTGACCTCACAGCAGAGGCTCAAGAAAAAGCATTGGGTGTATTTTCTATTAATTTAGAAAACTTGCTATTGCAGGCTCCACTAAAAGATAGATATGTTTTAGGTGTTGATCCAGCATTTAGAACAGGATGTAAACTAGCGGCTATAGATCCTACTGGTAAAGTTTTAGGAATCAATAAAGTATATATGACTATTCCCAAAAAAGATTATTCTAAGGATGAAGAGATACTATTGTCAATGATTAGAAAATACAAGATTGAAATTATTGCAATTGGGAATGGAACGGCAAGTAGAGAATCAGAAAGTTTTATTGCTTCATTGATTCAAAAGAATCATTTAGATGTTCAATATGTTATTGTTTCTGAAGCAGGAGCATCAGTTTATTCAGCATCGCCACTCGCAAAAGAAGAATTCCCAGATTATCAAGTAGAAGAACGTTCTGCTGTATCAATTGCTAGAAGATTACAAGATCCATTATCTGAGCTTGTAAAAATAGAACCTAAGGCAATATCAGTAGGACAATATCAACATGATATGAATCAAAAGAAATTAACAGAACAATTAGATTATGTTGTTGAAAAGGTTGTCAATCAAGTAGGAGTCAATATTAACACAGCTTCACCATCTTTATTACAATATGTTTCAGGTTTATCAATGAAAACAGCTAAAAATATTGTAAGATATAGAGAAGACAATGGAATGTTCTTAGCTAGAGAAGATGTAAGAAATGTTGCTTCTCTTGGCCCTAAGACTTATGAACAGGCTGTAGGTTTTTTAAGAATTTTAAATGGAAATAATATCTTTGATGAAACAAGTATTCATCCTGATAATTATGAAGATGCTAAACATTTATTAGAATATCTTCATGCTTCTAAAAATATGATAGGAACACCAGAAATGAAACAATTAGTTCAATCAATGAATAAAGAGGAAGTTATGAAAAAACTTCATTTAGATACATATTTATTAGATGATTTATGTAATGCTTTTACATCACCTCATAGAACACCTAGAGATGAATATCATACACCTTTATTAAAATCAGATGTATTAAAAATAGAGGATTTAAAAGAAGGTATGCAATTAGAAGGTGTTGTAAGAAATGTAGTTGATTTTGGTGCGTTTGTAGATATTGGATTAAAGAATGATGGCTTAGTTCATATCTCAAAAATGTCTAATCAAAGAATAGAACATCCTTTAGATGTTGTTAATGTTGGAGATATTATTACAGTATATGTTCATGATATAGATTTAAATAGAAAAAGAGTAGGATTAACAATGATCCATTAGGAGGAATTATGGAATTTATATATTACCCAAACTGTTCAACTTGTAAAAAAGCATTAAAAAAGATTAAAGATTTTGATCCTAAATTAAGAGATATTGTTAAAGAAACACCTTCAAAAGAAGAACTAAAGACTTATATCAATACTTATAACAAAGGAATTAAACCATTCTTTAATACATCTGGACAAGTTTATCGTCAAATGAACTTGAAAGATAAAATTAAAGATATGACAATAGATGAAGCGTGTGATTTATTATCTTCAAATGGGATGTTAGTCAAAAGACCAATTCTTGTTTTAGATAATGAAGTTTTAGTAGGATATAAAGAAAGGGAATATGATGAAATAATTAAGAAGCTCTAGAGCTAGAGCTTCTTTTTAGGTGTATAGGGAATAGATGAAAATTCTTTATCTATAATATTGGTATGAGAAATAATAGATAATAATTTTGTTGCTTTCAATTCAATATCCAAAGCTTTATGATGATGTTTAGTAAAGTTTGTTATTAAATGAAAAGAAAGTTTCTTTTTGACTTTGTTAAGATATTCTCTTCCGTTTTCATTCATGGCAAGTATTCTTATAAAATCTAAATCCATAGCTTCTATAATATCTTCTTTTGTGTTTTTCATAAGAATATGTATGAGCATTCTTTGAATTCTTGGTTTTGTATATCTTTTAGATAATAATGATTGGATATAATCATCCATATTGTTGCTTTTTGTGATATTTTGAATGAGAAGATTTTCAATCCCTTCATCAACCATATGATATTGTTTTAATTCATCAACAGATGAAGTTAATAATTGATATTTTAAATAAGGAAAAAAACTTTCTAAACAATAAATATCATTTTGATAATATTCGCTGTGAGGTAATGCTATTGTATAATCAAGATGAGATGTTATTGCTTTTCTAATTGCAGAAGCGCTAGAAATAGGAGAAAGACTTTCGTTATGATAATCGTTAGTTCTTAATATACAATGAGGTATTATATTGTAATCGTTAAAAATAATTTCTTTAACATAACTTAATCCTAATAAATCATTAGGTGTTCTTACTTCTTTCTTTAATATTTTGATTAAAGCTTGATTACAGGCATTAGGATAACGCATTCCTTGTTTCATGGCTTCTTTAACATAAGTATTATACTTTCCATTGTGTTCTTTGATTGCTTTAGCAATCTCTATGAATTCATTAATATCTCCACATTCACTTCCAAAACAAAGATCAGTTACTCCTATTTCATTTAACAATTTTATAGAACCTTTACTAAAATAGTCAGCACTTTGACAAGCATAGACAAATGGCAATTCAATAACTAAATCAACCCCATATTCTAAAGCTAATAAACTTCTTTGCCATTTATCAATGATAGCTGGTTCACCTCTTTGAACAAAAGAAGAGGACATAACTGCAATCGTAACATCTGGTTTAATAAGTTCTTTGCTTTTTTGAATATGTAATATATGTCCATTATGAAATGGGTTATATTCAACAATAATACCTAATACTTTCATGATTTCACTTCCTTGTATGTTAGTTTATCATATATTGCTTATTTATTTAAGTTGATTACTTCATTTTCTTTTTTTTATGAAAATAACATTTATCGTTAATAAGATTATTTAATATCTTTTCTTTTATAAGGTTAAGTGAAATTTTTAGTTGACTTATGGCGAGTTTTTCTATATAATTTGTAATGCGATAAAGAGAGGAAGATATGTTTGAAGTGGAATTTAGCTTGGATTGTTAAACAAAAAAATGGTGAATTTGATTTTGATGAAACCTTAACGTTTCCAAGTGAAATGTTTAGAAATGTCTCTAATATTAATGGATTAAGAGATATAAATATCTTCGGACATGGACATCTTGATAGCCAAAATCGTCAGTTGTTTGTAGAATATACAATCAAAGGACAAATGATTCTACCATGTGCTATTTCATTGGAAGATGTTGATTATCCTTTTGAAATCAAGACAAATGCTTTGTTTGCTTTTTATAAACCAGGTGAACAAGAAGATGTCATTGAAGCTAAAAAGGATACTGTGGATCTAACATCGGTAGCATTCCAAGAAATCATGATGGAAGTTCCAATGAGAGTTGTCAAAGAAGGTGCAACTTTAAAGACTAGTGGCACAGGATGGAAAGTCCTTAATGAAAATGAAGAAAAGGATGATGATTATATCGATCCTAGACTCGCAAAGTTAAAAGATTATTTTAAGGATAAAGAAGAATAGAGGAGGTGTACTTATGGCAGTACCACAAAGACGAGTTTCTAAAACAAGAAGAAATAAAAGAAGAACACATGACAAGTTAACAGCTCCAGCTTTGGTTGTATGCCCAGAATGTGGAAATTATACTTTATCACATAAAGTTTGCAAACATTGTGGAACTTATAAAGGTGAAAAAGTTAAAGACGTTAAAGAAGCTGCATAAAGAAATCCTTGAAAGGATTTTTTTATTTAGGAGGAATTTGAATGGAAGGTTTACAAGAGTATATCAATCAATTGGTTATACAAGGAATGCTTTATACAACTCAACTTCCTGCATCTGTCTCTAGTGCTATTTATTTGTATGGAAGTAATGATATTAAGAATGTTGTTGCTTTTATTGATGTTAGTGAAAAATGTGATGGCACTAGAGGAATGATTATAGGAGATGAGGGTGTTTATTTTCATTTCAAAAATAATGTTTCTATTTTATATAAAGATATTAAAGAATTATTTTTAATAATAAAAAGAAATCATATCAAAGGAAAAGTGAAAACAAATGAAATAATTGTTTTAGAGGACTTACCTATTCATTTAGAAAGTTTTATGAAAATACTTTCTTTGATGAGTGATGTTGATATTAATATACAAATGTCAATGTACCAAAAGATAGCTTATTATGTTCCAGTAGTTTTAAATGATTTAGAAAATGAAGAGTATGAAGATGTTTTATTGGATTCTATGCAAATAAAACAAATCAATGATTTTAAGGGAGATTTAGAAGTTATTAATAAAATGGAAGAACAAGATTATCAATATGAGTTAGAAACTCTTTGTATAAAAGCGTTACAATTCTTTGATGATTTAGGATTAGATAGTGAAGAAATAGATATTTTATTAGATGTATATAAACAGATAGAAGAAAAGAATCAAAAAGAAGAAGATATGTATGAAAATGCAAAAAAATATTATGATGATATGATGGATAATTATAAACATGGTGATGGTTCGATGTTTAATAATGTTAAAAGTATCATGAGTAGTATGGGTATTGATTTAGATAATTTGAAAGATCAATCTCCTGATGAAATGGAAAAGACAATTAACGATATCTGTGATAGATTTCATATTTCAAGGTCACAGTTAGAAAAGGTTGTCAATAAATTTAGACATTAAGTATCAGTAAAAACTGATGCTTTTTTTTTGCTTTTTTTCTATTACGTCTATACAAAAGGGGAGATTTAGGGTATAATGGTGGCATAAAGTGTTAATTAGTGTATTGAAGTGTAATTAAGTGGGAGGGATGGAGATGTTTTTTAGTGAATATAGACATAATATAGATGCTAAAGGACGTTTAAGTATTCCTTCTGATATGAGAAATCAATGTGGTGACAGTGTGTTTGTTACTAAGGGTCATGATGGATGTTTAGCGGTTTATACAGAGGAAGGTTGGGAAGAGTATTACAAAGAATTGTTAACTCTTTCTAAGAAGAAGGCTAAGGTTCGTCAATACATTAGGACAATTACTGCAAGGGTTAAAAAATGTGATTTTGATAAGCTTGGAAGAATTAATATACCTTTAGTATTACGAGAAGCAGGGCATTTAGTAAAAGAATGTTCAATCATTGGTGTTGGTGACTATATTGAAATATGGGATAGCCAAATGTGGGATGATTATTATAACGAAGGTATAGAAAGTTTTGATGATATTTCTGAAGAATTAGATGATGAGTAAGGAGGATATTATGTTTCACCATATCAGTGTACTATTAAATGAAACCATTGATGGATTGAATATTAAAGAAGATGGAATCTATGTTGATTGTACTCTTGGTGGTGGAGGGCATAGTGCTCAAATTCTAAAAAGATTAACAACTGGACATCTTTATTGTTTCGATCAAGATCAAATAGCTATTAAAGCTGCTGATGAACGATTAAAACAAATTGGAAATCAATATACTATTATTTATTCTAATTTTAAGGATTTAAAAGCTGAATTACATGAGTTAGGGATTCATAAAGTAGATGGCATTGTATTTGATTTAGGAGTATCTTCTCCACAATTTGATGATGGAGAAAGGGGTTTTAGTTATAACTATGATGCCAAATTAGATATGAGGATGGATAGAAATCAATCATTAAATGCTTATGATATAGTTAATCATTATTCTTATAATGATTTAGTGAAAATCTTTTATAAATATGGTGATGAAAAGTTTTCTAAAAGTATAGCAAGAATGATTGAAAAAAAGCGTGAAGAAAAATCAATTGAAACAACTTTTGAATTAGTAGAAATTATTAAATCTGCGATTCCTGCAAAAGCAAGAAGAAAAGGAGGACATCCTGCAAAAAGATGTTTTCAAGCTTTACGAATTGCGGTTAACGATGAATTAAATGTATTTGATTATGCTTTAAAAGATGCTTTAGATATGCTAGAAGTGAATGGAAGAATAGCAGTTATTACCTTTCACTCATTGGAAGATAAAATATGTAAATATACTTTTAAGGAAGTATCAAAGCAACCAGAGTTTCCATTAGAGATTCCATATGTGCCAGATGAATTAAAAGCAAAATTCAAAATGGTAACAAGGAAACCAATTGTTGCTAGCCAAGAAGAAATGAATGAGAATCATCGTTCTCATAGTGCAAAATTAAGAATTATAGAAAGGATTTATAAAGATGAAAAAGAATAAAAGACAATCAGGTTTTGAAAGATTTGCGAAAAAATTTTTAGGATTAAGTTTTATATTATTTGCATTAGGAAGCGTTGCTTTAAATTCCTATGAATCAACTATAAATGTAAATTGTAAAAAAACTGAAGAGAGCATTAATGCTCTTCAATCAGATATCGATGCTTTGGATATGCAAAAACAAGAATTAGCTTCTTTTTCACGTTTAAAATCAATAGCAACATCAAAAGGATATAAATATCAACAAAGCTCAGTTGCATCTACAATTATTGGAGATAATGATTAAAAATGGCAAAAAAGAAGAGAAGTAATAGAAGTGCACAAACAATGATGATAATCATTGCACTTGTTATTTTATTACTTACATATAATGTTGCATATTTAGGTGTTACTGGAAAACACATGGTCAATAAAGAAGATATTAAAGAATATTCAAAAAATCTTGGAGGAAGTCAAAAAACTGATATATTATATGCAAAAAGAGGGACGATTTATTCTAGCGATAATGAAATTATTGCAAGTGATGTAAAAAAATATAAGCTTATAGCTTATGTGAGTAAGAGTCGTGTAGGAATAAAGAATGCTCCTGCTTATGTACAAGATAAAGAAAAATGCGCACAGAAATTATCTAAAATTATTGGTATGGATAAAAGTAAAATCTTAAAAAGATTAAATACAAAGGGTGCATATCAAGTTGAATTTGGAACTTATGGAAGTAATTTGTCTTCTACAGTTAAAGAAAAAATAGATAATTTAGGAATGACTGGTCTTGAGTTTGAAGAAATGACAAGTAGACATTATCGTTTTGGTGATTTTGCGTCATATGAGATTGGTTATGCAAAAGTGAATCAGGATAATAATTTAAATACAATTGTTGGACAAATGGGAATTGAAAAGGTTTTTAATGAGGAGTTAACAGGAACTAATGGAAGTAGAGTTTATTTGGCTGATAATAACGGAAATACTTTACCTAATGGAATCATTAGTGAAACTGCTTCAAATGCTGGTCATGATGTTTATCTGACAATTAATAGTGAGTTACAGACTGAATTAGATATGCAGTTAAAAAATTTAGCAAAGAAGTTAAAAGCAACAAATGCAACATGTGGAATCATGGAAGCTAAAACTGGTAAATTATTAGCTGCCAGCAATTGCCCTTCTTTTAATCCAAACAAAAGAGATTTTGAAAATTATAATGATACTTTTTTCAATGATGCTATAGAACCAGGGTCGGTTTTTAAACCGTTTGTTTATGCAAATGCAATTAATGATGGTGTTGTGGATTTAAATGCAAAATATAAATCTGGTAAATTTAAATATAATTCAAAAGTATCTATTAAAGACCATAATCAAGGTAATGGATGGGGTGTTATTAGTTATCAAGAAGGATTCTATCATTCTAGTAATACAGCAATCTGCCAAATTTTAAATAAGTTTACAAACAAAGAATCTTTGGTTCAAGATTATAAGGATTTAGGATTTTTTCAATCAAGTAAGATAGATAGAATGTCATCAGCTAGTGGTATTGGTGGATATTTAAGAGAAAATTCTACTCAACTAGAATATTTAACAACAGGATTTGGTCAAGGATCTACAGTAACGGCTATTCAATTACTGAGAGCATATAGTTCTTTTGCGAATGATGGAAAGACAGTAGAACCGTATCTTGTTGATAAAATTGTAAATAGTGAAACAAAAAAGACTGTTTATAAAGGGAAATCAAACTATTCTAAGCAAATTTATTCTTCTCAGACAGTTTCTAAAATGAAAGAATTAATGAATGGTGTTATTAATAAAAAAGGAAGTACAGGTTATCTCTATCATATGGATGATCTTGCTTTAATTGGTAAAACAGGAACTGGACAAATAGCTGTTGATGGAGAATATTCTAAAACGTTATATACTCATAGTTTTAGTGGTCTTGCTCCTTATGATGATCCTGAAATTGTCATTGTGATGTGGTATCAGACAAAGACAGAGAACTCTCAGGTTAGAGCGGATTTTATTAAAACTATGACAAAAGCTGCAATAAGTCAATTGAATGAACAACCTACTAAAAAGGTTAAGATTACTTCATATACTATTGATTCTTATATTAATCATAGTACTCAATTTGTAAAAGATACTCTTACAAATCATTCTCTTACTCCTATTATTATTGGTGATGGAGATACTGTTATTGATCAATATCCACAATCTCAAACAGTATTAACAGGAAATTCTAGGGTATTTATTTCAACTAATGGTTCAAAAATCATAATGCCTTCAATGGTTGGTTGGTCTAGGAAAGAATCAGAAGCGTTTGCTTCAATGGCTAATATACAATTAGAATTTAAAGGTGTTGGAACTGTATATAAGCAAAGTGTTTCTAAAGGTAAAACATTAAAACAAAATCAAAAAGTTATTGTTGAAGCAAAATAAGTCGAATTATCGGCTTTTTTTGTTTTAATGTTAATAATAAAAGAAGACTAATAAAGTTTTCTTTTTGGACAAAATGTCCAATGACAAGTCTGTTTTATACTCTTATAATAGATTTATAGAAGTCTATATTTTCATATTATGAAATTATACATTTAAAAAAAGAAAAAGCCTCTTTTTATTAGTATAGAATAATAGGAGGTCAAATAAATGAAAGCTAAAAATCAAGATATTATGTCCCTTATTGAGTCTATGACTTTATTTCATTCTCCTATGATCAAAGTTGTCTTTGGACATAAAGAATGTGTTAATGAAATGATTGATATCATACTAGGAAGACATATACATATTGATGAACATCATGTTGAACATTATATGAGTAATATCAAAGGAAGAGAAGCTCAGTTTGATATTTATGTCAAAAGTGAAAAGATGAGAATCAATGTAGAAATACAGAGAAAAGAAAAAGGAGCGACACCAAAAAGAGGAAGATTGAATCTTAGTCTTATTGATACACAAGAAATAAAGAAAAGTTCAGAATATGAAGAAGTTCCAGAAAGTTATATCGTTTTTATGTGTGAAGGAGACTATTTTAAGAAGGGATTACCAATATATTATATACATAGCTATATAGATGAAACAGAAGAGAAAGTCGATACAGGGCAAGAGATGATATATGTGAATGGAGATTATCAGGATGAAGAAACAGTACTAGGAAGATTAATCCATGATTTTCATTGTATTGATCCAAATGAGATGTATAGTGAAGTGTTTAAGAAATGGATGAAATATTATAAAGAAGAAAGGAAAGGTGTAATAGAAATGTGTGAGATATGTGAACAATTAAAAGAAATGGGAAGAGTTGAAGGAGAACTTATAGGAATAAGCAAGGGAGAGATTATTGGAGAAAAAAGAGGTTTTACTAATGGAAAGATGGATCTTACAATGAAATTGTTAATAAAGAAGTTAGGAGCTCTATCAGAATGTATTATGAATAAAATCAATGATAGTAATGAAGAAGAGTTAGAACAACTTTCATTAAATATATTTGATATTGATAAAGAAGAGGATATATTAAAATATGTTCATTAGATAAATTGACTTATAAAATATATTTTATATGATTAATGAAGATATTGCTTTCAAATAAAGCGTATGATAGAATATTGTAAAATATATAAAGGAGTAACACGAATGAAATATTTAATAGATTCTATGGATTTATCTGTTGAAGAAATTGATGATTTAATTGATTTGGCTCAAGATATTATTAAAGATAAGTCAAGATATCAAGATGTTTGTAGACATAAGATACTAGCAACTTTATTCTTTGAACCAAGTACACGAACAAGATTATCGTTCGAGTCAGCTATGTTATCTTTAGGAGGGAAGGTATTAGGGTTTTCTAATGCGAATAGTAGTAGTGCTACAAAAGGTGAAAGTGTGACAGATACAATTTGGACAGTATCTTGTTATAGTGATATTATTGCTATGCGTCATCCTAAAGAAGGAGCCCCACTTGTTGCATTAAAAAGAAGTAAAGTTCCATTAATTAATGCAGGTGATGGTGGACATAATCATCCAACTCAAACTTTAACTGATTTATTAACAATCAAAAGAGAAAAGGGGCGTTTAGATAATCTTACAATTGGATTTTGTGGAGATTTAAAGTTTGGTCGTACTGTTCATTCTTTATTAAAAGCATTGTCTAGATATCCACATATGAAATTTATATTTATTTCACCAAGGGAATTAAGGATTCCTGAATATTTAAAACAGGATTTATTAGATGCTAAAAATTTAGATTATAGAGAAGTAGAAAAAGTAGAAGATGTTATTGAAGAATTAGATATTATCTATATGACAAGAGTTCAAAAAGAAAGATTTTTTAATGAACAAGATTATATTCGCTTAAAAGATACATATATATTAGATAAAAAGAAGATTGAAAAATCTAAAAAAGACTTAATTATCTTACACCCACTTCCAAGAGTTAATGAAATTGCAACAGAATTAGATGATGATCCTCGAGCAAAATACTTTGATCAAGTTCAAAATGGTAGATATGTACGTATGGCATTGATTATGACTATGTTGGGATTAGAAAATGAGGTAGATAGACATGAAGATTGATAGTATTATAAACGGGATTGTTTTGGATCATATAACTGCAGGAAAGGCTATGAGTGTATATAATGCATTAGGTTTAGATAAACTTGATTGTTCAGTTGCGATTATTAAAAACGTAAAATCAACAAAGATGGGGAAGAAAGACATTTTAAAAATTGATAATGATTTTGAAGTGGATTTGGATGTTTTAGGGTATTTAGATCCTAATATTACAGTAAGTATTATTAGAAACGGTGTAACTGTAGAAAAGAAAAAATTGACTTTACCAAAGAGAATTGTTAATGTTGAAAAATGTAAAAATCCTCGTTGTATTACTTCGCAAGAACAAGACTTAGATCATATATTTTATTTGGCTAATGAGAAAGAAAGAATATATAGATGTATGTACTGTGAAAGTAGGGTTAACAAGAAATAGAATTGTGTATATAAAAAGATGAAAGCTTAATATGAACCGCCCCTGTCAAGTGGACAGGTGAAACAATTAAAATTGTTAGTGATGAAGTTGTAATAGACAACTTCATTTTCTTTATGCAGTTATAATTGAACTACTTGTGTAATGGTCTCTTATTGTAAATCTATATATTTAAATCTATGTGTAGCACTAATAGGCTTGTATTCATTATGTGGTCTGTATTTGAATTCAGTGACATCTGTAACCCATTTTTCATTTGGTCTTGATGTATTGAAGTTTCTGTTAAGAGTATTCTTGGCTGCGTTATTATTTTTTCTTACTGTAAACCTCCGCCTTTCGATCTCATCTAACTTTTTTAGGAGCTTAACCTCTGGGCAATTTTAAGTTCATGTTCCTTCTGCTTAAGCTGACGCTTTAATAAAGCCACTTCATCAACTTCTTCATCAGTTTTATGACGACCACGCTTATCATCAAAAACATTTTCTTCCTTTTCCTTGTATTCTACTAGCCCACATTCAAAATAAGGAGAAATCATCATGTTCAAGACAATAATTTACAATTTCAATACGTTCATTCTTATCAATTTTTCTGTTTTTAGTCATATAGATATTCTCTCCTCCAGGAATATAATCTTTGAGTTCTATATGACTATTATACAGTTTTACCCAGTTTTTTATAGGTATAGATGATAGAATATGATATTTTATTGCCAAATTATCATATGAACCTTCACCATTTAAATATCTTTTTACAATAGTTAATTTTAGTTCTTTTAAATATTTATTTTTTCTTCCCAATATAAAAACCTCCCGTATCAGCATTTAATTATTTACGCTGTCTACTGGGAGGTCATCATATCAATAACTTTTATCTTTTATTGTATTTAATTTTTAAAATGTTCAGTAACATATACTGTTAAAGTACCATTTTTTATTTCACTATAAACACCGATACCTGCAGTTTTATAATTTTTATCTAAGATAACACTTTTATGTGTTTTAGAAGCCATTAGTGAAGCATGAAGTGCCTGAGATAATTGTTTAATAAAAGAGGCAGAGTAACTTGCTTTAGCTTTTGTTGAGATTTTTGCTAAATTTTCACCAGCTTTTAACTTTTTATTACTTATACCATTGGCGGTTAAAACAGTAGTCCATTTTTTCTTGTTTGGTCTAGTGTGAGACCATTTTTTTACCGTTTCTTTTGCTCTGATGTTTCCAGTCTTTTGTAAAGTTGTATTTTTACTAACTGTTTTTTTAGAATTTTTCTTTCTTTCCTTGTTGACTGAATCAATGAGATTATTTCTTATTGTTGTAATTTGAGAATTTGTAAGATTTTTTACCTTTGCATTTTTACCAGATTTAGTAATTGTTGCTTTAGGTGTCTCTTCTTCATCTATTTCAATCAAATTACTTCCTTCATTTATTTTTTCATTACCATTATCATTTTCTTCTAACACATAAGTTTTAAATTCAATTGCTGCAGTATCATCATCTTTTTTTTCGTTGGAAGAACATCCAGCAATACCAACAATTATTAGAGAACAAGCAATAATAGAAGTTAATAATTTTTTCATTTTTCTTCCTCCTTTAACCCTCTATAGTTATAATATCACTGTTCCTATAAAAAAACAATTATTATTGTTATATTCATTGTTTTTTGTTTGTTTTTTGATAAATAGAAATGTCTAATTTATTTTTTAAGATATCTAATTGACCATTGATGATTTGTTCTTTTCTAATTTTAGACAATTTTTTGATATGATATTCTAATTTTGAAGCTTGTGATCTATCTTTGCATTGCCATACACATTCTAATTTTAAAGGTTGATGGCTTTTGGTATATTTTGCTCCTATATGATTGATATGTTGTTTCATTCTTTTTTCTATATTTGTTGTAATTCCAGTATATAAGGATTGATCAACACATCTTATAATATAAACATAATACATTTTATTCACCCCGTTTATTATACAGGTGAAAAATTAAAAATACTAGTGATTTAGCGTTAAATTATTTTTCTGTTTGTGTTAGACTTTAAAATATATATAATTTTGTGTATAATAATAGCGTTTAATAGAAAGAAGTTGAAGTTATGGAACAAGTCTTAGTGGGTAAAGATGTTTTAATACATTGTTATAAACATGATGGGAATATTCACCGTTGTTGGTCTAAAGGATATGTTTTAGAAGAAAATGACAGGGAATTTATTTTAATGAATTATCGTACAATGGTTACTGAATCTGATGGAAGAAGATGGTATACAAGGGAACCTGCTATTTATTATTTTCCTAAAGATAAATGGTATAATGTTATTTGTATGATAAGAAAAAATGGTGTTTATTTTTATTGTAATATTGCTTCACCAACAGTATATGATGGAGAGGCTATTAAATATATAGATTATGATTTGGATTTAAAAGTATTTCCTGATTATAAATATAAAATTCTTGATGAAGAAGAGTATGAAAGACATCGTAAAGAAATGTGTTATTCTGATGAGTTGGATCATATACTAAAGGAACAATTACAAGAATTAATTGATATGGCATATGATATGTCGGGGCCTTTTAGACCTGGTTTTGCTCAATTTTGGTATGATGTCTATATGGATAAGACTCATAAAAGGAGGCTATTATGAGAACGTTTTATGATGAAAAAAGTGTGATTGATTTTGGGTATGAATTATCTTCTTATTTATTTGAAAATTCAGTTATTACTTTAAGTGGTGATTTAGGAGCTGGAAAGACAACTTTTACTAAGGGAATAGGAAAGGGATTAGATATTAAAAAGATTATTAATTCTCCTACTTTTACAATTGTAAAGATTTATCAAGGAAGACTTCCTTTATATCATTTTGATGCTTATCGTTTAGAAAATCATGATGAAGAGCTAGGATTTGAAGAAATGTTTGAAGGTGGAGGAGTGAGTGTTATTGAGTGGGCAGAATTTATTGGAGATATTTTACCTGTAGAAAGATTAGAAATTAATATTTCAATTCAAGATGATAACTCAAGAGTATTTACATTTCGTCCCATAGGAAAGCAGTATGAAGATATAGTAAAGGAGATTGATAGTGATGAAAATCATATTAGACACATCTAATCAGTATTTAGCAGTTGCGTTATATAAAGAAAATCAATGTCTTGATAAAATACAAGAATATGGAAGTCAAAGACAATCTGAAAATGCAATTCCATATTTATCAAAAATATTAGAAAAAAACAAAGTTGATTTATTAGATGTTGATGAAGTTGTTATTACAAGAGGACCTGGTTCTTATACTGGAGTTAGAGTTGCGATGACAATCGCAAAAACATTAAATGTAATTCAACCAATTCAATTAAAAGCTATTTCTTCTTTAAAAGCTTATGCAGGATTAAACCGTTGTGTGAGTGTTATTGATGCAAGAAGTCAAAAGGTTTTTGTCTGTGCTTATGACAATGGAAAAGAATTATGCGAGGAACAGATGATTCCTATTGATGAATTTAGTGGATTTATGAAACAATATCCAGATTTTGAAGTTGTTGGACAAAGAAGTGTAGTTGGAAAAGAAAATAAGGAAGTAGATTTAATTGATAATTTATATCAATTATCTTTATTGGAAAAAGATATTGAATGTATAGATGCTTTAGTTCCTCGTTATTTAAAAGATATTGAGGTTAAAAAGATATGTTTATAAGAGAAATGGATGTAGATGATCTTGAACGAATAGTAGAATTAGAGAAAGATTTATTTACATCACCTTGGAATAAAGATGATTTTATATATGAATTAAATGAAAATCCTTTTTCTTATAATTATGTATTATTAGAAAACGAAATTATTGGATATATTGGTCTTTGGATAAATTATGATAATGCTTCTATTACAACTATTGGTGTTGATAAGAGATATCAAGGACGAGGATATTCAGAAGTATTAATGGATCAAGTTATTGATTTAGTAAATGAGAATAAATGTATAAATATGTCTTTAGAAGTACGTGTTTCAAATAATAAAGCTATTCATTTATATGAAAAATATGGATTTAAAAAAGTAGCACTTAGAAAGAATTATTATCAAGATAACCATGAAGATGCTTATTTAATGATAAAAGAAATGGAGGAAGAATAATGTCAATGATTTTAGCAATTGAATCAAGTTGTGATGAAATGTCAGTTGCAATTTTAAAAGATAAAAGAGAATTATTATGTAATGTTGTTGCTTCACAAATTGATACTCATCGATTATATGGTGGTGTTGTTCCTGAAATTGCAAGTCGAATGCATGTAGAATGTGTTTCTACAGTTTTAAAGACAGCATTAAATGAGGCACATGTAGATATGAACGATATTGATGCAATAGCAGTTACAAAAGGTCCAGGGTTAGTAGGGTCTTTACATGTAGGAATGCAAGCTGCTAAGACATTAGCATTAGCATATCACAAACCATTAATAGGAGTTCATCATATTGCAGGGCATATCTATGCGAATGAGTTAGTAGAGGATATTATCTATCCTTGTTTATGCCTTGTTGTTTCTGGAGGGCATAGTGAACTTGTTTATATGAAAGATGAGTTTTGTTTTGAAGTTATTGGAGAAACATTAGATGATGCAATTGGTGAAGCTTATGATAAAGTAGGAAGAGTCCTACATCTTCCTTATCCAGGAGGACCAGTGATTGATAAGATGGCAAAAGAAGGAAAGCATAACTATCAATTACCACTTCCTTTAGATGACGATAGTTATAACTTCTCATTTAGTGGTTTAAAATCAGCTGTTATTAATTTGTGTCATAATGCGACTCAAAGAGGAGAAGAAATTGTTGGTGAAGATTTAGCTTGTTCTTTTCAAGAGGTGGCTTTAGAAGTATTGATTAATAAAACTTTAAAAGCAGCTAAAGATTATCAAGTCAAAGAAATATTAGTTGCTGGAGGAGTTAGTGCTAATAGTGGTTTAAGAGAGAAATTAACAAGAAAAAGTGATATCAAAGTTTTATTCCCACCGATGAAATATTGTACTGATAATGCAGCTATGATTGCATCATGTGGACGTATCATGTATGAAAAAAAATTGTTTTCAACTCTTGATTTATCAGTAAAACCATCTTATGATTTAGAAGAAGAGGGAGTGAAATAATGGAAAAGAAAACAACAAAGATATCAAATGCAACAATGTCAAGATTTCCAGTTTATTTAAAGGCACTTAGAAAGATGCAATTAGAAGGAAAGGTTAATTTTTTATCAAGTGAACTTAGTGAGGTGACTTCGATTTTAGATACAACTATACGTAGAGATTTTAGCTTTTTGGCTGATAAAGAATCTTTGGGAAGACGTGGTATTGGTTATGAAGTTGATCATATTGTTGATGCATTAAATGATGTTTTAGGATTAGGTTCTCAAGAACCAATTATTTTAATAGGGGTAGGAAATTTAGGGAAAGCTATCTTAAAATACAATAGATGGCAATATACTGTGGGTAAGATTGTTTGTGGTTATGATAAAGATCCTAATGTGGTAGGAGAAATATTTGGAGTTAAATTACATCATATAGATGATTTAGAGAAGACATTCCCTAAAAACTGTAATATCGCAATTTTAGCAATTAGTGAAAATGTTCAAGAAACAGTAGATCGTTTAATGGATTTAGGTATAAAAGGAATTGTGGATTTTACTCATACTCATTTTTTAGTTAGAGAAGGGATAGAAGTGCAGCCTGTAGATGTTGTAGTTGCAATCCAAGAATTAGTTTTAAGAATGAAAGCTAATAAAAATGAGGAAAATATATAAGAATTTATTGAAAAAGTGAAGAAAAAGTGTTAATAATATAGGCATAGGTAATGATTTGAGAATATTTATTATTGTACTTAACAGAGAGTCTGGTTTAGCTGAGAGCAGATAAGGAGATAATAAATGTAACGCTCAATGAACCAAACAGGAGAAATATAAGTAGACTGTTTCGTTTTCCGCGTTAAGGATTAAAGAGCATCTTAAGATGAAGTAAGGATGGTACCGCGGATATAGTCGTTCCTTTTAAGGAATGACTTTTTTATTTAAGGAGGAAGAATAATGTTTGAATTTATGACAATTAGAGAACTTTATGAAATGATCATGTCAGGTGAAAGTTATGAATCTGAAGGATTAGAGTATGTTGAAATTGAAGGTTGGGTAAGAACAAATCGTAATAGTGGTAAAATTGGTTTTATTGCATTGAATGATGGGACTTATTTTAGAAATGCCCAAGTTGTATACGAAGAAAATCTTTCAAATTATGATGAAGCAAAAAGAATTTCTACAGGTTCGTCTATTAAGGTATTAGGAAAATTAAAATTAACAAAGGAAGGAAAACAACCCTTTGAAATAGAAGCTACACAAATTATTGTTGAAGGAATGTGTGCTGAAGATTATCCATTACAAAAGAAAAGACATTCTTTTGAATATATGAGAGAAATCCCACATTTAAGACCACGAGCAAATACTTTCTATGCAATTTTTAGATTACGTAGTGTTTTATCAATGGCTATTCATGAGTTCTTTCAATCACAAGGTTTTGTTTATGTACATACACCAATTATTACTGGAAATGATGGTGAAGGTGCAGGAGAAATGTTTAGAGCAACAACTATTGATAATACTGAATTTGAAAAAGATTTCTTTGAAAAAGAAGCTTTCTTGACAGTAACAGGACAATTACATGTAGAAGCTTTCTGTATGGCTTTTAGAGATGTTTATACATTTGGACCAGCTTTTAGAGCAGAAAATTCTAACACTTCAAGACACGCTAGTGAATTTTGGATGATTGAACCTGAAATTGCTTTTGCAGATTTAGAAGATGATATGGATTTAATTGAAGATATGGTGAAATATTGTATTGATTATGTTTTAGAGAATGCCCCTGAAGAAATGAAATTCTTTGAATCAATGATTGATAAGGAATGTATCCAAAGAATTACTCATGTAAGAAATAGTGAATTTAAACGTATGACATATACTGAAGCTATTGAATTACTACAAAAAGCAGATGTTAAGTTTGATAACAAAGTAGAATGGGGAATGGATTTAAATAGTGAACATGAACGTTATATTTGTGAAAATATTGTTGGAGGTCCAGTTTTCTTAACTGATTATCCAAAAGAAATCAAAGCTTTTTATATGAGAGTCAATGATGATGGAAAAACTGTTGCAGCATGTGATTTATTAGTTCCTGGAATTGGTGAATTAGTTGGTGGAAGTCAAAGAGAAGAAAGATATGAAGTTCTTGAAAAAATCATGGATGAAAAAGGAATGACAAAAGAAGGATTACAATGGTATATGGATTTAAGAAGATATGGTGGATGTAAACATGCAGGTTTTGGTTTAGGTTTTGATAGATTCTTAATGTATTTAACAGGAATGCAAAATATTAGAGATGTTGAACCATTCCCAAGAACACCAAGAAACTTAAAATTTTAAGAGGCTAGTCCTCTTTTTTTTATATTTTGTCAAATTTGAATTAATAATGTGTTTTTGTGCGAAGTGATTGACATGTTATAAAATGTGTTTTAAAATATTTTGTGAAAATATTAAGGAGTGAAATATTATGAATAGAATAAAGCAAGTATTAAAAGTATTTCTTGTGTTGATACTTATATCAACTTCGTTAATTAATGCATCTGCTAGTGAAGTCAAAATTAATTTAGAAGGTGTCAATATTGATGGGTATAAGTATTCTTTTGAGGTTGATTATACTCCTATGGCAGTTAAATGGAATGGGAAGGAACAAAAACTATCCTCTTTAAAAGTAACTGCTCATGTTGAAAAAGATGAGAATAATTTAGAACATAATCTACCACTTATTGAAAATGGATATGTATTAAAAGAAAATATTGATTATACTGTTCAATATTATAATAATTACAGAGTTGGAAATGCTTCTTTTGTGATTTTGGGTCAAGGGAAGTTTGAAGGAACAATAACGAAGAATTTTGAAATTCAAAAAAATAGCGTTTCTATTTCATATTCAACATTAACAACAACAAGTGCAAAAGTTAAATTTAAAGGTTTAACAAATGCCAATATTACAAAATATCAATTAGTTGTAAAAAATAGTCAAAATAAAACAGTATTTATGAAAGATAATGCAAAAAGTGGAGTGAATTATTCCACTGGTAATAAGTTATCAAAAGGAAAAGCCTATAAGATTATTGTAATAGCATGGTCAAAAGATGAAAAAGGTAAAGCTTATAGTTATGAACTTGGTTCAAAAAGTTTTAATGCAAGAAATGCTACAACTGTTACAGTTTCTAATATTGCAACTAAAAGTGCAAAATTTAAATTTGCAAAGATTAATGATAAAGCTATTAAAAATTATAGTATTACAATAAAAGATTCTAAGAATAAAACAATAAAAACAATCAAAAAAGCTTCTGGTAATAAAGTTTATTCATTAACAAAATTAAAAACAAATGCAAAGTATACAATTATTGTTAAGGCAACAACAAAAGATGCAACTTATGTTGTTTGTAGTAAATCATTTAAAACTTTGCCAATAGTTTCAAAAGCAACAATCAGTTTGAAATCTGGAAGTGAAATGGCACAAGTTAATTGGAAGAAACTTAAAGGTGTAACTCATTATGAATTATATCGTGCTACAAGTAAAAAAGGTAAGTTTTTAAAAGTAAGATCTTTTACAAGGGATACAACTTCATTTACTCAATATATACTAAGTACAAAGAAAACTTATTATTATAAATTAAGAGGATATGTTCTAATTAATAAGAAGAAGGTTTATGGAAAATGGAGTGATGTAAAATCTGTTAGAGTACAATATCCAACAAGTTCAACTTATTATTTAAGGACTAATATAAAAACAAATTGTACAACAGTTTATGCGAAAGGATTTAATGGTAAATTTAGAGCTGTTAAAGCATTTGTAACTTCAGCGGGAACTGCTGGTAAATCTAAGCCAATATTAGGAACTCATTATACATTAGCAAAATATAGATGGAAATTCATGCATGAGGATTGTTATACACAATATGCAACAAGAATTGTGGGGCATTACTTATTCCATTCTGTTCCTTATTCAGAACCTAAACCTAATACATTATGGAATTATTCTTATAATAGACTAGGTAATTTTGCTTCTGATGGATGTATTAGAATGGATGTCGCAAGTGTTAAATGGATCTATGATCATTGTCCATTAAGAACAAAAGTTGTAGTTGTTTATAGTAGTAAGGATGAATTAAAGAAACCTGTACCAAAGAAGAACTATGCAGGTGGTATAAAAAGAAATTGGGATCCAACAGATCCTTTACCTAATAATCCATGGAATTAAGCGATTTAATCGCTTTTTTCTTTATGTTTTGATATAATATTAAAAATAATAGAAGGAGGACTTTTTTTTGAAAGAAAAATTAAATGAATTATTCAACTTATATTCTCAAGAATTTAAAAAATACAATCGTTATAATCATTATTTGATACTAGTAAGAACAACTATTTTTATTTTATTTATTGCTTTATTATTTGCAACAATCCAAATAGATTTTTTAAAAAATAGTTTTATATATTTATTTTTAATTTTATTGTTTTTATTTGTTGGTATTTGTATATATCATCAAAACATCAACCATTTCGTTAATCAATATAGCCAAATGATAGATGTTATACAATGTTATTTTTATAGAATAAATGGTGAATGGAAAACTTTTAAAGATAAAGGAGAGGATTTTAAAGGGAATCATTATTTATATGATTTAGATATCATTGGTGATAACTCTTTATTTCAATATCTCTGTATTGCGAAAAGTCAAGGAGGAAGAAGAAAATTATTTCAAAAATTAACCTGTCAAGGTATTGAGCATTTAAATGATAGGCAAGACACAATATTAGAATTGAATGAGAATATTGATTTTTGTATAAAATTTGAAGAGATGATGAGTAGAGAAATGAAGAAAGATTTACATTCACAAATTCAATCTATGAATATAAAAACATCTACACATTTTATTGAATTTATCCTTTTTAGTTTGTTATCTATTGTTTCATTAATAAGTGGTGTTTTAGCTTTTTTTCAAGTTATTGAAGCTCCTATATTTATTATGATTGCTCTTATATTATTGACTCTATCATTAATATATAATTTGATTTATCATAATGAATTTAGAAATGTTGAAACATATATTCAAGGTTTTTCTTTGTTAGATGAAATTTATTGTTTTATTGATTCTTATACATTTAAAGGAAAGATATTAAATGATATTGTTTCATCAATACATAATGGAAGACAATCTATTCATGCGATTAAGAGAATTGATGATCTTGTTAGTTTTAGAAAAAATTTTCTTGGTTATATCATTGCAAATAGTTTATTTCCTTTAAATAGTTATATTCTTTATTTATATCATCAATTAAATGATATATCATTAAAAGAATTAGATCAAAGTTTATCTTCGTTAGAAGAATTAGAGGCATATATAAGTTTAGCTGTTATAGGGGTATGTAATGAAAATATATCTATGCCTCATTTAAGTGATAAAATAGAACTTGATTTTAAAGAAATTAGACACCCTTTATTAAAAGAATGTGTAGATAATTCTTTTTGTTGTGAAAATAATATTGTAATTATTACAGGTTCTAATATGAGTGGTAAAACTTCTTTTATGAGAACGATAGGAATGAATTTAGTGTTAATGTATGCTGGAACATATGTACAAGCTTCTTGCTTTAAAGCTCCCTATTTAAATATTTTTACATCTATGAGAGTGAAAGATGATATTGATAAAGGGATTTCCACTTTTTATGGAGAATTATTAAGAATAAAAGATATGATTGATTATCAAGAAACTCCTTTTATTGGTTTTATAGATGAAATTTTTAAAGGAACAAATTATAATGATCGTATATTTGGAGCTGAAGCGGTAATTCAAAAGTTATCAAAAGAACATGTAATTTTATTTATATCAACTCATGATTTTGAATTATGTGATATTAACAATCCCAAACTTGTGAATTATTATTTTGAAGAATCGTATGTTGATGATAATATTTGTTTTGATTATAAAATTAAGGCAGGAAAGTGTAAAACGACAAATGCAAGATATTTGATGGGAAGATTAGGTATATTATAAGGTGGTGAGATGATGAAAAAAAGTGTTGTAGGGATTTTAGCTCATGTTGATGCTGGAAAAACAACTTTATCTGAAAGTATGCTTTATTTATCAGGGAGTATTAGAAAACAAGGCAGAGTTGATCATGGGGATTCTTTTTTGGATTATGACCACTTAGAAAGACAAAGAGGAATTACTATTTTTTCATCACTTGCGAAATTAAGTTGGAAAGATTTAAGAATAACATTAGTAGATACTCCTGGGCATTTAGATTTTTCTAGTGAGATGGAAAGAACTCTATCTATTTTAGATTATGCAATTGTTGTTTTAAATGGTAGAGAAGGTATTCAAAGTCATAGTGAAACAATATGGAATTTATTACGTTATTATTCTGTGCCGACTTTTATTTTTGTTAATAAAATGGATATTGCTGAATCTTCTCAAGAAGATATAATGAAGTTGTTAGTTGAAAGATTTAATGAACATTGTATTGATTTTAGTCATGAGGATAATGATTTCTATGAAAATATTTCACTTACAAGTGATGAGTTATTAGAAGATTATCTTACTAATGGAATGATTTCAAGAGAGAAAATAAGAAAAGAAATACAAAATAGAAATATTTTTCCATGTTTTTTTGGTTCAGCTCTTAAAAATAGAGGAGTTAAAGAGTTTTTGGATATATTAGAAAGTTATATTGATGAAAAGAAATATCCAGAAGATTTTAGAGCAAAGGTTTATAAAATTAATAGAGATAAAAATGATCAATTGACTTTTATCAAAGTAACTGGTGGAACATTAAAGGTGAAGACTGTTTTAGAAAATGGGGAGAAAGTTGATGGAATACGTAGTTATTCAGGAAATAAATATGAGTTATTACAAGAAGGAGAAGCAGGAGATTTATGTGCATTAACTGGGATACATCATTTAAAAGCAGGAGATGTTTTAGGTAAAGAAAAAATGTTAACTACACAATTATCATCCTATATGAATTATCATATTGTTTTATCACCTTACTGTGATAAACATAAAATGATAGAGAATTTAAAACAGTTGGAATTAGAAGAGCCTCAACTTCATTTGTCTTTTGTTCATAATGAAATACATGTGTCTTTAATGGGTGAAATTCAAATAGAAGTTTTAAAAAATATGATCAAGGAAAGATTTGATGAAGATGTTGAATTTGATCAAGGACAAGTCCAATATAAAGAAACAATTTTAGAAACAATAGAAGGGGTAGGTCATTATGAACCATTAAGACATTATTCTGAAGTTCATATTTTACTTGAACCATTAAAAGAAGGTAATGGTTTACAATTTGCAACTCAATGTAAGGAAGATGAATTAGAAAGACATTGGCAAAGATTAATATTAACTCATATGCAAGAAAAAGATCATTTAGGTGTATTAATAGGTGCTCCTATTACTGATATAAAATTAACATTAGTTAGTGGGAAAGCACATTTAAAACATACTGAAGGTGGAGATTTTAGACAAGCTGTTTATCGCGCAATAAGACAAGGTTTAAAATTGACAAGAAGTGCTATATTAGAGCCGTATTATCAATTTAGATTAGAAATACCTATAGAATATTTAAGTCGAGCTATTTATAATATAGAAGAAATGAATGGGAAATTTCAAATTGAAAGCGAAGGAGAAATGACTGTTATTTCTGGAGAAGCTCCAATTGCATCAATGCAGAATTATCAAAGAGAAGTTGTATCCTATACTAAAGGATTAGGAAGATTATATTGTCGTTATATTGGATATAAAAGATGCCAAAATGAAGAAGAAGTTATTCAAAAATTTCATTATGATAGTGAATCTGATTTAGAAAATCCAACAGGATCTGTTTTTTGTAGTCATGGAGCAGGTTTTAATGTCCATTATGATGAAGTTTATCAATATATGCATCTTCCATTAAAATATAAAAAACCAGAAAATAAGAAAAATACGTTTTCAAAAACAAAGGTATTAGCTGAACAATTAGATGAGATTTTTATAAGAACCTATGGACCTATTAAACATAGAAATGTAGTAGAAACACAAGAAAAAAAGACTATTCAAGCTGAAATGAAAGAACAAAAACATAAATGTTTATTAGTAGATGGATATAATGTTATTTTTCAAAGTCAACAATTAAGTGAAATAGCTTTTCAAAATTTAGATGTTGCTAGAGAAAGGCTTATCGATATGTTAAGTAACTATCAAGGGTATCAACAGTGTATTCTTATTTTAGTATTTGATGCCTATAAGGTCAAAGGAAGTGTTGGTTCTATAGAAAAGTATCATAATATATATATCGTTTATACAAAAGAAGCACAAACAGCAGACGCTTATATTGAAAGAACAACTCATCAAATGGCAAAAGACTATAATATTATAGTTGCAACTAGTGATGCTATGGAACAGATGATTGTTATTGGAGGAGGAGCAACTCGTATTTCTTCAAGACAATTATTATTAGAAATAGAAAGTATATCCAAAGAAAAGTTAAAGGATTTTCAAGATAAGCAAGATGTGAGTAGAAATTATTTGCTAGAGGATATAAATATTTTAATGAAAGAGAAGAAAAATGATGAATAAAAAAACAATCTATCTTAATAGATAAATTGTTTTTTGAGCATAATGCTCTTTAAGAGATATTTTTATGAAGGGAAAAATATTTATTTGTCTTTCGACATTTATAATATTCCCAAGAAATAAAAGAATATACATAAAAACAGACAAAAGTCTGTTTTTAAGATATCTGTTTAGGGAAAAGGATATCTCTAGTTAAAATAATTTGAAGGGAAATAAATTATTTTAACTATACATTTATTATAGAAGTCAATTATAAAAGAAAAACAAAAAAAATATCAAAAACTATGTGATTTTATATTGATTTGAGTTATGATAGAATATAAGTGGCAAAGAGGAGGATGGTTATGAAAAATCTTTTTTATCGTTTAATTATATATCTAGATACTGCTAGTGAAAATGATACAAATTATGCTATTGCATTGTTTATGGCTAATAATTTTAACCAAATATCTAAAATGCGAATTGGAGAATTAGCAGCAGCATGTTTTGTTTCTCCAGCAACAATTTCACGTTTTTGTAGAGCTTTAGGATATGAAAATTTTGCTCATTTAAAGCAAGAGTGCTATCGTTTTCATTCTAGCGAAAAGAAGTTCAATAATTTAATTAGAGTACCGTTAGAACTTATGAAAACAAATCCTCATGAAGCTACAGAACATTATGTGAACCAAATTACTGATAATTTAACACATTTATCTAGCTTTTTAGATTGGAAAGAAATAGATAGTTCTTTAAAACTTATTCATAATAGCTCTTCAATTGCTTTTTTTGGAACACAATTTTCTCAAAGTGCTGCATTGCATTTTCAAACAGATTTATTAATGTTGGAAAAGTTTACAATGTGTTATATGGATTCATCAAAACAAGAAGATTGTGCTAAAACACTAGATGAATCAAGTGTCGCAATCCTGATCACTGTTAATGGCTTTTTTACTAAAAGCAGTCATAAAATTCTACATTACCTTAAAAAATCTAGATGCAAAATTGTGTTGATCACTTGTAATCCAGATTTGGACTTAAATATTAATATTGATCATTGTATTTTACTTGGAGACGATACAATAAGAAAGACAGGTAAACATAATTTATTGACTCTAATTGAATTAATGTCATTAAGATATTATTCACTATATTATCCTTCTTTAAAAGAATTAGAGGGAAGAATTATCTAAAAAGTAATAATTATTTTGATAATGACGTTTTTTCTTGTGATTTAAATAACTTTTTTATATAATATATATAATGTACTACAATAGGAGGGAGTAGCATGAGAACAATAGAATCCGACGATATTGTGAAAAGTGTGAAAGAACTTTGTAAAGAAGCAAATTATCATTTGCCTTTAGATGTGAAAAAAGCATTGTATCAAGCAATCGAAGATGAAGATAGTGAATTATCTAAAGAAACTTTAAAGGTTTTAAAAGAAAATGCAGAGATTGCATCAAACACTTTATCACCAATATGTCAGGATACGGGGATGGCTTGTATTTTTATAGAATTGGGACAAGAAGTACACATTGAAGGAAATTTAAAGGAAGCCATTTTTGAAGGAGTTAGACAAGGATATGAGGAAGGATATTTAAGAAAAAGTATTGTTAATGATCCTGTGTTTGACCGTATTAATACTAAAGATAATACTCCTGCAATCATTAATTACGATGTGGTTCCTGGTGATGAATTGAAAATTACTGTAGCTCCAAAAGGATTTGGTAGTGAAAACATGTGTCAAGTGAAAATGCTTAAACCAAGTGATGGAATTCAAGGAATTAAAGATTTTGTATTAAAAGTTGTTAATGATGCAGGACCAAACGCTTGTCCTCCAATGGTTATAGGAGTAGGAATTGGAGGCAACTTTGATAGAGTTGCATTATTATCAAAAAAGGCAATGATGAGAGAAATAGGAACTCATCATGTAGATCCTAGATATGCTACTTTAGAAAAAGAACTTTTGGAAATAATAAATAAGACAGGAATAGGACCTGCTGGTTATGGTGGGAAAACAACAGCTCTGTCTTTAAATATTGAAACATATCCAACGCATATTGCAGGAATGCCAGTAGCTGTAAGTATTTGTTGCCATGTTGCAAGACATAAGGAGGTTGTATTATGATTCATTTAACAACACCTTTTGATGAAAAAAAAGCAAAGTCATTAAAAGCAGGAGATTCTGTTTTATTGTCTGGGATTATCTATACAGGAAGAGATGCTGCTCATAAACGATTAGTTGAGATGGTTAATGAGAATAAAGAACTTCCCTTTGATGTAAACAATCAGATTATATATTTTGTAGGACCAACTCCTGCAAAACCTGGTGCTGTATTTGGGAGTGGAGGACCAACAACATCAGGAAGAATGGATGCCTATTCACCTACAATGTTATCTTTAGGAATGCGTGGTATGATTGGTAAGGGGTACCGAAATCAAGAAGTTAAAGAAGCTATCCAAAAATATAAGGGGGTATATTTTGGGGCTATTGGTGGTGCTGGTGCGTACATAGGAAAGTGTATTGAATCATGTGAAGTTATTGCATTTGACGATTTAGGACCAGAAGCTATTAGGAAGTTAGTTGTGAAAGATTTACCATTAACAGTCATCATTGACAGTCAAGGAAATGACCTATATGAGATTGGTAGAAAAAATTACTTAGAGGGGGAAACACAATGAATATGGAAAAATATAATGAAGTAGATATTCTTTATACTTTGATGACTTATGTTAATGTTTCGTCAAATCAGGATATGTATTATACAATTGCCCACACAGTATTGACTAATCTTGATAAAATACCAAACATTACGATAAATGATTTAGCTGATTTATGTTATACATCACCAGCTACAATTTCACGTTTTTGTAAGGATATTAACTGTAAAAATTTTGCTGGTTTTAAAAAGGATATGGCATTAGCTTTACAAACTGCTCAAGAAGAGATTCATTTTGATAATGATGATCTTAATCAAATAGAAGAAGAACCTCAATTTTTAGTAAATAAAGTTTATAATGATTCTATTCAAGCATTACAATTAGGACTAGAGAGTGTTAATATATTTGAGATTGATAAAATATGTAGAATGATTCATGATGCATCAAAAGTTCATTTTTATGGATATCAATTTAACAAAATTATTGCTAGTGATTTTCAATTAAAACTATTAAAGCTTAAAAAATTTGTATATGCTTTTGTTGAACGTGGTGATGAGATACAAAGGCTTGATTTGATTGATAAAAATAGTTTAGTCATTATATTAAGTGTGAGAGCCAGGGATGATTTAATAGATGGATTATGGGAAGATATTAAGGAAAAACATGCAAAAGTGTTATTAATTACTCTAAATCAAGATTACGAAAATGAGAATATTGATTATATCTATCGTTTAAAAGGAAAAGAGAGTGATTATACACAATCATCATTACAAGGAGCTTTGTGTTTCGAAAGTTTACTTAATATTATTTATATAAGATATGGCTTGTTGTATAAAAAATAACTATAAAAATGTAATTTGACTTGTATAAAAGTCTATTCATGTATATAATATAGATAGGAATTATTCCTATAGAGAAAAGGAGATTGTATATGAAAAAATCTGAATTAGTAGCTAAAATAGCTGAAAGCGCTGGATTAACAAAAGTACAGGCTGAAGCAAGTGTTAATGCATTTGTAGATGTTGTTACTGCTGCATTAGTAGACGGTGACAAAGTTTCTTTAAAAGGATTTGGTAACTTTGAAGTTAGCCATAGGGAAGCACGTATGGGTAGAGTTCCTAGAACTGGTGAAACAATTGAAATCCCTGCAAGAGATGTACCTGTATTTAAGGTGAGTTCAACTTTAAAAAAAGCTGTAAACAAAGAATAGTCTAAGTACTATTCCTTTTTTGTATATAAATATATAATGTTAAGGAGGTTGTAAAGTGGATTTATTAATTTCAAGAATATTAAAGTATTTAAATGGATGTTTAAATGATGATTATATGTATCATATTGGAAATTTTATTGTGAAAAATTATCATCATATATGTCAATATGATTTTAAAAAAGTCAAAGAAGAGGGGCATTTTACTGATTGTGAAGTTAATGATTTTTGTAAACATTTAGGTTTTAATAATTATGAGGATTTTAATCAAAAACTATTATTTGATCAACAATTACGTAGTGAGCAAATTCAATCAAGAATGTTAAATATAGATGATAATCATTTTATTGATTATATTCAATCATCAATGGATAAATCTGATTTTCTTCAATTGATTGATGAATTAACTGATTTAATATTTGATAATCAAAGAATTATTATTATAGGTGCATTGTATCCTAGTAGTGTAGCTGTAGATTTTCAAACAGATATGATTACACTAGGAAAAGAAGTTGTAGAATATCATCAATTTGATAAAGATTTTACTTTTAACGAGAATGATATAGTTATTTTGATTTCTGCAACAGGTCGTATTATGCAATCTTACATGAAATTATTGAAACCCAAAAACATATGTAGTGCTTATTTAGTTTTGATAACTCAAAATATGAAATATACTAATTATGAAAATGTTTGTGCAGATTATGTTTTTCATGTAAAAGGAAAATTTGATGGTATTCAATTTAATTATCAGATTATGATGATCTTGGATATGCTTCGTATTCACTATTATAAAAAATATTATCAGTAGACTTGACATAAAGTAAACTTGATAGGTTAGAATATGCACATGAAAAAAAATATAAGGAGTGGAATAATGAAAAAAGCAAAAGTTTATTTTACAAAAGAAATAACCCCAGAAGCAATGATAAAAATGTATGAAAAATTAGGTATAAAATTACCTGGAAAAGTTGCTGTTAAACTACATTCTGGAGAAGTAGGAAATCAAAATTTTTTACGTCCTGTATTTATGAAACCAATTATTGATCATGTCAATGGGACAATTGTTGAATGTAATACTGCTTATGAAGGAAAACGTAATACAACAAAGGATCATTGGGAAACAATGAAATTACATGGATGGTGTGATATAGCAGATGTTGATATTATGGATGAAGATGGAGATATAGAATTAGAGATCAAAAATTATCATCATATTTCTGTGAATTATGTAGGGGATCATTTAAAGAATTATAATTCTATGCTTGTTTTATCTCATTTTAAAGGACATCCAATGGGTGGATTTGGAGGAGCATTAAAAAATATATCTATTGGTATTGCTTCTTCACATGGCAAAGCTTATATTCATGGAGCAGGAGATGTTGAAAAAATATGGACTGCTGACCATGATAGTTTCTTAGAAAGTATGGCTGATGCAGCTTATTCAATTGATGATTATTTTAAAGATAATATTGTTTATATCAATGTTATGTGTAATATGTCAGTGGATTGTGATTGTTGTGCTGTAGCTGAGGATCCTGCGATTGCAGATATTGGTATTTTATGTTCTAAAGATCCTATTGCTTTAGATCAAGCTTGTTTAGATTTAGTCTATGCTTGTGATGATCCAGGGAGGGAACATTTACTTGAGAGAATAGAATCTAGAAATGGTGTTCATACTGTTGAAGCAGCAGAAAAATTAGGATTTGGAACACGTCAATATGAATTAATATGTGTTGATGATTAATGCTGGTGAAAACCAGCTTTTTTATTGAAAACAAAAAAGTTAGTTGATAAACAACTAACCTCTTTAGAAAACGCCTCCAAAATAAATTGAAAGGATATAGATATTTTACTATTTATAAATAGATGTGTCAAATAATTTGGCTAATATATAAGTATAAAATTGACTGATGAGGTTTTTATTGTAATCAGTCAAAGCATTTGATATAATTTTTATGTTAGGAGGATGATTTCATGGCATCAAACGATTGGGAAACACTTGGAGAAAATATACGTGATATTGTTCAAAATGCTATTGATTCTCAAAATTTTAAAGCTCTTAATCAATCAATTAATTCTACTATTCATTTAGCTGCTAAAGAAATGGAAAAAGGAATAAATAGTTTTAGTGAGAGTATAAATAAAACAAATACATATTATCAAAATAATGTTATAAAAGAACCTAGACTTTTTGCATCAGTAACTAAAACAAGGATTTTAGCTATTGTTTTAATGTCAGTTGGGTATTCATTTTTTGGGGTTTTCTTAATGACTTTCTTAGGAATGTTTTTAGGAAGTTTATTTTTTATACCGTTATCTTTTTTAATGATAATTTTTGCACTTATAGCAATAGGATTCTTTTTTATGGGTTATAAAGGTTCAAAGATTTATGGAACAACAAGAAGGTTTCAAAAGTATATAAGAGGTTTAAATGGAAAAACTTATACAAGTATTGAAAATTTATCATATAAAGTAGGACGTCCTAAAAGTTTTGTGGTTGATGATCTAGAGACAATGATAAGAAATGGATGGTTTATTGAAGGACATTTAGATAATGAAAAAACAACATTGATGATAACTGATGAAGTCTATAATGATTATTTAACAACTATGAAAAAAAGTCAAGAAGATGTAAATAATGGAATAACTCCTCAAGTAAGAGAAATACTAGAAACAGGAAATGCATTTATTTTTAAGATTCATCAATGTAATGATGAAATACCTGGAGAAGAAATATCTCAAAAGATTTCGAGGATGGAATTATTAGTAGAAAGAATATTTAAAAGAATTGAAAAACATCCTGAAAATATTCCAGATATTAAAAAATTAATGAAGTATTATCTTCCTACTACAATTAAGCTTTTAGAAGCTTATAAAGAATTAGATAATCAACTTATTCAAGGTGAAAATATAGTGAATTCAAAAAAAGAAATAGAAAAAACTTTAGATACTTTAAATGTAGCATTTGAAAAACTGTTAGATGATATGTTTATGGAAACAGCTTGGGATGTTTCTTCTGATATATCAGTATTAGAAACATTACTTGCTCAAGAAGGTTTAACAGAAAATAAGATGAAAGGGAATTAAATAATGAAAAAAGATGAAATGAATGAGGAAATTGAAGAATCTGTTAATAAAGGTGAAAAAGTAACAGGGATTTTAGAAGTTCTTCCTGATGGATTTGGATTTATTCGTAGTGCTAATTATCTTTCAGGGGATAATGATGTTTATGTTTCACAATCCCAGATTAGAAGATTTAATTTAAAGACTGGTGATTTTATATCTGGTTTTATTAGAGCTCCAAAGTCTGGAGAACGTTTTAAAGCACTTATGTATACAACTGCTATTAATGGATATGAACCTGATTTAAAAAGAAAGAATTTTGAAGATTTAACACCTATTTTTCCTGATTCTAGAATCAAATTAGATCAAATGGGTAATAATTTATCAATGCGTATTATTGATTTGTTATCTCCTATAGGGAAAGGACAAAGAGGAATGATTGTTTCTCCTCCAAAGGCAGGGAAAACAACTTTATTAAAGAATATAGCAATGTCTATTAAACAAAGTCATCCTGAGATGCATCTATTGATTTTGCTTATTGATGAGCGTCCTGAAGAAGTTACTGATATTAAGGAAGCTATTGAAGGAGAAAATGTAGAAGTTATATATTCAACTTTTGATGAATTACCAGACCGACATAAAAAAGTTTCAGAGATGGTTATAGAACGAGCAAAACGTTTAGTAGAATATGGTCAAGATGTTGTCATTTTATTAGATAGTATTACTAGACTTGCAAGAGCCTATAATTTAACAGTTACACCTTCAGGAAGAACTTTATCTGGAGGATTAGACCCTGCTTCTTTATATATGCCTAAGCGTTTCTTTGGGGCTGCTAGAAATACGAGAGAAAGCGGAAGTTTAACTATTTTAGCAACTGCTTTGATAGATACAGGAAGTAAAATGGATGATGTTGTTTTTGAAGAATTTAAGGGAACAGGAAATATGGAACTTGTATTGAGTCGAAAATTACAAGAAAGAAGAGTTTTTCCCGCAATAGATATTTTAAAGTCTGGAACAAGAAGAGAAGATCTTTTATTGACTAAAGAGGAAATGAATGCTTTAAGAATGATTAGAAAAGCATTGAATGGTTTTAGATCTGAATTAGCAGTAGATAATCTTTTACAATTATTTGAAAAATCAAAAAATAACAAAGAACTGATTCAACATATTCTAGCAAAAAATTCTATATAAAGAAATTATAAAAATATTATAGTTTGTAATACCGATATCTTATCAAGTATGCTTGTAAACAAAAATAAGCAATGCATTAGAGGCAACTATGTAAGCCAAAAAAAAATAGCACATTTTTAAAATGTGCTATTTTTTATTATTTCTCATTCCTTCAAGCATTTTATCAACATTTCCTGATAAGACATAACCTATGATCAATACCAATGAAAGTATCATTAATAAACCAAAATCTTCCATAAAAATACACCCCATCTTCATAAGATATCATAACAAATATGATATAAAGATAAGATTAAGAAAAAGGAATGTGTATTAAGAAAGTATAAAGATATAGATATTTATGCTATAATGAAAAAAGAGGTGAATATATGTGAATGAAACATCTGTTTTATATAAAATGAAAAGACACATTGTATTAGATATTATGAAAACTATAGGTATATTAATTATTGTATCTTTAGTTGGTTTTTTGTTTCAATATTTAAAATTTAGTGAAGCTAATATTATTATTGTATATATACTAGGTGTTTTAATTAGTGCTGTTATCACGGATGGACAAATTTATAGTATTGTTTTATCTTTGATAAGTGTAGTTGTTTTTAACTTTTTATTTACTCAACCTCGTTTTACATTACATTTTTATGATTCGGGATATCCAGTAACCTTTATCATTATGTTTTTAGCTGCTTTTATAACAAGTAGTTTAACTGTAAAGATCAAACAAAATGCTAGGAATTCTGCATTAGTTGCTTATCGTACAAAGATTCTATTAGAGACTAATCAATTATTGCAAAAACAAGAAAACGGAAAAGGGATAACAGAAGTAATTTGTTTACAATTATCAAAGCTCTTAAATAGAGATATAATCTTTTATCCTGTTGTTGATCATACTTTAAATGAACCTTTAATTTATTTATGTCAATACAATCATCAAGTTGATGATTGTTTAAACGAATTTGAAAAAAAGCTTGCTATTGAATCTTATCTTGAGAAAACAGATATAAAGAATAATGAATCTAAATGTTTATATTTACCTATTCAAGTAAATGAAAAGGTTTATGGTGTTGTAGGAATTAAAATTGAAGATGATTCTTTGGATTCATTTGAACATAGTATTGTTCTTTCTATTTTAGGAGAGGCTGGATTAGCATATGAGAGTGATTATGCTAATAAAGAGAAAACAAAGGCTGAAATAAGAGCAAAGAATGAACAATTGCATGCAAATTTATTACGTTCTATTTCGCATGATTTAAGAACACCTTTAACCTCTATTTCTGGTAATGCAAATATATTAATATCAAATAGTCAATCTTTAGATGAAGAGCATAAACAAGAAATTTATAGAAATATTAATGATGATTCAAGATGGTTAATTAATTTGGTTGAAAATTTATTATCAGCTTCTCGAATGGAAGATGGAACAATGAAATTGAATTTTACAACAGAATTAATAGATGAAGTTGTTAATGAGGCAGTTCAATTTTTTCAAAAACAATATGTTAATCGTCAAATTGAATATATTGTAGAGGAAGATTTTATGTTAGTTAAATTAGATGCAAGACTTATTATTCAAGTTATTGATAATTTATTAGATAATGCTATTAAATATACTCCTGTTAATAGTTTGATTCAGGTAAAAGTATATAAAGAGGACAATCAAGCTGTTGTTGAAGTTATTGATAATGGTGTTGGAGTAGATGATAAGATGAAAAAACATATTTTTGAAATGTTTTATACTGGTAATAAAATGTTAGCTGATAGTAGAAGAAGCTTAGGTTTAGGTTTAGCGTTATGTAAATCAATTATTAATGCTCATGAAGGAATGATAGATGTTTTAGATCATTATCCAACAGGTGCTATTTTTAAAATCATTTTACCAATTAAGGAGGTAACTATTAATGGAGAATAAAGCGGTTATATTAGTTGTAGAAGATGATAAAGCAGTAAGGAATTTAATTTCTACAACTTTAGACACTCATCATTATAAATATTTACAAGCAACAAATGGAGAGGCTGCAATCATGGAGGCTTCTACTCATAATCCTGATATTATGTTGCTTGATTTGGGACTTCCTGATATTGATGGCATTGAAATTATTCAAAAGATAAGAAGTTGGTCTAATATGCCTATCATTGTTGTAAGTGCACGAGTAGAGGATAATGATAAAATTGAAGCATTAGATGCAGGAGCAGATGATTATTTAACTAAACCTTTCTCTGTTGAAGAATTATTAGCTCGTTTAAGAGCTACATTAAGACGTTTGAATTATATACGAAGCATGGAAACAAAAGAAAGTTCAATTTTTATTAATGGTGATTTAAAGATTGATTATAATTTAAGTTGTGCTTATTTAAAAGAAGAAGAATTACATTTAACACCTATAGAATATAAATTATTATGTTTACTATCAAAAAATGTAGGTAAGGTCTTAACACATACATATATTACTCAACAAATATGGGGAAGTGCATGGGATAATTATGTTGCATCATTGAGAGTCTTTATGGCCACATTAAGAAAAAAAATAGAAAGTAATCCTTCTTCACCAAAATATATTCAAACTCATGTAGGGATTGGATATAGAATGTTGAAGGTAGAGTAAAGTAAAGTCTTGCTTTTCTTTTAATTATAGTTATGCTATAATCTAAAAGATTACTAGGAAGGAGAAACGAAACGTGGAAATCAAACAATATAAAGAAATTGAAGTAGAAGTAGAAACAGTTCAATATAATGAAAAAGATTTAGAAAATCAAATTCAATATATTTTAACTCAAAATCCAGATAAAGTATCAAAAGAAGGATTGATTGAAAATGGAGATACAGCTATTATTGATTTTGAGGGATTCAAAGATGGTGTCGCCTTTGAGGGTGGAAAAGGAGAAAATTATGAACTTACTATTGGTTCACAAACTTTTATTCCAGGATTTGAAGAACAAATGGTTGGAATGAAAAAAGGAGAAACAAGAGATTTAAATCTAACATTTCCTAAAAATTATCAAGCAAGTGAATTAGCTGGAGCAGATGTTGTCTTTAAAGTTGTTGTACATGATATCATAGAAAATAAACCTGCACAATTAAATGATGAATTTATAAAGAAATTAAATATTCCAGAAGTTAATGATGTAGAAGCTTTTAGAAAATATGTTCAAGATTATTTACAATATGAAGCTAACCAAAGAACAAGAGAAAAAGCAGAAGATGCAATTATGAATAAATTATTAGCAGGAGTAGAAACAGAAATTCCTCAAAATAGAGTAGATGAAGCTATTCAACAACAAGTTTCAAGAGTAAATAATCAATTACAACAACAAGGAGCAACTTTAGAACAATATCTTCAAATGACTGGAATGTCTATGGAAGATTTAAGAAATCAATTAACAGAAGCTGCAAAACAACAAGTTAAATTAGAGTTAACTTTGAATAAGATTGCTGAATTAGAAAAAATCACTGTTAGTCAAGAAGAAATTGAACAGCAATATAAGAATATTGCTCAAAGTTATGGTATGAGTGAAGAAGATGTTCAAAAATATATTACACCAAATACTTTGATGAAAGATATGCTTTTAATGAAAGCAAGTCAAATTGTATTACAATCTGCAAAAGTTAATCATAAATAAACTGTCATTTGACAGTTTTTTTATGAGAATTTTTTTTCATAAATATACTTGGTCAAAATAAAAATTAGAGAATTTTTTTTCAAAATATCTTTATTTAAGATAAATTGTAGATATATTATGATAGAGTTATATATAAGAAAGAAGTGAACTTTATATTTTACCTTTTCTTCATCTTCTTTCTTATACTTGAAAATAAACAATAGAATTTTATTTTGATTTTGGTAAAATATATATAGGAGTGAAACTTATATGATAAATATATTTACAAAATTACAATCAAATCAAAAATTTTCAAATAGTGAACAAATTATTGTTAATTATATATTAGAATATCCTATGGAAGTTTTAGAAATGAATGTAAAAGAATTGAGCCAAAAATGTTTTGTTTCTATTGCAACAATATATCGTTTATGTGAAAAACTTGAATTATCTGGTTTTTCTGAATTAAAAGTCAAAATATCTAATTCTTTACATAGTTATCAAAAAAATAATGAATTTAACTTTGATTTTCCAGTTAAAGAGTATCAAACACATTATGAAATTATTGAAAAAATTAAAGAAGATTATGAAAAAACGCTTGTATTCACAGCAAATCTATTTCGTTTAAATCAATTGAAGTTTGTTGTTCATGCCATGAAAAAAGCAAGATATATAGATATATATACTTCTGCTGGAAATATATTTTTTGCTCAAAATTTTAAATTCCAAATGAAAGAAATAGGAATAGAAGTTAATGTTCCTATTGAAGAATATCATCAAAGATTATATGCCTCAAGTAGTGATAAGGGTCATTTTGCAATCATTATTAGTTTTGGAGGTAGGGGGTTGTTAAGTGATGCTATCGCAAAGATTTTAAAACAAAAAGGAACACCTACATTGTTGATTTCATCTTATAATTATAAATTAAGAGATATAGAACCTGATTATCATTTATATATTAGTCCATATGAGAATCACTATAAGAAGATATCCTCATATTCAACGCGTTTATCAATACTCTATATTTTAGATGTTATATATACATGTTATTTTGAACTAGATTATCAAAAGAATCTTGATAAAAAGATGGAATATTATCATTATCTTTCACAAATAAAAAAATAATATATAAACTTTTCATAAGTTTCATATTTTAATCAAAAATCTTGAAATGTTTTTTTCAAGATTTGTATGTTTTATTGTGATTTTTATTTAACTATTTATAATGTATTTGAGGTGATAATAATGGATGAATTTTTGACTGATATTAATACAAGTATTTTTAAAGAATGGTTATTGTTTCAAAGTCTTGATGATATTAAAATGGAATTGTCTAAAAAAGATAATCAAGTTATTTATTTAGATACACTTTATGGACATGGTGAAATAGCTTTTTTTTCATTAAATATCATTCAATTATCTGTTCAAAATACTTATAATAATGAAACAGAGTTTTTTCTTCATTTTCAAATGAATTCATTAAAACATGCTATTGAATTATTTGAAGAAATGGTTGAATGTTTAAAGAAACTTGTTTTTAAACCAGCTGTTAAGATTTTATTGTGTTGTAGTGGGGGGCTAACAACGTCATATTTTGCTTCAAAAATAAAGGATGCAAATGATTTACTTGACTTAAATTATAAATTTGAAGCGGTAGGATATCATAAGGTTTTTGATATTGGTAATGAGTATGATGTAATCATGCTAGCACCTCAAGTTTCATTTAATTATGCAAAAATGAAAAACATTTTTAAAGATAAGGCGATTGTAAAAATACCATCTATTGTATTTGCAAAATATGATGTTAGAGAAATGTTGAGATTAATTGAGAAAGTTTTACAAAAGAAAAGAAATATTCAAAGTGAAGAACAACTCATTCATAATTTTGAAATTCCTTCTCATAAAAAGGATAAGATATTAAGTGTTTCTTTATATCGTAATAAATCAAGAATTCATATTGCTTATTGTTTATATGATGAAAATAATGAAGTATTAATGGGCAATGAAATTATTAAAAATACAATTCAAATTCAAGATATATATGATGTTTTAGATACTGTTTTTTTACAATATTCAGATATAGAATATGTAGGATTTTCTACACCTGGTATTATTATTAATAATAAGGTTGTGAATTCATTACATATAAAAGGTTTGGAGTCTCTTGATTTTGATAATTTATTTCAAAAAAAATATCAAAAGAAATTTATTGTTGGTAATGATGTTAATACTGCGGTTGTTGGATACTTTGCCTCACAAAATCAATACTCATCTATGACTTTATTGTTTCAACCAACTGGAGCATATGCTGGGGCAGGAACAATTATTAATGGTAAATTAGTTAAAGGATATCAAAATGTTGCTGGAGAGGTTCAATTTCTGCCTCTTGGATTAAGTGATGACGTTTTAATATTAAATAAAACTCCAGAGGGGATGTTAGAGTTAGTATCTCACACAATTACTAGTATTATTAGTATTATTGGACCAGAAGCAATACTTCTTAGCTGTAGCTTAATTTATGATATAGATGAATTAAAACAGGAGATTTATAAATTAATTCCTAAAGATTATGTACCAAATATTATTAAAATAGAAGATATTCAAAAGTATATTATTTTAGGCCAAATGATTTTATGTGCATTAGAAATACCTGATTAGATATTTTAATAAAAATAATGTGTTCCTACTCATAATGAGCAGGAACTTTTTATATATTTTTTGTTTGATAATAGTTATAGTAAACTCTTTTCAAAAAATATATATGAGTTTTATTGTTATATCCTAACTGTCTTTCCTATTTTGATACAGAATTATCTCAAAATATCCAATACAATGATGATGTTCTATCTGTAATAAGAAGAAGTGATCTTATGAAAAGATATTCTTCTTCTCATATGAATATTCTATTTGGTATTGAAATACAAAGTGTTCCAGATAAAAATATGCCTATAAGGATTGCAGGATATACCTATCTAAGTTATGTTATTCTGGATAAAAATAAAGAGAAGAAGATACCAGTGATCATGATTGTCTTATATGTAGGAGAAAGGAAATGGAAAGAAGGAAGATACGAGCAAAAAATAGAGATAGCTATTCAATTAAAGAAAAATGGAAAATTAAGTAATGTAGAAATAACTTTTATTACAGGCTTATCTATTGAACAATTAGCAATGCTTTAAAAGGGATAATTATATATTATCTCTTTTTTATAAAATTATTAATTATAAGATTTTGGATATCCTAAAAAAATATTAAAGGTAAAAACACCTTTAATATTCTTTGTGTTTAATAATATGTTGACTTATAAAATAAGAAACAATCATTACGATAACAGAAATAAGAAAAACATATATAGAAATAATAAAATCATCAGAAAAATATGAATTTAAAACAGACATTAGGGTTGTTAAATTAATATTTATAATTTCAATGAACTTTACTATAAGGAAACCACCAACGAAAATAATTCCTATAGATGTCAATAATATCGATCTTGCTTTTTCTCCACCAAATTTTAAATGTAGAGGTATCATAAAAGATAACATTAAAAATACAATAGGGAGTACAAGGGTACAGGATAATATCCATTCTAATGTATTAAAATTCTGAATTGTGAAGTTTTGATAAATAGCTGTTATTAAAGTTGTTGAAATAAATATAATAGAAATAATTATAATAGCAAATAAATATTTTTCTTTTACGTATATACTTCTATCAAATGGTAAAGTCATTAAAAAAGCATTTCCATTATTAGCTTCATCATAACTAATTGTAGTTACTGTATAACTTGAAAAGATAATAGTCACATAAGTTATAATAAAAGCCATATCTGTGACAGTAAAGGCTAGCATAATAGCAATTAATAGAATCAATGAGAAATATTTTTTCTCTATTAACATTAATTTCATATCTTTAATTAATAAACCTAACATATATTTTCACCTCTAATCATCATCATGATCAATTCATCAATATTATTATTTTCAATAACTATATGTGGATAATTATCAAAATAATATTGTTTTTGGTTAGTTAAACAATCATAACCATAATTTTGCTTAATTCTTTTTAATAGATATTGTCTATCTAACTCGTTATATTGATCTTCATTAACTTTTAAAATAGCATATTGATTTAATAAAACATCAGTTTCTTCATGTAAGATAATTTTTCCATCATCTATCATATATAGTTCATCACATAAATTCTCTAAATCACTAGAAATATGAGAACTAATCAAAATAGAGCAATCATCATTTTTTTCCATATAATCTCTTAAAAGAGATAAAACTTCATCTCTAGCAATCGCATCTAAACCAGCAGTAGGTTCATCCAATATTAATAATTTTGCATGATGTGTCATTGCAATAATAATCTTTAATTTAGCTTTCATTCCATTAGAAAACTCTTTTATTTTTTTATCAAATGGTAATTGAAAGATATGACATTGTTTTATAAACTCATCTTTATCAAAATCTTGATATAGATTTTCCAATATAGAAATAATATCACTAATTTTAAAACGTTCACAAAAACCACTATTAGATAAAACAACACCAATTTTTTGTTTATCTTCATTAGTAAGTTTATCATGATCAAATAAACGAATATATCCTTCATCAATTGATATTAAATTTAATATTGCTTTTAATGTTGTTGTTTTTCCAGCACCATTTTGTCCAATAATACCAGTTATATATCCTTGATTAACTTTCATAGAACAATCAAGAGTAAAATGATTATATTTCTTTTTAATATTTATATCTAACATTTTTAATCCTCCAGTATGATATTAAAAATATCTAAAATTTCTTTTTTCTTTAAACCATAGTTTTTTGCCCTTTGAATCACAACTTCTAAATCATTTTCAATTTTTTTTCTGCGTTCTTCCATCATTAAATTTTTGTTTGTAGGCAAAACATATGTTCCTTTACCATGAACAGTAGTTGTAAAACCTTCATTTTCTAAAGCATCGTATGCCTTTTTTACTGTAAGAGCACTTATCTTTAATTCTTTAGATAAAGTTCTTACAGAAGGTAAAATATCATTTTCTTTTATCTCATCATTAACAATCATAGATTTTATTTGATCTACGATTTGTTCATATATAGGTACCATTAATGAACTGTTAATAATTATTTTCATGCTTCTCCTCCTCTCTTGTAAACAGTATATAACAGATTATAACTGTTGTCAACTGTTTTATACTGTTTATTCATAAAAAAGAGGCTAACTCGCCTCAATTTGATTTTCTTGATATAATTTTTTAAAAAGTCTTTTAATTACAATGAATGCAGTTATTGCAAGAATGAACTCTGCAACAAACTGTGCATAACATAATCCATATAAGGGAAATAAATAATCTAATAGAATTAAAGCAGGTATTTCTAAAACAATTTTTCTAGCAATCGCAAAGCCTAAAGATAATTTACCATTCCCAATAGCTTGATAAACACCTACAAATAAAAAGTCAATAGTGAGGAAAGTAATCCCTAAACAATATCCTTTTAAGAATTTAGAACCATAAGTAATAATACTTTTATTATTCATAAATAATTGAATAAAGAAATCTGATTTAATAAAGTATATTAATGAAATACTTAATGCAAAAGTAATACATATTTTTAATGCTGTAACAATACAAGATTTCATTCTATCAATATTTTTACAAGCAAAACAATAACTAATAAGGGGCATGATTCCTTGGGATAATCCCATTGCAATTTGAGTAGGGACCATATTAATTTTATAAGTAATTCCTATTGCAGCAATTGCATCTGTTCCATATCCACTAGCTAGATTATTTAAAATCGTCATTCCAGTAACATTTAATAAATTTTGAATACTTGCAGGTATACCAACAGAAAAAATAGATATTAATATCTTCTTATTAAAACTAAATAACTTAGGACTTAAACTTACATAAGTATTATCCTTCTTTATTCTAATTAAAATGAAGAAATAAATACAAGCAACACAATTAGAAAGAAAAGTTGCAAGACCTGCTCCAGCAGCTCCCATATTTAAAAAGTTTGGTAAAATAAATAGGGGATCTAAAATAATATTTAAAAGACAACCAGACATTGTTCCAATACTTGCATGTAAAGAAGCTCCTTCAGATCTCACCATATAAGCAAGAACAACATTTAAAATAGCAGGAACAGCACCACACATTACAGTCCATTTCATATATTCTAATGTTGCTTGAAAAGTAGATTGATCAGCACCCAACATTTGAATTAAAGGCGTTTGAAAGATTGTCGCAAATAAAGCAATCACAATAGAAAAAAATAATGCACAATAAAATCCAATAGAAGAAGTTTGGCTCACCATTTTATAATTCTTACTTCCTAAAGAACGACTCATTAGAGAAGAACTTCCAACTCCAAATAAATTATTAACAGCATTAAAAGCAAGTAGTACAGGAGCCGCATAAGTGACAGCTGCATTTTGAATAGGGTCATTAAGCATACCAACAAAATATGTGTCTGCAAGATTATAGACAACCATAACTAGTGAACTTAATATTGTTGGAATGGCTAATTTCGCAATTGCTTTTGTAATAGGCATTTTTTCAAACAATTCAATTTTATCATCATTTTTCATATTATTTCCTCCTTTTTTATGCCCTTATAAAAAAGCTGCAAAAGCAGCTCTTAAAGTTTTTTACCAGTAATTAATTCATAACCTTGTAAATATTTATTAATTGTTTTTTCAACAATATCTTGTGGTAATTCCCAATTATTATCAGGATTATCACTCAACCAATCTCTAGCAAACTGTTTATCAAAAGAAGGTTGACCATGTCCAGCCTCATATCCTTCAGCTGGCCAGAAACGAGAACTATCAGGAGTTAACATTTCATCACCTAAAACAATATTCCCTTCTTCATCTAATCCAAATTCAAATTTAGTATCTGCAATAATGATTCCACGACTTAAAGCATAATCAGCACATTTTTTATATAATGCAATTGTATAATCACGAAGTTTAGAAGCATATTCTTCACCTTTGTTAGGGAATCTTTTTTCTAAATAAGCAACACTTTGTTCATAAGAGATGTTTTCATCATGATCTCCAATTTCAGCTTTTGTAGAAGGAGTATAGATAGGTTCTGGTAATTTATCTGATTCTTTTAATCCTTCAGGTAACTTGATTCCGCAAACAGTTCCATCTTTTAGATAGCTTTTCCATCCACTACCAGTAATATAACCACGAACAATACATTCAACAGGAAGCATATCTAACTTTTTGCACATCATGCTATTTCCATCAAATTTCTCTTGTCTAAAGAATTCAGGCATATCATTAACATCAACTGAAATCATATGATTAGGAATAATATCTTCAGTCATATCAAACCAAAATTTAGACATTTGAGTTAATACTGTTCCTTTTTTCTTGACATCATTTTTTAAAATAACATCAAAACAGCTAATACGATCAGTCGCAACCATAATTAAGTTGTCACCATTATCATATATTTCACGAACTTTTCCTTCTTTAATAGGTTTCATTTCTTTCATTTTTATTACCTCTCTTATCAATTTATCGTATATATAATAAACATATTTTAAATAATAATCCATACTTTTATGAAAAAAAGTTCAATTTTTGTAAAATAATTATAAATGTTATGACTATTTTACATTTTCTTTTTCTAAAAGTTGAAAAAAAGCTTTCATTTCTTTACTAACCCATTTATTTTTATGATACAGAACTTGTTTATAAATAGAAATTTGAAAATCAGAAACTTCTAATTTTTTAAAATCATCATTTAAAACAAACTCTGGTAAAAAGGAAATCCCCATATTATATCTCATCATTTCTAAAATAAGATTTGTACTTTTAGCTTGTATAATAGGTTTAATTTCTAATCTTCTTGATGTTAAAGCGTAATCTAAAAGTTGTCTATAACTCGCATCTTTTTCTGTTAATATAAAAGGATAAGATAGTATAGTTTTTAAATCAAGATATTTTTGATTTATCAAGGGATGATTTTTAGAAGCTACAAAAACAGCTCTTTCTTCTTGTTCGATAACTTTAATAAAATGACTATCAACTATTTTTTGATCAACTAAATAAGCAAAATCAATATCATTATTATTTAACATATGTATCAATCCATCAATAGTATCAGTAATAATACTTATAGATACATAAGGATGTATTTTATGGAATTGAAATAATAGTTCAGGAATATGAGAAGCACATAGAGAATCCGTTGTTCCAATTGTTAGGGTTCCATATAATTCATCTGTTGAAGTTACGGATTCTTTCGCAATAGATAATTCATTTAAAATTTGAATACTATGTTCATAAAAAATTTTTCCATAACTTGTAAGCGTTGTTTTTTTAGAAAGTCTATCAAATAACTTCACATTTAATTCAGTTTCTAAATTTTTGATATGAATAGTTACAGCAGCTTGAGAATAACCAAGCTTTTGTGAAGCTTTGCAAAAACTTCCTTGTTTAACAATAGTAACAAACGTAATTAATTCTTGTATTTCCATATTGGGCTCCTATTTAAAAATTTTAAATGATTTCATTAAAATCATTTAATTTACTTAATATTAATTTTATATTACACTATAAATAGATAGAAATCAAGGAGCATAAAAATGGAGAAAAGTAATCAAAAATATCAAGCATATGTAGAAATTTTAAAAGAAGAACTTATTCCTGCAATGGGATGTACTGAACCTATTGCTTTAGCTTATGGGGCAGCTAAAGCAAGAGAAGTATTAGGGGAGTTACCAAGTCGTGTTAAGGTTGAAGCAAGTGGAAGTATCATTAAGAATGTAAAGAGTGTTATTGTTCCTCATACTCATCATTTAAAAGGGATTCCAGCAGCTGTTGCAGCAGGAATTGTGGCAGGGGATGCTGATAAACAATTAGAAGTTATTTCGGGAGTAGACGAAAGTGGTAAATGCCATATTGATGAGTTTTTAAGGAATATTGATATTCAAACTGAATATCTTGAGAGTGATAATGTTTTTGATTTAATTATTACTCTTTTTAAAGGATCATCTTATACAAAAGTCAGAATTAGTGATTATCATACTAATATTATTCTTATTGAAAAGGATCAAAAAATATTGTTTGAAAAAAAAGATAATAAAGAGGAACAAATCGAAAAATCAAGAGTTGATAGAAGTTTATTAGATATGGAAAGTATATGGGATTTTATCAATAGTGTTGATTGTGAAGATATTCAAGAAGTTTTAGAAAGGCAGATTCAATATAATACAGCTATTTCTAATGAAGGATTAAGAGGAGACTATGGAGCAAATATTGGAAAAGTATTGCTTAACTCTTGTAGTGATAATATACGTACACGTGCAAAAGCAAAGGCAGCAGCTGGTTCAGATGCGAGAATGAATGGTTGTGAGTTACCTGTTATCATTAATTCAGGAAGTGGTAATCAAGGAATGACGTGTTCTATTCCTGTTATTGAATATGCAAAAGAATATCAAGTAAGTCATGAAAAACTATTAAGAGCATTAGCTCTTTCAAATTTAACTGCTATTCATGAAAAGACAGGTATAGGGACATTATCTGCTTATTGTGGAGCTGTTAGTGCAGCAGCTGGTGCTGGGGCTGGAATTGCTTATCTAACTGGAGGGGATTATAAGGCTGTTATTCATACTATTGTGAATTCTTTAGCTATTGTTTCTGGTATTGTTTGTGATGGTGCAAAAGCTTCTTGTGCTGCTAAAATTGCAGCTAGTGTAGATGCAGCAATACTAGGATATGATATGTATAAACAAGGACAACAGTTTAAAGGTGGAGATGGTATCGTTATGAAGGGTATTGAAGCCACGATTCAAAGTGTTGGACGTCTTGGAAAAGAGGGAATGAAAGAAACAAATAAGGAAATCATTAAATTAATGGTAAAAAGTAAGTAAGCTATCTTTTTGATAGCCTTTTGTGTTAATATAATAAAAATAGGAGATATAGTATGAGAGATATTGTTGTTTATCAAGAGTATTCTAAAGATAAAGAATATAGATTTGAAGTCTATCCTCATGATGATTATTATCAAGTATGGGTACAAAAGAAAATAACTGATGAATATATGGGAGAAGATTGGTTTGATTATCATGATATTTCTGATTTAATGCATTATGCTGATACCCTTGAAAGAGCTATTGAAATAGGTAGAGAATGTTTAAGATGTTTATGTTAAAACCTCGTTTTAAAAACGAGGTTTTCTTATTGTTTGATTTGATAAAATCCATCAATGCCACTATATTGTGCTTGTTCTTTTAATTCATCTTCAATTCTTAATAATTGATTATATTTCGCAATTCTATCTGTTCTAGAAGCTGAACCAGTTTTAATTTGACCAGCATTACAAGCAACTGCTATATCAGCTATAGTCGTATCCTCTGTTTCTCCAGAACGATGAGAGATAACTGCTGTATAATTAGCTTTTTGGGCCATCTGGATAGCTTCCAATGTTTCAGTTAGAGTACCAATTTGATTGACTTTAATTAAAATAGAGTTTGCTAAACCTTTTTCAATACCCATTGATAAACGATCTGTATTAGTTACAAAGAAGTCATCACCAACTAATTGAACTGTTTTACCAAGTTTTTCAGTTAAATATGCCCATCCTTCAAAATCATCTTGATCCAAGCCATCTTCTATCGAAATGATAGGATACTTATTACATAATTCAACATAAAAATCAACTAATTCTTGAGAAGTAAAAGTCTTATTATTTTCACCTGGTAAAATATATTGTCCATCTTTATAAAATTCACTAGAAGCTACATCCATAGCTAATTTTACATCTTGTCCAGGTTTATATCCTGCTTTTTCAATAGCTTCTAAAATAGTCAATATTGCTTCTTCATTGCTTGATAAATTAGGAGCAAAACCACCTTCATCACCAACTGCAGTATTTAATCCTTTATTTTTTAATACCCTTTTTAAAGAATGAAAAACTTCTGCTCCCATTCGTAATGCTTCCTTAAATGAAGGGGCATTAACAGGCATAATCATAAATTCTTGAAAATCAACATTATTATCAGCATGAGCACCACCATTTACAATATTCATCATTGGGGTAGGTAAAATATGTGCATTAGCTCCACCAATATATTTATATAATGGCATATGAGAACTATTTGCACCACATTTTGCAACCGCTAAAGAAACACCTAAAATCGCATTTGCACCTAACTTTCCTTTATTCTTTGTTCCATCCAATTGAATCATAGCATGATCAATAGCTCTTTGATCAAAAACATTCATACCAATAATCTTTTTTGCAATCTTTTCATTAACATTTTTAACTGCTTTAGATGTACCTAAACCTAAATAACGAGATGTATCACCATCTCTTAATTCAACTGCTTCATGAATTCCAGTAGAAGCACCACTAGGAACACTCGCTCTTCCTATTGCTCCGCTTTCGCTTGTCACTTCAACTTCTACAGTTGGATTTCCTCTGGAATCCAAAATTTCTCTTGCATAAATATTTTTAATTTTATCCATGATATCCTCCTTTGAGAAGCTTATCTTCTCTCTATCATATTTTACCCAAATATAGATGCAATATTTGTCATAATGCAGTTTTATTTCTTGATAGTTATTATAAATTAATTTAAAATGAGATAGTAAATAATGAGTATAGGAGCATGAAAATGAACAAGAAAGTGATATTTATAGATATAGATGGAACATTAGTAGGACATGATAATGGAATAGCGAAAATACCACAGAGTGCGATTGATGCTATTCGAAAAGCAAGACAGTTAGGTCATTATGTTTATTTATCTACAGGAAGATCATTAGCAGAGATTTATGATTATATTTTGGATATTGGTTTTGATGGTATAATTGGAGCTGCTGGAGGATATATAGAACATTGTGGTAAAGTTTTATATCATCAAAAATTATCTTATGAACAAATAAAGAAAATAACTGATTATTTTAATCATAATAATATATATTATTATTTAGAAGGTAATGACGGTTTATATTGTAATCATATATTTTTAGATTTTTTAAAGGATATTGTTTTATTAGGCAATTATGAAGAATCAGATTTTTATCATGCTATGAAATCTATTGATACATGTTCATTAGATAGTATTAATAAAATTACTTTTATGTCTCAAAGCAAAAACTATGAAACAATTTTTAAAAATTTTGAAGATGAATTTCAAATTGTAAGAGCATCATGGTTAAATGTCATAGGGGATGCAGGTGAAATTTCTTTAAAAGGAATTAATAAAGCTTCAGCAATTAAAAAACTAATGAATCATTTACAAATAGATATGAAAAATACAGTTGCGATTGGTGATAGTATGAATGATAAGGAAATGTTTGAATGTTGTCATATTGCAATTGCGATGGAAAAAGCTGAACATGGTGTAGAAAAATATGCTGATTTTATAACAAAAGATATTTTTGATGATGGAATTGAATATGCATTAAAATATTATAAGATTATATAGAAAGGTTAAGTTTGATGAGAAGAATAGATTTCATCTGCATACGTGTTTTTCACCTGATGCAAATGGGAAACTGGAGGATTATATTTTAGAGGCTATTGATAATGGAGCTGAAATATGTTTTACTGATCATAATGATTTTATTAATGCTATTTAGGCTTTAAATGCTGATGATTATTTTAAAGTATTATTACTATTAAAGGGAAAGTATAAGAATCAAATTCGAGTAAAAATTGGTATCGAAGTTGGTTTGGATATGGAAACAAAAGAGAAAACAGAAAAACTTATAGAAAGTTATCCTTTTGATTTTGTTATTGGATTTATCCATACTATAGGTTTATGTGATTTTGCAATAGAAGAAGGTTTTTATGAAGGGAAAACAAAAGATCAAATGCATGCTAAATATTTTAATGCTATGAAAACATGTGTTAAAGCTTTTGATTGTTTTGATGTTTTAGGACATCTAGATTATGTAAGACGATATGGTCCTTATGAAGATAAATCGATAGATTATGATAAACATCAAGAAATCATAAATAGTATTTTTCAAATCTTAATCCAAAAAGGAAAGGGTATAGAAATTAATGTTTCTAGTTTTAAGCAATTTAATGAGTTTGCCAAACTATAAAGAAGTAAAACGTTATTATGATTTAGGTGGTCGCATTTTAACAATGGGTACTGATTCTCATAATTCATCAAGTGTTGGTCAATATATCGATGAAACTATAAGTATGTATCAAAATATTGTTTTTAAGATGTAACGACTTTTACAAATAGAAGAAAAGATATATAAACGTCGAGATCTTTTTTAGATTTTTGACGTATTTTTTTATTATCTTTGTATAATGAATTTCGCAAAAATAATGAAAACATAAATTAAATTATGAAATATAATTTAGGGAGAAAGGAGGAAATAGCAATGAATAAATTAGAATGTATTATTCAAGTTATTGATTATATAGAAAATCATTTAAATGAAAAACTAACTCTTTCTTCTATAGCGGTTGAAATTGGATATTCAAAGTATCACTTACATCGTATGTTTACTGATGTGGTTGGAATTACTATACATGATTATGTTCAGCGTAGACAACTAAGTGAAGCTGCAAAATTACTTGTTTTTTCTAAGAAATCAATATTAGAAATTTCATTGATTGCAGGTTATGAAAGTCAACAAGCATTTACAACTATTTTTAAACAAATGTATAAGAAAACCCCTAATGAATATCGAACTAATAAAGAGTTTTATCCTTTACAACTTAGATTTAGCTTGAATGAAAAATTATATCGACCATTATTAGATAACATAAAAACCAAGATTATATTAGCAAAATTATCTGATATTCCTTTGTGGTTAGATTTGGTTAATCTAATTATTGATGGATTTCCAAATTTAAAGGAAAAAGAATATTTAGAAGTTTTAAAGAAAGCAATTATAGAAAAACAAGCTTTGATTCTTAAAGATAGAGGCTTTGCGATAGCAGTAATGATTATTTGTTTTGAAACAAATAGTATTGATTTTTTTGGAGTACACCCATTATATAGAAAATTGGGTATTGAAAAATTATTCCTTGATAAACTTATGAATGAAATACTAATAGATAAAGAAATAAGTATAACAACTTTTAGAGAGGGAGATAAGGCTGATCCTGGTTATAGAAAAGTTTATAAAGAATTAGGATTTGCTCAAGCTGAATTACTTATTGAATTTGGATATCCTACTCAAAAGTTTATTCTTTCTCCTCAAAGCAAAGGTGATATAAATGAATAATCAAAAAAATCCTTTAGCACAAGATTTTTCTTTGCTTTCATTATTGAAATTTGCATTTCCTACTATCACTATGATGATGTTTATGGGATTATATACAATTGTAGATACTATCTTTGTTTCTCAATTTGTAAGTACATATGCTTTATCAGCAATTAATATTGTATGTCCTATTATTAATATTATTGTAGGATTAGCGACGATGCTAGCAACTGGTGGAAATGCTATTATAGCAAGAAAGATGGGACAAGGAGATATTAAAAGAGCAAACCAAGATTTCACACTTATTGTCATAGTGGGTTTTATCATAGGGGTTTTGATCATGCTTTTAGGTATATCTTTTTTGGACAAAATCATTTGGTGTCTTGGAGCTAGTCAAATTTTATTTCAATATTGTCAAGATTATTTATTTATCATATTATTATTTACTCCTGCTAGTATATTACAAGTCTTATTTCAAAATCTTATTGTGACTGCTGGGCAACCAACCTTTGGTATGATTATTTCATTAATGGCAGGTACCATTAATGTTGTGTTAGATTATATTTTCATTGTTTTATTTGATATGGGGATTAGAGGATCTGCATTAGGTACAGTTATAGGATATATAATTCCTTCAGTTATTGGAATTTTATTTTTTGCAAGTAAAAAAGGTTCTCTGTACTTTGAAAAGCCTAATATAGATTTTTTGGTTATTATAAAAAGTTGTATTAATGGTTTTTCAGAAATGGTAAGTCAAATTTCAACAGCTCTAACAACTTTCTTTTTTAATTTAACAATGATGAAATTATTGGGTGAAAAAGGTGTTGGATCTATTACGATTATTATTTATACCCAATTTTTATTAACAACATTATATATAGGTTTTTCAATGGGAGTAGCTCCTATTATTAGTTTCCATTATGGAGCTAAAGACAATTGTTTAAAAAAAGTATATAAAATATGTTTGTATTCTATTATATTAAGTTCTATTTTTGTGTTTATGTTTATTATGTTATTCAATCATATATTGGTAGGTTTCTTTGTGGATAAGAATAAAGAAGTTTATACATTAACAACAATAGGCCTAACAATTTTTAAATACAGTTTCTTATTTTCTGGAATCAATATATTTACATCTGCTACATTTACAGCATTATCTAATGGAAAAGTATCAGCTATTATTTCATTTTTAAGAACATTTGGTTTTATCATGATGGGATTGTTAATGCTTCCAGAATTATTTGGGGTTAATGGTGTTTGGCTTGCAGTTCCAATAGCAGAATTTTTAACTTTTATAATTTCTCTTTTTTTTTATTATAAAATATAAAAAAGGATATCAATACATATAAAAATACTGAAAGTATCTTGAAATGAGAACTTTCAGTATTATTTTTTTATTGGCGTCGCTAAGAGGATTTGAACCTCCGACCCCACGCTTAGGAGGCGTGTGCTCTATCCAGCTGAGCTATAGCGACAATTAAACAAAGACTCTACGCGTATTCTATCATAATGATAGTGGAATTTCAAATAATATTGGTGAATAAAAACAGGCATTTGAGATAATGCCTGTTATTGATGATCGATTAATGTTTGAAGCATATTGACGTAATCTGGATTTTCAATGATATTTTGATATGCTTTTGAATTTAAAGAAAGATTTTTTAATGCACTCATTAAAGTATTGTATATATAATAATTAGAATCAAAGCAAGAAAATAAGATTAATATTTGAATATTGTGATTATCAAAGAGAATTGGATTTTCAAATATGAGAATTACTATATTGTTATTGTTATTAAATGGTTTATTTAATTGAATAAGTCCAATTTCTTTAAAAACTTGGAAGTCATATGAATTTGAATTCATTATAATGTTTTTAAATGAGTCTTTAATATTTGGATATAAATAATTGATTAATTTATATATCTCTGTAGAAATACCCTTTTTTGTTTTCACTTTTACATGACTTTTAAATAGTTTTGGATGAAAGTAAAATTTAAATTGCTTATTAATAGAATTATATTTCAAATAACTATCTATTTTATCAATATCTTCTTGAGTTATCATATGAGAGATATTGATATGGGGAATAGGTAGTTTCCTATGTATTGGTATAGTTGAAATAATTAAATCAAATTGTTTTAAATCAATAAGTGGAAGTTTATAATATTGAATCCATTCTTTAATATCAATATAAGAACTAAGGGGATTTAAACCACTCATGATCAAGTTAATTGATAAATTAGTCATACTTCCAGAAATATCATTAATAATTAAAGTTTGTTTCCTTTTAAGGCTGTTTCCAAAAATAACATTATTAAAAATAACAGTAAAATTGGAAAGCTCACTTCTAGAAAGTGGTGTTTTTGAATATTTTTCTATGATTGAAGAAGTAATTAATGCCAATTCATAAGCCAAAGGGTAACATGTCTTTAATTCTAAGTATAAAGGATGTCTAATTTTTTCTAAATATTTTTGTCTAATTAATGCTGCTTCAACATGAAGTGAAAATATACGTTTAAAATTATTATTATCAAATGTAATAAGGGTTTGTTTTTGGATTTCATCAAAAATGTTTTGTACTAGGTGAATAATCTTTTCATCTTTTGTGATTTGCATTCTAGTTGTTGATCTTTTGCATATTAATAAAATAGCAATATGTTGTATTTCATATTGATTGACAATAATTTTGAAACGTTCTTCAATATAAGATGCTAGTTCTTTAGCAGCAATATATTCTATTCTATCTATATAATTATTGAAGTCATGAATCTCAGAATCAATAGTATATCCTTTGTTAATTCTTTCAATACATACAGAAAGACTAATTAAAAAATCAGATAAAGCAATATCGCTCATATCAATATTATATTTATTGATAATTTCAATAAAATGATAATCTTCAGGATTAGAGAAAAATGTATCTAAAAAATCATATAACATTTGAGAATGGGTAAAATTAGTAAATAAAAAATCACATAATGGTTGTCTTTTATGGATTTCTTCTCCATCAATACAAATGCCATAATTGGGTTTTTGTTTTAACGAAAGATGATATTTTAATAATGTATCTTTCTTTATATATATTAAATCATTAGAAATTGTTGAACGAGAAAAAAGTAACTCATCTGCAAGAGTATCAATTTTAATATAATTATTAAGATCAATAAGTCTTTTTAAAATATAACATTGTCTTTCATAAGGAAGAGTAGGGTGTAGTGTATCTCTATTTCTTTCAATATCTTCAATAAGTGACTGTAAATATTGTAATGATGAAGACTTTTCTTGAATCATATAACCTTTTGAAGGTTTTGATAATAATACAAAACCACAAGTTGAAAGAAAAGCTTTAATATTTGGAATATATTCCCTAACTAATCTACGATTGATATTAGTTGTTGCAGATATATCATATGTTGTCACATATGTTGGAGATGAGATTAAAAGTTTAATAATTTCAATTTCTTTTTTCTTGAGTTGCATTCTATTTCACCTTTCTTTACATCATTATTATAGCAAAAAGGATTATTTGTGTAAACGATTACTCATCTTTTTTATTAAAAAAAATTGATGATTTTTAAAGAATAATGGTCATTTAGAGATTTTTGTTGGATAGAATGGCTTTTGTTGTGCCAATATATTATATAGAAAAAATAAATAGGACCGAGTAAAATAAACTTAGAAATGAGAAAACGTTTACCTATCGTTTTTTCAAAAAATAAAGGGAGGAAATAAAATGTCTACTGAAAAGAAATCATTAATGGATTCTATAATGGAAAAAGTTGATGTTATCGCTGGACCTATGACTAAATTTGGTCAAATTCCATTTGTAAGTGCAATCGTAAATGGTATGGTCGCTGCATTACCAGTAACAATGGTAGGATCAATCTTCTTGGTTATCTTCTTACTATGTTCTGATGGTGGGTTAACTGAAACTGCATTAATTCCATTCATGAAACCATGGGCTGGAGACTTAGCTCTAGTTAACAGCTTATCTATGGGTATTATGGCAGTGTATATTATCATCGCATTTGGTGCTGAATACGCTGAAATTAAAGGGTTTAGTAAAACAACAGGTGCTGTTGGTGCATTCTTTGCATTCATGTTATTAAACTACAACGCAGTTGCTCCTTTAGCAACTACACTTGCAGATGGTACAGTTCAATTAACTGGTGAATCTGGATTTGCTTCTACTTATTGGGGTGGAGCAGGACTTATCACTGCAATGATCGCTGGTGCAATCGCTATTAATGTTATTAATTTATGTTATAAACATAACATTGTTATTAAATTACCAGATTCTGTACCACCAGCAATTGCTAACAGTTTCTCAGCAATTATTCCATATTTCTTTATTACATTAATTTGTTGGGGAATTAGAACTTTAGCAGGAATTAATATTCCTGAATTAGTTGGACAAATGTTATTACCAGTTTTAGGTGCTGCTGATAATGTATTTGTTTATTCATTACAACAATTCTTATCTGCATTATTATGGATGTGTGGTTTACATGGTGATAATATCACTGGAGCTGTATGTAATGTATTTACTAACCAATGGATTGCAGACAACAATACTGCATTCATGGCTAATACAGCTGTTGCTAACTTACCACATACATGGACTCCAAACTTATGTAGATTATCTCAATGGGTATCAACTTGCTGGCCAATGATTATTTATATGTTCATGTCAAGTAAGAAATTACCTCATTTAAAACCTTTGGCAACTATCTGTGTGCCTCCAGCAATCTTCTGTATTATTGAACCAGTTATGTTTGGTTTACCAGTAGTTATGAACGGATTCTTATTAGTTCCATTCATCTTAACTCATACTTTATGTGGTGCTTTAACTTATTGGTTGACTGATATTGGATTTGTTGGTAAAATGTACATGAACTTACCATGGGCAACACCATCTCCTGTCTTAGGATACTTAGCAGCTGGTGGATCTATCGGTGGTGCAGTTGTTGTATTTATCAACCTTGCAATTGGTATGGTTATCTTCTATCCATTCTGGAAAGCTTATGAAAAAGCTGAAGTTGCTAAATTAGAAAATCCAGAAGCATAAAATTGTAAGTATTAAGTAAATAAAATTGAGAAAAAATTGAAGAAGACTTGAAAAAGTCTTCTTTCTTTCAAAAAGGAGGAATTATAATGAGAGAATGTCCACATTGTCATAAAGATATACCTGAGGATTCAGTGTTCTGTTATCATTGTGGTAAAGTCATTGATGAGGTGAGTGTAAAGGAAGATAAAGGTCCTAAGCTAAAAAAGAATCCTAGGAAGAATAGTTGGTCAAAATTAGGAATACTCCTCTTTTTTGCTGGTTTAATTATTTTTGATTTTATTTTAGGAACTGCCATGAATGCAGTTGGTGGAAATGTAAAGATTCCATATTATATTAGTTTAGTGATGTATATAGCTTCTATTGTTTGTGGTGCTTTATCTTTATATATTGATAAACAAGATAAAAAAAGAGGTTATGAACCAAATGGAAATAAGAATTATGCTTATATTTCTATTTTCTTGAGTCTTTTTATTGGTTTGGTTAATTTGTCACAAGTTATTTTAAAGTAAGGAGCGTTTAAACTATGTATTGTAGAAAATGTGGTGCTGAAATTAAAGAATCAGCAAAATTCTGCGATAGCTGTGGGGCAGAAGTTATAAAAGTAAAGCAAAGAAGTTATTCTGATAAATATGCAGAGCGTAAGGCTCAAGGAAATAAAAAGGATAGTGAAGCAAAGCGTAGAGAGAAACATAAAGATGAAAAAAATCCTTATATTTCTGCTGCAATGTTTGCGACTATTGTTTCATTAGCTCTAGCAATATTTCCATGGAATCTTATAGGAAAAGGGATTGGTACAAGTTTACCTATGAGAATTGCAGTTGTTATCTTTGCCTTGTTAGGTGATTACCATTCTACTAAGGCAAGACAAGTTAATAACTTATTATATAGTAAATATGGATTTAGAATACAAGAAAATGTTGTGACATTGTTCTATTATCTATCTATGTTTGCAACAGCAATTGGCTTATTTGCATTATTTATGTATGGTGCATAATATTGCCTTTTTTTCTATATTTTATAATAAAGGAGCTTAAAAATGAGTGTTTTATTTTTTAAACCTATTGCAAGAAAAGCAATTTGGGGACATACATTAGTCAAAGATTATTTTGGATATGATGAATTTCCTTTAGGGGTTGGACAATCATGGTCATTTAGTGCTCAAGAAGGTGCTTCTAATGAATGTGTTAGTGAACCTTATAAAGGAAAAACATTATTAGATTTATGGAAGGATCATCAAGAATTATTTGGTCATCCAAATGAAGAATTTCCTGTCATTATTTCGTTGGTTGGTCCTGAAGATGATCTAAGTATTCAAGTTCATCCTGATGATGAACATGCAAAAATGATTGGATTTAAATCTGGTAAAAATGAAGCATGGTATTTTATTGAATCTAAGGAAAATGCGAATATTGTTTATGGACATAATGCTAAAGATGAAGAAGATTTATATCGTTATATTAACGAAGATAAATGGGATGATTTAATTCGTCATCTTGATGTTCATACAGGTGATTTTGTTTATCTACCTGCGGGTTTGTTACATGCTTTAAGAAAAGGTAGTGTTGTTTATGAGATTCAACAAGCAACAGATATTACTTATCGTTTTTATGATTATCATAGAAAAGATAGTGAAGGAAATGAAAGAGAATTACATTTAAAACAAGCTATCAATTGTTTATCATATAATAAAGAGGATATGAAAAACAATATTTCTCCTGAAATGACAACTTTCGATCATTATGAAGAAACAGTATATATTTCAAATGATTCTTTTACAGTGACTAAATTAGAAATAGATGGAGAATGTGAATATATTTCTGATAATTATCAACTAGCAACTGTTGTAAAAGGAGAAGGTAAAGTTGATAATGTAGAAATTAAAGTTGGAGATAATTTCTTGATTCCAACAAATACTAAAGTTCAATTTGGTGGACAAATGACAATTATGATGACAACAAAGTGAGGATAATTTTATGAATAAAGATTTTTTATGGGGTGCAGCTTTAAGCAATGTACAGGCTGAGGGTGGTTATTTAGAGGATGGTAAAGGATTAAATGTTTATGATACATTAGAAATTAGTTTTGAAACTGGACAAAATACTTTATCAGATACAACTGTGGCAGCTGATCATTATCATCGTTATAAAGAAGATATTGCACATATGAAAGAAATGGGATTTACAGCTTATCGTTTTTCTATTGTTTGGTCAAGAATTCATCCACAAGGAGATGATGGAAAAACAAATGAAGCTGGATTAGCATACTATGAAGATATGATTGATGAATTATTAAAAGCAGGTATTGAACCAGTTGTTTCATTAGTACATTTTGATATGCCTGATTATTTAAGGGTTCATTATAATGGATTTATGGATCGTCGTGTTGTGGATTTCTATGCAGATCATGTTGCAGTAATCGCAAAAAGATTTAAAGATAAAGTAAAATATTGGATTACTTACAATGAAGTGAATACAGCCTCATTTGGACCTAGACTTGTTGCAGGTGCCAAAAAGCCTGATGATATGAGTGATGCACAGTTTCATGCAACTTTGACACATCATACACAATTAGCTCATGCGAAAGCTGTACTTGCAATTAAGAAAGAAAATCCTAATGCAATGGTTTCTGGTATGGATGCTTATGGTTCTATTTATCCATTAACTTGTAAACCCGAAGATGTACAAGCAGCTAGATTTGTTGATGATATGAGTAATAATTTAACTTTTGATGTTATGGTTAATGGTGAATATCCTCGTTATTATTTAGCTTATTTAAAAAACAAGGGTGTTAATTTTGAACATCCAAAGGATGAATTAGATACGATTAAAGAGGCTTCTTTAAAATTAGATTTCTTATCATTTAGTTATTATCAATCAATGGTTGTAAAAGCCCCTGAAGATATAACTAACCCATTAGAAGTTCAAGATTATTTATTATTTGGTTCCAAAGAAAGATTGTCTAATCCTTATGTCACAGCCAATGAATGGGGATGGCAAATTGATCCTATGGGACTTAGATATGCTTTAGATTCTTTATATGAAAGATATCATAAACCATTATTTATTGTTGAAAATGGAATTGGTATTGATGATCAATTAACAGAAGATAAAAAGGTATATGATGATGATCGTATTTCTTACTATCAAGGTCATATTAAAAATATATCAGATGCGATTGAATTAGATGGTGTTGAAATGATAGGTTACTTAGCTTGGGCACCGATTGACTTTTTAAGTAGTCATAAAGAAATGAGAAAGAGATATGGTTTTGTATATATTGATCGTTATGATGATGGAAGTGGAACATTAGCACGTTATCCTAAAAAGTCATACTATTGGTATAAAAAGGTCATTGCCTCTCAAGGTACAGATTTAGAAAATAACATTGAATATGGTGAGGATAAATAATGAAAAAAGATTTTTTATGGGGAGCCGCTTTAAGTAATGTACAAGCTGAAGGTGGCTATTTAGAAGATGGAAAAGGATTAAATGTTTATGATACATTAGAGGTTATACCTGAGCCAGGTATTGCTCCAATGTTTTGTGATACGGCTGTTGCGACAGATCATTATCATCATTATAAAGAAGATATTAATTTTATGGCGGAAATGGGATTTAAGGCTTATCGTTTTTCAATTGTATGGTCTAGAATTCATCCAATGGGTGATGATGAAAAGCCTAATAAAAAAGGTTTAGATTATTATGAAGATATGGTTGACTATTTACTTGAAAAGGGTATTGAACCAGTTGTTTCATTAGTGCATTTTGATATGCCAGATCATTTAGCAAAGGAATATAATGGTTTCTTAAATAAGAAAGTTATTGATTTTTATGCTAAGCATGTAGAAAGTGTTGTAGAGAGATTAAAAGGAAAGGTTAAATATTGGATTACATACAATGAAATTAACTTAGCTCCTTTTCATTCTAATTTAGTTGCAGGAGCTGTTTGCCCTGAAGGTATGAGGCAAACTGAAATGTATGCTCAATTAACAATTAATACAGAAGTTGCTCATGCTAGAGCTGTAGAAGTGATTAAAAGGGTAGATCCTCAAGCTAAAGTTGGAGGAATGTTAGGACATGCTCCTTTCTATCCATTAACATGTAAGAGCGAAGATATTATAGCAACTGATTTTAAGAACAAAATGCATAATTATTTACCATTTGATATTATGACTTCTGGAAGATTACCTGGATATTTTAAAACTTTTATGAAGAGAAGAAATATTGAACCTGAATTCAATGAAGAAGAAAAGAAAGTTATTTATGAATCTTCAAAAAAATTAGATTATTTAGCTTTCTCTTATTATCGTAGTAATGTTATGACTTCATTTGAGGGTATTGATGATTTAGTTGAGTTAGAGGATGCTATATTATTTGATACAAGAGGATTAAAGAATCCAAATTATGGTGCTAATGAGTGGGGATGGCAAATTGATGAAGAAGGTTTAAGGTATTCTTTAATTGATTTCTATCAACGTTATGAAAAACCATTATTTATTGTAGAAAATGGCATTGGTATTGATGAACAAATGAAAGATGGTAAAGTCTATGATGATGAAAGAATAGATTATTATCAAAGACATGTTTCTAGTGTTAAATGTGCTGTAGATGAAGATGGTGTTGATTTAATAGGTTATTTAGCATGGAGTCCAATAGACTTTTTAAGTAGTCATAAAGAAATTAGAAAAAGATATGGATTTGTCTATGTTAATAGAGATTTTGATGACTTATTAGATTTAAAGAGATATAGAAAGAAATCTTTCTATTGGTATCAAAAATGTATTGCAACTAATGGAGAAAATTTAGAAAATAATATTGAATACTAAAATAAAAGAGCAATGAATTTGCTCTTTTATGCTTTCTTTGTAGAATCTCTTCTAATGACTTCAACTGGTAAGATATATCTTTTATGATCATCTTCAATATCAATGTCATTCATAAGTCTAAGTAATAAATCAGATGCTTTTTTTGCTAAACCAGAGATATCTTGTTTAATAGTTGATAAAGAAGGGTGGCAGGATTGTGATATAAAAACATCATCAAATCCAATAATTTTAACTTGTTCAGGAATTTTTATATTATTTTCTATTAAGGCAACCATTGCACCATATGCACGCCAATCATTTGTCGCAAAAATCCCATCAAATGGAATTCCCTTTTTGATCAATTGATTCATTGCTTCTCTAGCTCCTTCATAATTAGCTTTAGAAGGGTCTAATAATAACTGTAATTCTTTATATTCTTTTAAATGATAATCTTTTAAAGCTTGTCTATAGCCTTCTAATCGTTGTTTGTTAACTGATAACGTTTTATTTCTAGAAACAATTACAATTCTTTTGCATCCTTGTTTAATAAGTTCTTCAGTTGCTAAATAACCACCACTATAATGATTGCTTTCAACATAATAAGCATTACTATGATCCTTTGGTTTTCTATCAATACATACAATAGGAATATTTCTTGTGATAACATCAACAGGTATTTGTTCAATACCAGAAATACAAATAATTCCATCTACTAATTTAGAATCAAGTGATTTAAAATATGCGATTTCTTTATTCTCATCTTGAGATGTATTACAAATAAAAACAGAATAATCTTCTTTAAAAAAGAAGTTTTCTATTTCTAGAACTAATTGTGAAAACCATTCATTATCAATGTTTGGAACAATCAAACCAATCGTTTTAGATTTAGACATACGTAAACTTTTAGCAGCCATATTCGTAACATAGCCGTACTCTGCAATGATTGCTTGTATTTTTTCTTGGGTTTCTTTTGAGAAACGTCCATTGTTATTGATAACTCTTGAAACGGTCGCAACTGAGACGTTTGCCAATTCTGCAATCCCTTTCATTGAAATACTTTTTTTCTTATCCATAATATTCACCTATATTCATTATATATAATTTTTTAACTTTTTCCAACAATTTAATCTAAAATTTTAGCTGTTTACTGAAAAATATAATAAATTCTATTTTTTTATAAATCATTAATAAACTCTTTTATATATACGGCACAGTATGTGCCATGACTATGTGTGGAAACGTTTACCCAACCACAATAAAATAAAGATAGGTATAAAATAGATATTCTATTTTATTTTGTATCTATATAAAAACAAAATTGATATAAGGAGGGAATATATGGGGAAATTACTATGCCCATCTATGATGTGTGCCAATTTTGGTCATCTAGAAAAAGAAGTTAAAGATTTAGAAGAAGGTGGAATTGATATTTTTCATCTTGATGTAATGGATGGTGTTTTTGTTCCTAACTATGGTATGGGGCTTCAAGATGTAGAATATATTTGTAAAACTGCTACCAAACCATGTGATGTTCATCTTATGGTTGTTAATCCTGGAGACTATGTAGAAAAATTTGCGAATATTGGAGCAAAGATTATCTACATACATCCTGAAACTGATGTACACGCTTGTCGTACATTACAAAAAATTATTGATGCAGGATCTAAAGCAGGAATTGCTATTAATCCAGGAACTTCATTTGAATCAGTAAAGGAATTATTACATCTTTGTGATTATGTAATGTTGATGAGTGTGAATCCAGGTTTTGCTGGACAAAAGTATCTTGATTTTGTAACACCTAAATTTAAGAAATTTGTTGATGAAGCTAAAAATTATGGTGGTTATAAAGTTATGATTGATGGAGCTTGTTCACCAGAGAAGATTAAGGAGTTATCAGCTATCGGTGTTGAAGGATTTATTTTAGGAACAAGTGCTCTTTTCAATAAAGGGAGAAGCTATCAAGAAATTTGTAAAGAATTAAGAGAATTATAGGAGGTAAGAAAATGAATATTTTATTAGTATGTGCTGCTGGAATGTCAACAAGTTTATTGGTTAATCGTATGAATGAAGCAGCAACCACAAAAGGTATTGAAGTTCATATTGAGGCTCATCCAGTTGGAGAAATCAATAGGTATGGAGATAGTGCAGATGTTATTTTGTTGGGACCACAAGTTCGTTATGAATTAAAGAAGGTTCAAAAACAATATAGTGATAAACCAGTAGAAGTTATTAATATGCAAGATTATGGTTTAATGAATGGTGCTAAAGTTTTAGAAACAGCTTTAAAATTAGCTGGAAAATAATTTTAATGAATAGTCATGATGAATATATTATTTATATGTATCGATATCCTCCATTTATCATAACTTAAACTATATTCATCATTTCTATATAAATAGGAGGTAAATATGGCTGTTACAAGATTAATAAGTGCTAGTGGAGATGAAATCTTAAAGATGTCTTCTATGGATTTAAAAGAATCTATTTTTAAATCTGAGGGTAGAGTTGTGATGGGACAACACTTATTATTTGCTGGAGAAGGCTTGGTAAGGGGTGTAACAAATTCAGAATTAATGTTTGCCTTTGGGGCAGATATGGTTATGTTGAATACTTTTGATTTAGATAATCTTGATAATAATCCTGGATTATGTGGATTATCTTTTCAAGAGCTAAAGAAAAAATGTAGGCGTCCTATAGGTATTTATTTAGGATGTCCTAGAGCTGGTAGTGAAGATGGTGGAAAAAAGGCTCTCTATCGTCGAGAAGGAATGTTAGCAAGTGATGACCATGTGCAAAAATGTATTGATTTGGGAGCAGATTTTATTGTTTTAGGTGGTAATCCAGGAAGTGGAACGTCAATTAGAGATGTTGTTGAAACAACTAAACGTATAAAATCAAAATTTAAAGATCAAATATTTGTTTTTGCAGGTAAGTGGGAAGATGGAACCAATGAAAAAGTTCTTGGGGATCCACTTGCTGATTATGATGCAAAAGAGGTTATAAGAGAACTTATTGATGCTGGTGCTGATTGTATTGATTTACCAGCTCCAGGTTCAAGACATGGAATAAGTGTTGATATGATTAGAGAACTTGTTGAATTTGTTCATCGTTATAAACCTGGAACTTTAACAATGACATTTTTAAATAGTTCGGTTGAATGTGCCGATCCTGATACAATACGTTTAATTGCGTTAAAGATGAAAGAAACGGGTGCAGATATTCATGCGATTGGAGATGGCGGTTTTAGTGGATGTACTTCTCCAGAGAATATTCATCAATTATCTGTTTCTTTAAAAGGAAGACAATACACATATTTTAGAATGGCAAGTGTCAATAGATAGGAGAAAGATATGAAAATAGGAATAGGGAATGACCACGTTGCAGTGGAATATAAAAAAATTATCACTCAATATATTGAAGAAAAATATGGATATGAAGTGATAAACTATGGAACAGATAGTACAGAAAGATTTAATTATCCAGTATCTGGTGAAGCAGTAGCGAACGCTGTAGTCAGTGGAGAAGTGGATAAGGGAATTGTTATCTGTGGTACTGGAGTAGGGATTTCATTAGCAGCAAATAAAGTGAATGGAATTAGATGTGTAACATGTAGTGAACCATATAGTGCAAAACTATCAAGAGAACATAATAATACAAATATGTTAGCTTTTGGAGCAAGAGTTGTAGGAATAGAATTAGCAAAAATGATAGTTGATGCATGGTTTGAAGGTGAATACGAAGGAGGAAGACACCAAGTTCGTATTGATATGTTAAAAGAAATTGAAGAAAAACAAAAGAAATAATATAAATATAAAAGAATAAAAGTGTTAAAAAAGTTATTTTAAAGTAATCATTATAATGAAATAATATTGAATGCAAAAGTCTAACCTCCCCCCCAATGATGAATGCATAGTATTGGGTTTTCATGAACAAAATGAAAATCTTGTTTACCTAATATTTTGAATCCCCTTTTCAAATACAATAGTGGTTACTCAAAATAACTTTTTTTATAATAGGAGAAGGATATGAGATATACAAATGAGTTTTTAGGAAGTTTTATTGATCATGCTGTATTGGATCCGCAATTAACAGATGAACAATTAAAAGAAAAAATGATGACTGGTGTAAAGTATAATTGTAAAACAATATGTGTTAATCCTAGTGCCATAACAATCGCAAAAGAATGTATTCAAGATAGTGATACTAAACTATGTGTTGTATGTGATTTTCCTTTTGGTTCAAGTTTAACATCTTCTAAAGTTGCTCAAGCAATTTCAATTATAGAACAAGGTAATGTTTTTGAAATTGATATGGTCATGAACTATGGTAAATTAAAAAGTGGAGATTTAAATTATGTTATTAAAGATATTCAAGCAATGAGTGATGTATGTCATCAAAATCAAGTTGGTTTAAAAGTAATTGTTGAAACTGATGCCTTAAGTGAAGATGAAGTAAAAAAAGCTGTTTATTGTTGTATTGAAGGTCATGCAGATTTTATTAAAACGTCTACTGGTTATTTCAAAGGTGAAAATATTGTAGGTGCTGATCCTCAGTTAATTGAAATGATGGTAAAAGAAGCAAATGGTAGAATTAAAGTTAAAGGTTCTGGGTGTGTAAGAAGTAGAGAACGTCTTATTAAATTAATTGAAAAAGGAATTGATAGAGCTGGTGTTGGTTGTGGTTCTACAGCTAATATAATGGAGGGATAATCATGAAAAAAGAATTTTTATGGGGTAGTTCCATTAGTGCAGGTCAATGCGAAGGTGGATTTGAATCACGTAGTGAAACTGTTGTAGATATGATTCCTCAAGGAAAAACAACACGTTTTCAGTATTTAAATCATCCAGGTAAGTATTTAGAAGAACAAGAAGGTTTTTTTCCTTCAAGAAAAGGAGTAGAATTTTATGAACACTATAGAGAAGATATAGCATTATATGCTAAAATGGGATTGAAAGCTTTAAGATTTTCTATTTTATGGTCTAGAGTTTTTAAGGATGATTCGTTAACTCCTAATGAAGAAGCTCTTGCATTTTATGATGATGTGATTAATGAATTATTAAAATATGGAATTGAACCTATTATTACAACTATTCATTTTGATATGCCATTATGGGTAGTAAAAAAATATAATGGTTTTGTAAATCGTCAAGTTATTTCTTTATATCAACATTATATTGAAACTATTGTTAATAGATATCATGATAGAGTCAAATATTGGATTTCTTATTGTGAAATTAATGTTATGAATCATGCTTTATATATGGTTGGTGGAACTGTTTTAAAAGAGAGTGAAGATAGAGATAGTGTCTTGCTTCAATGTGCTTATCATAAATTAATAGGGAATGCAATACTTGTGAGAACGTGTCATGAAGTAGATAAGGATTTAAAAGTAGGATGTGAGGTGGCTGGAACACCAACTTATCCATTAACATCTTCACCTTTAGATTATCAATTGATGATGAATGAAGAGAGAAGAGATACACGTTTTACTGATGTTATGGTCAAAGGTAAGATACCTTATTATTTTAGAAAAGAGTTAAATGATCATGGTATAGATATTTTAGAGGAAGATGAAAATCTATTTAAAAATAATACATTAGATTTTATAGCTGTTTCTTATTATAAAACATCTTTAGCTTCACATGAGGGTGTAAAGGATAATCCATTATTAGAAACAACACCATTTGGATGGACTATTGATCCTAAAGGAATGCGTATTATGTTAAATAAGATGTATGAAAGATATGAAGTTCCTATTATGATTGTTGAAAATGGTTTGGGTACATATGATAAAATTGAAGATGGAAAAATTCATGATGATTATCGTATTGACTATTTATCAAAACATATTGAACAAATGGAAAAAGCTATGGATGATGGTGTAGAAGTCATTGGATATTTAACATGGGCTGCTATGGATGTTGTTTCTACAAGTGAAGGAATGATGTCTAAGAGATACGGTTTTATTTATGTTGATAGAAATGACGATGGTAGTGGGACATTAAAGCGTTATCCTAAAGATTCGTTTTATTGGTATCAAAATTTAATTTTAGAAAAGTCAGGAAAGAAGGAATAGAATGATAAATTGGGGTATTTTAGGTGCTGGAAATATTGCCCATAGATTTTTACAAGGATTATCTTATAGTGAGGAAGGGCAACTTTATGCGGTTGCTAGTCATAGTCAAGAAAAAAGAGATGAATTTAAGAGATTATGTCCTCAAATTATTACTTATGATAATTATGATGATATTTTAAATAATAAGAATATAGATGCTGTTTATTTAGCAATGTGGCATAAAGATCATTATCAATGGGCTAAGCAAGCCTTGTTAAAACATAAAGCTGTATTATGTGAAAAACCTGCTGTATTATCAACAGAAGAGATGAAAGAATTAGCTAAGATTGCTAAAGAAAACCAAGTCTTTTTTATGGAAGCTATGAAAACACGTTTTATTCCTATGGTATTAGAACTTAAAAAGATATTAGATGAAGGAACTATTGGAAAAATTCAAAGAGTAGAAAATCGTTTTTGTTATGATATTTCTCAAGCTCAAAATACTAGATATCTTTTTGAAAAAGATCAGGGAGGAATATTAAACGATGTAGGAAGTTATAATATCGCCAGTTTATTGGATTATATTAATGAGAATATTGTAAAAGTAGAAAATGATGTAACAATAGATAGAGATGTTGATGTACACGATAGAGTTACAGTGACTTTTGAACATGGACAAATTGGTTTTATGGAAATGGCAATGGTTGAGAATAAAGCACCTTTAATGACTATTTATGGAACAAAGGGAAAGATAGAATGTATTCCATTTTATAGACCAGAAAAAGCAACAGTATTTTTAAATGATGGTGAAAGTTATGAAGTAGAGAAAGGATATACTCATGATGATTTTTATACTCAAATAGCAGAAGTTCATCAATGTTTAAAAAATAATCAAATAGAAAGTAAGAGAATGAGTTTAGAGGACTCAATCAAGGTTCAAGAATTAACAGAACAAATAAGAGAAAAAGTAAAGGAGAAGAAAAATGAAATTTAATGAAGTGATGCATCTTTCATTTTATACTGATAGAATGGAAGAAATGAGAGATTTTTATGAAAATAAGTTGGGACTAAAGGCTAAAATTATTATGCGTTATGAAGCGTATAAAGGTCAAGCAAGTAGAGGAGAATGGGCAAAAAGAGCTGAAACAAGACCAAAAGATATTGCTTATATCTTTATTGAATTAGCACCAGGACAATATTTAGAATTATTCCCAAAAGCAGATGGTCAAAAAGAATATATTGAACCTAATACTCATTTAGGTTATTCACATTTTGCATTAATGGTAGATGATATTCATGAAGCTAGAGAAGAGTTAGTTAAAGCAGGGGTAGAGATTGATATTGAACCAAATAAAGGTCAATCTGAAACATGGCAAATGTGGGTACATGATCCAGATGGAAATAAATTTGAAATTATGCAATATACTAAAAACTCATTACAGTTTAAAGGAAATATTGATGAAGATATAAAGAAATATGGAAAATAGCACTTGCGTGCTATTTTTTTGTTCTCTTAAAATAAAGAGAAGTATAGAGAATATCAATGATATAACGAATAGATAAACCATATAACATAATACTATGTGGTAAATAATGGGGAAAAGAATCTATATATAAACTTTCATTACATACAAGTTCTAATTGTGGACTTAATTTTCCAGTAATCGCAATGACTCTAATTCTCTTTTTTCTAAGAGCATAGGCAGCATCTATCATTGTTTGATTAATACCAGAGTGACTGACTACAAAAGATAATATTTCAGTTGGATTGATATTTGCTAAATATGAAGTATTTAATGTATTAAAACATTGAGCTCTGATACCAATTGTATTTAATTTTAGACAAGCAGATTGTATCTCGGAATAATTATTATCATTTGCATAAAAATCAATTTGTTTAGCTTGTAACATATAATTAATCGTTCTAACAAACGCTTCACTTTTTGCAAGCTTCTCAGTTTCTATAAAAACTTGTTGATAGATAGAAGGGAGAGTTGCAATAATATCATGAATAGAACTTTGAGCTGTCAAACGTTGATTTTTTTGTTGTGTTTGCAGGGTATATTCTTGAGTATATGTAAGTTGAAAGTCTAGGTAACCTTTAAATCCTAATTTCTTTACAAATCGTATGATAGTAGGAGAACTGACATATATTTTTTTTGATAATTCTTTAGCATTATTGTTAATGATTGATTGAGGATTATCTTTGATATAGTCAATAATGACTTTTTCTTGTGGTGTAAAATTGGTGTTTTCAAATAATTCGCTAATCATTTTTTCACTTCCTTTACTGTATTATATCATGTATTTTATCAAAGGGAAAACGTTTTCTCAAATTATTTGAAATTTGATTTCATAATATTTTGTTTTTTATGAAATTGGATTTCTTTTGCTTTTGAGGGTGTTTTTTTATCACTTTAATTCATTTAAAATATGGTTAGAAAGAGAGGTCAATTATATGCAGTTAGATTATAATGTTACAAGATTAATTTCTGCTATGCCAAGTCAAATTGCTAAATATAATGGCAGACAATTAAGAGAATCAATTTTAAAATCAGAAGGAAGAGTATTGATGGGACAAACATTTTTACCAAGTCCTATATTAATACCAGATTGTACAAGTACAGAGCTTATGTTTACTTTTGGAGCAGACATGGTTTTATTAAATGGATTTGATTTCAATCATCCTGAAAAAGTACAAGAAATGCAAGGTTTTACATTACCACAACTTAAAGCTGTTGTAGGAAATAGACCAGTAGGGATTTATATGGGATGTCCTAAAAAGGATATTAATTTAAATAATCTTGAAGTTCAAAGAACTGCAGCTATGATGTATTCAAAAGAAAATGCTTTAAAAGCTAAAGAAATGGGAGCATCTTTTATTATCTTAGGTGGTAATCCAGGAACTGGGACATCTATATATGATGTTATAAGAGCAACTAAAGAATGTAGAGAAGTTTGTGGAGAAGATATGTTGATTTTCTCTGGAAAATGGGAAGATGGAATCCAAGAAAAAGTATTAGGAGATCCTCTTGCAGAATATGATGCTAAAGAAGTAATCAAAGAATTAGTAGATGCAGGAGCAGATATCATAGATTTACCAGCACCAGGATCTAGACATGGTATTACTGTAGAAATGATTAGAGAACTCGTTGAGTATACTCATAGATTAGGAGCTCTAGCAATGGTTTTCTTAAATAGTAACGTTGAAGCTGCTGATGTTGATACGATTAGACAAGTGACTTTAATGATGAAACAAACAGGTTGTGATGTTCATGCTATTGGAGATGGTGGTTTTGGTGGTGGAACATGGCCTGAAAATATTTATCAGATGTCTATTACCTTAAAAGGTAAAGCATATACTTGGAAAAAAATGGCAACGCCAATGAGATAGGAGGAATAGAAAATGAGTTTTCCAAAAGGTTTTTTATGGGGTGGTTCAATTAGTGCTGCTCAAATTGAAGGTGGTTGGAATGAAGGAGGAAAATCACCAGTATTAGTGGATTATTGTACAGCAGGTTCAACAACAGAACGTCGTCAAATTTGGTATTTAGACGAAAACGGACAAAGAGTTCATAAGCAATGGGAAGCAGTTGATGAGTTGCCTGAAGGGTGCAAGTTCCAAATTTTTGATGATTTACATTATACAAATCATGTAGCAAGTGATTTTTATCATCGTTATAAAGAAGATATTGCTTTAATGGCAGAAATGGGATATACAACATTTAATACTTCTATTTCATGGGCAAGAATTTATCCATATGGAATTAAAGGTGGAGTGAATAAAGAAGGTGTAGAATTCTATCGTAGTGTTTTTGAAGAATGTCGTAAATATGGTATAGATCCAGTCATTACACTCTATAAGTATGATGAGCCAGTTTCTTTGCTTGAACAGCATGGTGGTTGGAGAAACCGTTCTATGATTGATGAATTTGTAGAATTTGCAAGAGTATGTTTTACTGAGTATAAAGATTTAGTAAATAAATGGATGACATTTAATGAATTAAATATTATTATGCCCCAAGAAGATACACAAAAAGATATTGCTAAAAGAAATATTGTGTATATGCATAATCAAATGGTTGCTTCAGCAAAAGCAACAATCGTTGCTCATGAAATTGATGAAAATATTAAAGTGGGAGCAATGATTTGTGGAAATATGTCATATCCATTAACACCAGATCCTAAAGACGCATTTGCAAGATATAAGAAATTTCAAGATTTCTTCTGTTATTGTGCAGATACACAAGTGAGAGGAGAATATCCATCATTTGCAAAGAGAGTATGGAAGGAATGGGGTTATGCTCCAGAAATCACTGAAGAAGATAAGCAAATCTTAAAAGAGGGTAAAGCTGACTTCTTAGGATTTTCATACTATGCTTCTGGAGTCATTACTACACATACAGACGAAACACTTGATACAACTGGTGGAAATATTTTGGGAACAATTAAGAATCCTTATCTTGAAGCTAATGCATGGGGATGGCAAATTGATCCATTAGGATTTAAACATTTCTTACACATTATTAATGATAGATATCAAGTACCATTATTTGATGTTGAAAATGGTATTGGTTTAATTGAAAAAGAAGACGAAGATGGTATTTGTCATGATCCAGCAAGAATCGATTATCATCGTCGTCATATTCAATGTATGAAAGAAGCAGTAGAGGAAGGCGTTAATCTATTTGGATATACAACTTGGGGATGTATAGATTTAGTTTCTGCGGGAACTGGACAAATGGATAAGAAATATGGATTTATTTATGTTGATATGGATGATCAAGGAAATGGAGATTTGCATCGTTCTAGAAAAGATTCTTTCTATTGGTATAAGAAAGTCATCGCTTCAAATGGAGAAGATTTAGATTAATGATACGTTTAATTGCAACAGATATGGATGGAACTTTTTTAGATTCTAAGAAGGAATTTGATAAAAGTTTCTTCCATCTTTTTAAAAAGATAAAAGAAAAAGAAATCGCATTTGTTATTGCAAGTGGTAATCAGTTTTATCATCTATACAATCAATTTCAGCCTATTAGTGATGATATTTATTTTATTGCCGAAAATGGAGCATATATTTCAAAAGGAAGAGAAGAACTTTATAGCTATTCCATGGATTTAGAGTTTGTTGATAGGATCATAGAGATTTTAGAACAATTTCCCCAAATTATGCCTGTTATAGGTGGAGTAAAACGTTCTTATATTTTAAATCGTTATAAAAAGTATGAAGATGAGATTAAAAGACATTATGATAATTTTATGTTTGTTGATAATTATAAAGATATTCAAGATCAAATTCTTAAGTTTTCTATTCATGATCCCTTACAAAATGTTGGAAAATATGTATCAAAGATAGAAAAGTATTTACCAGAAGATTTAAAAATCATGACTTCAGGTAATGAATGGATGGATATACAACATCATACGATTCATAAAGGTTTTGGAATAAAGTTTTTACAAGATCAATTAAATATATCGTTTGAAGAATGTGCTGCTTTTGGAGATCAAATGAATGATTATGAGTTGTTAAAAAACGTAGGCTATCCTTATGCTATGGACAATGCTGTTTCAAATATTAAAAATATAGCATGTGAAATTGTTCTATCTAATGATGAACAAGGTGTACAAAGAAAAATAAAAGAAATAATAGAGGAGAATATATAAAATGTTAGTAGTTGCTTATATTGGATTTGGTAATAGTGTATGTCGTTACCATTTACCATATGTAGAAAGAAGAAAAGATACAATAAAAGTAAAATATATTTATCGTAGAGAAGAAGATAGGGTTGGAGATGAAAAAAGAGAAACTTGGTATCCAGATATTACTTTTACAACTGATATTGATCAAGTAATGAATGATGAAGAAGTGAATTTAATCGTCGTTAATACTCCTGATCAATTCCATGTTTCATATACAATGCAAGCTATTGATCATGGTAAAAATGTATTATGTGAAAAACCATTTGCAATGACTGCCAAGGAAGCAAAAGATGTATTTGATTATGCCAAAGAAAAAGGTGTTGTTGTTATGGCGAATCAAAATAGACGTTTTGATGCTGATATGAAAACAGTAAGAAAGGTCATTGAATCAGGTGTTTTAGGTGAAATTTTAGAAATTGAATCTCATTATGATTATTATCGTCCTTCAATCAAAGATAGAAAAGGATTTGGAATTTTATACGGTTTAGCAGTTCATCCTATTGATCAAATCATCGGACAATTTGGTGTACCTAAGAGAGTTATTTATGATTGTAGAAGTTTTGATAATCCAGGTGATTCTGATGATTATTATGATATTGATTTCTTCTATGATTGTATGAAAGCTATTGTAAAAACAAGCTATTATGTAAAATTAGATTATCCACGTTTTATTGTTCATGGAAGAAAGGGAAGTTTCTTAATGCCTCAATTAGGTCATCAAAGTGCTCAAAAACAAAAAGAAGGACCTGTTGAAATTAGCTTTGATCTGCTTCCAGAAGATAAATGGGGAACATTATCATATATAGATGATGAAGGAAGAGATATAACAACAAAAGTACCTACAGAAATTCAAGATTATGGAATTATTTATGATAATTTATATGATGTTATCTTTAATGGTGGAGAGAAGGTTGTTAAAGATGAAGAAGTTGTTGAAGTCTTGAGAATTATTGAAGAAGCAACTAAGGTTGCTAAGGAGGCTAAATAATGAAATTAGGTATTACAGGATGTGGAATGATTGTTCATGATTTATTTAGATTTATTCATGATGTAAAAGGTGTGGAATTAGAAGCTATTGCTTCTATTCCAGCTGAATATGAAACTGTTCAAACATTAGCAAGTGAAAATGGTATTAAGAAAAGTTATCAATGTTATGAAGATATGTTAAAGGATGAAGATGTAGAAGTTATTTATTTAGGTGTTCCTAATCATTTACATTATCAAATGACTAAAGCTGCATTAAATGCAGGAAAACATGTAATTTGTGAAAAACCTTTTACTTCTCATGTTGAAGAATTAAAAGAACTTTATAAACTCGCAAAAGAAAATGAATTATTATTATTAGAGGCTATTTCTACACAATATTTACCAAATACTTTAAAAATTAAAGAATTACTTAATGAAGTTGGTAATGTTAAAATTGTTGTAGCTAATTATTCTCAATACTCTTCAAGATATAATGCATTTAAAGAAGGAAAAATATTACCAGCATTTGACTATACTAAATCTGGTGGAGCATTAATGGATTTAAATATTTATAATATTCATTTAATGGTTGCATTATTTGGGAAACCATTAACAGTACAATATCAAGCTAATATTGAAAAAGGTATTGATACTTCAGGAATAATTACTTTAGATTATGGAAGTTTTAAAGCAGTATGTGTAGGTGCTAAAGATTGTAAAGCACCAATTGCAACGAATATTCAAGGAGATAAAGCTTGTATCCATATTTCAACTCCTGCTAATGGTTTAAGAGGATTTGAGTTACTTAAAAATGATGGAACAAGTGAGGAGTATGATTTACAAGGTGATACTCATCGTATGTCTTATGAATTTGTAGAGTTTGTAAAAATGATAGAAAATAAAGATTATCAAAGAGCAGAAGAAATGATGGAAAAGAGTTTGATTGCTATGGAAATAGCAACTAAAGCAAGACAATCTGCAGGTGTTGTATTTAGTGCAGATGAGAATTGGAAATAAGATGAAAGTACTAGCAAGTGATTTTGATAATACTTTGTATTTTAGAGATATTGAAGGATTTCATGATGAGGATATCATGAAGATCAAATCTTTTCAAGAAAAAGGGAATCTTTTTGGAATGTGTTCAGGAAGACCCTTTTCAGGTTTGTTAAAACCTTTAAAAGGAATATTAAAACCTGATTTCTTTATTGTAAGTACTGGAGGAGCTATCCTAGATAAGGATTATCATTTATTATATGGAAAGGAAGTTCCTTTTGATATTGTAAGGGAAATTCATTTGACATATCAAAAGGAAACAGAATTAATTGTACAAACCTTGTCACAAAAATATTTTTATTGTTCTAATCCACAAGAAGATAAGGAAGATGTTATAGAGATTCATTCTTTAGATGATATGAAGAGTGAAAAGATTTATAGTATATCTTTAGTAGATAGTACAGTTGAGCGTGCTGGAGAAATTGTAGAAGAAATTAATCAAAAGTATAATGAAGTTGATGCTTATCAAAATGTGAATTCTATTGATATAGTTAAAAAAGGTTGTTCTAAGGGAGCTGCAATCTTAAAATTAAAAGAATTATTAGATATAAAAGAAATTGCAGGAATAGGTGATTCATATAATGATCTTTCTATGTTAAATGTTGTAGATACATCATTTACCTTTCATAAATCACCTATGGATATAAAGCAGAGTGTTGATTATGTTGTGAATTCTATTGATGAAGCAATTGATATTATAGAAGGAGGAGTAGAAAAATGAGTTTTCCAAAAAATTTTTTATGGGGTGGAGATATTAGTGCTAACCAATGTGAGGGTGGTTGGGATGAAGGTGGAAAATCACCTAATATGACAGATTATCATACTGGAGGAAGTGTTAAAGAACCACGTATGGCAACTTATATTATGCCAGATGGAACATATGGTAAAACACCAGCAATGATTGAGAACTGTAATTTACCTAAAGGAGCTAAATTAGCAATCAATCCAGATGAATTTTATCCAAATCATAAGGCAACGGACTTTTATCATCATTATAAAGAAGATATTGCGATGTTTGCTGAAATGGGGTTTAAAGCTTTTAATATGACATTATCGTGGGCAAGAATTTTTCCAAAAGGGATTAAATCAGGAATTAATCCAGAAGGTGTAAAATTTTATCATAATGTTTTTAAAGAGTGTTTAAAATATGGAATTGAACCCTTGGTTCATTTATATAAATATGATATGCCAGCTTTTTATATTGAAGAATTAGGAGGATGGAAAAATAGATTTTTAATTGAAGAATTTGTAGAATTTGGTAAAACAGCAATTGATGAATTTCAAGAAGTCACTTATTGGTCAACATTCAACGAAATCAATGCAGCACAATTCTCTATCTTAGATTCTCATAATCAAGAAGAAGTGCAACGTCAATATCAAGTATTACATAATCAATTAGTAGCCAGTGCAAAAGTTGTTAAATATTTACATGATAATTATCCAGATAAAAAAATTGGATGTATGCAAGCTGGTGTTTTCACTCATGCATTAACATGTGATCCTGAAGATGAACTTGCTAATCAAAAAGAAATGAAAAAAAATTTTTGGTATGCAGGAGATGTTTTTGTAAGAGGATATTATCCAAGTTATGTTAAACATTTATGGAAAGAGTTAAATATTACATTAGATATTACAAAAGATGATACACAGGCTTTAAAAGAAGGTACTGTTGATTTCTTTGAATTCTCTTATTATTTTTCAAATTGTATTACAACACATAAAGATGGACAAGAGTCTACAGGGAATTTAAACTTTATGGGAAAGAAAAATCCATATTTAAAAGAGTCTGATTGGGGATGGGCAATTGATCCAAAAGGATTAAAATTCTTTATGCATGAAATCTATGATAGATATCAAATTCCTATTATGAACTGTGAAAACGGATTAGGAGCATTTGATAAATTAGAAGAAGATGGAACAGTACACGATCAATATCGTATTGACTATATGAGAGAACATGTCAAAGCAATGAGTGAAGGTATTGATGAAGGTGTAGACTTAATGGGATATACTTGGTGGGGATGTATTGATTTAGTTTCTGCTAGTACAGGTGAAATTAGAAAACGTTATGGATTTATTTATGTAGATGTTGATGATTTTGGCAATGGAACATATAAACGTTATAAAAAAGATTCATTTGAGTACTGTAAGAAAGTCTATACTTCTAACGGCGAGGATTTAGATTAATGTTAGATAAAATAAGATTATTAAATCCCAAATATCAGATTCAAGAATTAAATTGTTCTACGTTTAAAGATTATGGTCAAATTATTCATATAGATATGAAAGAGGCTATTGAATATGCCGAAAAATATCAAAATATAAAAGCATATGATATGAGTATAAGTGATTTAGAGAATCTATCATGTATACAAGAATTAATGAAAGATATCTATGGGTATTTAGATGTGATGGCAGGAATTGTTACTGGTGAAAATGATGTTTTAAATGGTTTGGAATACCATCAATGTAGTGAAACAATAGTTGCGATTACTGATTATATTTTGGTTGTTGGAAAACGTCAAGATATGAATGATTATGAGTATGATATCAATCAATGTGAGTTGTTTTATGTTCCTAAAGGAACGACTATAGAATTATATGCAACGACATTGCATTATACACCAATTACTGTTAAAAATAGATTTAAAACAATTTGTTTATTATTAAAAGGAACTGGTGAATCATGTGAAAGAATTGGTATTTTGAAAAAATGTAATAAATGGTTTATAGCTCATAAAGAGAATATTGAAAAAGTTTCTTTAGGAGATTATCCAGGTTTAAAAGGGAAAATGATTAAAATAAGGAAAGTAGAGGAGGAATAAGTATGAGTTTCCCAGATAAGTTTTTATGGGGTGGTAGTATAAGTGCTGCTCAATGTGAAGGTGCATGGGATGAGGATGGTAAGAGTCCTGTTCAAGTTGATTTTGGAGATCCTGGTACAACAAAGGATAGACGTTTTATTCATTATTTAAATGAAGATGGAACTAGAGGTAAAATGAGACAATTTGATCATTTACCAAAAGGAGCTAAATATGTTTTATTTGATGATGTTAGATATACAAATCATGTTGGTATTGATTTTTATCATCGTTATAAAGAAGATATTGCTTTAATGGCAGAAATGGGATTTACAACATTTAATACAACTGTATCATGGGCTAGAATCTATCCTCATGGAGTAGAAGGTGGAGTGAATCAAGCTGGTGTTGAATTTTATAGAAATTTATTTAAAGAATGTAGAAAATATGGAATGGATCCTGTTATTACATTATATAAATATGATGAACCTGTCTATTTAGAGGAAACATATGGTGGATGGTCTAATAGAGAAATAATTCATCAATTTGTAGAATTTGCTAGAGTATGTTTTAGTGAATATAAGGATTTAGTTGATAAGTGGTTAACATTTAATGAAATTAATATTTTACTTCATTTTGAAGGGAAAGAGGGAAAACAAGTTTCGTTAACTGAACTTCATCATCAAATGATAGCTGCTGCTAGAGCAGTTAAAGTTGCTCATGAAATTGATCCTGAAATTAAAGTGGGAACAATGGTTGCAGGTTATTGTAGCTATCCTTATACATGTGATCCAGAAGATGTTTTAGCAAACTATAAGGCATTTCAAGAAAAATTTGGATATTGTGCTGATACAATGATTAGAGGTTATTATCCAAATTATGCAAAAAGAATGTGGAAAGAAAATAATGTAACATTAGAAATTACTGAAGAAGATAAAAAAGATTTAATGGAAGGAAAGGCTGATTTCTTAGCTTATTCATATTATTCATCAAATGTTGTCACTACACATAAAAATGAAGGTGAATCATTAGGTGGTGCAGGAACTTCAGAAAATCTTAAAAATCCTTATGTTAAGGCAAGTGATTGGGGATGGCAAATTGATCCAGTAGGATATGAATATTTCTTACATTTTTTATATGATAGATATCAAATTCCTATTTTTGATGTTGAGAATGGTTTAGGAGCATTTGATACAGTTGAAGAAGATGGAAGTATTCATGATGATTATAGAATTGATTATTTAAGAGAACATATTAAGAGTTTAATGAAAGCAAGAGAAGAAGGAATAGATATCTTTGGATATACAACATGGGGTCCTATTGATTTGGTTTCTTTTACAACTGGACAAATGGATAAGAGGTATGGATTTATTTATGTTGATATGAATGATAAAGGTGAAGGAGATTTACACAGACTTAAGAAAGATTCGTTCTATTGGTACAAGAAAGTTATCGAATCAGATGGTCAAGATTTAGATTAATAAATGAAAAGATATGATTTAAAAAAATCATGTCTTTTTTTTAAAAAATATCATATAATCGACATTTTTCTTGTCAAATTATAAAAAAGAGTGTAAAATAAGTTCTGTTTTTAAAGAGAGGATGGAGAAAATGTTAGAGAAAATTTTTAAATTAAGCGAAAAAAAGACTGACGTTAAAACAGAAATTATTGCTGGTTTAACTACATTTTTAGCAATGGCTTATATCCTTGCAGTTAACCCGGCAATCTTAGGTGAATCTGGAATGGATGCTCATTCTGTTTTCATGGCAACTGCTATTTCTGCGGGGGTTGCTTCTATTATCATGGGTGTTGTTGCTAATTATCCAGTTGCTTTAGCACCAGGAATGGGAGTTAATGCTTTATTTACTTACACAGTTGTTTTAGGAATGGGACATACTTGGCAAGCTGCTTTGGCTTCTGTATTTATTTCAGGTATCATTTTCTTAGTTGTTTCAGTAACTGGTGTAAGAAAAATGATTATTAATGCGATTCCACAACAATTAAAATTAGCTATTGGTGCTGGTATTGGATTCTTTGTTGCTTTTGTGGCTTTAAAGAATGCTGGTATTATTGTTTCAAGTGAATCTACAGCTGTTGCTTTAGGTGATTTAACACAACCTACAGTTTTATTAGCTATCTTTGGTATTATTGTGACTATTGCATTAGTTGCAAAAAAAGTACCAGCTGGTGTGTTTGTGGGGATGATCATCACTGCTGTTGTTGGATTAATTTGTGGTGCTTGTGGTATGGAAGGTATGCCTGCTTTACCAGATAAATTTATTACAACTGATTTTTCAATGGTGACATTTGGAGCATTTGCTCAAGGATTTAGTGATTTATTTAAAGATCCATTTAATTGTTTTATTGTTGTATTTTCATTCTTATTTGTTGATTTCTTTGATACAGCTGGAACATTAGTTGCGATTGGAAATAGATGTGGATTAGTTAATGAAAAAGGTGAATTAGTTAATGCTGAAAAAGCATTATTATCTGATGCAATTGGTACAGTATTTGGTGCCATATTAGGAACTTCAACTGTTACAAGTTTCGTTGAATCATCAAGTGGTGTAGAAGTTGGTGGTAGAACTGGATTAACTTCATGTACTACAGGAGTTTTATTCTTCTTATCTATCTTAATTTCACCAATTGTACTATCTACTGCTACTAATGCTGTTACTGCTCCTGCTTTAATTGTTGTTGGTATTTTAATGGCTCAACAATTAGGTGGGGTTGATTGGAATGATTTTGTTTTCACAGCTTCTGGCTTTGTAACAATTATTGCAATGATTTTAACTTACTCTATTTCTAATGGTATTGCTTTAGGATTTATTACTTATGGTGTTGCTATGGTCGCAACTGGTAAGGGTAAAGAAGTAAGTAATATTATTTGGATTTTAGATTTAGTCTTCATTGCTTATTTTGCATTAATTTAACGATGAGAAGCCTGAGGGCTTCTTTTTTTGTAAGAGGAGGGATAATAATGATTTATTTTACATCTGATTTACATTTAGGTCATCATGCTATTATTCATATGTGTAATAGACCATTTCATAATGTTGATGAAATGAATAAGACTATTATTAGTAATTGGAATCGCTTAGTTCATAAAAATGATATCATTTATATTTTAGGAGATATTGCTCATAGGATACCTATAACAAAATTAAATGAATTAATCAAGAAGTTAAACGGAAGAAAGATTTTAATTAGAGGAAATCACGATAAGAGATATGATGAATCATTGTTTGAAGAAGTATGTGATTTTAAAGTCATTAAGCATGAAGGATTAAAAATTTCATTAATGCATTATCCTTTATTAGAATGGCCTTATAAGTATCGCAGTGGTATACATCTTCACGGACATCAACATAATACCTATGAATATAATCTTTCTATGCTTGAAAAAGGTATAAAAAGATATGATGTAGGTGTTGATGCAAATGATTTTCAACCAGTTTCATTAACTGATATTATTCGTTTTTTTGGTTTATGATATTTTTATTTTTATTTCAATAAGAAAGTCTTGAAATGTAACTGTAGATATATCAAGAGCTTGAAAGAAATAGTAGTGTTTATTTTCATCTATGTTTAAATGATTTTTCTTTGCATAGTCTTTAATGATGTTCATAGCTTTTTCGGTATTTTTTTCATAGTCATAATATTTTAAGCAAATAAAATTCCCATCTATTTGATCACACATCATATTTTGAGTTGTTAGAAGTTCATCGTTGTTTAAAAATATACCCATTTTATGATAATGGGTTTCTTTTTTTAGGACTGTTGGTAAGGTATTATTATTGATTTGTTGACAGACTTTCATAACCGTTTTTTTAGATGTTGCAAAATCATAAGGTTTATCAACAAGAAAGTAATAAAAGTTTCCATTTTCTTGAGTTATATAAGGTTTTAATAATTCTTCGTTTTTAATAGATATTGATAGTGAACGTTCTATATTCTCTACAATTTTTTGATATTTTTTAATAATAGCTTTAGCTTCTTCTTTTTTATTTATAAGATGTTGTTTAATATCTTTTGAATTGTTTTTTTGTCCTATTAATTCTTTGATTTCATTAAGAGAGATATCTAAATTTTGATTAGAATAACGGATCATATCAATAATAAAAATTTGATTTTCATCATAATATTTATACCCATTTTGTTTATTAATATAGGTAGGTGATATTAATTCTTTATCTTCATATCCACGTAATGCTTTATAGGGGATATTCATTAATTTTGATAAATCATTTTTGGTATATAACTTTCCCATAACTTTACTCCTTTCATTTTATTATACAATTAATATTTTTGACAAACAAGTATTTACAAGGATGAAAAATAATTGTTGACCTTGCCCTTAGGGCAATAGTTAAAATAAAAGTATAAGAATTCATTAAGGAGGAGAAATTGATGAAACAAATTTTTTATATATATCCAAAGCAAGGAATAAAAATGCTAGATACTATTCCTGAACCCCAAATTACATTACCAGATGATGTAAAAATCAAGATCGAATATGCAGCAATTTGTGGTTCAGATGCCCACATGGTTTCAGGAGCAAATGATTATTTATTTGAGATGTATGAATTACCTAAAGGTAATCCCATTCCTCTTGGTCACGAATCTGTAGGAACAGTTGTGGAAATAGGAAATGAAGTGACAACTTGTAAAGTGGGAGATCGTGTTACAGTAAATACAGTTATTCCGTGTGGAAAGTGTCATAATTGTAGAAATGGACATGAAAATTTATGTGAATCACCTTTATCTGTAAGAGGTGGAGGAGGAATGGCAGAATACTTGGTATTGCCAGATTCAGAAGTGTATAAGTTGCCAGATAATCTTTCATCATTACATTGTACATTAGCTGAACCTTTACATATTGCTTTAGAAAGTGTAGAGAAGGCAAATATAAAACCAGGTGAAGCAGTAGCAATCGTTGGTGGAGGACCAATAGGGATGCTAACGTTACAAGTGGCTAAACTTAGTGGTGCTTATCCTATTGTACTCTTTGATATTACAAAAGAAAAACTAGAATTTGCCAAGAATTTGGGTGCTGATAAGGCAATTCATTCAATGGATACTCAAGCTGCTTCTAGGGCATTAGAAATGACGAAAGGATTTGGATTTGATAAAATTATTGAGTGTTCTAGTTCACCTAAAGTCTTAGATATGGCGATAAATCTTTTAAGAAAAGGAGGAACTTTAGTTATCACATCAGTATATCCAGGTGGTTCTAAATATGAACTTGATTTAGGGAGTGTATTTACAAAAGAATTAACGATTAGAGCTTCAAATATCGCTCCTAATACATATCAACGTTCATTAAATTTATTGAATCGTATTGATTGTGATAAAATAATTACTTCTGTTTTTGAGGTCGATGATTATATAAAAGCTTTTGATGCTCATAAAGATGGTAAAAATATTAAAGTTGTTATTAAGTTCTAAATAAGATCCAATTCGTTTGAATTGGATTTTTAATTGATTAGAGAAACTTATGAATATGATTAGAAAATGAGATTGCTTTTCTTTTTTGTTATTCATATAATGAAGTCAAGAAAGGATGATAATGATGAAAACTTTAGTTGCTTATTTTTCGCATAATAAAGAAAATTATTTTAATGGAACGATTCAATCAATAGAGGTGGGTAACACTCAAGTGGTTGCTGAGAAATTACAAAACATGTTAAAAGCAGATATTTATCAAATTCAACCATTACATGAATACCCAGAAAAATATGATGAATGTACTGCCCGTGCTAAAGAGGAGCTTAATAAGGATGAAAGGCCTAAAATTATGAATAGGGTTCCTCATATGGAAGATTATGACAGGATATATTTAGGCTTTCCCAATTGGTGGGGAACAATGCCCATGTGTGTATGGACATTTTTAGAAAGTTATGATTTAAAAGGGAAAAAGATTTATCCATTTTGTACCCATGAAGGAAGTGGAATGGGAAATAGTGTTAATGATCTTAAAAAGTTATGTTCTCAAAGCATCATTAAACATGCATTAGCAATTAGAGGAAGTCAAGTGAATCAATCTGATAATAAGTTAAAAGAATGGATAGAGGAGGAATAGAATATGGCTATGAGTAAAAATGCAAAAGATTATCATGAAAGAATGTTTCCAGGGTATGAGTCAAAATTATTAGAAACTGATCCAGAGTTTGTTGAATTATTTGATAATTTTGCTTTTGATGAAGTTATCAATCAAGATGATTTAGATGATAAAACAAGAATGATGACAATACTAGCAACCCTATTAGGATGTCAAGGGATTGATGAGTTTAAAGTAATGTTAAATGCATCATATAACTTTGGGGTTACACCTGTTGAAATGAAGGAAATTGTCTATCAAGCAGTTGCTTATTTAGGAATAGGAAGAGTATTTCCATTTATTCATGCAGTCAATGATTTTTGTATAAATAACGGAATTCAATTACCATTAGAAGGTCAATCAACAACAAATCCTGAAAATAGATTAGAAAAAGGAATTCAAGCTCAAGTAGATATCTTTGGAGAAAATATGAGAGAGTTTTATAAATCTGGGTCTGAAGAATCAAGGCATATTAATTATTGGTTAGCAAGTAACTGTTTTGGAGATTATTATACAAGAGGTGGACTAGATTATAAACAAAGAGAAATGATAACATTTTGTTTCTTAGCTGCTCAAGGAGGATGTGAACCACAATTAATATCACATGCAGCAGCTAATATGGGAATAGGAAATGATAAAGCATTTTTAATTAAAATTATTTCACAATGTTTACCGTTTATTGGATATCCAAGAAGTTTAAATGCATTAAGGTGTGTTAATGATGCAGCAAAATAAATGATAAATAAGGCATAAAAGAAAAAACTTTTATGCTTTTTTTATTTTAGATAATAAGTAAAACTTATGAATTGCATTAGAATGTGAGATTGTTCTTAAAATAAGCATTAGATATAATATGTTTAAAGAAAGAGAGGACATAAAGATGAACGATTTTCAATTTCAAAACACAACAAAAGTCTATTTTGGTAAAAATCAATTACAACATTTACATGAAGAAATATTAAAATATGGAGATAAGGTTTTATTAGCCTATGGCGGAGGTTCTATTAAAAGAAGCGGTTTATATGATAGAGTAATGAACGAATTACAATCAAATGGTATTACTGTTTATGAGCTGGGATCAGTAGAACCTAATCCAAGACACACTACAGTTAATAAAGGTGTTGCAATATGTAAGGAGTATGATATTTGCTCAACATTAGCTATTGGTGGAGGATCAACTATTGATTGTTGTAAAGCTATTGCTGCAACAACATTGAGTGAAACAGATAATATCTGGGATTTAGTTGAAGGAAAAGTATCATGGAAAGATGCTTTAGCTGTTATAGCTATGCCAACTATTGCTTCCACTGGAAGTGAAATGGATAAATCTTGCGTTATTGCAAATGTTGAATTAGGTGTAAAAAGTGGAATTAATGGTGAACCAATTAGACCCAAAGCTGCTTTTTTAGATCCTACAAATACATTTACAGTTTCTACCAAACAAACTGCATGTGGTGGATTTGATATTATGGCACATTTATTTGATATGAATTATTTTGTGAATGCAAAGAAATATCCACTACAATTTAATGTTGTTGAAACATTATTAAAAACAGTAAGAACACAATTACCAATTGCGATTAAAGAACCAGAAAATTATGAAGCAAGAGCAACTATGTTGTGGGCAGCAAGTTGGGCATTAAATAGTTTCTGTACTTCTGGATTTAAAACTCAAGCTTCATTACATGCATTAGAACAATTTTCATCAACAATGGATTTAACACATGGTTTAGGATTAGCAATTATTATGCCTAAATGGATGAAATATTTATTAGATAGAGATGATAGTGTTATTGATGATTTTGCTAGGTTTGGTATTAATGTTATGGGAGTTAAAGATAGCGAAGATAAAAAAGCAGTCGCAAATCAGGCTATTGAAGCATTACAAGCATTTATTAAAGATGAATTAGGATTACCAGTTCATTTGTCTGAATTGGGATTAGATGATACTCATTTTGAAGAAATGAAAGTAAAAGCTTGTTATGGACAAGATTCATTACCAAGAGCATATCGTCCATTAACCCAAGAAGATTGCTTGAATATTTATCAAATGTGTTTATAAGAAAAAGATTTTAAATTGAAGTTATTGACTTCAATTTTTTAAACGGTTCTTAACTATGCTTTTGAGGTATAAATATTATTTCAATATAAGCATTTGATATTTTTTTTATAAAATATAAAATATGAATTGAAAGCAAATATTATATAGTCTTAGTTAATTATTAAAATAGTTAAGGAAGGTGAAGAGAATGAAAATATGAGTTATTGTTGGAAGTGGAATGTTTCAAGGGAATGTCAATCAATTATCTAAATCGTATATTAGGGGAACTAGAGAAGTTAGAAATGAAGTTAATAGAATTTTTTAAATGAAAATATTATGGGATGTAAAGTAGAATCTCAAAATAGATTTATTGATGAAAAATATCTACAAGAAGTTTATGAATTGGGGAGAAAAGTATAATGGAGAAAATGTTTTATAAGGTTATCCTCATATTTATTTCTACACTATGTTTGTATGGATGTATCAACAGACAAGATCAAGTAAAATCCTCTTTGAATCAAATAACTCAACAAAATATAGAAAGTCAAGGTAAAGAAAAAATGAATAAAATAACATTAAAAATTAATCAAAAAGAATTTCAGGTAACTTTAATTAATAATGAAACTGTTGAACAATTTTTATTAGAGTTACCTATGAGTATTGAAATGAATGATTTAAACAGTAATGAAAAATATTATTATTTAAATCATAAGATACAAACAGAAAGTGAATCTATTCAACATATTGAAGCAGGTGATTTTATGTTGTTTGGAAATAATTGTTTGGTCTTTTTTTATGATAGCTTTGATACGTCTTATTCTTATACACGTTTAGGTCATGTTGATAATGTTGAAGAATTTGTAAAAATGGTAGGAGATGGTAAGATTAAAGTGATTATGAGTAAAAGTGAACAATAAGTTAATAGAATAGTTATTGACTTAAAGCTAGCTTTAAGTGTTATAATATTAGATATTTATAAAGGAGGTATAAGAATGTATTTCTTGTTTTTTGTATTACCATTTTTATTAATGATTCCATTGATAATTTATTTCTATTTTTATTTTAAAAGAATAATTATTTTTATTTGTAAAGAAATAAAGTATAAATGGATAAATATATTATTATTGATATTAAGTATATTATTTGTATTACCTGCATTTAATTTGTTTGGTTTTTGGGCAGTGGTTGTTTTACATATGTTTGTGATTTCTATCATTATAGATATAATTTATTATATATCAAAAAAAAGGAGTCATTATTTTAATAAAATATATCAATTAGGTATTACTCCTATATTATGTGTATTTATTGTATTAGGATATGCTTATTTGAATATGAAAGATGTATCTCAAAAGGAATATACAGTATATACAAAAAAGAATATTCATCAAAGTTATAAGATTGCATTAATAACAGACTTACATTTTGGAAATACTATGAATCAAGAAGAATTGAAACATTATTGCGAAGATATTTCTAAACAAAATATTGATATCGTTTTATTAGGTGGAGATATTGTTGATGAACTATCTAGTCAAAATGAGATGAAACAGGCATTTAGTGAACTTGGAAAAATAAAAAATAAGAGTGGAATATATTATGTTTATGGAAATCATGATAGAGCCAATTATGCCCAAAATCCACCTTTTACATATAGCGAATTAGCTCAAACCATAGAAAAGAATTCTATAAAGATTTTATCTGATCAATCAGTTTCAATAAATGATGATTTCATTTTATTTGGAAGAGAAGATAGAAATGGTGTTGATAGAAAAGTATCAAGTGCATTATTAAATAGTCATATTAATCAAAATGCCTTTTTATTGATGTTAGATCATCAGCCAGTAGATTTAAAAATCAATGATGAATTAGGATATGATTTACAATTATCAGGACATACACATGGAGGACAGATGTTTCCTGTAGGTCTTATTAGTGATATATTAGGTTTTGGAGAAATGAATTATGGATATAGAAAGTTAAATCATATGCAAGTTGTTGTTTCATCAGGAATAGCAGGTTGGGGTTATCCATTAAGAACAGGTTCTCATTCTGAATATGTAATTGTCAATATTGTAAGAAAGTAAAAACATAACGGTATAACAAATGCTGAATATTCTATCGATGTAGGAGTTCATTATTTATCGGATTGCTTGAAAAAAGCAAATGTTGAAAGTGTATCTGATATAAATCATATATCTCTAGGACTACAGGGATATAACTATGGCAATAGATATATACAATGGGCAGTAGAACATTTTGGTGGGTATACAAGAACAGATGCAAAAGTATTTAGTGACGATATGAAATCAAAGATCAATACTAAAGTGTATGGAGATCCTGACTATGTTTCTCATGTATTGAGATATTATCACATAGGTAATGGAAATATGGTTGCTGTAGCAAAATCACAGGTAGGGAATGTAGGTGGAAAAATATATTGGAGTTGGTATGGATTTGATAGTAGGGTATCATGGTGTGCTTGTTTTGTTAGTTGGGTAGCCAATGAAAGTGGAGATTTAAATGTTACAGTACCAAAATTTTCATTAGTAGAAGATGGTATATCATGGTATAAGAATAAAGGAAGATGGAGAGATAAAAGTTATATTCCAAAATATGGAGATTTAATATTTTTTGATTGGAATAATGATAATGACCCATACCATGTTGGGATTGTAAAGAAAGTTGAGAAAGGTAAGGTCTATACTATAGAGGGGAATTCTAAAGATGAGTGTAGAGAAAAGAGTTATCAATTAAATAGTAAGTCAATATTTGGGTATGGAACAATTTAAAAGGGAGAAAAATAATTCTCCCTTTGTTATGATAATTTTCCGTTTTTATCACATGTCAATTTTACTGTTTTATTAATTGTTTGTAATACTGTAGTTCCATTTGAATGATATTGTTTAGCAGTTACACTTGCACTAGCAGTATTACCACTTTTAGATGCTTTTTTATTACTAAGTTTCCAAGTAGAAGAGTAATTAGCTGTGCTTATTGAAGAACTTGTACATGTAGATGTTTTCCCATCATAGTTAAATGTCCCTTGTACTGTTACAGACCAATATACAGTACCACTACTTCCTTTATAAGTTGCAGTTTTTTTCTTAGTAGTACTTGATCTGGCGTTAGTATTTTCTTCATGGATTGTTATTTCAATGTAACTTCCATCTTCAAATATTTCTTCAATATATGATGTGTTGTTTTCTAATGCTTTGACGTTATGGAATGGGACCATACATAATATTAATGATAATGCTATTGTTTTTAGTATTTTTTTCATTTTAATTTCTCTTATTCTATAGTTTCTTCAAAATAACCATTGGATGAATCTTTTATTTCATTATATTCTTGCTGATAAATATAGGTTTTGAATCCTAGAAAGATTATAATAGCAACAAGTAAAATAAATAAAAACTTTTTTAGTAACTGCGCGACTCTTGCTTTTTTTATAAGGTACATAGAATCTTTTTCTTGATAATATGAAATGATAATGTCTTTGGGTTCTCCTAATCTTTCTGTTATTTCTTTATAATTTAAAGAAGAATTATCTAACTCAATAATGTTTTTAATTTTGTTTAAAAAAATTTTTTCTTCTTTTCCAAAGGTTGGAAATAAAAATTTACATTCTTTAAAATATTTTTTTGTATCTTTATTCATTATTTTCATCCTCCATTAAATCAATAATTGTGTTAATCATTTCCTGAAATTCAAGATATATTTTATGTAGATGTGTTTTACCTGTTGGTTCTAAGTGATAATAAATTCTAGTCATTCTCTTACCAACAGTTTCTTTTCTACTACTGATATAACCCAGTTCTTCAAGTCTATAAAGAATTGGATACATTGAACCCTCTTTTATATCAATTTCTCCATTTGTCCTCTCTTTGATAGAATGAGTTATTTCATAACCATAACAATCTTTTTCCTCAAGAATTTTAAGAAATAACATTTCAGTTTTAAAAAAAGATTTCATTCTTGTCATTTTTAACACCCACTATAAATATAACACAATACAAAAAAAATTCAATATATATGTAACATATATAATTATTGACATTTATATACATGGTAGTATAATAAAATTAAGAATAAATTAAAAAGGAGGAAATGTTATGAAGAAGTTAATTTTTTCTATTGCGGTAGTATTTACATTATTATTGTCAACGGTAGGTTTTGTTGGAGCAATATCGTGGTCATCAGCTCAAACTTTTAAGATTCCATCATTTGGAGCATGGAGTGCACCATCATCAACTTATAAGAAAAAGACAAAAGCATGTCCTTATGGTTATATGGAGGCAATCAAAGATACATCCTCATTAAGTAAATATGGAGATTTTATAAAATCAGGAACTGAAACTAAAACAAGAGTAACTAAAAGTTTCTATAAAATTCATGTTAATAATTTAACTAAAATGCATTATACAGACACAAATGCCAAAAGCAAAACACTTTCAGTAAGAGCAAGAGCATCTGGAGAAAATTTTGAACCATCTGCTGGTACATTAATATCAGCTAAATTTTCTGCAGATAATTAAGATGTATATACAAGCTGATTATAATTATAATCAGCTTTTTAGGAGATAGTTATATGGAAAATAAAATGAAGTATTTAAAAAACGTTATAGTAATTCTTATTCCAATATGTTTTGGAACTTATTGGACATTATATTTAATGAAAGATATTTCAATAAATGAATTTAATGAAGTTTATTTAATGTTATGGGAAAGAGGATTAAGTGGGATTTTTTTGATTACTTTTATGCTATGTATGGTAGAGTTGGTTGTTCTAGATGAATTTAATTTGTTCTATCAAAAAACATATAAAGTAATTGTTACTAGAATTGGATATAGGTCATTTATAAAGAATAGCATTATAAGAATATTTTGCAAGTCATTTTTTTATTCTTTGTTAATACATGTATCAATAATTATTTTGTTAAATTGTTTTCATAGTTTTGATTTTATGTTAAATATGGAAGATCTTCAACATATTTATTTTTCTAAAAATGTATTTATAAATTTAAGTGTTTTTGTATTACTTTCTAGTATTGGAACTGCTATATTTTATTCATCGTTATATCCTTTATATTTAATTATAAAAAATAAATATGTATTTAGAATGATTCCAATTATTGTGTTATTTGGTACTATTTTATTTTCCTCTATTTATGGAAAGATAATAAAGATTATATTTGGGAATACTATATTAAGTAGCACACTTTCTTTAAGTTGTCTTCCAACTAGTTTAATAGAACCTGGATGTGGTTGGTATCAATATGCAATATATGACTTTTTGTTAGGAGCAATAATATATATACTGTTTTGGACTATAGGTATGAAAATTATTAAAGTTAAAGGAATTGTATATGATTGGTAAATATTTTAAAAAATCATTTTTTAATAAAAATATCTTATTAGTTTATTGTTTATCATATCTTTATTGTATATATCAATTATTGCTTGTTATAGAATACCAATATATTGATGCAACAATAGTCACAGCTAACACATTTTGTTTAACAATCAATCAAGTATTTTTGTTTTATATTATTAGAAGAAATAGGTGTATTTATAAAAATTTAGATAATATTTTAATAAGAATAAAAAAAGAAGAATTTATTATCAAAATGATAAGGTTGAGCATTTATGAAAGTTTAGTACAAATATTTATTATATATATAGTTCCAATTTTCTTTTTTTATAATAGGATATATTCTTTGAGTATTTATTTTCTTTTTGTTGTTATCACTTTGCTTTTATTTATATTTTATCAATTGATAGAAATAATAGTTATGTTTATTAATGGGAAATATATTAAAAATCTTTTATTATGTATTCCATTTTTATTAAATTTAAGTTTACAAATTTTTTTAATAAGTAGACTATATGTATTTTTAGGAGGATTATAATGATTAATTTTAAACATATTAAAAAGTCTTTTAAAGGACAATGTATTTTAAAAGATATTAGTTTTTCTATAAAAGAAGGCGAAATTATACGAATAAGTGGTAGTAATGGGTGTGGTAAGTCTACTTTATTAAAAATTGCGGTTGGTTTATTAGAGGCAGATGAGGGAAATGTTTTTTACGAAAAGTATGAGGACAGTATTGGAGCATTAATTGAAAATCCATCATTTATCGAAAATGAGTCAGCAATGTATAATTTGAAATTTCTTTATAATTTAAAAAATAAATTTGATTTAGAAAAAGTGAAAGCTTTAATGAAAGATTTTTTACTTGAACCTTTATCAACAATTCCTGTGAAAAAATATAGTGTAGGTATGAGACAAAAACTTGGAATAATACAAGCAATAATGGAAGATCAAAAAATTATTTTCTTAGATGAGCCGACTAGAGGTTTAGATGATAATAGCGTTGATTATTTTTATAAATTAATAGATAAACTTCATAATCAAAAAATGACAATAGTTATTTGTTCGCATGAAAAATTAGAAGGTATAATTTTTGATAAGGAATACTTTATTGACAATGGAACGATTGTTGAGAAAATATAGATTTTTAATTATTGGATGTATTTTAAGAATTATATCGGCAGTTTTATCTTCAGAAATATATTACTATAAGATAATTAACTATTCTGTGCCTAATAATTTCTTTCAACTGATTTTATCATTATTTATATTAATATGTGATATTTTCTTTTTAATTGATAGTATTTTATATTATATAACTATTAAGGATACAGTATGTCTAAGAATTAATAAAAAAAAATATTATTATATCATATTATATAATACTTTTATTGCACTTAGTTTATTGATGGTTATTCAATTATTTATTCCATTAGTTTGGTTTGCAACTAATCTTTTTGTATATCCCTTGATTTACACTATACTTATATTGCTTATATTTTTTACATGTTTTTTTCTGAAAAATGATATTCATGAAAATATTTATATTACTATAATTATTGTACTAGTTACCTTATTAAAAATGTTATGTTTTTGATTTATAAATGATATTATAAAAAATTGGTGTTATAAAATCTAATGAGGATTTAATAAAATCGCTTTAAAATGCAACGAGGATTCAATATGAAAAATTTGAATCCTTTTTAAAATTCTATGAGGAGAGGTGTATCTGAATACATTCTCCTCCTTTTATTATGTCGACATTTTTTTCTTGTCTAATGCTGTGAATTATTTATATATAATTTAAGATTTAGGAGATATTTGTCTATGTACAATATTAGATCACCTCCTGTACTCTTTCTTGTCAATTAGTAAGAAAGAGGAGGAGAGGTAAGATGTATAATGAATATCCAAAGGATTACTTCCAAATTAAATATGAAGACGGAATAAAAAAATTTTATTTTAGAATTAACAATGAAGATATAGAAGTTAGTGAAGAAGTATTTAAAGTTTGTAAGAGGAGTCAAGATAAAATTCAATATCAAAAAAGAAAGCAAGCAACTCAATCAATTATTCATTATGAAAATATTGATGATGTTGCTTTTTTATTTACTCAAGAATATTTAAATAGTGATATTATAAACAATTTATTTTTGAATAATTTAATTGAAATAATAAAAGATGAGATTCATTGTTTGCCTAAAGAGTATCAAAATATTGCTTTTGATATTTTCTTTAATGAATTAACAGTACGTGAAACAGCGGATCTATTGCATATTCCCAAAAGTACTGTTCAACGTAAAAAAATAAAAATCCAAAAAATTATAAAAGTAAAAAAAGTTCCGATAAAATCAGAACTTTTTATATTTCAGTAAAATTGATTAATTACTTACAAGCTTCTTCGATAGCTACAGCTACTGCAACAGTTGCACCAACCATTGGGTTGTTACCCATACCGATTAATCCCATCATTTCTACGTGAGCAGGAACTGATGAAGAACCAGCAAATTGAGCATCACTGTGCATACGTCCCATAGTGTCAGTCATACCATAAGAAGCAGGACCAGCAGCCATATTATCAGGATGTAATGTACGTCCAGTTCCACCACCAGAAGCAACAGAGAAATATTTCTTTCCTTGTTCTACACATTCTTTTTTATATGTACCAGCTACTGGATGTTGGAAACGAGTAGGGTTAGTAGAGTTACCAGTAATAGAAACATCTACACCTTCTTTGTGCATAATAGCTACACCTTCACGAACATCATCTGAACCATAACAATTAACTTTAGCTCTTGGTCCATCACTATAAGCTGTTCTAGATAATTCTTTAACTTCACCAGTAAAATAATCAAATTGAGTTTCTACATAAGTGAAACCATTAATTCTTGAAATAATCTTTGCAGCATCTTTTCCTAAACCATTTAAGATTACTCTTAAAGGTTGATTTCTAACTTTGTTAGCTTTTTCAGCAATTTTAATTGCACCTTCAGCAGCAGCGAAAGATTCATGACCTGCTAAGAAAGCAAAACATTCAGTTTTTTCATCTAATAACATAGATCCTAAGTTACCATGACCTAAACCTACTTTACGATCATCAGCTACAGATCCAGGAATACAGAAAGATTGTAAACCTACACCAATAGTTTTAGCAGCATCAACTGCTTTAGTATCTCCATTTTTAATTGCCATTGCAGCACCAACTGTATAAGCCCAGCAAGCATTTTCAAAACAGATTGGTTGAGTTGATTTAACGATGTTATAAACATCAATACCTTTTTCATCACAGATTGCTTTAGCTTCTTCAATAGATTTAATATCATATTTTGCTAGAGCTGCGTTAATCTGGTCAATTCTACGTTCATAATTTTCAAATAATGCCATTGTCTAACCCTCCATTATTCCTTTCTTGGATCGATGTATTTAGGAGCATCAGCAAATCTACCATAAGTACCAGTAGCTTCTTTTAATGCTTCATTAGCATCTTTTCCAGATTTAATCATATCCATCATTCTTCCAAGGTTAACGAATTCATATCCGATAATTTCGTTATTATCATCTAATGCAATTCTATTAATATAACCTTCAGTTAATTCAAGATATCTTGGTCCTTTTAATTTAGTTGAATAAGCAGTACCAACCATACTTCTTAATCCTTTACCTAAATCTTCAAGACCTGCACCTACTGAAAGACCACCTTCAGAGAATGCAGATTGGCTACGACCATAAACAATTTGTAAGAATAATTCTCTCATTGCAGTGTTAATAGCATCACAAACTAAGTCAGTATTTAAACCTTCTAATACAGTTTTACCAACTAATGCTTCTGAAGCCATAGCTGCAGAGTGAGTCATACCTGAGCATCCAATTGTTTCAATTAATGCTTCTTCGATAATTCCTTCTTTTACATTTAATGATAATTTACATGTTCCTTGTTGAGGAGCACACCAACCAATACCATGTGTAAAACCAGAAATATCTTTGATTTCTCTTGAATATACCCATTTTCCTTCTTCAGGAATTGGAGCACATCCATGACTTGCACCACGTGTTACAGTGCACATTTCTTCTACTTCTTTTGTATAAATCATTTTTTTACTCCTTTCATTTTTATTCAAATGATTCTGGCACAAGAAAAGATTTCCCTTTCCTCTAGGTGTTGTTTCACCTATCAAAATTATAAGTCAAAACAACATCAAAGTCAATGAAACTAGGGGAACAAGATATGAAAATCGACAAAAAAATCAGAGATAAAAATCTCTGATTATTTGTTTACTGCATTATATGCTGTTTCAAAAATTTGCATTGCATTGAAATTTTTAAAATCTTCATCACTAATTAAGATAACTGGTTTTTCTGGTACCATTGCTTGAATCTTATCTACAGAACCTTTAAGTTGAGGTTCAACTAAAATAACATCAGCTAGTTCTGCTGAGAATTCAACTGCATGTTCACTTGCAGACCAAACAGTTGCATCAACTCTTTTTCTAGAAGCAGCTTCTTTTAATTTTGTAGAAAATAATGTAGAAGTTACACCAGCTAAACAACATAATAATATTTTCATATATAAATACCTCCTCTAAACTATAAAACCATTCTAACATATAATTGAATAAAAAACTAATATTTATATACAAAAATTAGAATTTTTGTATACTTCAATAAAAAAAGATAAAAATAGAATCATGTTTATTTTATTTGAAATTATTATTTATATTATCATTTTCTTTTCTAATATAGACTTTTTTAGGTGGCTTAGCATTCTATTATGTTTTCTCTATGCTTTTATGAATAAGCGAGGATACATTGTTTTAGGAGTTGTATTACTGGCAGATATATTTATGCTTTTTCATATTAATGATACTATTGGAATCTTGTTGTTTCTGATTGTTCAATGTTGTTATCATTATATAATAACAAAAAGAAATCTATTTTATATTTTTATTATTTTCTTATTTTCTTTTCATATTTATTTTATAGCTATTATTTATGCACTAGTAAGTTTTATCAATCTTATTATTAGTTATCATAGAAAACATTGGCTTTTTTATACAATTTTATTATTAGGATTATGTGATATATGTGTTGCATATCAATATTTATCTCATCAATCAAATTTATATATATGGTTATTTTATTTACCTTCACAAGTTTATTTTGTAGAGAAGATAAAGAAAAATTAAGAATTTATTTTTATTGTGTATTATAAATACATTTTGTATAATAAAATTATATTTTTTATAAAAAGAGGGATAAAATGAAAAAATTAAACATTAAAAGAGTTATGATTTGTCTTATACCATGTTTACTCATCATTATTGCAGTTATATGGAAAGTGATACCACAAGATAATAATACAAAAGTAGAAACAACAAATGAAATAAAAAAAGAAGAAAAGAAAAAAATACAAAAGACGAGTATTACATTATCATTTGCTGGTGATATTACTATGGGGAATTATGTGGGTCAAGGAAATTCAGGTACATTTAATCAAATGTATGAAAGTGTTGATCCTAGTTATTTTCTAAGAAATGTAAAATCAGTATTTGAAAAAGATGATTTAACGATTGCGAATATGGAAGGACCTATTACAACAGCTTCAAAATATGCGATTAAAAAGTTTGCTTTTAAAGGTAAACCAGAATATCGTAATATATTGAAATTAGGTGGTGTTGATGTTGTAACGCTTGCTAATAATCATTCACAAGATTACTTTGATCAAGGAATGAAGGATACAAAAGATAATTTAGATCAAGTGGATATTGCTCATTTTGGTTATAATGAAACAACAATCCAAGAAGTAAAAGGGAAAAAGATTGGATTTATAGGATTGTCTTTTCCTCAAGAATATGGAAATATGACAAAAAAATTATTAGAGGATTTAAAAGATAAAACAGATTTAATTGTTCTCTATGTTCATTGGGGTATTGAAAGAGACGAAGCTCCTATGAGTTCTCAAGTGGATTTAGCACATCGTTGGATTGATGAAGGTGTTGATTTGGTAATTGGATCTCATCCCCATGTTGTTCAAGGTATTGAAACTTATAAAGGAAAGAAAATTGTTTATAGTTTAGGTAATTTCTGTTTTGGTGGTAATAAGAATCCTAGTGATAAAGATTCTATGATTTATCAGCATACATTTGAATTTGAAGGTGATAAGATCATAAAAGAGAGTTCTAATGTTATTCCTTGTTCAATTTCTTCATCAAGTTCAAGAAATAATTATCAACCTACAATATTAAAAGGTAGTGAAAAAAGTAGGGTTGAAAAGAAAATAGAAAAAAGAAGTCAAATGATTAATTAGAGATAGTTAAGATTTTGTTTAACTATCTTTTTGTAATAGGGAGGATTAATAATGATTTTAATTGTTGAAGATGATATAGAAATACAAAGTATATTAACTAAATATTTAAAATTAAAAGAATATTTCTATTATATCAGCTTACAGTGTTAAAGAAACATTAGAATTATTTTATGATGAAGTAGAACTTGTTATTATAGATATACAATTACCTGATGGTAATGGAATAAGTTTATGTCAAAAAATAAGAGAAAAATATAAAATACCAATTATATTCTTAACTGCGAAATTTGATGAAGATACAATAGTGGAAGCATTGAGTCAATGTGGAGATGATTATGTTGTTAAACCTTTTTCTATGAAGGAATTACTAGCAAGAATCAAATGTATTCAAAGGAGATTGAATACATTTAGTCATATTGTTCAAACCGAGGATTTATATATTGATATGAATCAATATATAGTCAAGAAAAATAATCAAATAATTGAATTTAGTGCTATAGGATATGAGATTTTATTTCATTTAATAAGTTATCAAGGAACAGTAGTAACAAGAAATGGATTAGCAGAATTTATAGAAAATAAGACAGGAAATTATATAGAAGATAATACTGGTACAGTTCATGTTAAAAGGATTAGAGAAAAGTTAGGAACATATAATGGGAGAAGTTATATTGAAACAATAAGGGGAGTTGGATATAGATGGAGAAAAGAATAAAAAGTCAGTCTTTGTATCAATGTCATTAAGTTAAGGAAATGACATTATGGATATCAATATAAAAGTTACTATTCACACTATAAATAACAGTTATGGAAATGTATTTTAATATGCTTCCTAAAGCTGTTGAAGATGCTTCTAAACCACTTGAAAAAGTTGATAAAATTACAATGTATGGTGAGGGAAATCAAGCTAAGATTGTTTCTGAAATTATTAATACAGCAACACAAGTAAGTGAAGGGATGAATGAATCAATGGGAATTGATTTAAAAAGTGTTCTATCAGGATTTTTAGGTGCAAAAGTAGCTACAAAAGATACTGAAGATAAAGAAAAATAATGAAAACAATTTTGGCAAAGACAATTCTAACTAAGAATAAATATCCACATTATTGGTTTGGTAATGATTATAATATCAACCTTTATCGTGGTGGTCATCATGGGTGCATCTATTGTGATAGTAGAAGCGAATGTTATCAAAATGATGATTTTGATACTGTGAAAGTGAAAAAAGATGCTTTGATTATATTGCAAAAAGAATTGGCTAAAAAAAGAAATAAAGGTGTTGTTGGAATTGGTGCAATGAGTGATTCTTATAATTTGTTTGAAAATGAAATGGAAATAACAAGAGGGGCATTAAAACTTTTAAAAGATTATCATTTTGGAGTTTCTTTAGAAAAAAAGTGATTTAGTTACAAGAGATATAGATTTATTTTTAGATATTCAAAAATATAACGATGTGATTATTAAATTCACTATAACAACAGTTGATGATCAATTATCTCAAATCATAGAACCTCACGCACCTGTTTCTTCACTTAGGTTTCAAGCTTTAAAGAAATTAAGTGATGCAGGTATTTATACTGGTATACTTATCCATCCCATTTTACCTTTTATAACAGATACTGAGGAGAATATAAAAGCAATGGTAAAACGAGCACATGAAAATGGAGCAAAGTTTATTCATGCTTATTTTGGAGTAACTTTACGTGATCGACAAAGAGGGTATTTTTATCAAAATTTAGAACATAATTTTCCAGGTTTGAAAGATAAATATATATCCCAAAGATTTTGAAACGAAACAAGAAGTGATACGTATTTTAGATGATTATAATGCAAAAATGAAAGATGTTGATGAAGATAAGGTTATTTCTTATACTGATTATGTAGGAACATTGATGTCATCAGTAACAGATATGATTAATGCTATTAGTTATGTTTTGGTTGCTTTTGTTGCTATTTCATTAATTGTTTCTTCTATTATGATTGGTGTTATTACGTATATTAGTGTTTTAGAACGTAAAAAAGAAATTGGTATATTATGCGCAATAGGAGCATCTAAGAATAATGTTTCACAAGTATTTAATGCAGAAGCAATCATGATTGGATTATTAGCTGGAATATTAGGGATAGTGATATCCTTGTTGTTATTGATACCTGGAAATATGCTTATTCACCAATTATCTGGAATTAATAGTATTAATGCAACAATTCCAATCAATGCAGCTATTATTCTTGTTGCATTAAGTGTTATTTTGACATTTTTAGGAGGATTAATTCCTGCTAGAAAAGCGTCTAAAAGTGATCCTGTAACAGCATTAAGATCTGAATAGGAAAATATGAAAGATTTGTAAGTTTGTTTTGAATACCTTAAAGTTGATTTAACTTTTTGGTGTTCATTTCAAAACAAGTCTTTTTTTGTTAATGGTAAAAACTTTATTAAAGTCATTTTTTTAAAATTAAGGTTATTTTGTATCAAACACGAAGTTGAAGGGAATAAAATGTTTTATATAACTATAAAGATTTTGAATATATAAATTGATGATATCATAATACAAAGTAATGAAGAAAATCTATAACAGTTATTTATTGAGAATCTATATGTTTAATTAATTGACTTTACAATTATGTCTTTGTTACAATAGAAAAAATAGAAGGGCGTGATCACAATGAATTTATATGATATTACAAAAAAATATATATTAAATGATATAGAGCTTGTTATTATTGAAACAATAATCAATGAATTAAGTAAAGGAAATCAAAAAATATCAATTCGAGATATTGCAAGTCAAACATATGTATCTACAACAATGATTGTAAAATTAGCTAAAAAATTAGGATTTGTAGGATATAGTCAAATGATTTATTTATTAAATGAAAGTATTCATCAAAAGGTTTCTATTGAAAATTTATCTCATTTATCTGAATTTGTAAATAATGCTGATATTGATAAAGTACAAAAATTAATAGATGATATATATCAACATAAACATGAAAAAATATATTTGGTTGGTGTAGGATTTTCTGATATTATTACACATTACTTTTTAAAAAGGTTAGCTTCATTTGATATTTTTGCATATGATGGAGCTCCTATTGATTGTATTAGTGCACGAAGTAAACCTTCTATTACTATTATTTTTTCTAAAAGTGGAGAAACCGCTGATTTGATTCAAATTATTAAACTTTCTAAAAAAATGGGCCATACAATATATTCAATAACAACATCTAGACAATCTACAATAGCACAGTTGTCTGATTATCATATTGAATTAGAATATAAACGTAATAAATTTTTTGATACCCCTGATTATTATGTTGGTACAGGGATATTTGTTGTGGAAAATATTCTTGCAGAAGTGATGAAAAAAGAAGAGGGTTAATATGTTTTTAAAAAAGTTAACATATTTTTAAAGGGACTGGTTCTATTGTGGACTAGTTTTCTTTTTGCTAAAATTTGATTATCAAAAGAGTGCACATTTTGATAATCAAATAAAGGAGGAAATTTATGAAACAAAAAAAATATTCAGTTGTAATTTGTGGAGGAGGAAGTACATATACTCCAGATATGATGGAATTATTATGTATGTTACAAAAATCTTTTCCATTAAAAAAAGTCGTTTTATATGATATTGATGAAAATAGGCAAAAAATTGTTGGGGACTATGGTCATATTATGTTTCAAGAATACTATGAAGGACTTGAATATTATTATACAACAGATAAAGAATCAGCATTTAAGGATATGGACTTTGCATTTGTTCAAATTAGAGCAGGTGGTATGGATCAAAGAAATAATGATGAAAAAATTCCTTATAGATATAATACTATTGGTCAAGAAACTTGTGGACCAGGAGGCTTAGCTTATGGAATAAGAAGTGTTATTCAAATGGTTGAACTCATTAAAGATATTCGTGCTTATGCAAAAGATGCATGGATTATCAATTATTCTAATCCAGCAGCCATTGTTGCTGAAGCAACAAAGAGAGTTTTTCCAAATGATAAAAAAATTATTAATATTTGTGATATGCCTACGAGTGTTTTAGACGCTTATTTACCATTGATTGGTTTAAAAAGAAGTGATATTCAACCTGTGTATTTTGGATTAAATCATCTAGGTTGGTTTACAAGATTAATTGATCGTAAAAGTGGATATGATCATATGCCTGATTTATTAAAATATATTCAAGATCATTATGAAGAATTGCATCAACAATTCCAAGATAAAATTACAGGTGAAAACGACCATTGGGGTATTACATTTTTAAATCATTTAGAAATGATGCGTGATTTCCCTTACTCATTACCTAATACATATAACTTATATTATTTGTATCCAAATAAGAGCTTTTCTCATTATTCATTAGAAAGAACAAGATATGATGAAGTTATTGAGGGAAGAGAAACAACAGTATTTAATTATTGCAAGAAAGTTACAGAGTTAGGAAAGATGAAAGGCACTGAATATGATTTGTCTTATCGTATAAATCCTAATAGTCATGCAACAACTGATGATATTGAATCTAAAACAGTTTATGCAGATAATGATGTTCATGCAGCATATCTTGTTGAGTTGGTTTTATCTATTATTAATAATGCACAAGATTTTGGATTAGTCATGGTGAAAAATAATGGTATTTGTACAAATTTGGATAATGAAATGATGTTAGAAGTGTCTTGTTTGATTGGTATAAATGAAATTATGCCTTTACAAGTTGGTGAAGTGCCTACATTTGAAAAAGGTTTATTAGAAAATCAATATGCATGTGAAAAACTACTTGTTGATGCTGTATTTGAGCATGATGATTTAAAATTATTACAAGCATTTACTGAAAATAGAATTGTAAGAGATGTAGAAGTTGCTAAACAACTTATTGCTGAATTCAAAAAGGTAAATAAAGATTATTGGCCTCAATTTAAATAAACATAATAAAAGGAGAAACTTATGAATATATTTACAGATTGGTTAGATAAAACACTTATGCCAATATCAACAAAACTTTCAGAAAATAAATATTTAAGTGCTTTACAAGATGGTTTGATGTTTTCAATGCCTATACTTATTGTTGGATCTATTTGCATTATCATAGGTGATTTCCCATTACCTATTTTCCAAGAAACAATGACATCACTCTTGGGGGATGTTTGGGGAATTTGGTGTTGGGATATTATGGTTCCAGCAACAACAGGATTGGTTTCGTTGCTTTCTATTATTGGAATAGCAAATAGTTTAGCTATTAAGAATAAAGTTGAATCACTTTCAGCAGTTGGTATTTCTTTATCAGCATACTTTATTTTATTAGCACAAATGGAAGATGGTGGATTTGCAGTTTCTAACTTTGAAGCTCAAGGATTGTTTACGGCTATGATAACTGCTTTAGTAGCTACTTCTATTTATAGTTATGTTGTTAATAAAAATTGGATTATTAGGATGCCAGAGAGTGTTCCTTCTTTTGTTGCAAGATCATTTAATGCATTAATACCAGCAGCAGTAACATTACCTGTTTTCTTAATTGTTAGAATTCTTGTTTCATTGACTCCATATGGAACAGTGACATCATTTGTTATTCAAGCTTTACAAATGCCACTTGCTAATATTACAACTTCTTTAATAGGAACTTTATTTGCATCATTTTTAAATTCATTTATATGGTTTTTTGGTATTCATGGTTCATCAGTTGTTGATTCTTTTATGGATCCAATATGGTATGCAACACGTGCTGAAAACTTAGCTATATATCAAACAGCAGCAACTGCGGTAAGACCATATATTGTGACTATGGATTTTATTAATTTCTTTGTATTCCTTACTGGTTCTGGTATAACTTTACCTCTTACAATAATTATGGCATATAAATGTAAATCTAAGCGTTTGAAACAAATTGGAAAATTATCAATTTTACCTGGCATCTTTAATGTTAATGAACCTGTTATATTTGGTATGCCAATTGTTTTAAACCCTATGATGCTTGTTCCATTTGTTTTAGCACCTACATGTTCTGTATTGATAGCTTATTTATCAATGTATATGGGCTTAGTTCCTTATCCAACAGGTGTTACAATTCCATGGACAACTCCTGCACCTATTGCTGGTTGGTTAATGTGTAATGATTGGCGAGGAGGATTACTACAAATAGTTGTATTAATTGTTTCAGGATTAATTTATTATCCATTTATTAAATCTTTAGATAAAAAATATATAGTAGAAGAAAATGCAGAAAAGAAATAGATTAAGAAGAGTCTTTGCCTATATTATAGATTGGTTCTTGAGTTTACTATTGTATAGTTTTATAACATTATTTTATTATTCTATTGTAACACAATTAAAAGCAACACAAATTGATTTTCACAATCTATCTCTCTTTGAGGGGAGTGTTATAATGTGTATTTGTTTTGCTGTTTATGTCTTGTATTTTGTTATGATTCCTTTAACAAACAATGGACAAACTATGGGTAAAAAAATATGTCATCTTAAAGTTATCTATAATGATTCATTATTAAAAACATGTATTTTAAGAGTTTTATGCTTGTTGTTGATAGAAGGATTTCTATTTTATCCATCTTTTGTACTCATACAATTTATTGAATGTTATATGAATGAAAATCTAGCGTCCATACTGTATCAAGTTTCTATTGCTATAACATTCTTATCTTGTTTAGTATATATGTTTAAAAACAGGTTCATTCATGACTATATATCACATAGTCAAGTTATTGTAGATGAAGATTGTATTAAAGGATAAAAAGATTAAATTGAAGTATTTTTAAAGATAATTTAAAATCTAGTGTGGTGTATTCTCAATGTCATTAAGTTAAAGGTGTTATTATAACAAGGAGATAGATTTAAAAATATCTCCTTGTTTTTTTGATTTTTCTCATAAATTAGTTGACAAAATACATAAAGTGTGTGGCTTATTATTTATAAGCAAGGGAAACAGAGGAACCTCTTATGAATAATTTTAAAGATCTAAAGAAAATATGAATATCAGATAAATTTCACAAGAGCATTTCATATAATATGTGATTTTCTAAGATATAAAAAAGGTAGGCATAACTCACCAAATGTTGAAATAATAATATCTAAAGAATTAGAACCAGTTAGGTCTGAACGATCTAACCCTAGAAAAGTAAGACATAGCCCAACAGAAGGTTTTAATTATAGATAGAGTGAATCAAATTTATTTTATGCTATTTTTAAAGTAGTATTAATACTACACTTTTTTAGCTTTAACAAAATAAAAATTCCAAGAACTTTTGTATAATTTTCTCTTCAGCCATAAATATTAACTCCTTAACTTAATGACATTGGTCTTTGTATCTATTTTTTTCTTTAATTTGTATAGGAATTGCTATTTTATTATTATCTCTTAATATCTCTAAATATATTATCATATTGTTATTGTTTTTAGGGGGGGATTTCTTTTTAATACAATATATATATAAAACAACTATATATGTTAATAGAAGCCACATCATCTATTATTGAACAAAAACCTATAAAGACGCCAATAGTAGATGGTGAAAACTATATTGTAGTTCTTTCGCCACATTTATCTTTATTAGAGAAGAGAATGAATGGTATGTTAGAAAAATTAAATCAAGATAAGTTGGATTTAAAAGATTATATAGAGGATATTTCGCATCAATTCAGAACACCATTAACATCTCAACTTTTAGAAATAGAAATGTTATTAGAGTTTATGGAAGAAGATGAGAAAAAACAGTTAGTTCAACAGATTTATCATCAAAATCTAAAGATGAAAAATTTAATAGAAGCATTATTACAGCTTGAAAAAGTAGAATCATATAGCATTGAATATCTAAAGGAACATGGAAGTTATTCATATCAGAGTGATTTACCAGAAGAAGATGATTTAAGATATAATCAAGACGATTATAAAAAAATGAAATATAGTATCAATGGAGAAGAAAAGTCATTTGATGAGCTTCAAACTTGTTTTGGGTATACATGTGGACAAATATTAACTAATGAAATCATGTATTATATAGAAGGTGACGATTCTATTTTTCCTATTTATTTAAAAGAAGGTAGAAAACCTAAAAACAAAAATGAAATCACTATTAAAGAGAGTGTATTAAAAGAGTAAGGATATTCTAAAAAATTAAATGAGAATATTCAGTTATAATATACAACAGATGATGAGTTTCATGTTAATACTTTTAAAGTTGTAGGAATACTAAAAGAGGATGGAGATATTTCTATACTTGTTGATAAAATTTGTGATTGTGATTATTCTTTGTATATCAAAACAGATTTTAATCCTCAAACTGGTGATTATCAAGAGATAGATAATGCTGAACAATGTCATTTATATAGAAGTGTGTCACCAGATGATTTTGGAGGTATTATAACTAATAATATTCATGCAGTTTTAATACAATTGACTATCATTATTATAGCAATGACTTTGTTATATGGTTTAATACTTTCTTCCTTTGAAAAAAGAGAAAAAGATTATACTTTGCTTAGGAACATAGGAACAACTCAAAGACAAATTTATTATATTATTTTTATACAAGTTATTATTTTATCATGCGCTCCTATTATAATTTTAATGATTTTAATTGGTATAATAACTTTTCTTGTTCCTTTGTTTATTAGTTTTTTGATGTATGTCAATTTTCAAGTCTTCTATGGGCTGGATTTATTGTGTTTATCACAATTTTTCTTAGTTATTTTATACCTGCAAGAGGTGTTGTTAGAAAAGTATTATCTGGAAATTTTGATGGTTTGGAGTTTCAATATTTTTATTATCAATATAAAAAATCACATTATCTTAAACCATCATATCTTGCTTGGCGACAATTAATGACATTAAAAAAGAAAGTGGTGATAAAAGTCTTTTTATTATCGATAGCATCTCTATTTATATTAAGAATAACTGGAGATATAATTATCGATAATATTTCTTATGATGAGGTCCAAGAGATACCAACAGTAAATTGTTTTTTAGAGCAAGAACAATTCAAAAAGTTTGACTTTAATGGTTTTAAACCCTATATAAAACAAATACTTCAATATCAACTCTTCAATAATGATGAAAGATTACTATAAGATAAAAGATATTAAAGAAGGAGAAATTGTTTTTACAACAATATTTTTACATTATTCAAAACTCAATTATAAGATTAATGATGAAATTACATTTCTTGATAGAAATTATAAAGTTGTTCAAATTGTAGATAGTGAAAATAGGTATGCATTTGTAAATAAAAATGATTATTATAAGCAAAAAGGAAAAGTAGAAGAGTATTATAAAAGAGTGTTAATCTTTGATAATCTTGTTCAAAGAAGAGAAACATATCTTCATCATGGAGAAGAATTGGTTCGTTTTAGAGATTATATGTATATAGAAAATAATATTTATTATTATATAGATGTTATAAATACTATTTTTACAATTGTTTGTTTCATGGTTATTTATATTTTTCAAATGATATTTGAAATTATAAAACAAAGAGAAGATATTGCTAGTTTTCAACTATTAGGTTTAACTCATAAAGAAATTTATCAGATTTATTTCTTTAAATCTTTATATATAAGTTTTATTGGATTAATTATAGGGAGTGGATATTATTTTTTAGATATTTATTATCAATATCAATCATTAACACAAATTGATCAATTATTTGCTCCTTTGTCAATTTTCATACATATAATAAGTGTTATTTTATTAATGAATATTGTCAATTGTCTTATTTTGGTACCATTAAAACATATTTTATCTCAAGATGCCTTTGAAAATAAAAATATAAGAGAATAGTTTTTGACTATTCTTTTTATATGTTTTAAAATATATAAACAAAAAGGGGGAATCCATTTATGAAAATATCAGAAATATTAAAACATAAATCAACTATATCATTTGAAGTTTTTCCACCAAAGAATAAAGATGGAGATATATCTTCAATTTATTATACAATAGATGAATTATCAAAATTAAATCCTGATTTTATTAGTGTAACATATGGTGCAGGAGGTTCTACAAAAGGAAAAACAGTAGAGATTGCTTCAACTATAAAGAATAAATATCAAATAGAATCAGTTGCTCATTTGACATGTATATCTTCTACAAAACAAGAAATATTAGAAACATGTCAACAATTAAAAGATAATCATATTGAAAATATATTAGCATTAAGAGGAGATTATCCAAAAGATCCTTTATTTAATAAAGAAGATTTAGAATTCCATTATGCTAAAGAATTAAATGAATTTATCACTCAAAAATTTCCTAATAATTTTTGTTTATCAGGAGCATGTTATCCAGAAGTACATCAAGAAGCAGCTTGTTTTGAAGATGATTTAAAATCATTAAAAGCAAAAGTTGATGCTGGGGCAGAGTATTTAATTACTCAAATATTCTTTGATAATAACTATTATTATCGTTTAGTTAAAGAAGCTAGAAAGATAGGCATTGGCGTACCTATTATTGCTGGTATCATGCCAATCACAAATTCTAAATCTTTACTTAGAACTGCTAAGATGTGTGGAACCTCAATTCCTTATGAGCTTTCTACAATGATAGAGAATTACTATCATTATCCTGATGCTATGAAAGAAATAGGAATTAATTATGCAACTCATCAGATTATTGATTTAATTACAAATGGTGTTGATGGTATTCATATCTATACAATGAATAAACCAGAGATTGCTCAAAGAATTTTTGATAGTATACCGACGGTTTTAAAAGAATTAAATCATGATTAAAGAACAAGCGTTAAAGTATTTAGGATATCATCATCAAGATATTCCTAATAGCTTTCATCATTTATATGATGAATGTGAAAAAGAAGTGAAGGAATATTCAAATTTTAAAGTAGTGTATAAGGTATTAGCGCTATCTGATGATTTAATGATTGATGAGTTAAATATAAAAATGGATTTTGAAGATACTCGATTTTATTTAAAAGGTTGTCATCAAATGATGTTGATTGCAGCAACTTTGGGTGTTTCTTTAGAGAGAAGACTTAAATATATGCAAAAGATTGATATGAGCAAAGCAGTTATTATGGATGCAATTGCAAGTAGTTATTTAGAATATTGTTTAGATGAATATGAAAAAATATTAGATATAAAGAATAGAACGTTTAGGTTTGCACCTGGTTATGGAGATGTACCACTTTATCTTAATAAACCGTTTGCGAAATATTTAGATATTTATAAACATTTAGGTGTAACATTGAGTGATCATTATCTTTTTATTCCTCAAAAATCAATGTTAGGTTTTATTGGAATTGGAAAAAGTCAAAAGAGTCGTCAATGTGGACATTGTATAAGAAAAGAGAAATGTTTATTAAGGAAGGAAAATAAAAGATGTTGGATAGATTAAAAAAAGAGTTATTGTTCTTTGATGGAGCAATGGGAACACAACTACAAAATGCTGGTTTAAAAGCAGGGCAGATACCTGAGGAATTAAATATTGATGATAGTGAATTAATTATATCTATTCATGAGAAATATTTAAATGCAGGAGCAGATTTCATTACAACAAATACTTTTGGGTGTAATCCATTAAAAATGAAAGATTCAAAGTATTGTTATTGTGATATGCTAAAAGCTGCTGTTAAAAATGCAAAAGAAGCAAGAAAAAGAGTCGGTAGAGAGAATGATAGTTATATTGTTCTAGATATAGGACCCATAGGTTCAATGCTTGCTCCTATAGGAACATTAAGTTTTGATGAAGCTTATGAAATGATTGCTTCCCAAATTGTAGTGGTTAAAGATGAAGTTGATGCTGTTTTATTTGAAACAATGAGTGATTTATATGAAGTAAAAGCTGGAATATTGGCTGTTAAAGAAAATAGTGATTTACCTGTATTTGTGACTATGACTTTTGAAGAAAATAAAAGAACTCTTACAGGTGTAGATACATTAACATTCGTAAATGTTGTTGAAGGGTTGAATGTAGATGCTCTTGGAGTAAATTGCTCACTAGGACCAAATGAGCTTAAACCAGTTGTTGAAGAAATATTATCTTATGCACATCTTCCCGTTATTGTTCAACCTAATGCCGGACTTCCTGTTTTAAAGAATGGGGAAACTTTTTATCAAGTGACACCAACTGAATTTACATCTTCAATGGAGCATATTGTTGATTTAGGTACAAGTGTTGTAGGAGGATGTTGTGGAACTTCTCCAGAGTTTATAAAAGAAATGAAACAAAGTTTACCAACAATGGTAAAAGTTAGAAATAATCCTTATTATACTGCTGTATCTTCACAAAATCAGACAGTTGTTTTTAAGGGTCAGGTTGTTGTGTGTGGTGAAAGATTAAATCCAACAGGTAAGAAAAAGATGAAATTAGCTTTAAAAGAGGAAAGATATGATGAACTTGTTGTAGAAGCAATCAAACAAGATCAAAATGGAGCTGATGTTTTAGATGTTAATGTAGGGTTACCTAGTATTAATGAAGCCAAAGTGATGAAAAAGATGATTCCAATGCTTCAAGAAGTTGTAACTTTACCATTACAAATTGATTCTTCATCAAGTGAAGCTATAGAAGTAGCATGCCGTTATTATAATGGAAAGCCTTTAATTAATTCTGTAAATGGAAAAGATAAAGTTATGGAAGAGATTTTTCCAATTGTTAAAAAATATGGTGGTGTTGTTATTGGATTAACTTTGGAAGATGGCATACCATTAAAAGCAGAAGAACGTTTAAAAATTGCTGAAAAGATTATTTTTAAAGCAGGTGAATATGGAATTAGAAAAGAAAATATTATTATTGATTGTTTGACATTAACAGCTTCTGCTCAACAAAAAGAAGTAATTGAAACAATTAAGGCAGTAAATATGGTCAAAAAAATGGGATTGCATACAGTTTTAGGAGTGTCTAATGTTTCGTTTGGATTACCTAATCGTTCTTTATTAAATAGAACCTTTTTAACAATGGCAATACAAGCTGGTTTAGATTTACCAATCATGAATCCTTTAGATCATGAAATGATGAGCATTATTGATGCTTATAATGTTCTTTCTAATTATGATCAAGATAGTGTTTCTTATATTGAAAAACATGCTCAGGATTTATCATCTCCTTTAATGAAAAAGGGAAATATTTCTACTATTAAAAGTAATGAAACTATGGACCTTTATCATATGATATTAAGAGGTTTAAAAGATGAAGTTAAGAAACAAACAGCAATTGAATTAGAAGATAAAGAAGGTTTAACTTTGATTAATGAGGTCATTGTACCTGCACTAAATCAAGTAGGAAAAGATTATGAAACAGGAAAAATCTTTTTACCTCAATTAATTCAATCTGCTCAAACGACAAAACTTGCATTTGAAGTTGTTCAATCTACTTTTAAAACAGATAAAAACCAAAAGAAAGGTCCTGTATTAATGTGTACTGTAGAAGGAGATATTCATGATATAGGGAAAAACATTGTCAAAGTTGTTTTAGAAAGTTATGGATATGATGTTGTTGATTTAGGTAAAGATATTAAAGTAGAAAAGGTTGTGGAAGCTTATAATCGTTATCAACCTAAAGTCATTGGATTAAGTGCTTTGATGACAACAACAGTTATGAATATGAAAAGAACAATTAAAGCATTACATCAAAATGGGTGTGATGTTCCAATATGGGTTGGTGGAGCTGTTTTGACTCAAGATATAGCAAATGAAATAGGGGCAGATTATTATTGTGAAGATGCTATGTCTAGTGTTTATCTATTAAATGATTTATTATAAAGAGGGAAACCTCTTTTTTATATCTTAGTATAAATATTTACTATTTACTTTCATTTCTATTTGTACTAAGATATTGGTATTAATGATAGAGGGGAACTTTATGATTTTTTTCTGTACAACCAAAAAAGAAGCTGAACAAATTAAGAGTAAATATTTAAAAGATAATATTCCTGCTTTTATTTGTGATGTGAAAAGAAGACTATTTATAGATGGGAAAATTGTAAAATATATTGTTAATATTGAAGATGAAACGGAACTATTGAAAAAATAGTTTTTTTTATACTCTAAAACTGTTATAATTATTAAAGAAATGTAGGTGAGAGAAATGCCATTTGATTTATCAATTGTTATTGATGTTATAAGAACGATTATAGATTTAACTGCAGTATGTTTTATTCTTTATTATTTGATTTGTATGTTCAAAACAAATATGAAAACAATGCAGTTATTTAAAGGTGTTATGTTTGTTTTGATTTTAAAATTCATTACTAGTCTTTTTGGTTTGACGACTCTTAATTATCTTGTGGATACAATTATTACTTGGGGAGTTTTAGCGATTATTATTATATTTCAACCTGAAATTAGAACTCTTCTAGAAAAGATGGGACAAACAAAGGTTGATCAAAAGAAAGTTATAAGTAATGATGAAAAAGAAAGATTGATGGACGAACTTGTTATTGCAATTACAACATTATCAAAAGAACAAACAGGAGCATTAATTACTTTTGAAAGGGAACAATCCTTATTAGATTATATTAATACAGGAACAAAAATAAACGCTGATATTAAAAGTGAATTATTTTTAACTGTTTTTTGGGAAGGAACACCATTACATGATGGGGCAGCCATTATTCAAGGTGATCGTGTTGTTTGTGCCGCTGCTTTTTATCCACCAACAAATCAGGATTTATCTCCTCGTTATGGAGCTAGGCATAGAGCAGCTTTAGGAATTAGTGAAATTACAGATTCTTTAACTGTTGTTGTTAGTGAGGAAACAGGTACGATTTCATTTGCAGTGAATGGTGAGTTAAGAAAAATTCCTGCCAAAGAGTTAAGAGCTTCTTTAGTTACTGAATTGAAATGGTTCAAATCTGAGGAAAAGGAGGAAATGATGAATGAGTAATCAAGAAAAAAAGAATGGTCAAGATTTTCATGATTCAACAACTGAATTTTTCTTAAAGATGATTAAAAAGGAACAAAAGGCTCCAAAGAAAGAAAAGGATGTTAATAAAGATTCGTTTGATTTTAATACAAGTAAAACTTTTAATAAAGTGAGTAAACTTTATAATTATATTAATAAGACAATTGATAAATTATTATCTAATAATAGAAATATTTTTATCATTTCAATCATTTTAACATTAGTATTGTTTTTTACAATTTCTGGAGGAGATTTTTTATCATCACCAACTAGTGGAACAACTTTAGAAAATGTTCCTATAGAAATTATAGGGTTAGATGATGATTATGAAATTAGTGGAGTTCCGGAGAATATTACAGTTGGATTGATAGGGCCTTCACTAGATATTTATTCAACTAAGATCATAAAGGATTATCAAGTGAGTATTGATGTGACTGGATTTAAAACAGGAGATTATACAGTGAATTTGGTTTCAAAGAACTTTTCTGATAGTTTAAAGGTTATGCTTGTACCAAGTTCCTTAAAAGTGAATATCGCTAAGAAAATTGATTCGACATTTCAACTTGGATATCAATATGTAAATGTTGATGAGATGGATTCAGAATATTCTGTGGCTTTAGATAAAATTTCTAATAAAAAAGTGACTGTTCGTGCTAGTAAGCAAACCATTTCTAAGATTGCGAAAGTACAGGCATGTATAGATGTAAGTGAGAAGACAAAGAATTTTGAAACAGATGCTCCAATTAAGGCGTTTGATCAACAGGGTAATGAATTAAATGTAGAGATTACTCCAAAAACAGCTCATGTAAGTTGTATAGTTTCTTCTTATAGCAAAGAGGTTTCAATCAAACCAAGATTTGTGGGAAGTCCTAAAGAAGGTTTTGCATTAAAAAATTATACTTTATCTTCAAGTACAGTTAAGGTGTTTGGATCAAAAAAGAATTTAAAAGATGTTTCTGAAATCACATGTGATATAGATATTTCAGATTTACAATCATCAACTTCAATGAATAACATACCATTAATTAAGAGTGATAAAATTGATAAATTATCATCTGATACAATAGATGTGACATTAGAATTAGAAAAAGCAATCACAAAGAAATTCAATAAGATACCAATAAAAGTATTGAATAAATCTAGTAATACAAAAGTTTCGTTTGTAGGAAGTGGGGGTTATGCTTCTGTTTCTGTTACAGGAGCTAGTTCAATTGTGTCTAAGTTATCAATGAAAAATATTGAAGCGACAATAGATGTTCATAAATTAGAAGTTGGTAGTCGAAAAGTTCTTGTAAAGGTTGTTGTAGATGATGATACTTTGAGTGTTCGTTTATTATCCTCAAATGAGATATCAATAAATATAGAAAGGAAATAGAAAAATGGGTAAATATTTTGGTACAGATGGCTTCAGAGGTGAAGCAAATGTTGATTTAACAGTGGAACACGCTTATAGTGTTGGAAGATATTTAGGGTGGTATTATTCTAGAAATCATAAAGCTAGAATTGTGATTGGAAAGGATACAAGAAGAAGTTCATATATGTTTGAATATTCTTTGGTTGCAGGCTTAACTGCAAGTGGTGCTGATGTTTATTTGTTACATGTGACTACAACTCCTTCAGTATCTTATGTTGTAAGAAGTGAAGAATTTGATTGTGGTATTATGATTAGTGCTTCACATAATCCTTATTATGATAATGGAATTAAAATTATTAATGGTAAAGGACATAAGTTAGAGGCAGATGTTGAAAATAGAATTGAAAAATATATTGACGGTTTAGCTGGTAAAATTCCTTTTGCGACTAAAGATAGTATTGGACGTACAGTTGATTATTCGATGGGTAGAAATAGATATATTGGTTATTTAATGAGTATTCCTACACGTGCGTTTAAAGATATGAAAGTTGGACTTGATTGTGCCAACGGCTCTTCTAGTGCTATTGCAAAGAGTGTATTTGATGCTTTGGGGGCTAAAACTTATGTTATTAATAATAGTCCTGATGGTGTGAATATTAATACTAACTGTGGTTCAACACATATTGAAGGATTACAACAATTTGTTGTTCAAAATGGATTGGATGTTGGTTTTGCTTATGATGGTGATGCTGATAGATGCTTAGCTGTTGATGAGTTTGGACGTGTTGTTGATGGCGATATGATCTTATATGTATGTGGATCATATATGAAAGAACGCGGAGATTTATTAAATAATACAATTGTTACTACAGTTATGAGTAATTTTGGTTTATATAAGTCTTTAGATAAAATTGGTATTCAATATGAAAAGACAGCTGTTGGTGATAAATATGTTTATGAAAATATGGTTCAAAATGGTCATTGTCTTGGTGGAGAACAATCTGGACATATTATCTTTAGTAAACATGCGACTACTGGAGATGGTATTTTAACATCATTAAAAGTGATGGAAACAATGATAGAGAAAAAGAAGACTTTATCAGAATTAACAAGTGAAATTGAAGTTTATCCTCAATTATTAATTAATGTAAGAGTTTATGATAAGAAGAAAGCTCAAGATGATCCTGATGTTCAAAAAGCTGTTAAAGAAGTTGAAGAAGCGTTAGGGGATGAAGGGAGAATTTTAGTAAGAGAAAGTGGAACAGAACCTGTTGTACGTGTTATGGTAGAAGCTAAGAGCGATGATATTTGTCATAAATATGTATTAAAGGTTGTGAATGTTATTAAAGAGAAAGGTCATGCAGTAAAATAGAGAATCACAAATTATCACATAATTTTGCCATAAATCATGGCAAAATTTTGTATATAGTGAATATGAGGTGAAAATGTATGAAATACCGTATTAATATTATAGATGATGAAAAAAACTTAAATGATCTTGTGAGGACTTATTTAGAAAAAGAAGGTTATATTGTTTATTCTTTTTATACTTATGATGAGGCTTTGCTTCATAAGGATGATGATGTTCATTTATGGATTATTGATATTATGTTGGATAAGAACAGTGGTTTTGAATTATTGAATGAAATTAAGACAATTAAACCAGATATGCCAATCGTCTTTATGAGTGCAAGAGATCAAGAGTTTGATCGTATCATTGGACTTGAAAAGGGTAGTGATGAATATATTACAAAGCCTTTTAATATTAAAGAAGTGATTTTAAGGATTAGAAATATATTAAAGAGAGTTTATAAAGATGATCCTTCTTTGATTGATATTGATGGATATTTAATAGATGAATCAAAGAGAAAAGTTTTATGTAATGATCAAGAAATTGTTTTAACAACGAAAGAATATGAATTGTTATTATATTTCTTAAAGAATAAAGGAATAGCTATTTCAAGAGAACAAGTTCTTATAAAAGTTTGGGATGAGAACTACTTTGGTAGTGATAGAGTTGTTGATGATACTTTAAGAAGATTAAGAAAGAAAATGCCAAATCTTAATATTAAGACAATTTATGGATTTGGATATCGTTTAGATTAATGTATAAGAAGTTTAAAGGATTATCTTTAATTAGACAGTTATTATTGATATTAATTGTTATTGGGATATTATTTGCAGCTATATTAATGCCAGTCGTTGATTATAATCTTCATTCTATTGTAGATAATCAAATGTATGATACATTGACTGAATCACAAAATAGTATTATCCTTTTTGGTTCTATTCCTAATGATAAAAAGACAAGGGCTGTAAAACATATGATTTATGATGTTTCATTAAGTTCTTTTCTTTCTTCTAATTTGAATACTAATGATTTATATGATTATGTTTTTGGTGATGATTTAGAAAGACTAATTGAATCTAATAAATCAACTATTGAAAATAAAAAAGATTTTATTGATAAATCGTATTATTATTTAATTACAAAAATTAGTGATAATCAATATATCATATCTCTTATGGCTGATGATTATTCAGATGAGTTATTAATAGCTTTAAGAAATCAAGTGATTTATATTCAATATGCTTTCTTTATTGTCATTGCTTTGTTTTTGATTGCGTGGGTTTTATCTTTGATTCATCCTTTAAAGAAAATTAAAGATTATATTGATGCCATTAAGAATAATGAAAAGTATGATCTTAATATTGAATATAATGATGAAATAGGGATTGTTTCTAAAGCGTTAATAGAAATGAAAGAGAATTTAGATTTACAAGAGAGTATTAAAGAAGAGATGATACATAATATTTCTCATGATTTAAAGACACCAATTGCTTTGATTAAGACATATAGTGAAAGTGTTAAAGATGATATATATCCTTATGGCGATAAGAATAGTTCTATGGATATTATTATAGAGAATGCTAATCGTTTAGATCATAAAGTAAAAAGCTTTTTGTATTTGAATAGATTAGATTATTTACAAGGAGAAAATAAAGAAACAGAACCATTTGAAATCAAAGAAACAATAGAAAAAGTAGCAACTCAATTATCATTAGTTCATCCACATTTAAATATAGAATTAAATTTAGAGAATGTATGTTTTATAGGAGAGGAAGAACATTGGCGAGTTGCAATTGAAAATATTGTAGAAAATGCTTCTAGATATGCGAAATCTTTAATAAGAATTACTTTAGAAAATGATTATTTAGTTATTTTTAATGATGGTGAACATATTGATGAAGATAAGATGGAATACTTATTTAAACCATATGTAAGAGGTGTAAAAGGACAGTTTGGATTAGGATTATCAATTGTTGAAAAAACAGCACATATGTATGGTTATGAAGTGAATGCATATAATCTAGAAAATGGTGTAAGTTTTCAGTTTAAAAAGAAGAAGTAACTTATGTTATTTCTTATTTTGTTTGTGTGTTAGTATGTTTTCAGGTAGTTAATATGGAGTGTATGAAAAATATCACAGGATTAGCAGACTTATCTTTTTATAAGCATTTAGGTATAGGAAGAAAATCACTTACAAGGATAGAAGAGTAGGTTAGAAATGAGAGTATATCTAAGATGAGATTGGTTTCTGGTGGAACAAGAGTAGGAACTTGTGAATTTTATAAGAAATGTGGTTATGTTAAGAAAAAGAAACAACTTTATTTTATAAAAAATTTACAAAACTCTTGACCCTATACAAGGTATATAGTGTTTAATGTTTGGTGAAAGAGGTGGTATAAATGAAAACAAATGAAGTTGAAAAACAAATTGGCTTGTCTAAACAAACACTTTTGTTTTATGAAAGAGAGGGGTTAATTAAACCCAATAGAGATAGTAATGGATATCGTAATTATAATGATCATGATATACAGTTGTTATTATTGATTAAGTTTCTAAGATCAATGGAAATTGGTATAGATGATATTAAATTGATTATAAGTCAACAAATAAGTTTTAAAGAAGTATTAGAAACGCAAAGTCATTATATTGATAAAAAATTAGAAGATATCAAAGAAGTGAAAGCGGCTATATCTTTCTATAAAGAAAAGAATATTCCTATGATACCAGCTTTAAAAGAATTAGATACAATTCAGGATGATTCATTTTTAGGTTATCAAAAAACAACTCAAAATATTTCTATTGGTAGAAAATTAACTCAAAAATATTCACGAACAAAGTTACTTTTATGGATGAGTATTGCATTTATAATTGCTTTATTATTTTATATAATGAAACATACAATGATAATAAGTATTATTGCATTCGTTATTGTTTTAATGATACAGATTTTATGTTATGGATTAGGATTATCAGAGATGAAATTTTTATCAATTGACAATAATGCATCAAAATTTATGGAGTTTAATGAGAAAGGAATATCATATATAAGTGATGAATCGTTTAATGGAAGAATGAGTTATTTTTTTAATGTTATCAGAGGTATAGAATCATTAGAATATGTTGACTATAAACATATATCAAAAGTTACAATTCTTAGAAAAGAAAGATATATGAAAATACCTGGTTCAGAATTATCGACTCATATAGAAACATATGATTATTGTTTTGAATTTGATAATCATAAAAACTATTATTTGATTAATCCTATGTTTATTGATAATGATAGAGAAATTGTTAATACTATTTTAAGAGAAAAGGTTAAAATGGTTGTTGAAAAATGAAAGTAGAATTAGTGAAGGATAAGCTTCAAAAAGGTTGCTTTACATTTAATGATCATGGATTAATTTGTTTAGAAGGTCATTTGGATATTGATTATCAATCAATAGATAGTATTGAATTGAAGATGAATGCTTATATGTATGTTATTCACATCTTTTCTGTCTGGTATTGCTTTTATGTGGAATTGAATATGAATGGGTTATCTTTTGAGTTTATGAATGATAATTATTTATTAGAGTTTATTGATATGCTAGAGAAAAATAATATTAAAATTATTGATAGAGTGGGAATAAAAGAGATATATAGTCGATATCAAGATAAAGTTGCTAGAAATAAATATTTAGAAAGGAATTTAAAAAAATTACCTATTTGTATAAAATAATAGAAGAAAAGGATACTTCGATGAAGTATCCTTTTGAATGTATATTTATGAATTAAGCTCCTTTTCTAAGAGTTCTTAACTCTCTAGCAGAGATTTTTACTTTTTTTGGTTTACCATTGACTAAAATAGTTGCTTTTTGTAAATTTACATTCCATTTTCTTCTTGTAGCATTTAATGCATGAGAACGAGTATTACCAGACATTGGTCCTTTACCACTAATTTCACATTTTCTAGACATTTCATTCACCATCCTTTATATCAATGTTTCACATACTTTGATATAATACCATTAAAAAATATAAAAAGCAATGACTTTTTAAAAAAAGTATGTATATTTCAATGCATTTATTTATAAAATATTTATGAAATATTTAAAAAATAATGTTTTTTGTTTACTTAATTTTGGGAATTATGTATAATGCGAGTGCAATAGTATTTGTAAACAGATAAAAAAAGGTTTATAATAGAATTAATTATAGTCTACTATTTATTGAATGGAGGAAGAGAATATGATAAAAAAAACAACAGATTTAGGTGATATCAATTTATCGTTAGATGTTGTTGCATCAATCACAGGAAGTGCTGCGACTGAATGTTATGGTGTTGTAGGTATGTCTAGCCAAAAAGTGATGAAAGATGGTTTCTACGCATTATTAAAAAAAGAAAATTATTCTAAAGGTATTGTTGTAGAAGATGGTGAAATTGGTACAATTATTAATGTATATATTATTGTTGGTTATGGAATTAAGATTTCTGAAATTGTATATGAAGTTCAAAAGAAAGTGAAATATGTCTTAGAATCTACTTTGGATATTGACGTTGAAGCCGTTAATGTTTTTGTACAAAGTATTAAGGTTATGGATTAATGGAGGATTGTCATGAAAGTCATTGATGGTAAAATTTTTAAAGAAATGGTTATTACTGGTGCAAATGTACTTCATAATAATCATCCTGAAATAGATGCATTAAATGTTTTTCCAGTACCTGATGGTGATACAGGAACAAATATGTCATTGACATTTAGTTCTGGTGCTCATGAAATTGAGAATATGGATACTGGTGATATTGCTGAAATTTCTAAAAAGCTTTCAAAAGGATTATTAATGGGAGCTAGAGGTAATTCAGGTGTGATTTTATCTCAAATTTTTAGAGGTGTTTCCATGTCTTTAAAAGGGCAGAGTGAAACTGATGCAATTGGTCTTGCGAAAGCTTTTGAAAATGGTGCTAAAGTTGCATATAAAGCTGTTATGCGTCCTGTTGAAGGAACTATTTTAACAGTGATTAGAGAAGCAAGTGAAGCTGTTGTTGAATATGCAAAAGAAGATATGGATATAGAAGATGTTTTCTCATATTTTGTGAAAGCTGCAGAAGAATCATTAGAGAGAACTCCAGAATTATTACCAGTTTTAAAAGAAGTTGGTGTTGTTGATAGTGGTGGAGCTGGATTGTTATTAGTATTAACTGGTTTCATGTCAGCTTTAGCTGGGGAAAAAGTTGAAAGAATAGAAATTAAGAGCAGTGAAACTGCTATGGATGTTTTAACAGAGGTTGAAAAACCAAGTGAAGATGCCTATGGTTATTGTACAGAGTTTATTTTTAGGCTTGATCCAAAGAAAATGAAAGCTTTTACTGAGGAGCGTTTAAGAAATGAATTAGAAAGATTACCTGGTAATAGTATTGTTGTTGTACAAGATGAAGATATAGTTAAAGTTCATGTTCATACTTTAAAACCAGGTAATGCTTTAAATATAGCTCAAAGATATGGTGAGTTTATTAAATTAAAAATCGAAAATATGCAAGAACAGCATAATACTATTTTAGAAAACGAATCTGCTAAAACTGTTCAAAAAGAAATGAAAGAAGTTTCTGTTATCAGTGTTGCAGCTGGTGATGGTGTAAAAGATATGTTCTTAGAATTACATTGTGATCATGTTGTAAGTGGTGGTCAAACAATGAATCCAGCTACTGAGGATATTGTTGAGGCTATTAGAAGTGTAAATGCAAAACATGTTATTATTTTACCAAATAATTCTAATATTGTTATGACTGCTCAACAAGCTGCTACTGTTTTAGAAGATGAAATTGATGTTATTGTTATTCCTTCTAAGACCATTCCTCAAGGATTATCTGCATGTATTATGTTTAATCCAGAAGTATCAATTGAAGAAAATGAAGAAGAAATGAAGGCAGCCATTGAAAATGTGAAAACGGGTCAAGTGACATTTGCGATTAAGGATACGAATATTGATGGTGTAGATATTAAAGCTAATCAATATATGGCATTATGTGAAAAAGTGATTACTGCATGTTTACCTTCAAAGATTGATGCTTTAAAAGCAACTTTAGAAAAGTTAGTAGATGATGATTCTGAAATTATTACATTAATTTATGGTGAAGATGTTACTGAAGATGAAGTCAATGAAATTGAAGAATATATTGAAGACAATTATGAAGCTGAAGTTGAATGTGTCAATGGAAAACAACCTGTTTATTCATTCATAGTTGGTGTTGAATAATTGAATAAGAAGCGTTAATGTTATTGTTAACGCTTTTTTTCTATATAAGATATTATAAAAAGTGATTTGATGAATTCAAAAATATATTGGAAATGAGTTTCTTTTTATTTAAAATATTGTAAAATATATATAGGTTCAAGAGTTATATGTGAAAGACATTATTCGTCAAAATAAAATAGAGGAGTTAATTATGAGTATAATAGGATTGAGTTGTATTTTTCCAACTTTAGATATCAAACAAACAGAAACGTTTTATGTTACAAAGTTAGGTTTTCAGTCAGTTGAATATTTGGAATGTAAAGAACCACATATTTGTTTATATAAAGATAAGATAGAAATTATTTTACTTCAAGCAAGTAAAGAGGTTATACCAAATAGAGAGTTATATGGATATGGTTATGATGCTTATTTATATACTGACAAACAAATAGAACTTGAAAAAGAATTGAGTGAAAAAGGTGTTAAAATGATAAAATCATTAAATATAACAGATTATCAAAATAGAGAATTTGTTATTGAGGATATAGATGGTAGATGGATTGCTTTTGGATTGAAAGAAAAATAAAGAGGTAAAAAGATGATATATACAACACATTATTCTTCTCCTTTAGGAGATTTATTACTTGCTTGTCAGGATAATGCTCTCATTGGATTATGGATAGAAGGACAGAAATATTATTTATCAAATTTTAATGATATTATGGAAGAAAATAATGATTTAGAAATTTTTCATCAAACAAAGAAATGGTTGGATCATTATTTTGAAGGCAAGAAACCTTCAATAGATGAATTAAATCTTTCTTTTATAGGAACAGACTTTAGGAAAAAAGTGTGGAAGATACTATGTGAAATTCCATATGGAAAGACCATAACATATAAAGAAATTGCTATGAAGATTGCTAAAGAAAAAAGATTAGAAAAAATGTCGGCTCAAGCGATAGGAGGTGCTGTGGGACATAATCCTATTTCAATCATTGTTCCTTGTCATAGAGTTGTTGGAAGCGATGGAAGTTTAGTGGGTTATGCTGGCGGAATTGATAAAAAGATGACATTGCTTCAACATGAAAAAGTTGATATTTCTAAGTTTTATATTCCTAATATAAAAAAAGATGTTGCACTAAAGTTGACTAGAGGTATTATAATAAATAAGAAAGGGGTATAGGTATGGAAAAAAGAAAAATGAATAAGTTAGATGCTATTACTTCATTATTAGGATTTGGTTGTATGAGATTTCCAATGAATGAGGATGGTAGCATTAATGAAAAACTATCGGAAGAAATGATTGATTATGCGATAAGTCAAGGAGTTAATTACATAGATACTGCTTATCCTTATCATGATGGGGATAGTGAACCATTTGTAGGGAAAGTTTTAAATAAGTATGATCGTAAAGACTTTTTTTTAGCAACTAAACTTCCTGTTTGGAATGTAGAGAAACAAGAAGATGTTTTAAGAATATTTAATGAACAATTAGAAAGATTAGATAAAGATTATGTTGATTTTTATTTATTACATGCTCTAGATAAATCAAAATGGGATAAGGTTTTAGAATTAGATGTTTTATCAGTTGTAGAAGAATTACAAAGACAAGGAAAAATTAAATATCTTGGATTTAGTTTTCATGATACTTATGATGTTTTTGAAGAGATATTAACATATAGAGATTGGGATTTTTGTCAAATTCAATATAATTATATGGATACAGTTATACAAGCAGGAGATAAAGGATATCAGCTTACATGTGAAAGAAATGTACCATTAGTGATTATGGAACCTATTAAAGGAGGAAGTTTAACTCGTTTACCAAAAGATTTAGCTTCTATTTTAACTGATTATGATTCTTCAAAATCTTTAGCATCTTGGGCTTTAAGATGGGTTGCTAGTCATAATAATGTCAAAGTTATTTTAAGTGGAATGTCTGATTATCAACAAGTTGAAGATAATATTCAAACATTTAAACAATTTAAACCACTTAATGATGAAGAAATGGCAGTTATTTCTCATCTTCATGATGAAATCATATCACGTCAAAAGAATGGTTGTACAGCTTGTAGTTATTGTATGCCTTGTCCTTTTGGAGTCAATATTCCAAAGAATTTCCAATATTGGAATGAAGCAAGTATGTATGGTAATCCAGAACGTTTAAAAAATGGATATCAAAGTTTAAAAGAGGCAGCGGCTGAATATTGTAAACAATGTGGAGCTTGTGAAAAGATGTGTCCTCAACATATTTCTATTCGAGAAGATTTAAAACAAATCATAAAAGATTATCAAAAAATCAAATAAATTTGATACTAACCTCTAAATTAACTTTTAGAGGATTTTATTACACTTTTGTAAGAAAACAATATTTTACTTGAGCTTTTTTTATTCAATAATATAATAAAATAAAGGAGTTGAGTTTATGCTTATAATGATTGTTGAAGATGATGAAATTCTTGCAGAGGCTATCAAGACATTTTTAGAAAAATGGGGATATAAAGCTGTTATAGCAAAAAATTATCATGATATTATAGCCGATTATCATATTTATCATCCTCATCTTATTTTAATGGATATTAATTTACCTTTATATGATGGTTTTCATTGGTGTTCTAAAATAAGAAATATCTCTAATGTACCTCTTATTTATATTAGTAGTCGAAATGATGATAGAGATAAAATCATGGGAATTGCTCAAGGTGGCGATGATTATGTTGAAAAACCATTTCATCTTGATTTATTAAAAGCAAAAATAGAAGCAATATTAAGAAGAACTTATCAATATAAGGTAAAAAGTAAAGTGGTTTTAAAAGATAATCTTTATTTTGATATAGAATCAGCTTCTCTTATTTATAATAATCAAGATATTAGCTTTACAAAATCTGAAAGAAAAATTATGAAAATGCTGATGGAAAATAGAACACATATTGTCAGTCGTGAAGAATTGATGGAAGAAATTTGGAATACTGATGAATATATTTCTGATGGAACTTTAACGACTTTGATATCTCGTTTAAGAAGTAAATTAAAAGATGAATGTGGAGAAAATATCATTAAGACAAAGAAAGGACAGGGATATTATATTCAATGAAAGATATCAAAATATATAGAATGTATATAATTGCAATATTCATAATTATTGTTTTTTATAATCTTTATTTCATTTTTTTAGTGCCTTATCAAGAATTATTTTATTTATATTATGCTGATTTTTTGGTTGCTATTTTATTAACTATTATATTTACTTATCATATATATAAATACAAAACTCAAAAGAGATTAGAAAAAGAACTTCTTTTAATAGATAGTGTGATTTATAATGAATATCCATTCATCAAAGACAATGAACTTTTTATGCATGATATTTACATATTGGAAGATAAAATCAAAGAATTATATAATAGTCAATGCGATTTACAAGATTATATAACAAGATGGATCCATGAAGTAAAAATTCCTTTATCTACAGCTTTATTATTAAATGAAAATATTGAACAGATAGATATGAGAAGACAATTAAAAGAACAATTAGAAAGAATTAACTTACAACTTAATTCTGCATTAGTAGGTTGTAAAGTTCATACTCATTTATATGATTTGCAGATTAAAAAAGTTGATTTGTTAAAGTGTATAAAAACATCAATTAAGAATAATCGATATTTTTTAATAAAGAAGCATTTTCAAATTGATTTAGATATTAAGGATATTCATGTTTATAGTGATTCTCAATGGTTAGTTTATATATTTGATCAATTAATTAGCAATGCTATAAAATACACAAGAGAAAATCCATGTTTAAAAATAAATGCAATACAAAAAGATAATCAAGTAGTATTAACAATTGAAGATAATGGAGAAGGTATAAGGAGAGAAGATATTCGTCAAATCTTTAATAAAGGTTTTGTAGGGAGTAATCATCATAATGGACAATATAAATCAACAGGTATGGGATTATATATGGCAAAGTTGATTTTAGATAAATTAGAGCATCAAATTATTGTAGAAAGTCAGTATCAAGATTATACAAGGTTTAAAATTATTTTTATTGATAATAGGGATTATTTCTATCTTACATAAAATGTAAGATATGTTTAAGGGTTGTTATTGTAATGTAAGGATTTATAAATGTTTTCTTTTTATAATGTAGGTGTAAGGAGGAAAATTTATGAGTAATGAAAAGATTTTAGAAATTAAACATTTAACAAAGAGTTATGGGAATAGAGGTTTTCAAACTCAAGTTTTAAAAGGGATTGATTTGGATATTTATAAGAATGATTTTATTGCAATCATGGGACCTAGTGGTAGTGGTAAAAGTACATTGTTGAATATTTTATCAACAATAGATAAACCAAGTCAAGGAACTATTTTATTGAATGGAAAAGATATAACTAAGACAAGAAATAAAGAGTTATCAAAGATAAGAAGAGATAAGATAGGATTTATTTTTCAAGATTATAATCTTCTTGATACAATGACTTTGCAAGATAATATTGCTTTGCCATTATCATTAAATGGTGCAAGTAATAAAGTATGTATTGAAAAGACATTACAACTTGCTTCTATATTTGGTTTAAAGGGACATCTAAAAAAATATCCTTATCAGTTATCTGGAGGACAGAAACAAAGAGGAGCAACCTGTAGAGCTTTGATTAGTGATCCTCAAATTATTTTTGCAGATGAACCAACAGGAGCTTTAGACTCAAAATCTAGTAGAGATTTATTAGAATGTTTATTATTAGTTAATAAAAGAGAACAAGCAACTATATTGATGGTTACTCATGATGCATTGAGTGCATCGTATGCGAAAGATGTGTATTTTTTAAGTGATGGTTTAATTAAATGTCGTTTAAGTTGTGGTGATGATCGTAAGGAGTTTTATGATCGTATCATTGAAATGCAAGCGTCTATGGGAAGTGATTTCTCATGAGTATGTTGAAATTATCATTTTTAAATTTTAAGAGTAGTTTTAAGAATTATCTTTCATTGATTATTGCACTATCTTTTACAATATTAATATTCTTTAATTTTTTTAATATGATTGATTCTGGAGTGTTATCTGCACTTAGTCAAGATAATTTAGAGAAAACTAAAATTATTATTCAAGTTATTATTATTGTATTGATTATTTTTATGATATTTTTTATATGGTATTCTACAAATGTCTTTTTAACAAGAAGAAAAAAAGAAATTGGTATTTATGCTTTTATGGGTCTTACACATTTGCAAATTGGTAGACTTTATATGATAGAGATTACTCTTATTGGTTTTGTTTCTTTATTGATAGGGCTATTAAGTGGAGGCATCTTTGGACAGTTGTTTCAAATGTTTTTTATTCATCTATCTGATATTCATATAGATATGCATTTTTCTTTTTCGATGTCAGCAGTTATTAAAACGTCAGTGATATATTTAACTATTTATATGATTTTTGTTGCTAAGGGATTTGTTAATATAGTGAGAAGTAATATTTTAGATTTACTTTCATATCATAAACAAAATGAATTGATAAAACAAAATAATACCATTTTAATGATAAAAACAATCATTGGTATAGTTGTACTTGGATATGGTTATTATATTGCGATTGCAAAAGGTGGTATGGAAGTTTTAAATAATGTATTAAAAGCTGTAATATGCGTAATAGTAGGTATTTATTTTATCTTTGGAGGACTTATTCCTTTTATTTTTCAAACTTTAAAAACAAGAAAAATGTTTTTATATAAAAAAGAAAGAACACTTTGGATAAATAATATTATTTTTAGAATCAAGAAAAATTATAGAACTTATGCGATTACATGTATATTAATGCTTTGTTCAGTCACAGCGCTAGCAACTGGTTTTGCAATGAAACAAAGATATGATAATATGATGTCTTCTAGGCATGTCTATAATTATCAAGTGATGAGTCAAAAAAAAGGTTTAAAAGATTATTATCAAAAGATCATTGAAAAGAAAAGTCAAGTGAAATATGGAAGTTCTATAGCTGTTTTACAATTAGATTCATCTTTAATGAGTTCTCGTTATTCTCATACTGCTTATGCTGTTTTATCTTATTCACAAGTTAAAGCTCTAGCAAAACAAACTGGTTTAGAGTTTTCCTATAAAGAGCCAAAGTCTAATGAATATGTTAAAATAGAACGTTTATATATGTTAACGATTTTAACTGATAGATCAAATGAAAAAATAACAATTAATAAAAAGACTTATCATATGCTTGATTTTACAACAGAGGCATATCTTGGATATATGCAAGAGAAAATATCTTTATATATGATTAGTGATAGTGAGTATCAAAAATTATTACCTTTAGGAAAAGAAGTTTATTTTTATAATTATAAGATTAAAGATATGAAGTCTTTTGAAACTTCAAAACAAGATTTACGACAGGCTAATGATTCTATTGGTCTTGTCAGTCTTAATCCAAATGAGGATAATGAAATGGAATGGATAAAATCAATCTATGCATTATGTGTATTTATGTTCCTTGTTTTTGTTGTTGCAAGTGGAAGTATTATTTTTATGAAGTTATATAATGATGCTTTTGAAGATAAAAGTCGTTATCTTGTATTAAATAAACTTGGAATAAATCATGAAATATTAAAAAAATCAATTGGAAAAGAATTGTTTATTATTTATGCTTTCCCATTATTAATTATGTCTATTTCATCTTATTTTTCAGTAAAGGCACTTGCGAATATGATGCAAACAGAATTATTAATGATTAATTTAACAAGTGTTATTGTTGTGATTGTTTTATTTATTATTTTCTATGTTTTATCTAATATAATTTATCGAAAAATTGTTGAAGTTAAATGAAAAAGAGTATTCCTTATATAGGGAAGTATTAGACCATCATAGATGGTCTTTTCAAGTGAATGATAATTTCTTTTACTTTTTATTTAAATATGTGTATAATGGTTAAAAAGAATGAGGAGAATAAAATGAGTATTGTTGAAATGAAGATGAAGGCAGAACAATTGTATAGAAAAAATAAAGAACAATTAGTTCCTCATTTTTTCTTTGTGGGATATATAAGTTTATTAGCTCAGTATTTACAAAGTGGTTTTTTTTCTTTCTTTGTTTCATTATTTTTATGTTCAATTGCTCATGGATATGTTATTTGTTCAATGAAGATTGTTAATGAGGAAAAACCTTTATTATCATTGGATGATAGTTTAATAGGAATTACCCATTTTACAAGAGTTTTTCCAGTTTATTTCATTAGAAAATTATTGATTGTTTTTTTATTAGCACTTTCAGTGTTACCGACTTTATTGAATTTTACTTTTAATCAATCATTGTTTTCATGGGACTGGATTGTTAGTACAGGGAATACACTTATTCATACTGAATTATTTATTCCTAATTTACAATTGATTTTACCATTATTTCAAAATGCTCCATTAACAGTTAATATCATATTATCAATATTTTTGTATTTATTATTGATAATTTTATCTTCGTTTATGCCTTATATTATAGAAGAAGATGATTATAGTTGGATAGAAGCGCTTGCTCGATCTTGTAAAATGGTGAAAGGACAACTTAAACCTTTATTATTTATGTATTTTCTTTATTTGCCTAGGTATTTGTGTTATTGGATTGTTAGTGGTTTTATAGCAACTATATTAGGAAATATTAATGAAGTTTTGATGTTGTTATGTTTGGTTGTATCATTATTTATGTATATTGAATTAGTAAAAGGACGTTTTGAAATAGCAAAGTATTTATTATATAAAGAATTAACAAAGGAGCAAGATGATGAGAGATACGAAGAATATTAAAACCATTTTAATTAAAGTTGGATCATCTTCATTGTGTAATGAATTTGGACAAATAGAGAAAGAAAAGATTTTGAAACTTGTTTTACAGATTTCTAAATTAAAAAAGAATGGTTATTTAGTTGCTTTGGTATCTTCAGGAGCTATTGCAACAGGAATGGGTGTTTTACATTTGGATAAAAAACCAACAACTCTTCCTCAAAAACAAGCTTTAGCTGCTATTGGACAAGCTCATTTGATGCAAATATATGAAGAAATCTTTGAATTGTTTGGATTAAAATGTGGACAGGTATTATTAAACCATGGAGATTTTGATGATCGTAAACGTTTGATGAATTTATGTAATACGATTCATGCTTTATTAGATTATGATGTGATTCCTGTTATTAATGAAAATGATGTTCTGGCAGTTGAGGAAATTAAAGTAGGGGATAATGATACATTATCTGCTTTGTTGGTTCCTGTTATCAATGCTGATTTACTTGTTCTTGTTTCTGATATTGATGGTCTATATACTAAAAATCCTAAGATTTATAGTGATGCAAAGCTATTGAAGTTTGTTGAACGTATTGATGAAGCTATATGGGCAATGGCTGGTGATACTTCTTCTTCACTGGGAACAGGTGGTATGTCTACTAAGATTAGGGCTGCTAAGATTGTTAATGACTATGGTAAACATTTAGTAATTGTTAATGGTGAAAAAGAGGATTATTTATTAAAGATATTTGAAGATGAGGGAACATGGTTTAATGCGAGTCTTAATTCTCTTTCTTCTAGAGATCATTGGTTGGCTTATAGAGTCAATATCAAAGGTAAAGTGATTGTTGATAAAGGTGCAAAAGAAGCAATGATTGATCATCGTAAGAGTCTTCTTCCTAAAGGTATTGTTAGGGTAGAAGGACAGTTTTTAATGGGACAGGTTGTTTCTATTGAAACAGAAGATGAGGTTATAGGTAAAGGTATTGTCAATTATTCTAGTGATGAGATTAAATTAATTAAAGGATATAATACAAGTGAAATTGAAAATATTTTACATTATAAAGATTATGATGAAGTGATTCATGCAAATAATATTGTATTTAAGAGGTGATAAAGATGAATAAAGAGTTAGAAAATATATTAGTAAAAGCAAAGGCAGCTTCTAGAGAAATGTTATTGGTTGATTCAAAAGCAAAGAATAAGGCATTACTTAATATTTCTAATGCTTTAATAGAAAATATTAATTTAATTTTAAAAGAGAATTATAAAGATATTGAAAATGCAAAAAACAATCATATGAGTGAAGCAATGATAGATAGATTATTATTAAATAAAGAGAGAATTATAAAGATTAGTGAAGATATTAAAAAATTAATGACATTGGATGATCCTGTTGGAGAAGTGATTAGAGATATCTATCGTCCTAATCAACTTCATATTCAACAAGTAAGAGTTCCTATTGGAGTCTTTGGAATCATTTATGAATCTAGACCTAATGTCACTGTAGATATTGCATGTTTATGTTTAAAATCAAGTAATGTTTGTGTTTTAAAAGGAGGTAAAGAAGCCATTAATTCTAATAAAATTTTAGCTTTAGTGATTCAAAATGCAATCCAAAATATTCTTCCAACACATTGTGTAACATTAATAGAAAACAATGATCGAAGCATTGTAAGCGAATTGATTCAAGCAAATGAATATGTTGATGTTGTTGTTCCTAGAGGTGGAAAGGGCTTGATTCAACATGTTGTAAAAAATGCGACTGTACCTGTTATTGAAACAGGAGCAGGTAATTGTCATCTTTATATAGATAAAGATGCTGATATGACAAAGGCAATTGATATTAGTGTAAATGCAAAGATACAAAGACCTTCTGTTTGCAATGCTATTGAAACGATTTTAGTTCATCAAGATATTGCAAAAGATTATTTAAATAGATTACAAAAAGTTTTTAGTTCTGTAGAAATACGTGGAGATGAAAAGGTTGTAAAGATATTGAATTGTCATAAGGCAACTCAAGAAGATTATGCAACTGAATATGATGATTATATTATTTCTATTAAAGTGGTTAAAAATGTTAATGAGGCAATAGAGCATATTTATCAATATTCCACAAAACATTCTGAAGCAATCATTACAGAAAACAAAGAAACTGCTGATTATTTTTTAAGTGCTCTTGATTCTGCTTGTTTATACCATAATGCTTCTACTCGTTTTAGTGATGGGGGAGAATTTGGTTTTGGAGCAGAATTAGGAATTAGTACTCAAAAATTACATGCAAGAGGACCACTTGGTTTAAGAGAAATGACTTCATTTCAATATAAAATCTATGGTGATGGGCAAATTAGAGAATAAATGTATAAAATCGTGCCATTTTCTCATAATAAAGAAGAGGTGAGAAAATGGTATTTTATATTGATGAAAAAACAAAGGAATTGTTTTTATCACATAACGAAGTTAAAGAACCTAAATTATCACTATTAGAACATCAAAGTCAAGAATCTTTAAATGAAAAACATATTCCTAAAGTAGAAATTGATGGTCATCATGTTAAAGTGAAAGTGGGAGATATTATGCATCCTATGACAGATGAACATTATATTTCTTTTATCTTTCTAGAAACGACATATGGTGGACAAATTAAATATTTAACTTATAGTGATAAACCAATAGCTGAGTTTGTTCTAGCTGATAATGAAGAAATTAAAGGTGTTTATGAATATTGTACACTTCATGGATTATGGAGAACTTCTTTTGATTCCAGAAAATAATTCTGGAATTTTTTAGATTAATAAATTCTTTCCTTTTCTAGTTATTTTATTGTGAAAATGATGTATTTATGATATATTGTTTAGGTATAGAAAAGGGGATGTGGAAATGGATTTCATTAAAGTTATACTTAATTTTGCAGTGGCTTTTATTTTAATGATGTTAGTCATGCCAAAATTTATTCCTTATTTACATAAAATTAAATTTGGACAAGTAGAAAGAGAAGAAGGTTTAGAGTCACACAAATATAAAGGTGGTACTCCAACAATGGGTGGGTTGGCTTTTATTATTTGTACTGTATTAAGTGTTTATGTTTTAAATATTTCTTTTATTCAAAGTCCAGTTATTAATTTAATAACATTTGTATTTGTTGGGTATGGACTTATTGGTTTTTTAGATGATTATTTAATTGTTGTTAAACATTCTAATGTTGGCTTAAAACCATTATATAAATATGCTTTACAATCAGTTTTAGCTATCGCTTTTTATTTGTTGGCAGTTCGTTTTGTTCCTGATTTTACTTCAGTAATTATGATACCAATTATTCACTATGAATTAGACTTAAGCATATTTTATCCTGTGCTTATTTATTTCATGTTTGCTTCAGAAAGTAATGCTGTTAATTTAACTGATGGTTTAGATGGACTAGCAACTGGATTGATGATTGTTGCGATAGCTCCATTTGTGATTTTCGCAATTATGTGTCATCAATATGATGTTGCGATTTATGCTATGGCACTTATTGGTGCGTTAGCTGGGTTTATGTATTTTAATTTTCATCCAGCACGTATTTTCATGGGTGATTGTGGTTCGCTTTCACTTGGTGGGATTTTAGCAGCATTAGCTATTTTCACAAAACAAGAGTTATTATTGATTTTAATTGGCGGAGTTTTTTTAATGGAAACTTTATCTGTTATTATTCAAGTTGTTTCCTTTAAAACAAGAGGAAAAAGAGTATTTAAGATGGCACCTATACATCATCATTTTGAAATGCTTGGATGGAATGAACAACAAGTTGTTATTTCTTTTTGGTTTGTTGGTTTCATTTGTGGGATTATAGGTGTTTTACTGGGAGTGATATAAAAAATGTTAAGTGGAAAAAAAGTTTTGGTTTTAGGACTTGCGAAAAGTGGTCAAGCTGCTGTTGAGTTATTAGATTATTTGAATGCTGATATTACAATTAATGAGTATAGTCCCAAAGAAAAGATATTAAAATATGATGAATATATTGAAAGAGGTTTTGAAGTTGTTTGTGGTGGACATCCTGATGAACTTTTTGAGAGAGATTTTGATTTTGTAGTAAGAAATCCAGGTATTAATTATCATAAACCATTTTTACTACGTTTAAAAGAAAGAGGTATACCTGTTTATACAGAAATAGAACTTGGTTATCAATATGCAAAACCACAAAATTATATTGCGGTTACTGGAACAAATGGGAAAACAACAACAGTAACATTAATTCATGAGATATTAAAGAATGCGAATCATAAGGTTCATTTAGCTGGTAATATTGGAATTCCTTATTGCCAGGTTATTTTAGAGAATAATTTGTTAGAAGAAGGTGGGCATGATATTGTTTTAGAAATGTCTAACTTTCAGTTATTGAATATTGATAAGTTAAAACCCCATGTTTCTACTGTTATGAATTTAACACCAGATCATTTAGATTATATGGCATCTTTAAATGAATACTATGCTTCTAAAATGAATATTTATATGAATCAAGATGAAAATGATTATTATATTGAAAATATTGATGATGAGACTTTAAAGGATTATTTAGTGAAATATCCTAGGAAAAGTCAAAGTATAACCATTTCATTAGAACATGAAGCTGATTGTATGATTAAAAATGATGCAATCTATTATGGAACTAAAGAAATTATTCCTTTAAAAGATATTAAAATTGTTGGTAAACATAATGTTCAAAATATGATGATTGCGATAGTATCTGGAATATTATGTCATGTTGATAAGAAATCTATTTCTTACACATTAAAAAATTTTATGGGAGTCGAGCATCGTATTGAATATGTAAGAGCATTAGATGGTGTTAAATACTATAATGATTCAAAAGCAACAAATACAGATGCAGCAATTATTGCGTTAAAGGCATTTGATAAACCTGTTATTTTATTAATGGGTGGATATGAAAAAGGTTTAGATTTAACAGAAATGTCAAGTTATAATTCTTCTATATCTTCATTAATATGTTTTGGTGATGCTGGAGAAAGATTTATGAAGGATATGAATCATCCTCATAGTTATCTTGTAGAACATTTAGAAGATGCAATTTTTAAAGCTCATGAAATCGCAAATGATGGAGATATTGTTTTGTTATCACCGTCAACAAGTTCTTTTGATGAATTTGGTGGTTATGAAGAGAGAGGAAGAGTCTTTAAAAAGATTGTAAAAGAATTATAGAGATAAAAGGACAATATTTCAGTCATTATACTGAGTATTGTTCTTTTTATTTTGGACTAACAGTC
>CAJTTM010000001.1 GCA_910579135.1 uncultured Erysipelotrichales bacterium | reverse complement strand
AAAGAAGCTGAATGAAATCAACTTCTTAAAAAAGTTATTTCGTTACAGCCTCTTTCTTTATTGAAAAGGTGTTAAAGAATGAATATATATAGTAAAATCAATCATATTTCTTTTACTGAAAGTGAAAAAATTTTTTTAGATTATGTTATTGATAACTATCAAAAAGTGAATCAATTAAGTGTTAAAGATCTTTCAAAAGCGTGTTATGTTTCAGTATCAACAATCTATAGAGTACTTGAGAAATTAGAATTATCAAGTATTCATCAATTAAAGCTATTATTAGTTTCTGATAGAAAAGAATATGACCAAGAAAAAGAACTTGTTGATTATAATTATCCTTTTGATAAAAACGCTACTCATTATGAGATTATGAGACAAATGTCAAAATTGTATCAACAAACAGTCAGTTCAACTCTTAATCTGATTAATTTAGAAACATTTTTGAAAGTTATTCAATTATTACGCAATAGCCAAAATATTGTTTTATATCCTACTGTTGGTAATTATTTCTTTGCAGAAAGTTTTCAACAAAGTATGTTAGAAATAGGAATAAAGGTTGAAGTTCAAACCAATATATTTTATCAACATTGGTCTGCTCAAAATTGTAAAAAAGGTGATTGTGTGATTGTTATTTCTTATAATAATAGAACTCCACATTTATTTGATGTGACTAAGGAAGCAAAAGAAAGGGGAGCTAAAATTGTTTTGATTTCTTCTACAAAAGAAAGTGCATTAACGTCATTAGTAGATTATCATCTTTATTTTTCTTCTTATGAAGACTCGAAGGATAAGATTACATCTTTTTCATCACGAGTTTCATTACAATATTTGTTAGATTGTATTTATGCTTGTTATTTTAATTCTGATTATGAAAAGCATTTAAGACATAAGATTGATCATTATGTAGAGTATTAAATAGTTAAAGAGAATTCTTTAACTGTTTTTTGTAATTAATAATTAAATATTATAGATTTTATATTTAGAGGCGTGTTATAATAAATAACGAGGTAAAAATAATGAATGATAAAGAAAAATTAAGACAAAAATTATTAGAACAGACATTAGGAAAGGATGCTAAAAATAGGAGTATTTCTTCTTTTTCTGCTGATTTAGAAAGTGTTTTTAAATACCAACAAGATTCTATTAATAAATTAAGTCAAGGTGTTGATAAAGAAACTTTAAAAAAGATCAATGAAGAAATCAAGAAAGATTTTGGTGTTTCTTTTGATGATGAAGATGTTGATATTAAAAATTTAGATATAATCAAAGAAGAAATGAAGAAAGAGTCGTATTATCATGATATGATTGATATGTTTATTCATTTTATAAAGAAAGCTAAAACAGTGGAAAGGGATGAGTATTCTTTACTTATTTATAATTATAAAAATATTTATACATTGATTGAAGAGTTTGTAAAAAAATTATTCTCAAATCATTTTCTTAAGAGTGATAAAATATCTTATGTTGATTTTAGTCATTATACCACTAAAAATGAAGTGTTTTATCAAGACGTATATGATGCATTATATAGTGATAGTTCATTTATTGTATTTGATCATATTGAGGAATTACCAATTCATTTTATTCAATCATTAACTTTTTTATTAAAAGATAAAGAAATGCCATTAACAAGTCGTTATGTTCAAGTTAATGGTGTATTAAAGGAAACAAATAATCAATTAGTTAAAGAAGCTTTGTCTTCTTTAAAGTGGAATCATAAATATATTCTTTTTTTATCTTATGAATCTTACCATCATCTTACAAATAAATTAGGTGTACCATTTATTAAAGAAATAGATGAATGTAAAGAATTTGTTGAGTTAAAAAAGGAGGATTATCATTTATATCTCAAAAGTGAAATTAATAAGTTTAAAGAGAAAGTGAAAAGTCAATTTAGTATAGATTTAGAAGATAATCTATACCAATATGTAACACATCATAAAACAGATGATATTCATATCTTTTTAGAAAATGTGTTTGAAAAGATATATGATTATAAAGAAAAGTATCAAGATATTAAAATAAAATACATAGAACAAGAATTATATGTAGAAATTGAAGATCAAAAAGAGTTGTTATTTCAACAAGTTGATCAAGGATTTGATGAAATTGATCAACAATTACAAGAACTTGTTGGATTAAGTGATGTTAAAAAATATCTTAAAGAATTAAAACAATATTATCATGTTTTTAATAAAAGAAAAGCTCAAGGTAAAAAAGTTATGGATGTTAGTAAACATATGATTTTTACTGGGAATCCTGGAACCGGAAAAACAACTGTTGCTAGATTACTTGCTCAATATTTAAAAGCTGCAAATATTTTAACAAGTGGACATTTGATTGAAGTTTCTAGAAAAGATTTAGTAGGTCAATATGTTGGACATACTGCAAATCTTACAAGTCAGGTTATTTCTTCAGCATTAGGTGGAGTTTTGTTTATAGATGAAGCTTATTCATTGTATCGTGGTAGAAATGATAGTTTTGGTTTAGAAGCTATTGATACGCTTGTTAAAGCAATGGAAGATAAGAGAGATGAATTTGTTGTGGTACTTGCTGGATATCAAAAAGAGATGGATGAATTCTTAGAATCTAATTCGGGATTACGTTCACGTTTTTCTAATATTATTCATTTTGATGATTATACAGGTGAAGAATTATATCAAATTGCTTGTTCAATAGCTTCATCAAAGGACTATATAATTGATAGAAGTTGTAAAGAACAATTAATTCATTATTATGAATTGAAGAATAGTTTAGAGGGTGGTAATGGTCGTTTAGCACGTAATAGTGTTGAAAAGGCAATGATACATCAAGCATCAAGAGAAAGTGAAGATGATTTACTTTTATTAGAAGATTTTGAAATATAAGGGAGTGATAAGGATTGAAAAAGAATATAGAAATAAAAACAATTCATTCACCATATCCTTTTGTGATAGCAGGAGGTATTTATATTGTTGGTAGTTTTATTTTACCAATGTATAAGTTTACGAGTTATTTCATATTATTGTTCATCTCTATAGTTGTTTATCTTGTAATCAAAAAAATGAATGTTTTTCAAGATGAAAAAATTGAAATGGAAATACCAATTGTTTATGAAAATCAAGTAAAAGAACAGTTAGCTATTTTAGGAGAACAAAAAGTTAATGAATTAAAAGAAATAACGAAACAAATAGATAACATCAATATGCAAAATGATTTAAATGAAATTATTAAAACAAGTGAAGCAATACTTGATTGTCTTTCAACTCATAAAGATATTGAAGGTAAAGTAAAGAAATATTTTCGTTATTATTTAGATGAGATTATTCATATTACAAAGCAATATGATGAAGTTGAAGATGATACTTTTCAAATTGAAAATATTGAAGTTTCAAAAGCAAATATTGAAAAAACGATTAGTAATGCAAATAAAGCTTTTTTGAAATTTTATAATGAGTTATATGATGGAAAAGCGATGGATATTGACGTTGATTTAAAAGTGTTTGATGATATGTTAAAAAAATTGGATTAAAGAAGGAGAAAAAAATGGAAGAAGAAATTGAATTAACATTACCAAAAGAAGAAAAAGAAGAAATAAGTTTAACACTTAATTCAAAAGAAAAGGAAGAGGAAAAGAAACCTATTGAAATTGTAAGAATGGAAGATAGTTTATCAGCAAAAGAATTAGAACAGGTTGATGTGTTTTCTAAACAAATTGATATTACAGAAACAAATGTTATTTTACAATATGGTTCTGATGCTCAAAAGAAAATTGTGGAATTTTCAGATTCAGCTTTAAATAAGGTAAGAACAAAAGATTTAGGTAAAGTTGGAGATATGATTAGTAATCTTGTTGTTGAATTAAAGGGATTTGATACAACCGAAGAAGAAAAAGGTGGATTCTTTGGAATGTTTAAAAAGACAGGAAATAAGATTGCTGCATTAAAGGCAAGATATGATAAGGTTGAAGTCAATGTTGATAAGATTACTGATGTATTAGAAGATCATCAAATTCAATTGATGAAAGATATTACTTTATTAGATGAATTATATAAGCATAATCTTACAAATTATAAACAATTAACAATGTATATTCTTGCTGGAAAGAAAAGTTTAGAGAATGCGAGAAATGTTCAATTAAAAGCTTTGATTGAAAAGGCAAAGGAAACAGGACTTCCTGAAGATTCACAAGCTGCAAATGATTATGCAAGTTTCTGTGATCGTTTTGATAAGAAATTACATGATTTAGAATTAACTCGTATGATTTCTGTTCAAATGGGACCACAAATTCGATTAGTACAAAATAATGATACAATGATGTCTGAAAAAATTCAGTCTACTTTAATGAATACTATTCCATTATGGAAATCACAAATGGTATTAGCGCTTGGAGTTGCTCATTCTAAAGAGGCTATGGAAGCACAAAGAGAAGTTACTGAGATGACAAATGAATTATTGAAGAAGAATGCTGATACATTAAAAATGGCTTCTATAGAAACTGCTAGAGAATCTGAAAGAGGTGTTGTAGAACTTGAAACATTACAACATACTAATAAACAATTAATTGAAACATTGGATGAAGTGATGAAGATTCATGTTGAAGGTAGAGAAAAACGTAGAGAAGCAGAAGTTGAATTACAAAAGATTGAAAGTGAATTAAAAACGAAATTATTAGAGGTTAACCAATAAGATGCCTAATCAAAAAAGAAATTATATGATGATTGTTATAACAACTATACTTGTTATTGGATGTAGTGGTTTTAATGCATATCGACAAATCAATAATAAAGTTAAAAAATTGGAAGATGTCTTTATGTCAAATGATTCATCTCATTTATCTATTCATTATGATTTAAAGAAAATAGATGATTGTATGGCAAATAGTATTGCTTTGTCTAAAATATATCATGTAAAATCTTCTCGTTTTAAAAAAATCGAAAAACTTCATAAGGAATTTGAAAGTTGTCATTCTTTAGTTGAATATAAAAGCTGGTATAGAGATATAAAAGTTGATTTACCATTATTATTTAATGACATAGAGGATTGTCAATTAACAAGTCAACATCAAAAAATGTTAAGTAAATATCAGGCAACTTATCAATCAGCAATACATACGATATCATATTCTGAATATAATCAGTTAGCTAAAGATTATCAAAAGGAGACTGATGGTGTATTAGCAGGATTTATAAAATCATTAGGAATAAGGGAGGTTGTTACTTTTGATTAAGAAATTATCAATCATTATATGTACTTTATTGATTTGTCTATCTCCAGTATTTGCAACAAGAATACCAACTCAAGATCAATCTATATATGTCAATGATTATGCTGATGTTATTGATTCAAGTATTAAAAAAGAACTCGTTTCTATTAATCAATCATCAGATCATAAAAATGGTGGTTATGTTGTTGTCGCAACTTTTGATTTTGTAGATGATGATTTATATGATTTTTCTTATCGTTTATTTAATCGATGGGGTATTGGTGATAAAAATAATAACAATGGAGTCTTGTTAGTTTTAGATATTGGAAATGATAATTATTCTTATATTCTTGGATCTGGTATTGAAAAGATATTAAGTGATGGTAATGCAAAATCAATTATTGATAAGTACATGGAACCAGACTTTGCGAAAAAGAATTATGGAGAAGCTCTATTAAAAACATCAAAACAATTTTTAAATGTTATTGAAGATAGTGATTTTAAAGTCAGTGATAGTCGCTCATCTGGTTTTATGAGCAATTTTCAAATGAGTGATATTATTGAAATTATTGCAGTTATTGGATTTATTATTGTTTTAGTATTTATATCTGCATTAATGCCAAAGAGAAGTTGTAGACCAAGAAATTATGGACCAAGAAGGTATCATCGTCCACCACCTCCACCACCAGGAGGACCAAGAATGTATGGAGGAGGATATGGTCGACCTAGACCTCGTTCTCGACCATCTAGTCGTGGTTTTTCTGGAAGTGCAACTCGTTCTAGAGGATTTTCATCTTCATCAGGAGGAACTCATCATAGTGGAGGTTCATCTAGAGGGGCAGGAGGAACAAGAAAGTAAGAGTCATAGATTATCTATGATTCTTTTTTGGTTATAATACTTTACACAATGATACAAAAAAGATACAATCTGGTCATAGAATAATTTTGGGAAGTGATTATATGAATAAGATACTTATTGTTGAAGATGAAAGAAAAATCTCAGATTTAATTCGTTTAAATTTATCAGATGCTGGATATTTATGTATGCAAGCATATGATGGGGAACAAGCATATAATATTATTGAAAATGAAGTTTTAGATCTTGTTTTGTTAGATGTTATGATTCCTAAGATAGATGGATTTGAATTAATTGAATATATAAGACCTAAAGATATACCTGTTATCTTTATTACTGCAAAGGATAATGTTAAAGATCGTGTTAAGGGATTAAAATTAGGAGCTGAGGATTATATTGTTAAACCATTTGAAATTGTAGAATTACTTGCAAGAATAGAAGTTGTGTTAAGAAGATATTCAAAGCTTTCTCAATATTTATATTTAGATGATATTTGTATTGATACTTTATCTAGAAAAGTGACTAAGAATCATAAAGATATTAATTTAACTGTGAAAGAATATGATTTATTATTATTGTTTATTAGAAATAAAAATATTGCTTTATTTAGAGATCGTATTTATGAAACTGTATGGGGTGGTATGTATTTAGGTGATAGTCGTACAGTTGATTTACATGTGCAGCGTTTAAGAAAAAAAGTAGGATTAGAAGATAGAATTGTTTCTGTTTATAAAATAGGATATAGATTAGAGGTTAATGAATGAAATTATTTTGGAAGTTTTTCTTTTGTATTATGATAGTAACACAAATATGTTTTTCTATAGGATGTTATGCTTTAATACAAACAAATTTTAAGGATTCTTTAAAAAGAGAAATAGAAAGTACATATAATGAAAATGATATGGTATATTCTTTATTTTCTTTTAATTATTCAATTCTTAGATATGAATATTATGATGAAGAATCTGCCAATAATCAACTTTCAAGTTTATTATCTTATCAAACAATGCGTACTGAAACTCCTTTTCAAATAGAAACAGATTCTAAAGTGATGATCAATTATAAGTATTTTGATAATAAATATAATACTGAATTAAAAAAGTCTCTAAAAAACAATCAAAGAGTTTATAAAGTTATATCAAAAGATGATCATTATTATATTAATTGTATTAGAAGAATACAGTTTGATAAAATTAATTATTTTATTGGTAATTATCATCAAATAGATGATTTATTTATTAATAGAAGTCAACAATTTCAACTTTTTTCTATTCTTATGATTTTTATATTTATAGTTAATGTTGTGGTATCATTTGTATTAAGCTGGTGGTTAACAAGACCATTAAATCAATTATCGTCTGCTACAAAATCATTAGCAAATCATAATTATAATGTTTACCTTCCTGTTTCAAATAAAGATGAAATAGGAGAATTATCAAGAGATTTCTTATTTATGGCAGAACAAATACAAAATTATATAGAGGAATTAAAAGGATATAATCAAAAACAAGAAATGTTTATTGGTAACTTTACTCATGAATTGAAGACACCATTAACCTCCATTATAGGATATGCTGATATGTTGAGATCTAAAAAAGTAAGTGAACATGAGTTGATTTTATCAGCAAATCAAATTGTATTAGAAGGAAGAAGATTAGAGTCTATTTCTAAAAAGTTAATGGATTTAATTGTTTTAAAAAAACATGATTTTCAGTTTTATAAAACAAGTACAACTTTATTTCTAAATGAAATTGCAGATACTATATCTCCTGTCTTAAAAAAAGCAAATATTCAATTTTCTATAGAAATAGATGAAGGTGAAATATACATTGAAAAAGATTTAATGAAAACAGTGTGCTTAAATCTTATTGATAATGCGAAAAATGCGATAGAAGAAAATGGTGAAATTAGATTACAAGGTATTAAAAAAGATAAAGAATATCATATTATCATTAGTGATAATGGAAAAGGAATTAGTGAAGAAGATATTCATAAAATCACTGAAGCTTTTTATATGGTTGATAAGTCTCGAACAAGAGAACATGGTGGTGCAGGATTAGGACTTGCGATCGTTAATGAAATTGTTAATCTACATCATGCTTCTATTCATTTTGATAGTGTTCTTACAAAAGGGACACAAGTCACATTGATCTTAAAGGAGGGTAAACATGATTAAAAAAATACTCCCATTTTTGTTATCAATTATTATCTTAGTACTTACTATTTTACTTCCATATTTCTTATTCTTTTATCAAGATTATAGTTTATTTAATCAAGCTGTAGTTGAAGATATAAAAAATGAAGTAGAGAGTGAAAATTTATCTGTTTTAGATGTTTTAGAAACCATTACTTATGGTAATGAATCAAAATCAGATTCTAATTCTTTAGCAGATGGATATACATTTGCTTATCGTTTTGATAATGATCAAATAGATAAATTATATTCAGAAGTTAAAAAGTTATATCAAGGATTTTCAATAAAGGCTCCTACAAAGGATGATATTTCTAATTATTATGAGTGTACAATTTGTACATTTAAAAATAGTCATTCTGTTACAATGTACTATATATCTTTTACTGCCAGCCAAGATGGGACACATGTATCTTTATGGTTAGATAGTCAAACAATGAAAATCTATCAAATTCATATGATCAATAAAAATGATAATATAAATTTTATACGAAAATCTAAAGAACATGATTTTAAAGAAGCTTATATGAACTATTTAGGAATAGATGAAAAAATTTTTGATCAATATTATTTACTAAGTGTTGAAAGTTATTTATTGTATATAAATGTTGATATGATGTAAAAATGATACAAAATGATGACATTTATTATGCATTATTTTACTAAAATGGGTATCAAGGAGGTAAAATAATGAAGAAAAGAATATGTGTGTTATTGATATGTTTTCTTTGTGGTTGTAGTATTCAATCTCAAAAGGACACAGTTTCAAATCAAACAGATCATTTGTCATTAACAAAATCAAGAGTACAAATTGCATTAAATACTCAATTTGATTATCTTCAATATGTATCTTGTGATTCTAAGAAGGATGTTCAATATAATATTATAGATACATCAAAAATAGGAACTTATGTTATTCATTATAAATATCATAATGATAGTGAAGATTTCATTGTTGATGTTGTAAAAATGTATAAGAATAAAATATTTAATCCGATAGGGATAAAAACAAATATTATTAAAAATCCAAAAGATATTACTGTATTAGTGAATAAATTGAATCAGATTCCAGATAATTGGGTACCAGATGATTTAGTGAAAGTTGTTGATAGTCATCAAAAATTAAGACAAGAAGCAGCTCAAGCTTATAAAGAATTTTATCAAGCAGCTAAAAGTCAAGGTATTAATATTTATTCTATTTCAGGATATCGTAGCAATGAAACTCAAACATTATATTGGAATAACCAAGTTAAAGTAAGAGGAGAAGAATATGCGAGTCAATATAGTGCTTACCCATTAAGGAGTGAACATCAGTTAGGACTTGCAATTGATGTTTCTTATAAGACAGATGGAGATCGTTTAAATGAAGATGTAGAAAAGAGTCCAATAGGGAAGTTTATTGTTAGTGATGGATATAAATATGGTTTTATTTTAAGATATCCTAAGGATAAAGTATCGATTACAAATTATGGATATGAACCTTGGCATATAAGATATGTTGGTAAAGCTTTAGCAAAGAAACTTCATCAAAGTCATATGACATTAGAAGAATATTATGAGGTGATGAACTAATGAAGATAATAAAGATATTATTAGCTTTATTGTTACTATGTGCTTGTTCATCATTTGAATCAGAAGATATTGTATTAAAAGATAATAAACAAGTTAATCATGTTGTTTCATTTAATGCGGTTGGTGATAATCTTATTCATAAACGATTAATTGATGAAGCTAAAAAAGGAAATACATATGATTTTACTTCGTATTACCAAAATATAAAACCTTATATTAAAAAGGCAGATATTTCTTTTATTAATCAAGAAACTATTTTAGCGGGTAAACAAAGAGGATATTCTGGTTATCCTGTATTTAATACTCCAGATGAAATGGCTAAAGCATTATATGATACTGGTTTTGATGTTGTGAATGGAAGTAATAATCATGCTCTAGATAAGGGTGAAGATGGTATGACACACTCAATAGAAACCTTTAATCAATATGACATGAAATACATAGGTTTAAGAGAAAATGATATACCAGTTATTGAGAAGAATGGAGTTAAGATTTCTTTTCTTTCTTATAATCAATCTTTAAATTATAATCAACAATCTAATAGTTTAAAGAATTTTGATAAGACTCAAATTAAAAATGATGTTAAAAAAGCGAAATCAATAAGTGATGTTGTTATTGTTTCGTGTCATTGGGGCATTGAATATGATAATGAACCTCAACCCTTTCAAAAAGAATATGCTTCTTATTTAGCTGATTTAGGAGTTGATGTCATTATTGGAACTCATCCTCATACTTTACAACCTATACAATGGGTACAAGGTCAAAATGGACATAAAACTTTAGTAGCATATAGTTTAGGTAATTTTATTAGTGGTATGTTAGAAGAAAATGTTCAATTAGGAGGAATGTTATCTTTTGATATTGTGAAAAAGAGTCATTCAATATCTATTGAAAATGTAACTTTAACACCACTTGTTAATCATTATCAAGCTCATAGCGAGAATGTCTATAATAGTCGTTATGGATTTAAGGTATATCGATTAAAAGATTATACAGAAACACTTAGTGCTCAACATGGTATAAATGGATATAAGGGGCGTTTCATTTCTATTGAAAAAATGAAGAACAGAGCAAAATCATTGGCAGGTAAAAATATTAACGTAGATATGTAAAAATGTTATTTTACAGAATTGAATGAAAAGGTGATTTTCTTTATAAATAAATCATCTTTTTTTATATTATTTTCTAACTAAAACTTTTTAACGTTAAAAATGACACTAGTTTGGTTAAAAACGGCATTTGATGGAATTGATATGGACTGTATATTTATAAAAGAGTATAATGAAGTTAAATAAAAAAGCGCTTTCTTCAAGTGGAAAAAGAAGAAAAATATATGAAGAAAAAACTGTGAGTATTGTTTTTTTCATTATTGATTGTAGTAGGTATGGTTGGTTTTGTAGATATAGCTGATTTATTAGGTTCAGCTTCTGTTAAGTGCACAGGAGTTCATCATATGAGTGGAAATACAAGATGGTCTGCGACATTAAAAAGTGGTAAAAACGCATATACAGCAACACCTAGTATGTCTGTTATAAGCAATTCTACAATGCACACTTCTTGTAAAGTTTATTTAACTGATAATCAATCAGTTACAAGAAATACAAAAAAGTATACAAAATGTACATACTCAAATAGTAAGGTTACAGTAAAATTTACTAATGATAAATATGAATAATTTGTTGATAAGATAGTCACAGATGCGGTGACTGTCTTATTTTAAAAAGGAGTATGTTAAAATGTGTATAATATTTGATAATATTCAATATGATGATTTACTTGTTTTAAAAAATGGGAATCTTATATTTGATTATGGAAAGACAACTGTTATTTCTGGTAAGAGTGGAAGGGAAAAGACATCATTGCTTTATAGACTAGTACATATTAGTGAAAGTAGAGATTTTGAGTATTATTTATTGGGAAAGGATATCAATAAGTTATCAAACACTGAACAAAGTCTTATAAGGAAAGATTATATAACGTTTATTACACAGGATAATATGCTTTTTGAACATTATGATGTATTGGGTAATCTTAAAATTTATTCTCAGATTAATAATAGGAAATATAGTGAAAAAGAGTATCAAGATATACTTCATATTGTTGGTTTGAATATACCTTTTCATCAGTCAATTGATACGTTATCAGGAGGTCAGAAGCAAAGATTGGCTATTGTTTGTGCAATGTGTAAAGATACCCAGTTATTATTTTAGATGAACCAACAAGTGCTTTAGATATAGAAAACACTAAAAATATCTTCTAAGTTTTATCTCAATTAGCTCATGATTATCACAAAACAATTATTATTTCTAGTCATAGTGAAAAAGCTTTGGATTATGTAGATCAAATTTTTGAGATTAAAGAAAAAAACTTATAGAAATGAAACATTGTGAAAGTAATGAAGATATAGATTTAAATTCTCATAAAGGAATATCATTTTCTTTTATAATGAGATATATTTATTCTTTTTTTTTAAATATAAATGGAATGAATTTGTTTTAATAATGATTGTTGTAATAGCATTATTATTAATGAATCTATCTATAATGATTATTCAAAATCATACAGCTTATTCTATTGATGAGTATCAGTCATTATCGAATAATCAGATGTTTATTGTTAAGGATAAGAATAAATCATATGTAGATCAAGATTTAGAGGCTTTTCATTTTGATAATCAACAAGAAGGAAGTTATCAAGTCTATCCTTATCTAAGAACATCCTTTTTGATTGGAGGGATGATTGTTCTAGTTGTTCCAATATATAATAAAGATGCAATGGAAAAGAATAAAGTCTTAAATTATGGAGATGGGTCTATTTATTTAAGTCAGTCATTACATCAACGATTGATTTCATCATCAATCAATTTTAGGAATGTTTCAACAACTCTAACAATACAATATTCTCAAAATCATCAAAGTCATATTAATGAACATCAAATGAATTTATCTATTGGTGGTACTGTCGATAACAATGTACCATGTTATTATTTAAAAGATAAAGAATTCTGTGTTTATATGGATTATGATATTCTCAAAAAAATATATGCAGATTATCAATTAGATAATATAGAACAATATATTGGTTATACAATGATTTGTAATAATTTTGATACATATTTAAATATGTATCAAAATATGCAAGATAAACATATAGAAACACGTTTGTTTTTCCTTATATTAATGAAATGCAAGAACTTGCGAATACAAATACAATGATTGAATATATGGTTTTAGGAATGATTTTTATATTAACACTTATCTTGTTTAATATTATGCAAATTTAATATTTTTATAAAAGAGAGAAAGAATTGATTATGTTAAAGATACATGGTTTAAATAATGTTTTTATGACCCAACTTATTGTTGTAGGAATATGTATGCAGTGTATGATATTTTTGATTTTGAATAGTATATTTATAGTTATGTGCTCTTCAATGTTTACATTTTCACTAATGGATGCATTCTTGTTTAATGTTATTTTTGTTATTGTATTATTGTTAAGTGTTTATATAATGATATATAAAAATACTAAACAGTTATCAATTGAAAGGATATTAAGATATTAAAACGGGAGATAGCGTTGCTATTTCCCGTTACTCTTCATTAATAGGGCTTAATAAAGGATGACGGAAGTCATTCTTTTTATCTTCTGATAGTTTTTTTAAAGTGTTGATTTCATAGTTTCTTTGAAATAAACATGAGAAGATAAGATTAAAAATATATTCCATAGAAATCTGTGATGAAAATGGAGCAATCTTTGAAAAGATTTTCTCTCTTGAATCAATATATATTACATAATCTGCATAATGAGATAATTGATTATCACCTACAGAAGTAACTGCTATAATCTTTGTTTTTTTATCTTTTAGGGCTTTTGCAATTTGAATGATTTCACTTGTTTCTCCAGAATATGAAATAACAATTGATAATTTATTAGGATTACTGTTATAAGCCATAAATATTTGTTCACCTGGAATTGTTTTTACATTAACATTTCTTTGAATTCTCATCATCTTATGTTGAAAAGATAATGCTGCAAGTATAGAATTACCTGAACCATAGATATCTATATCTTGATATTTTTCTAATAAATCAACAACTTTATTAAGTGTTTCAAAAGATATTAATTGAAAAGTATCTTTAATGACTTCAATAGATAAAGAAGAAAGTTTATTTGCAATCTTAATAGAATCATCATCTTTTGAAAAAGGATAATTAACATCTATTCTTTTTTTATTTCTTTTATCATATTGAAGTTCTGCACTATATTTAATTTTAAAATCATTATAACCATTTAAACCTATTTTTTTACATAATCTTACAATTGTTGCAGGAGAAGTATATGTTTTATCTGCAAGTTGTTTTACAGACATAGATAATACATCTTCGCCATAATTTAAAATATATCTAGATATTTGTTTTTCTGATTCTGAGAAATCTAATTCAAATTCTAGTTGTGTCATTATACTCATTTCATCACCACATTTCTTTTATTTATAAATATTATTTTATAAAAATATAAATCCAATGATTTTTAAGAATAAACCTGGAATAGCACCATAAAGAGCCATTTTCGCATTATTTGGTTTTTCTTCATGCCATTCATAATATAATATTAAACCGATTATAGGAAAAAATAAAGCCAAAATCATCCATCCTATACTTCCAGGATCATAAATTTTTTCAATAATGATACGATTTCCACATTTTGGACAAAAGGAAATATTATCATCAGTTATTTCATGTCCACAATTTTTACAATGCATAAAAACACCTACCTTAGAATGATATTATCATATCTTGTTAATAATATCAATTATACCATATTTATATCTAGACAGCATAAAAAAGTATTGCGATATCATAGATTTTTTTGTAAAATGGTGTATGTGACAAGGAGGAAATGAAAATGACAAAAGTTATAGCTGTCAATGCCGGAAGTTCGTCTTTAAAATTTCAATTATTTGAAATGCCAGAAGAAAAGGTTATTACTTCAGGTATTGTTGAAAGAATTGGTTTAGATGAAGGTATTTTTACAATTAAATATAATGGAGAAAAGAAAACTGAAAAATGCCCTATAGAAAACCATGCAATTGCAGTTGATATGTTATTAAAAGCATTAGTTAATGAAGGTGTTGTAAAAGAATTATCTGAAATTCAAGCAGTAGGACATCGTATTGTTCATGGTGGGGAATATTTTAATGATAGTGCTGTTGTTGACGAAGATGTTGTAAAGAAAGTAGAAGAGTTATGTGAATTAGCTCCTTTACATAATCCGGCTCATTTAATTGGCTATAGAGCATTTAAGGAAGCTTTACCAGAGGTAGGACATGTTTTCACATTTGATACTGCTTTCCATCAAACTTTATCTGCTGAAAATTATCTATATCCATTACCATATGAATATTATACAGATTTAAAGGTAAGAAGATATGGTGCACATGGAACAAGTCATAAATATGTTAGTGAACAAGCAAGAGAAATGATTGGTAATCCAGAGCATTCAAAGATTATTGTATGTCATTTAGGAAACGGAGCAAGTTTATCTGCTGTTAAAGATGGTAAATGTATTGATACTTCAATGGGATTCACACCACTTGCAGGTGTTATGATGGGAACAAGAACAGGGGATGTAGATCCATCTGTTATGCCATATTTATGTAACAAATTAGGAATGGATGTCAATGATATGTTAGATGTCTATAATAAAAAATCAGGAATGTTAGGAGTATCTGGTATTTCTTCAGATTCTAGAGATATTGAAGACGCATATTATCAGAATGATGAAAGAGCCATTCGTACAAGCACTTTATATTCTCGTATTGTAGCAAAATTCATTGGTTCTTATTATGTTGAACTTGGTGGATGTGATGCTATTGCTTTTACTGCAGGAGTTGGTGAAAACGCAGCTTATTTAAGAAAGTTAATTGCTGAAGATATTCATGATGCTTTAGGTGTTACTCTTAATGATGAATTAAATGCAGTAAGAAGTAGTGAAAATAGAGTCATTTCAACTGATGATTCTAAGATTAAAGTTATGGTTATTCCTACAAATGAAGAAGTGATGATTGCTAGGGATACAGTCAGATTATTAGGGTTATAAAAATCTAGCTTAAATGCTAGATTTTTTATTCGTATTTTGAATATGCAATATCTTCTATTAAACCATATTTCATATCTCCATTTTCAATTCCCTTAATTAAATCATCTTTTTTAATAAGAGCTTTTACACCTATAAAAGTGATTTCTTCTTTCATTGCATTATTGATTTTATCTAAATTTAAATCAATTATATGATCAATATTTTTTAATGAAATAGAAGATGAATAGTCATTTAATAATTGAATAGTAGATTGATAATGTTGTAAAAGTTGAGCTTCATTCATACAATCAAATTCAATAAGATAAGGATATTTATTTAATACTTTCCTTGTTAGATCTGGAAAAATATATGATTTAAGATTGATACCTAAAGGATGACTTGCTTCAACACTTCCATTTGCTTCATAATCTTCTTGTAGATTCTTTTGACATGCCCAAAGAAAGTTTGTATTTGGATATTTTTTCATATATTTTATTAAATCTTCCATATTCATATATTTATCAAAGTTGATAGATACAGTTAATACTGATGATTGTGGTAGTTCTTTGATATCTTGAAGTTCTTCTTTTAATTTAAAGCTATAATCTTTACATTTTTCTGGTTGAATAAATTCATTTAACATAGTTACAAAAGTTGTATCTTTTTTTTCTATATTGTTTTTGTTGATAATGAATTGATTTAGTTCATTTTTATCACCTATACATACTGAACGAAAATCACTTATTTCTTGAACATCAAGTCTATATTTCCCTTCACCAATCTTTTTCATATCATATAAACTCAATTCAACACCAGAATGAGTAATATGATATGCTGATTGAAAGAAAAGTTGTAAAGATGTTTTTGCATCTAAATCTTCTATCTGAAAATGGTAAGGATCAAAATAACTTTGTATTTCTTTTTTTTGAGTATATTTTTTATATAAAAAACAACCACTAATCACAATAGAAAGACTTAATAATACAATACCAATTCTTTTATAAATCATTATATTCATTTTTCTTTTGATATGGATATTATTGAGTTCTTTTTCTTCTAGATTTAATAATTCATTAAATTCATCTTTCATAACATATTCTCCTTTTTTGCTTTTTCTTTTAATTGTTTTTTTGTTCTATATCTAATTGTTCTAATATTTTCAAGACTTATATTTAAGAGTTCACTTATATTTTGATCATTAGTTATTAAAGAAAATAACATGACTTGTCTTGCTTGTAAGGGTAATTTTAATATTTGACTATATAACCATGATTTCTTTTCATTGTTGATAAGTTCTTTAGTAAAATCATAGGGATCTTCCACCCATTCAAAACAAAAATCACTAGAAATTTCTTTCTTTTTCTTTCTAACCATATCTATGTATTCGTTTCTTAAAACTCTTATTAACCAATAAATGATTGTGTGACTTGTATCTTCGTAACTTAAATAAGCTTTGATAAAAGTGTTTTGAACAAGATCTAAAGCATCTTCTTTATTTTTAGTAAGTGAAAGAGCATAGAGATATAATGGTTGATAGTATTGATTATAGAGTTGGTTAAAATCATTATTTCTCATTTTGTTCTCCTTTCACTTTATATACGTTTATTATATCGAAAAATGACAAAATAAAAAATAATTTATGTTCATCTTATGTTAATCCTATGGTATTATTATATTCATAGAAATGAGGGATTTTAGTGAATGAATTTTTAAAGAAAATAAATGAATATCACCAAATTGTTATATATAGACATATTCGTCCAGATTTAGATGCTTTTGGATCACAACTGGGTATGTATTATCTTATTAAAGATAATTTTAAAGATAAAAGAATAGTCATTGCTGGGAAAAGAGATAGTCAATTATGTTCAATGTTTTTAGATTTTGATGAAAATGAATATTGTAATGATGAAAAAACTTTAGGTATTGTTTTAGATACTGCTAATAGAGATAGAATAGATGGTGATTATTTAATGTGTGATGAAATTATAAAAATAGATCATCATATTATTGTTGATCATTATGGAAGTATTAATATTATTGATGAATCAGCTTCATCGTGTTCACAAATTATTGTAGAAATTTATCATCAATTTAAAGATCAATTAACTTTAAGTAAAGAAGCTGCAAGTGCATTGTATAAAGGAATGGTAGGGGATAGTAATCGTTTTTTATATCGTAATACTGATGAAAAGACTTTTAGATGTGCTGCAACTTTAGTTGAAACAGGGATTTCAATTGAGGATATTTATCAAGAGTTATATTTAAAAGATGAAAAGGAATTATTAGTAACTCAGTTTATTTTAAATCATTATCATGTGAATAATGGGGTTGCTTATTATATATTAAAAGACGAAGATTTAAAGGGATTAGGAATATCAAGAGAAGAAGGCTCTAATTATGTAAATACTCTTAGTAATGTAAGAGAATTTCAAGTATGGATGGCAATTACTGAGAATAAGGTAGAGAATAATTATAGAGTGAGTATAAGAAGTCGAAGCATTCCTATTGATAAGGTTGCAAATATGTTTCATGGTGGAGGACATGCTCTTGCGAGTGGGGCTTCATTAGATGATTTGGGTCAACTTGATGAATTAGTCAGAATTTTAAAGGAGAAGTTAAATGGATAAGATACTAAGTTTTTTTAAAAGAAATCATACAGAGAATTTGTTTGGAAATATGAAACCACGTCAAAATGGAACATTAAAATCAATTATCATAACTATTGTATTATTTTTGATTTTTGAGTTTTTCTCTTTAGTTCCATTGAATTTAAGGTCACCAGAGTTTTTAATGGTGTTTTCATTCTTTGTGTTATTATTTACTGGTTTAAGAACAATGTTATGTGCTTCTTTTGATAAGGTAGGAAAGATAGGAATTTTAATTCCTGCTATTGTTGTTGCATATGTTTTTGTAGGACAATTCTTTAGTAGTGCAATATTTCATGCTTCTTCTTATCAAAAGCAATTAAATGTAGATGAAAAGGCGGATTTTTATAAGGATAATCAAGTTGTAAATTATCAATCTATTCCTGTTGTTGATAAGGATAGTGCTTCACGATTAGGGGATAGAAAGATGGGTGAAATTGTGGATTATGTTTCACAGTTTGAAGTTGATGATGAATATTCACAGATTAATTATAATAATAAGCCATATCGTGTAACAACGATTTCTTATAGTGATTTGATTAAGTGGTTTACTAATCATAAGGAAGGTTTACCTGCCTATATCAGTGTTGATATGGTCACACAGGAATCAAAGGTTGTAAGATTAGAAAAAGGAATGAAATATTCTCATTCTGATTTGTTTTTTAGAAACATTGATAGATATTTGAGATTAAAGTATCCAACTCTAATGTTTGAGGATACAAATTTTGAAATAGATGATAAGGGTGTACCATATTGGGTGGCTCCTGTATATAATTATAAAGTTGGTTTGTTTGGTGGAAAGGATATTATTGGAGCTGTTTTGGTCAATGCAATTAATGGTGAAAGTCAATATTATGATATTGATAAAGTTCCTCAATGGATTGATAGGATTTATTCTAGTGATTTAGTATTAGCACAATTAGAAAATTGGGGACAATACAAAAATGGTTATTTTAATACATTGTTTTCACAAAAAGGAGTTTTAAAGCCTACTGATGGGTATAACTATGTTGCATTAAATGATGATGTTTATCTATATACTGGATTAACTTCTGTATCAGGTGATGCCTCTAATGTTGGTTTTGCATTAATTAATTTACGTACAAAAGAATCGAAATATTATGCAATAAGTGGAGCAGAAGAGTACAGTGCTATGTCTTCAGCTGAAGGAAAGGTGCAGAATTTAAAATATAAGGCAACATTCCCAATTTTAATCAATGCTGGTGGTCATCCAACATATTTCTTATCTTTAAAAGATGATGCTGGTTTAGTGAAACAGTATGCTTTTGTAAGTGTTGAAAATTATCAAGTTGTTGCAACTGGAGAGAGTGTGAGTGACGCTGAGAAGAAGTATTATAAATTACTTAAGGATAATGGACAAAAAGCTGAAACTAGCAATGTGGATGATTTAATAAGTGGTAAAATTACTCAATTAAATAGTGCTGTTGTTAATGGTAATACATATTATTATTTTATGGTTGAAGGAAATGAAAATATTTTCATAGCTTCTATTAATGTTAATAATTCTTTACCTTTAATGAAAGTAGGAGATGTAGTTGAATTTGAATATGATTTAGAATCAACTTCTACTGAAAATATAATATCTATAGAAATTAATAAGAAGAAAGGAAATGAATAATGGAACAAAAAGAGAGAATCGAATTATATGAACCATTCTTTGATGAATGGAAGATTGTTAAGGTTTTAAAAGAGTATGATCATATTTCTTTTTTAGAAATTGTGAATAATTTTACTGGTGAGAGTGCTGTTTTAAAAGTGATTACAATTTTAGGTGATGAAAGAAAGATTGATTATGAAATGCATAATTTATTAATGAATTATGAAATGGTGTCTTTGAGTGATTTACAAAATTCTCCATATTTACATGCTGAACACTATTTTATTGAAGAAAATAATGAAGTTGTTGGTGTGGATGTTTGTTTGATGTGTAAAGAAAAATGGGTAGAGGAAGATGCTTTACCTGTTTTAGGAGAAGATTTGTATGATTTAGGTTTAAAATATTTAAATGGGAATCAAAGAGTACATGATGAAAATAGGGCTGTAAAGTTATTTACAATGGCTGCAGATAGTCATGAAGCTAAAGCCCAATGTACTTTAGGTTTCTGTTACGAAATGGGTTATGGTGTAGAAAAGGATGAAAGCAAGGCTGTTTATTGGTATATGGAAGCAGCTAATTTAGAGGATGAGGTTGCTCAATGTAATTTAGCTTATTGTTATTATCGTGGTATTGGAACATCAGTAAGTATTGATGATGCTTTATATTGGTTTGAAAAGTCTGCTGAACATAATTATCCAAGGGCTGTTTTTCAACTTGGAGAATATTATTGTTTTACTAATCGTAATGAGGAAAAAGCTTATCAATATTATAAGAAAGCAGTTGATTTAGATTATTTAAATGCTTTTTATAGTATGGGATATTGTTATGAGTATGGAGTATATGTTGAACAAGATTATGAAGAGGCTGCATCATGGTATTTAAAGGCTGCTCAAAGGGGGTTGGGATCTGCTCAACTTCAACTTGGTTATTTCTATGAAGTTGGTGAAGGGGTAGAACAAAATTATGAGACTTCTGTTTATTGGTATAAGATAGCTTCTGATAATAATTATGTTCCAGCACATTGTTATTTAGGATATTGTTATGAAATAGGACAGGGTGTTGAAAAAGATATTGAAAAGGCAAAAGAGCTATATAAGATGTCTGCAAATCAAGGATATCCTCGAGCAATGTTTTGTTATAGTAATTTAATTGAAAAAGAAGATGTAGAATTATCTTTAAGTTATTTACATCAAGCTGCTCAAAATGAATATGTTCCAGCTTTAAATAAGTTAAGTTATTATTATGAAAATGGAATACATGTTGAAAAAGACGTAGATAGAGCTTTTCATTTGACTTCTATTGCTGCTAATTATCAAGATGCACCAGCACTTTGTGATTTAGGATACTATTATGAAAGAGGTGTTGGTTGTGAAGTGAATTTTGATAAAGCGTTTGAATATTATGAAGCTTCTGCGAATTTAGGATATCCTCGAGCAATTAGTAATCTTGGATTTTGTTATGAAGATGGTATGGGATGTCAAAAGGATGAAAAGAAAGCAGTAGAGTTATATCAAAAGTCAAGTGATTTGGGTTACGCAATTGCTCAATGTAATCTTGCATATTGTTATGAAGTTGGAATTGGCGTTGAGAGTGATTATCAACAAGCTATTAAATATTATACATTGTCAGCTGATCAAGGATTCCCTAGAGCACAATGTAATTTAGGATATTGTTATGAAAGTGGTATGGGCGTTGAAACGGATAAGGAAAAAGCATTCTATTATTATGATTTAGCTGCTAAACAAAATTATCCAAGAGCATTATGCAACTTAGGTTTATTTTATGAATTAGGTATTGGTTGTAGCCAAGATGAGATAAAAGCTGTAGAATGTTATCAAAAAGCAAGTGATTTTAATGATGAAATAGCAATGTGTAATTTAGGATATTGTTATGAAATGGGAATTGGTGTTCAAGAGGATTGTCATAAGGCCTTTGAATTATATCAAAAAGCAGCACAACTTGGAAATGCGAGAGCATATTGTAATATGGGTATTTTTTATGAATATGGAACAGCTGTAGAATTAGATGAAAAGAAAGCTGTTGAATGTTATCTCAAATCTTCAGAGATGGGTTATACACCTGCAATGTGTAATTTAGGTGTTTGTTATGAATTTGGTAAGGGTGTAGAAGAAAGTATCGAAAAAGCCTTTGAATGGTATCAAAAAGGGGCTTCTAGACATCATCCTCGTTCTCTTAATTATATTGCTCAAATGTATCGTTTTGGACAATATGTAGAAAAAGATTATAAGAAAGCATTTGATTATTTTAGTGAGGCTGCATCACTAGGAGATAATGATGCTGCAATTAGTGTTGGTTCTATGTATGAATTTGGTGAATTTGTAGAAACCGATTATAGTAAGGCGCTAGAATATTATGAGAAAGGTAAAGATTTACCTAGAGGAGCTTATTGTTTAGGTAATTTATATAAGAGTGGTAAAGGTGTAGAAAAAGATTATTCTAAGGCATTTGATTTATTTGAGAGTGCTGCAAATAGAAATCATTTGAGTGCTATTTATAATTTAGCTGTTCTTTATGATTTTGAAGCCCCTGAAGAAATGAGAAATTCAGAACTTGCAATTAAATATTATAAAATAGCAGCTGATAGAGGACATGCTGGTGCTTTAAATAATTTAGGTGTTTGTTATGAAGATGGTGATGGTGTTGAAACTGATTTAAATGAAGCTTTAAGATTATACTTGTTGGCTGCTAAAGAAGAAGATCTTAATGGTTTATTAAATGTTTCTAAATGTTATCGTCTTGGTAAAGGAACTGCTATTGATTTAGATGAAGCAGAAAAATGGTGTTTAAAAGCAATTGAATTAGGGCATAAAGATGGAGAAAAAGAACTAGAGAAAATAAAGGAAGCAAGAGGGAAAGTAAATAAGAAGAAAGGTTTATTTTCAAAGTTTAAAAAATAATAATAAAGGAGTTATTTATGTTAGAGTTTAAATATGATACTCAATTATTAATTGAGGGAGAAAACTTAGATGAAGATGTTATAAGTGATTATTTCATTGAAAATTTTAAAGGTGATTGTTTATTGGCAGTTGGTGATGATGAATTAATTAAAATTCATTTTCATACGAATGAACCTTGGAAAGTTCTAGAATATTGTTCAACTCTTGGAGAAATATATGATATTGTTGTTGAAGATATGGATAGACAATCAAGAGGTTTGAAAGGATAGAAGGCTTGATATTGATCAAGTCTTTTTATATAAAAAAGAATAACATTGCGTTATTCTTCTTCACCATCATCATAATTAGAAACATTATGGAAGATTTGATCAACATCATCACAATCATTTAATAAAGTCATTAAACGTTCAAATAACATCATATTATCACCATCTAATTCAACTGTATCTTGTGGTGTCGTTGTAATTTCATCAACATCAAATTCAATATCACCTTTTGCTTCTTCTAATGCAGTTTTGATTTTATTTAAATCAGTAGGTTCACCTACAACTTTAACACGGCCATCTTCTAAAGTTACAATGTCTTTAGCATCAACCTCACCCATAATAAGTGCTTCTAACGCAGCTTCTTCATCTAATCCACTAAAGATAACAGTACTTTCAATATCATATAAATAAGATACAGAACCTTCAGCTCCTAATTTAGATTTAGATTTAGTGAATGCTGGACGTACTTGAGAAATTGTACGATTAACATTATTGGTTAAACATTTTACAATTAAAGTTGAATTTCCTGGTCCAAATCCTTCGAATTGTAAAGAATCATAATTTTCATCAGCACCACTTTTTACTTTATCAATTGCTCTTTTAATAACATCAGCAGGAACTTGTTCCTTCTTAGCTTTTTCAACTAATTTTCTTAACGCTAAGTTTCCATCTAATTCTGGTCCACCAGATTTTGCTAATAAATATATCTCTTTTCCATAACGTGAATATAATTTTGCTTTTTTAGCAGCTGTTTTTGCCATTGCAGCTTTACGTACTTCATGAGCTCTACCCATATATGTATTCCTCCTTTGTAACACTTAGCTTATTATAAACAAATTCTCTCTATATTTCAATAAAATTTTATGAATCGAAATAATATTTTAAGTAAATTGACATTATATATTATTCAAACTATAATAAGAGATGAATTATTGAGGTGATACCATGAAAAAAATAGTTATTATTGGAGCTGGTGCTAGTGGGGTATTATGTTCTATTTATTTAAAAAGATGGATAACAGATATAGAAGTTTGTATATTAGAAGCCAATCAATCACCTTTAAAAAAGTTATTAGCAACTGGTAATGGGCGTTGTAATCTTTCAAATAAAGATATGAATATTCACCATTATTATGGTGAACAGATTAAAAAGATAGAAAAATTACTTGATTATGATATTGAAGATGAATTTTTTCAATTAGGTATTTTAACAAAATATAACAATAATTTATTATATCCAAGAAGTGAACAGGCTTTAACTGTAAAGAACTGTTTATATCAGCTTTCTTTAAGTTTAGGGGTCAAATATTTTTTTGAACAAGAAGTTATTAAAATTGATTATCAAAATAAATATGTAATGACTAAAAACGCAGCTTATCAATTTGATGATTGTATTTTAGCTTTTGGTTCTCCAGCAGGAGGTCTTTCTTTAAAAACATTTGATCGTTATCAAATGTTAGAAGATTTAAATTTGAAAATTAATCCTTTAAGATCAGCTTTAGTTCAAATGAAAACAAAACCTTCTTTTCCTAAATTAAAAGGAGTAAGAGTAAAAGGAACTTTTTCTATATATGATGGAAGAGAATTAATAAAACAAGAAAAAGGAGAATTATTATTTACTCAAGATGGAGTTAGTGGTATTGCAGTTATGCAATTATCAAGGTATTTTAATAATAATCCTCTTTATTTAGAAATAGATATGTTTGATGATTATACTGAAAAAGAATTATATAAAATGATTGTTTCTCGCCAACAAGTTGGTTATAATCATTTTTATGATGGGCTTGTAAATAGTAAAATTGCGATTGAATTAGAAAAGAAAAGTTTAAAGAGTGTTAATGATATAGTTAATGCTTTAAAGCATATGAGAATTCAAATTATAGGACTAAGAGATGAAACATTTGCTCAAGTTATGAGAGGTGGTTTATCTTTAAATGAAGTGAATGAATCTTTACAACTTATTAATTATCCTCATTTATATGCAATGGGAGAGTTATTAGATGTAACAGGAGATTGTGGAGGATATAATCTACATTTTGCTTTTTGTAGTAGTTATTGTGTAGCAAAAGCATTAGAAAGGAAATATTATGCTTAAGATATCAAATGTAAAAGTTTCTTTGAATGAAAAGAGATATGCAAAAATAATCTCACAAGTTTTAAATGTGAGAGAAAAAGAAATAAAGAATGTGATTTTGATTAAACAATCAGTTGATGCAAGAAGAGCTAAGGTTCATTTTATATGTAGTTTTGCTTTTGAAGTCAATGATGAAAAGGAGTTTATGAAAAAGCATAAGCAAGTTTCTTTGTATCAACCTTATCAATATCAATTTTTGCCTAGTGTTAATCGAAAAGTCTTAGTTGTTGGATGTGGTCCTGCAGGACTATTTTGTAGTTACGTTTTAGCAAAGTCTGGCGTTGATGTAACTTTAGTAGAACGTGGTAAAAAGGTAGAAGAGAGAGTCAAGGATATTCATGACTTTATGTATGAAAGAAAGTTGAATACAGAAAGTAATATTTTATTTGGTGAAGGTGGAGCTGGTACTTTTTCTGATGGAAAGTTAACTGCGAGTTCTAAAAATAAGAGAGTTTCATTTGTATTAGAAACATTTGTGAAATATGGAGCACCAAAAGATATTCTATATCTTTCTAAACCTCACATTGGGACTGATTATTTAAGAAAAGTGATAGTTAATATGAGAAATGCTTTAATAGATATGGGAGTTCATATTTGTTTTGAAACAAAATTTGATAATTTTAAGAAACTAGATCACCAATACGAAGTTTTACTTATAAATAAGAATGTTCAAAAAAAGATCGTTGTTGATGATTTAGTACTTGCGATTGGGCATAGTGCTCGTGATACTTATGAAAAATTATATCATAATCCTTATATTAAAATGGAATCCAAATCATTTGCGATTGGAGTAAGAATAGAACAAGCTCAAAAAAAGATCAATCAGTTACAATATCATCAATATGCAACTTACCCTGCATTAAAAGCTGCAAATTATAAATTAGCAGTACAAACAAAGGAGAAAAGAGGAGTCTATACATTTTGCATGTGTCCAGGAGGACAAGTTGTTCCTTGTATAAATGAAGAAAATCATTTATGTATTAATGGGATGAGCGAATATGCTCGTGATAAAGATAATGCGAATAGTGCTATCTTAGTTACTGTCAATCCAGAAGATTTTCAAATGGATCATCCTTTAGCAGGTATTGAATTTCAAAGAAAAATAGAAAGGAAGGCATTTGAAATAGCAGGAAATAATTATAATGCACCTGTACAACTTGTCAATGACTATTTTGAAAACAAATGTAGTCAAATGCTTAAAGAAATAAAACCAAGTTATCTTCCTGATGTAACACTTTGCGATTTGAATCGAGTTTTCCCAGAATTTATTAATCGTAATTTAAAAGAAGGTTTAAAATTAATGAATTTAAAAATGCCTGGATTTATAGATGAAAATACATTATTAGTAGGAGTTGAAACAAGAAGTTCTTCACCAGTAAAAATATTAAGAAATCAAAATTATCATATAGAAAATGAAAATATTTATCCTATTGGAGAAGGAGCTGGCAAGAGTGGAGGTATTGTTTCATCTGCAATAGATGGAATCATGTGTGCTGAAAGCATACTAAAGGAGGATGAGTTATGAAAGCTATATTTTTAAATCATTATAAAAAGCGTCATGTTTCAGCTGTAAGAAGAATAGGGTTTAGCTTTTTTATGGTTATTTTAATAGGATCATTTTTATTATCTTTACCTATAGCACATACGAAAGATATTCCTTATTTAGATCATCTTTTTACGGCTACTTCAGCAACCTGTGTGACAGGTTTAGTGACTTCTGTGGTGAAGGATGAATATACTTTATTTGGTCAAGTTGTTATTATTTCTATGATACAAATAGGTGGTTTAGGTTTTTTAACATTATTAAGTTTATTTATTGTTAAATTCAAAAAAAGATTATCGTATAAAAACAAAATGGTAATGCAAGAAGCATTAAATCAAAATACCTTAAGTGATATTAGTGTGTTTATCCAAAGAGTTATTCGATATACTTGTTTTTTTGAAGGAATCGGAGCTTTGTTTTTATCCATAGTTTTTATTCCTGAGTTTGGTGTTGCAAAAGGAATTTATTATTCTATTTTCCACTCGATTTCAGCCTTTTGTAATGCTGGTTTTGATATTTTAGGAGATAGTTCTTTGATTTCTTATCAAAGTTCAATCATTATTAATATTGTTATTCCTGGTTTAATTATTGCAGGTGGATTAGGATTTATTGTATGGATTGAATTAAAAGATAAGTTATTGCTTATAATCAAGAAAAAGGTAAATTTAAAGAAATGTATAAAAACTTTATCTTTACACTCTAAGATTGTTATTTCAATGTCTTTGTTTTTAATTTTTAGTGGGATGTTTATCTTTTATTTGTTAGAAATGAATAATCCTCAAACAATAGGACAATTATCATTGTTTGATAAACTACAAGTGAGTTATTTTCAATCAGTGACATTAAGAACAGCAGGATTTGCGAGTGTGAATATGGCTGCGTTAAATGATGTAACAAAGTTTTTTATAGCTATTTATATGTTTGTTGGTGGTTCTCCTGCAGGAACTGCTGGGGGAATTAAAACAGTTACTTTTGCGATTATTTTGCTTTCTGTATATTCTCTTATTAAAGGTAGAGAGGAAGTTTCTGTTTTTAAAAGAAAGATTTCTTCAATTGTTGTAAGAAGAGCACTTATTATTTCAGTGATTTCTTTATTTATTTCTATAACAGCATTATTTATTTTATCTATAAGTGAGGATGCTTTGTTTATTGATTTGTTATTTGAGGTTTTTTCAGCATTTGGGACAGTAGGATTATCTACTTCTTTAACACCAGTGTTATCTCAAATTGGTAAGGTTGTTATTATTGTTTTAATGTATATTGGTCGTATCGGTCCAATTACAATGATACTTATTTTTGCGAATAGATATAATCAATTAAAAGGAAAGGAGATAGAATATCCACAGGGTGATGTTCTTATTGGTTAAATGAAAAATAAACAATTTGTCGTATTAGGATTAGGAGTATTTGGTTCAACTGTTGCGAAAACATTATCTTCATTTGATTGTGAAGTTTTAGCAATCGATAAATCTCCAGAATGTGTAGAAAGAGTTGCGGATGATGTCACAAAAGCAGTGATTGGTGATGTTACTGATGTTGAGTTCTTAAATGAACTTGGTGTAGGAGAGTTTGATGTTGGTATTGTTGCGATTGGTAATCATTTAGAAGAAGCTATTTTAGCTGTAATGAATTTGAAAGAATTGGGTGTTCAACAAATTGTTGCGAAAGCTAAAAATAAAAGATTTATGCAAGTTTTAGAAAAAGTAGGGGCTGATCGTGTTGTTAGACCTGAAAAAGAAATGGGATTAAAAATTGCTAGAAGTTTATTAAGAAAGAATATTACTGATTTAATTCAATTAGATGATGATTATAGTATTGTTGAAATCAAAGCGCCTTATAGTTGGCAAGGTAGTAGTTTATCTCATTTGGATTTAAGAAAGAAATTGAATATTAATATCTTAGGAAAAAGAAATAGTGAAACAAAGAAATTAGAATTCTTTATTGATCCTGATTATGTGGTAAAAGAAAATGATTTATTTCTATTGGTTGCAGATACTGATAAAATAGAAGAATTTGATTATCGTTAAAAAACATCATATGATGTTTTTTTTGTATAATAAAATATGTTTGTATTTATATACAATTTGATATAGAACATTAGTAATGTTTGGAGGTATTAAAGATGTATATAATCATTATTGGATGTGGAAAGGTTGGACAAACATTAACTGAATACCTTGCTGGTGAAAATCATGATATTGTAGTGATTGATACAAATGCTTCAAAGATAGAAAAAGTTGTTCATCAATATGATGTTTTAGGCTTGTGTGGTAATGGGGCAAATTATGATATTCTTTTAGAAGCGAGAGCAAACAGGGCTGATGTGGTGATTTGTGTAACTGCTCAAGATGAGCTTAATATTCTTGCAGGATTAATGGCTAAAAATATGGGAACTAATCATTTAATTGCAAGGGTTAGAAATCCTGATTATTCTAAGCAGAAAGATATATTAAGAGAGCAATTTGGTTTTTCAATGCTTATTAATCCTGAATTAGAAGCTGCAAGTGAAATCAGAAGGATGATTATGTTCCCTTCAGCAATGAAGGTTGATACTTTCTCTAATGGAAGAATTGAATTAGCTGAAATAAAACTAAATAATGAAAATAAAGTTATTGGTAAAAAATTATCTGAATTACATACAATTAGTAAATCATCTGTTTTAATTTGTGCTGTAAGAAGAAAAGATGATGTTATTATTCCTAGTGGAGATTTTATTTTAGAGGAAAAGGATCATATTTATGTGACAGGAACTCATCGTTATTTAGCTTCATTTTGTTTAGATATAGGTGCTTATAAGGAAAAAATCAATGATGTTATGATTATTGGAGGAAGTCGTATAGCTTTCTATTTGACAAGAGCTTTATTGTTCCAAGGTATTAAAGTTAAGATCATTGAAAGAGATCATAAAAAATGTTATGAATTTGCAAAACAATTTCCTAATGCTTTAATTATAGAAGCTGATGGAAGTGATGAAGAAATATTATTAGAAGAGGGTATTGAGCATACTGATGCTCTAGTTTGTTTAACTGGTTTAGATGAGGAAAATTTAATTTTATCTATGGCTGCAAAACAATTAGGAGTGAAAAAGAGTATTGCGAAAATGAATAGAACTTCTTTATCTTCATTGATTGATAATATTGGAGTTGATAATGTTGTTTCTCCTAAGAATATTGTTGCTTCACAAATTATTGGGTATTTAAGAGCTAAATCTTCTGATGATGAAAATAGTAGTGTAAAAACATTGTATGAGCTTGTTAATGGTAAGGTAGAAGCTTTAGAGTTTATTGTCACTGAAAGATTTAAAGGTTTATCTTTAAAGTTAATGGATTTAAAATTAAGAAATGGTATTCTTGTTTGTGGTATTTTTAGAAAGAATGAGATGATTATTCCTAATGGACAAGATACTTTAGAAGTTAATGATCATGTTATCGTTATTACATCAGATCCAATGATTAGAAATCTTAATGATATCATAGGAGATTAATATATGAATAGGAAAGTTATTATATTTACTGTAGGTAAAATGATAGAAGTAGAAGGTCTTTTAATGCTTTTGCCAGCATTAACAGGTTTTTTATATCATGAAAGCCAAGCTTTCGTATATTTGTTAGTTGCGACTGTTTTATTTGTATTGGGACGTGTAATTAGTCTGAAAAAACCAAAGAAAACAAAAATATTCTCTAGAGAAGGTTTTGCGACTGTTGCATTATGTTGGTTAATATTATCTCTTTTTGGGGCTTTATCATTTTATTTTACTAAAGAGATACCTTCTTATATAGATGCCTTTTTTGAGATTGTTTCAGGTTTTACAACAACAGGTTCTTCTATTCTAACAAATATTGAAGGTTTATCACATGCCTCATTATTTTGGAGGAGTTTTTCTCACTGGATTGGTGGAATGGGAATCTTAGTGTTTGTTGTTGCTATATTACCAGAATCTCAAGGAACAACTTTACATATCTTACAAGCAGAAATGCCTGGACCGATTGTTGGAAAATTAGTCTCAAAAGTAAAAGTGACAGCTAGAATTCTTTATTATATATATGCTTTTTTAACTGTTGTAGAAATTATTTTCTTATTATTCGGCGGTATGCCATTATTCGACAGTATGTGTAATGCTTTTGGTACAGCTGGTACAGGAGGTTTTGCGATTAAAAATAGTAGTATTGCTTTTTATAACAATGCTTATGTTGATAGTGTTATAACAATATTTATGGCTATTTTTGGAATTAATTTTAATCTTATTTACTTTATTGCTATTGGAAAGTTGAGAGCTGCTTTCAAGAGTGAAGAGTTACGCTGGTATTTAATGATTATATTAGTTGCTGCATTAGGTATAACATTTAATATCATGAATATGTATTCATCTATTTTAACTGCGTTTAGATATGCAATTTTTCAAGTGGCATCTATCATTACAACAACTGGATATGTCACTGCTGATTATGGACAATGGCCATTATTCTCACAAATTATCATTGTTTTTTTAATGTTTATTGGTGCTTGTGCTGGATCAACTGGAGGAGGTATAAAGGTATCCCGTATTATCATTTATATAAAAAGTGCATTAAATGAGTTGAAACATTTGATTCATCCTCATAGCGTAACAACAGTAAAATTTGAAGATCAACATGTATCTAAAAATACAGTTAATAATATCCATACATATTTAATTTTATATTTAATGATTTTATGTTCTTCATTATTGATTATATCATTACAGAATATAGATTTTACTTCAGCTTTTAGTGCTGTTGTTACCTGTTTAAACAATGTAGGTCCTGGACTTAATATTGTTGGACCTGTAGGTAATTTCTCATCTTTATCTGATATTTCTAAACTTGTTCTATGTTTTGATATGTTAGCAGGAAGATTAGAAATATTCCCTATACTTTTGTTGTTTTCAAGAAAATTATGGGTGAAATAAAAATGATTGAATGTTGTTTTATAAAAAACAACATTTTTTGATATATTATTCATTTTTTATTCACATCATTGAATTATTATTTTATTATATATATGGGGAGGTGTAACATGAGTTCATTTATTGAATTTAAAGATATTGTTAAAAGTTACTCTATGGGTGATGTAGAGATACGTGCTTGTAATGGAGTTAATTTCATAGTTGAAAAAGGAGAGTTTGTTGTTATTGTTGGACCTTCTGGTGCAGGGAAAACAACTGTTTTAAACTTGCTTGGAGGAATGGATATTCCTACTAGTGGAGAAATTATTGTTGATTCTTCTTATGTGAATCAATATGATGAAAAACAATTAACAAAATATAGAAGAGATGATATAGGATTTATATTTCAGTTTTATAATTTAGTTCAAAATCTTACAGCTTTAGAAAATGTAGAATTAGCAAGTCAAATTTCTAAAAATCCAATAGATCCTAAAATGGTTCTAGAAAGAGTTGAATTAAAAGAGAGAATGAATAACTTTCCAGCTCAAATGTCTGGAGGAGAACAACAAAGAGTTGCGATTGCTAGAGCAATTGCAAAGAACCCAAAGTTATTATTATGCGATGAACCTACTGGAGCTCTTGATTATTTGACTGGTAAAAGTATTCTAAAATTACTAAGAGAAATGTGCGATAAATACAAAATGACAGTTATTGTCATTACTCACAATAGTGCTTTTGCGAATATGGCTGATCGTGTTATTCATTTAAAGAATGGACAGGTTGATAATATGTATGTTAATAAAAACCCTGTTCCAGTAGAAAGAATTGAGTGGTAATTATGAAAAAGAAAAAAGCATATTTTAAAAATTTATATCGTATTATTTTTAAAACTAAGGCTCGTTTTTTTTCTATCTTTGTTATTGTTTTTTTAGGTGCTTCATTTTATGCGGGATTAAGACATACACCTATGATTATGAGACATTCAATGGATGTGTTTTTAAATCAACATCAATTTCAAGATATAGAACTTATTTCTACATTTGGATATGATCAAGAGGATATATATGAAATAGAAAAATTGGATTATGTAAAAAAGGTAGATTATGGATATCGTTTTGATGCGTTGATTACAAATAATGATTCTATTGGTGTTACTGTTTTTACTTCTAATCATTTTAAAGGTATTAATAATCCTTCATTGGTTGAAGGAGAATTACCTTCTTCTTCAAATGAATGTTTAATAGATAGAAGACTTGGTGAAAGAGAGAATTATAAAATCAATGATATTTTAACATTAAAAAGTGAATATAAACAAAAAGAATATAAAATAGTTGGTATTGTTAATGATGTGCGTTATATTAGCGATCCTGATAGAGGAGTTAATTCTTTAGGTAATGGTACAAATGCTGGGTATATTCTTATGATGAATAGTGGTAATAAGGATATAGCAGTTGATGATGGAATTTTTGATTTACGTGATAGTGATAATGTATATACTGAAATAAGAGTTATTTTAAATCATCAAGACGAAGTGAGTTATTTTAATAAAGATTATGAAGATTATGTGAGTCAGTGTAAAGAAAAGCTAGAATCTTTTATTCAAGATAGACATGATGATATTTATAAAAAAGTGATTAAGGAAGCTAATGAAGATATTGAAGATGGTGAAAAGAAATATCAAGATGGATTAAAAGAATATAATGATGGTATTAAGCAATATGAAAAAGGTTTGGATGCTTATCAAAAAGGATTAAAATCTTATCAAGATGGACTTAAAGAATATAATAAAGGTCTTAAAGAGTATAACAAAGGAGTGAAAATATTTTCTAAAGAGATTTCTAATGCAAAAAAGGAATTAGAAAAAGGTAAAAAAGATCTTGAATCTAATAAGGAGACTATAGATAGTAATAAGAAAAAAGTAGATCAAGGAATCAAAGAATCAAATGATGGATTAAAGCAGATTTCTAATAAATTATCAACAGCTATCAAAGGTTTTTCTAATGAAATGGATTTAAAAGAATATACAAAGATGGTTTATGCAACAAACAATAGTAATGTCATTAATCGTTATCATCTTTTTTTAGAAAGTTTATCTCAATATCAAAAGATAGTTACAAAACTTTCTTCAAGTCTTTCAACATTAAAGAATAATATTGATAGTATAGAAATTAAACATAATGATACTGATAGTAATACAAAATTGAAGAATGCTATTTCACAAGTTTCAACTGTTCAATCAAATTGTGATTTATTTATCAATTATGAGTATTCCTCTATTCAAAAAAGTATGAATCAATATCTACAATCAATTCAAAACTATCCACAATTATTAGCTGGTTTTGAACCTGTTTCTAATGCTTTATCAAATAATCAAAGTGATGAAGTTAAAGAGTTAAAAGGTGGAATGACAACAATCAAGGAATCTTTAAGTAGTATTCAAGAAGGTTTATCTGGAATTAGTGAGTTTGATAAGGGATATACACAATATCAACAAGGTGTTTCAAAGTTTTCGTCTTCTCAAAATCTTTTAAATAAAAAGGAAAAAAAAGGACAAGCAAAGCTTAATGCTTCTAAAAAGAAATTAGATGAAGCCAAAAAACAATTAGAAAGTGCCAAAAAACAATTAGATAAGTCAAAGAAACAATTAGATGATGCTAATGTTGAATTTTCTAAAGCAAAAAAAGAATTAGATAAAGCAAATACAAAATTAAAAAATGCGAAAGAAGATATAAAGAAAATAGGTAAGGCAGATATTATTTCTTTAACCACAAAGGAAAATGCAGGAATTATCAGTTTTGATTCTAATAGTGAAGCTATGTCTTCTATTTCAATTATTTTTCCACTTATCTTCTTCTTAGTGGCCGCTCTTGTTTCATTAACAACAATGACAAGGATGGTAGAAGAACATAGGGTACAAAGTGGAACTTTAAGAGCGTTAGGATATGATAAGAAGGATGTTATTTTACAATATTTGATTTATGGCTTTTTAGCAACTTTCTTTGCTTGTGGTATAGGTATTGTTTTTGGTACATATTTCTTTTCATGGATCATTTATTATTTATATTCTATGATGATGTATTCTATAGGAGCAAAGACTCAATTTGTTTTTGATTTAGGTATTATTTTACAAACATATGGTATTTCTGTAGCTGTTATTTTATTAGTGACATGGTTTGTTTCTTATTCTTCACTTAAGAATACACCTTCTTCTTTATTAAGACCAAAAGCACCAAAGATGGGAAAGAGAATTTTACTTGAAAGAATTTCATTGATTTGGAAACGTCTTTCATTTAATCAAAAAGTGACAATGAGAAACATCTTTAGATATAAAAAGAGATTCTTTATGTCTATTGTTGGTATTGCTGGATGTACTGCCTTAATGATTACTGGATTTGGTATTAAATATTCAGTTAGTACCTTAGCACAGAAACAATACGGAGAGGTATTTTTATATAATGGAGAAATAGGGTATAAAGAGGAAATAATCAAAGAGAAGGCATTAAATGTAGAAACGAAGTTAAAAGATAATGCTTTAGTTGATGGAGTTGTTAGTATTTATAGTAAAACAATTGAAACTAAAGGAAAGGATAATCATTCTTATTCTCCAAGTATTCAAATTCCTACTTCATTTGAAGAATTTAGAAAAGTAGCTTGTTTAAAGGATGAAGATGAAAATGAATTGCAATTTAAGAATGATGGTGTTTATATTGATCTTAAATTATCTCAATTATTGGATGTTAAAGAAGGAGATAATATTCTTATTACTTTAGAGAATAGAGATTATCAAGTGAAAGTGAATGGTATTTATACTTTATATTTTAATCATTATATTATTATGAGTGATGAATACTATACTTCATTAACTGGTGAAGATGTCCATTATAATACAGCTCAAGTTAAGCTTAGTGAGAAGAATGATTATCAAAATCAATTTGTAAAAGATATAAAAAGTATAAGTGAAATTGAAAGTGTTTCTTACAATAAAGGGTTTGCTGAAAGTTTTAGTAGTATGATTGATTCATTAAATAGTGTTGTTATTATATTAATTATATGTGCTGCTATGCTTGCGTTTGTTGTTTTATATAATCTTACAAATATCAATATTCAAGAGCGTAAGAGTGAAATTGCAACGATTAAAGTATTAGGTTTCTACAATAAAGAAGTTTATGATTATGTCTTTAGAGAAAATACGATTCTTGCATGTATTGGATCTTTGGTTGGAATTGTATTTGGATATTTCCTTCATGGATATTTAATCAATGTGGTAGAGATAGAAATGGCACATTTTATACATAGTGCAGGATTGATGTCATATGTTTATTCAGTAGCTTTAACAATTGTGTTTACATATTTTATTGACTTTATGATGAGAAAAGTTCTTATAAAAATAGATATGGTAGAGTCTTTAAAATCTGTTGAATAATACATGGGATTCCATGTATTATTTGTTTATATAAATATTATTTTCTTTATATATAATGTCTATATTTGTAAAATAGGGATATAATATATATACTTTAAAAAAACCTTAATAAAAAAACACTGATTTTATCGATGTAAATTACATTTCTTAAGAAAATCTTAATTGTAATGTGGACAAAACTATAAAGTTTTGCTATAATCTATATGTATTCATTTGAAAGGAGGAAGGCAATGGAAATAATCACAAAGAATGATTTGAAATTACGTTTAGAAGAACGTATCATTAAAAGAAAAGCCATGTTTATTCCTATGCTTTGTATATCTACTTTTGCATTAGTTGGTTATGCAGCTGCTGATACCGAAGCTCCTGTTATTGAATCTTCTAAAATAGAAGTATTATATGGTACAAAGTTAGATAAAAGTATGCTTAATATTACAGACAATCGTGATGATTTAGATACCTTAGATATTGAAATTGATGATTCTACATTGGATAGTAAAGTGATAGGGACTTATACGGTTCCAGTAACCGCTACAGATAGATTTTCAAATAAGACAACTAAAAACGTTATTGTTGAAGTTGTAGATAAAACTTCTCCTGTTTTATCTACTGTAGTTGGAAATGGATATTCTCTTAATATTGAAGTTAATTCTTCAAATGATTTAAAGAAATATATTCATGCAAATGATAATGTAGATGGTGATGTCACTGCTTTTATGAAAGTTGATAAGAAGATAGATACTTCTAAGCTTGGTTCGCACAATATTAATGTTTCAGTTGATGACAATGCAGGAAATAAAACTGAAAAGCAATATGTTGTGAATGTTGTTGATACAACTGCACCAACAATTAAATTAACAAAGGGAAGTCATATTATTGCTGATTATGGTAAAGCCTTTGATTATAAGAAGTATGTACAAATTACAGATAACTTTGATAAAAAGGTAAGTCATGTGAGTATAGAAGGTAAGATTGATACAAATAAGGAAACTGATCAAGAGATTGTTATTAGCGCAGTTGATAGTTCTAATAACAAAACTTCTAAAAAGTTAACTGTTAGTATTAATGACATATCAGCTCCTAAAATTACTCTTTCTAGATCAAAATTAAGTATTAAGAAGAATGGTAAATTTAATGCTAAAGATTATCTTGTATCAGCAATTGACAATAAAGATGGTAATTTAACTTCTAAGGTTAAAATTTCTGGAAGTGTTAATACAAAGAGCCCAGGTAAATATACTGTTTCTTATAGTGTTTCAGATAAGTTAGGAAACAAAGCTATTAAGAAATTAGTTGTTACTGTTAAGAAACCAGAAAATCCTAATGCAGCAATGGTTTCAACTGCAATTAGTAAATTAGGATCACCATACTTATGGGGAGCTACTGGTCCATATCGTTTTGATTGTTCGGGATTTACACAATGGGTATATAGACAACATGGTAAATATATCCCTCGTACATCTGGAGGACAAAAGAGTGGAGGAAAAGTTATACCTCTTTCTCAAGCTAAACCAGGAGATATTGTTTGGCGTTCAGGACATGTAGGAATTTATGTTGGTGGTGGAAGAGTTATTCATGCCCCACATACAGGAGCTGTTGTAAGTTATACAAGTGCAAGTGGATTTAGTTGTGCAGTTAGATATTAAACTGTAGTGCATACTACAGTTTTTTTCTTTACATAAGGAGTGATAAAATTGTTAAAAATTATTGTTATAGGTTGCCCAGGTGCTGGGAAAAGTACATTTTCTAGACAATTTAGTAAACTTACTCATATACCTTTATATTATTTAGATATGTTATGGCATAAGAAGGATAAAACAAATTATACAAGAGAGGAATTTGATTTAAAACTTAATGATATATTAAATAAAGACAGATGGATCATAGATGGGAATTATTTACGTACATTAGAACTAAGGATAAAAGAATGTGATACAGTATTTCTTTTAGATTATCCTTTAGATGTTTGTTTATTTGGAGTTCGATCTAGAATAGGAAAAGAAAGAGAAGATATGCCTTGGATTGAAGAAGAATTTGATGAAGAATTTAAGCAATGGATTATTGATTTTTCTAAAGATCAATTACCACAAATATATAATTTAATAAAAAAATATCAAAACAATAAAGAAATTCATATTTTTTATTCTCGAAAACAGGCACAACAATATTTAGAAAATTTTAAATAAAGAAATGATTATTTATGAATTGATTGGTATAATGGATAAAGTGATAGGAGAATATATGGTGAAATCAAGTGTTAAAAAAGAATTTGATAGTGATATAGATAGATTGTGGAGTATTATAACTGATAATACAAAATATACATGGAGAAGTGATTTATCAAAGATAGAAATCATTGATAAATATCATTTTATAGAGTATAATAAAAATAATTATCCAACTTATTTTACAATAATTTCAAAACAAAAATACAAGGAATATAAATTTAATATAGAGAATAGTAATATAAAAGGTCAATGGACTGGAATATTTAGAAAGTTAGATAATGGTAATGTGTTAATTGAATTTATTGAAGAAATTGAAACTCAACATTTTTTTATGAAATTATTATTAAAATCTTATTTAAAAAAGCAACAGAAAACATATATAAAAGACTTAGAAAAGGTATTAGTTAATTTTAAATAAAGAAAAATATTAATTTACATTAGTAGTTTTATATATAGAGATAGTTATGAAAAAATTTTACAAAGAGATTATTTTATTGTTTATACAAATATTTATGTTTTATATTTCTCCTTTATTTGCGGGACCAACAGATGTTATGGGAATGGTATTTCTCATTTTTATAATGACTTTTATTCTTTCTTTTATAATGGGATGTTTTTCAAAAGAAAAGATAAAATATTTCTATCCAATAATTGTATCAATATTGTTTATCCCTTCGATTTTTATTTACTATAATGATTCAGCTTTTGTTCATTCAATATGGTATATGTTTGATTCTATTATAGGTTTAGTATTAGGGAGTATAGTAAGAAAAATATTTGTAAGATAGTAAAAAATAAAGATAAGGAGTAATATATGTTAATTAAAAAATGGGAAATAGAGGATGCTAATGAATTGAGCAAAGTTTTGAATAATCCAAATATTTTAAAGAATTTAAGAGATGGGATACCATATCCCTATACCATCAAACATGCAGAAGAATTTATTTTAGAAGTTTTAAATGCAAAAAAAGATAGTCAGTATTGTTGGGCAATTTATTATGATCATAAAGTGATAGGGAGTGTAGGTGTATTTCGCCAATCTAATATTCATTATAGAAGTGCAGAGGTAGGATATTATATAAGTGAAGAATATTGGGGTAAAGGAATAATGGGCGAGGTAATTAAAGAAGTTTGTCATTATATTTTTACAAATACTGATATTATCAGAATATATGCTGAACCCTTTGAATATAACATTGCTTCTTGTAGAGTTTTAGAAAAAGCTAGTTTTCAATTAGAAGGTACACTTAGAAATCATGCTTATAAAAATAATTGTATTTTAAATATGAAATTATATTCAATGATTAAAGAAGAGGAGAAAAATTATGAGTAAATATGAAAAATTATGGCAGTTTTTACAAGAAGAAAATCAAGAAAAGTATAAATTATCTTATGAGCAAATTAAAGGGATTTTGGGATTTGAAATAGATCATTCTTTTTTAACATATAAAAAAGAAGCAAAAGAATATGGGTATGAAGTTTTAAAAATTTCTATGAAAGAAAAAGTTGTTTATTTTGAAAAATTAAAATAGTTAAAAAACAAATCTTCAATTTTAGATTTGTTTTTTTGTTAGAGTATTTTAACATATTGTTAAATGAATTTGATATACAAAATAATAATAAAAATGTATAATTTTGGTGGGTGATAAATATGAATTTAGGAGAAAAAATATTAGAATTAAGAAAAAAATTTAATTATACACAAGAAAAATTAGCAAATGAAATCGGTGTGTCAAGACAAACTTTATCCAATTGGGAAAGTGATATTACAAGTCCCAATATAGAACAAGCAAAACAACTTGCAAGTCTTTTTAAAGTAAGCTTAGATGATCTTACAAATCATTTAGTGGAAGTAGAATGTTCTAAAAAAAATATATTATTTGATTTAATAGGAAAATCATGTTTTTTAGAGAGCTATGAAATAGATGATTATCGTATGTCTAATAAAACACTTTGTAAAATATTAGACGTTAATGATTATTTTATAAAAATAGAATTTCAATATAAAAAAGAAATGGTTATGAAAATATTAGATTTAAGTTTGATTGATAGTATTTTATATGAGGAGGAAGCATAATGGAATGGGTATTTTATATGGGAATTTTATTTTGCTTGTTTGATATACAAGGTAAATTAAATAAATTAACAAAAAAAGAGGAAAAAAATGATAAAAAGAAAAATAATTTTAAAATAGATATGATGATAAAAGATTGTTTAGGCAAAGATATTAAAATAGAAATGAGTGATGATGTTAATTTTTTTATAGAGTTTGGAGTTGTTGGACGAATCGTTGATTATGATAAAGAAAGGTTTGTGTTTCGTTATTATCATCAATCTAAGAAGAAGTATGTTAAGCAATATTTCAGAATAAAAGATTTGAAGAGTATAGATGAAGTGAAAGATATCTCTAAATAATGATGTGTTAAAGTAGAAGACGACTTCTTTTTATGATATACTTTCATTAATAGAAGAGTATCATAAAAATAGAGGTGAAATCATGTATATAGGTAGTCAACAATTAATGAAAGATTACGATCAGGCATTATTAGATCATGGCTATAAAATTGAGGAATTAGTAGATAAAGCAAGTGATTGTTTATTAAAACATTTTAAGGATCTAGATCATATTTGTTTAGTATGTGGTATAGGAAATAATGGGGCTGATGGATATTCTCTTGCTTTAAAGCTTCATGCTTTAAAGAAGGATGTTTATATTGTTGTGGTTGGTAATGTTGAAAAGTTTTCTAAGGCCGCTTTGTATTATTATAATAGTTGTGTACAAAAAGAACTTCTTATAAATCATATTGATTTAGAGAATTTTGATGATGTTGTTAAAAGTATGAATCAATATAATGTGATTGTTGATGCTATGTTCGGATTTGGGTTGCATAGTTCTCCAAGAGGAATTTATGCAAGTGTGATAGAGGAAATTAATCGTTTTTATGATAAAGAAATTATAGCAGTTGATATACCAACAGGTTTAGATTGTAATAGTGGGAAACCTTATCAAAGTGTTATATGTGCAACTAAAACAATTACCTTAACAGCTTTAAAAAATGGTTTTTTAAATCCTGATAGTGCTGCTTTTAGTGGTGAAGTTTTAGTAGAAACATTAGATTGTGTTGATGTAAGTGAAGAAGTAGGATTGTTTAAATTAATTGAGGAAAAAGACATTAAACCATTACTTAGGGAAAGAATTTTTGATGGTCATAAAGGAACATATGGAAGAGTATTGAGTTTAAGCGGTTGTTCAAATTATAAAGGTGCAGCTTTAATGAATGTAAAAGCTTCAGTATATAGTGGTAGTGGTATTGTCACTTTAATGAGTGATGAAGATGTTAATGATGCTTTAGCAATTTTTTGTCCAGAAGCAACATCAACTTTAAGGCCACCTATTTTAAGAAAAGAAGATTTAGAAAAGTACAATTCTATTTTAATAGGATGTGGTTTAGGTCTTGATATTGATGCTTATCGTTATGTTATTGATGTTTTAAATCTATCAAATCAACCTTTAGTTATAGATGCTGATGCTCTTACTATTTTAGCTGATAACTTAGATTTATTAAAAAAACAGGGTAGACCAGTTATTTTAACTCCACATTTAGGAGAAATGAATAGATTAGAAAAGATAGAAGAAGATAATGATATCTTAAAGAAGGTACAAGAATTTGCGAAAGAATATCATTGTATTCTTGTTTTAAAAGGTCCTTATACAATGATTAGTGATGGTATTCATTCTTATCGTATTTATAGTGGGAATAGAGCCATGGCAGTAGGAGGAATGGGAGATACTTTAGCAGGTATGATCAATAGCTTTGTAGGTCAAGGCTATGAACCTATTGAAGCAGCTATGATTGCAGTCTATTTACATGGCTATTGTGGTGATCTTTTAGCTCAAAAATCTTATACTGTCATTCCAAGTAAATTAATTGATATTATTCCACTGGCAATGAAACGTTTATTAAAAGAAGAATAAAAGGAAAGGCTCATTGGAGCTCTTTCCTTTTTATCATCGTTACATTTCGATAAATTGTTTTTTCTTTTCTATAACTAAAGAACATATCATTGTTTTCAATTGTACAATATGGAGAAACTGTAATATTTTCTTCTTTAACTCCTAGATTAAGAAGTTGTTGCTTAATCAAACCTTTACTATTTAAAAGATATGCTCCATCATCTTTTTTAATATAAAAAGATGATGTATCAAAAGACATTTTCTTAACTAAATCAATAATATCATCTTTTGCTTCAAAGTTTCTCTGTTCAATAGAAGGGCCAATATAAGCATAAATATGTTGAGGATGACAATCCTCATTATCAATTAAATGCTTTGTTACTTTTCCTACAATCTCATTTACTGTTCCCCTCCATCCAGAATGGATTTCAGCAACTATTTTTTGATCACGACAATATAGTAAAACAGGACAACAATCAGCATGAAATGATAATAAAAATACATTAGCATCTCTTGTATACATTGCATCATAATTATCAAATGCATCATCATGACTATAGATTCCTTTACCACCATCTTTTGATGAAACCTCAATAAAATTTGTGGTATGTCTTTGTCTACAAGCAATCATATGATCAAGATCACTATGAAGATAATCAGCTAATAATTTTCTGTTTTTTAGTACCTCTTCACTATCTTCTTCATTAAAACTCATATTAAATAATTGATTGTTAAAATATTTTGGTGTTGTATATGCTTCTACTTCACCAAAACAATCCCAAGATATTAATTTCATAAAAAATCTCCTTTCTTTTATGATGTGTGCCCTTAACTTCATTTCATTTTAACATAGTATATATTGAAGGAGGGATAACTAATGAATAATCAATCATGTGGATGTACAAATCCATTTATGAACAATGGGTGTCACTGTCAAACTCGTCCAATTTCATCTTGTCAATGTCAATCAATGCCAATGATGAACAATCAATCATGTGGATGCAATATTAATGGATGCCCTAGACCACAACCAATTGTTGCTGATAAAAAAGTATGTGTTTCTCAACAAGTGACTCCAGTACCACAACCAGTCATTTGTCCAATTGAGTGTCGTAGAGTTAATCGTTGTATGTATTATCCAGTATACTATCCTCAATATGAACAAACATTTGTTAATATGCCTTATTAATTAATCTTTTGAATTTCTTCTAAAAAACTATCGTCAGGATCTATATAAATTGTTTTATAATGATCTAATAGAACCTGACCAGTTTTTTTACCATTTGGTTTCTTTAAAGATTTAATAAGTGTATAATTCACTGGAACAGAGGAACTATTCTTTCCTTTAGAGTAATATGCAGCAATTTTACTTGCAAGTCTAATAGTATATTCATCTAGCTTTTCACTATGCACAACAACATGACTTCCTGGCATATCTTTCGCATGAAACCATGTATCTGATTTGGAGGCATGATGAAATGTAAGATAATCATTTTGGATATTGTTTTTTCCTATATATATAGTTATGTTATCTTTTGTTAAATAAGTCTCTAAATGAGGCTTATTTTTCTTTTTAGGTAATTGTTTAACTTTCTTTTTTCTAAGATAACCAAGATTTTCTAATTCTTCTTTAATTTCTAAAGCATCATAATATGAAGCATTTTCCATAGATACTAATAAAGAATCAAAATATTGAATTTCTTCTTTAGTTTTTTCTATTTGTTCATTTAATATAGAAATAGAGTTTTTCGCTTTATTATATCTTTGAAAATATTTTTTAGCGTTTTCTTTACCATCCATTCTTACATCTAATTCAATATCAATCATTGAACCATCATAATAATTTTCAACCTCAATATGATTCATACCTCTTTGAATAAGATGTAGAGAAGTATATAATAATTCACCTTTAGTTCTTAATTCTTCACTATTTTGAGAATCAAATAATGTTTTTTCTAGTTTATTTAATTTATTTATATTTTTATTATATTCATTTTGAATATATTTTTGTAAATCAGAAGTTTGTTGTTTAATACGATCTTTTTGATCAATTAAATCAAAATGTTTATCCAAACCATCAAATAAAGAATATTCTTTATATAAAGTATCAGTATGAGTTAGAGGAATAATATGAAATAATTCTTTATTTTTAACTTTATGTATATAAAGATGAGTACTTTCTTTTATTTGATTGATAATATCTTGAAATTGTTCTCCTTTATTGATTCTATATTCTAATTCATTAGAGAGTTCAGGAGAAAATCCTTGATATACTTTAGTAAAAGATTCATTAACTTCATTATTTATTGTTTCAAATGGATTAAGTTTTTCAATTAAAGGAGGATATTCATATAAAGCTCCTGGTTGTAAAATACGCTTGCTCATACTAGGAGAGATGCGTTTTAAACAGTCAATAATCTTTTGATCATCATAAGTGAAAACAAAGTTAGAATGTTTACCCATGATTTCTATATAAACATGATAAATGACTTGATCTCCAAAATCATTTCTTCCGACAACTTCCATTTGAATGATTCTTTCTAGTCCAATTTGTTTTATTTGAATAATATAAGCTCCTTCTAAATGCTTTCTAAGTAACATTGTAAAAGCATTAGGAAAATCAGGAGTAGGATAATCGAGTGAAGTTAATTGGACTCTTGCATACATTGGATGTATTGAAATAAGAAGTTTATGATTCTTTCCTTGACTTCTAATCGTCATTAATATTTCATATTGAGAAATTGAATATATACGATTAATTCTACTTTTTAATAATATTTTATTTAATTGTGATGTCACTCTAGACATCATCATTCCATCATATACCATAATATCACCAAAAACAGTATAACATAAATAAAAAGAATTGACATTAAACTTTTTGTAATGTATTCTATTTAAAAGGAAGGTGTAATGAATGACAAGAGGATTATTAATTATTCTTAGTGGTCCTAGTGGTGTAGGAAAAGGGACTGTAAGAGAAGAATTATTTAAAGATGAGTCTTTAAATTTAGCGTATTCTATTTCAATGACTACACGTTTACCTAGAGAGAGAGAAAGAGATGGTATTGATTATTTCTTTGTAAGTCAAGAAACTTTTGAAGAAAATATTGAAAAGGATGAATTGCTTGAACATGCAGCGTTTGTTGGTAATTATTATGGAACTCCTAAAAGATATGTAGAACAATTATTAGATGAAGGAAAAAATGTTGTTTTAGAGATAGAAGTTCAAGGCGCTCTTCAAGTGATGGAAAAAAGACCTGATGCATTGACTATTTTTCTAGTTCCACCTAGTTTTGAAGAATTAGAAAGAAGAATTAGAGGTAGAAATACAGAAACTGAAGAAGTTGTAAGAGAACGTTTAGAAAAAGCAAGTAGAGAATTGAAAACAAAGGATAAATATAAATATGTTGTTGTGAATGATGATGTCATGCTTGCGAAAGAAAAAATTGCAGAGATTATAAAGAGTAATTTAAAGTAGTTATGAAAGTAACTACTTTTTTAAGGAGAAAATATGAAAAAGGTTGTAAATTGTTTGATTGTTATTTGTTTATTAAGTTTAGTTGTTTTTAAAGATGTTGAAGCTTCTTCAAAGGTAAGTATTACATTGTCTTTTATAGGTGATATAACTTTAGGAAATTATGCAGGGCAAGGATATAGTGGTTCTTTTAACCAAGAGTATGTGAAACAAAAGAAAAATACAAATTATTTCTTAAAAAAAGTAAAAGGAACTTTTTTGAAAGATGATTTAACAATTGCAAATTTAGAAGGACCATTAACAACTGCCAAAAAACATCAAAAGAAAAGGTTTGCTTTTAAAGGTCTTCCTAATTATGTCAATATATTAAAAAATAGTAGTGTTGAAGTTGTTTCACTTGCGAATAATCATTCTCAAGATTATTATCAAAAAGGTTTTAATGATACAAAGTCTATTTTAAAAAAGAATAAGATTTCTTATTTTGGATATAGTCAAACATGTATAAAAACAGTAAAAGGAATAAAGATTGGATTTTTAGGTTATGCTTTTCCTTCATCATTAACCTCTTCAATGAAAAAGAGTATAAAAAATTTAAAAAAGAAAACAGATATTGTTATTGTTTATTTCCATTGGGGAATTGAAAGAGATAAGAAACCACAATCTTCACAAAGAAAACTTGCAAAACAAGTTTTAAATTGTGGTGTAGATCTTATTGTTGGATCTCATCCTCATGTTTTACAAGGTATTGAAACCTATAAAGGAAAGAAGATTGTTTATAGTTTAGGTAATTTTTGTTTTGGTGGCAATAAGAATCCTAGTGATAAAGACACTATGATTTATCAACATACTTTTATGTTAAATAACAAAAAAATTGTTAAACAAAAGTGTAAAATCATTCCTTGTATGATTACTTCTAAAAAATCACGTAATAATTATCAACCTACAATTGTAAAAGGAAAAGATGCAAAGAGAGTATTAAAAAAGGTGAATAAGATTAAATAATTTTAAAAAGTAAAAGGGAATTATATGAAAAAAATATGGAATGAATTATATAATGCAGCTAAAGCAGTTCAAAATGAAAGGGAAGTTTCAGATAAAATTTATGCTGGTGGAGTTGGGGCAGCGGTTGAATCTTCTTCAGGTAAAATATATGTTGGTGTTTGTATTGATACATTATGTACATTAGGTATTTGTGCAGAAAGAAATGCAATATTTAATATGATTACTAATGGTGAAAATCAAATAAAAAGAGTGATTGCAGTTATGCCTGATGGTAAGAGTGGAGCTCCTTGTGGTGCATGTCGTGAATTTATGGCTCAGTTAATGCCAAATAAATATCAGAATATTGAAATTATGTTGGATTATGATAATGAAAAAATTGTTAAATTGGGAGAATTAACACCAGAATGGTGGATATAAAATATATATTATTGGAGGTAAATGAAATGGATATTGATAAGAAGATAGATATATTAGTGTGTTCAGATAATAAGCAAGCATATGATGTTTTAAAAGAATTATTAGAGATAAGTCAACAATGCAATGATTTATATCCTTATTTTGATACATTTGTTGAAATGATGAACAATCAAAATAATTCATATATTCGTACTAGAGGACTTCGTCTTATTGCATATAATACTAAATGGGATATTCATGATCAAGTTAATTCTATTATTGAAGAATGGCTTAAACATATTGAAGATGAAAAACCAATAGTAGCAAGACAGTGTATTAAGGATACAATTATTATAACTAAAAACAAACCAGAACTTATAGATATTATTTTGGATAGATTAGAAAAAATGAATAAGATATATGATAATAGTATGCAAAGTTTGGTATATAAAGATAGACAGAAAGCAATTCATCAAATAAGACAATATACATGGTGAGTTGTATTTTAGGAGATAAAATATGAATGAGTTTACATTTATTACATTAAGACAAAAACCTTATATTAAAGAGGAGGCTGCTACATGGTTTCATAGTAAATGGAATGTACCAAGAAAAGCTTATCTTGAATGTATGGAGTCTTATTTAAATAATGAAACAGAGTATGGTTGGTATCTTTGTTTAGATGGTAATAAAATTGTAGGAGGTCTTGGTGTTGTTGAAAATGATTTTCATAATAGAAAAGATCTCACTCCTAATATTTGTGCAGTATATACAGAAAAGGAATATCGTTGTAAAGGAATTGCAAGACATTTACTTAATATGGTTGTAGAGGATACGAAATTGAAAGGGATAACACCGATTTATTTGATTAGTGATCATACGAATTTTTATGAAAGACATGGATGGAAATTTTTATGTATGGTTCAGGAGGATAATGTAGCTAATACAACAAGAATGTATATTCATAGATAAATAGTCATTTATTACTAGAGTTGTGATGATGTGAAAGGAAGAATGTAAAATGAACGAATCTAATGTTAAAAATATAAATTTTCATAGTGATATACTTAATAAAGATATGGGAATAAATGTGTATTTGCCAAAAGGATATGAAGAAAATAATAATCCACTACCAGTATTATATTTTCTTCACGGAAGAAGTGGGAATGAAAATATTATATTTGATTTGAATATGAAAGGAATAGCAGATGAAATGATAGAAAGTGGGAAAATAAAACCACTAATAATTGTTTGCCCTAGAATTGAAAATAGTAGAGGGGTAAATTCATCTTCTATAAGTAATGAAGTATTAAGTCCAGGAGATAGTGGAATTGTTATAAATGTTGGAATGTATGAAGATTATTTTATAAAGGAAGTTGTACCTTTAATTGATAATATGTTTAATACAATAAAAACAAAAAATGGTAGATATATTGGTGGTGTTTCAGCTGGTGGATATGCAGCACTTCATAATTCATTTAGACATCAAGAAATGTTTAGCAAAGTTGGAGGACATATGCCTGCAATAGAACTCACTTTAGAGAAAGAAGATACTCCATATTTTAAGGATATATCTGTATGGGAGAAATATGATCCTATAACGATTGCTAAAAATAATGAAATTTCAAAGGAACTTAAAGTTTATCTTGATGTAGGAAATCAAGATGAAGGACATTTTTATGAAGGCTGTAAAATTTTGCAAGATATACTAGAAAAGAAACAAATAACATCTCAAAATCATATTTATACAGGACATCATAATGGCGAATATATAATATCTAACCTAGAAAAGTATTTAGAATTTTATAATTCATAATAATAATTACAAATTACAAGTTTTAGGGGGGTTGTAATGAATAAAAAAATTGGAAGATATGGAGCATTGCTAACAGGAATTTCAGTATTAGTATTTGCTATATCAATGATATTTAGTGTAATAAAAGAAAATAGTGGTGCATTTATAAGTTATTTTTCTTGTATGTTTTTAGCAATAGGTTATATTATCTTTGCTTGTTCTTTATATTCTATAAATAAAGATAACGATAAAAAAGCATTAGGTATTTTAGGTATTGCTTTTGGAATAATTTATGCTATTCTTATCTTTATTGTTTATTATGCACAATGCACAACAATTAGATTAGATATAAATTTGAGTAATGAAACCTTATCAATAATAGATTACAATAAATTAGGAAGTTTATTTTTTAATTATGATTTATTGGGTTATGGATTTATGGCATTATCAACATTTTTTTTAGCATTTATAGTAGATACAACAAATAATAAAAATAAATTTTTGCAAAGATTATTATTGGTACATGGAATATTTTTTCCTAGTTGTTTTATTGTTCCAATGTTCCCAATATTTAATACAAATACAGGGAATATTGCAGGAACAATTTTATTAGAAATTTGGTGTGTTTATTTTTTACCAATTTGTATATTAGGATATAAATATTTTCAAGATAATAAAGAAAGATAAATTACAATTTATAGAGGAGTATAGTAAATGATTTTAAGAACAGAGAGAATATTCATTAGACCTTTTGAAAAAGGTGATGAAAATGATTTATATGAAATATATAGTGATGTTAAAGTATGTCAATATTTACTTCATGATATTTGGAATGAAGATAATAAATCAAAAGAATATCAAAAAAAACTTCAAAATAATAGCTTAAAAACAGATGCTAAGTTAAATTTAGCATGTGTTTTAGATGAAAAAGTGATAGGGGATATATCTGTTTTTTATACTGGAATGAAGGAAACCGTTGAGATAGGTTTTGTATTTAATCGAGAATATTCAAAAAAAGGATATGCTTATGAATCTGTTAGATCAGTTGTGGAATATTTATTTAAAAATGTTAAGATTCATAGAATACAAGCTAATTTAGATTCAAGAAATCTTTCGTCTGCTAAGTTATGTGAAAGAATTGGTATGCGAAAAGAGGCACATTTTATAAAGGATTATTGGAATAAAGGGGAATGGACGGATAGCTATATATATGGAATGCTTGCTTCTGATTTATGAAATTCATAGATGCAAGATAGGAATATATAATTTTATAAAGCTAAAAATAATGAAGATATGATGAGTTTGAGATAGAAGTGAAGAAAGGGTTTTGATATGTTTAAAATCAAAGAAAGTAAAAATAGTGTTACAAAAACAATTTTTGAATGTAAAAGAGATAATCTTACAATTCGTGGAACAGAATACAAACCACAAGGAGGTAAATTACCAATAGCCATTGTTTGTCATGGTTTTATGGCATTTCAAGATACTGTAAAGCAATAGGCTATAGAATTAGCAAATATGGGTTATTTAACTTATACATTTGATTTTTGTGGTGGTAGTGTTATTAAAGGAAAAAGTGATGGGCTAACAATTGAAATGTCAGTACTAACAGAAGTTAAAGATTTGGAAGTGTCATTGATTACGTTATGTCTAAAGAGTATGCTGATTCTAAGGATATAACGATTATGGGATGTAGCCAAGGTGGAGTTGTTTGCTCTTTAGTAGCAGCAAAAGAAAAATATAATATTAATAAGTTAATCTTGTTTTATCCAGTTTTTTGTATTCCAGATGATGCTAAGGCTGGAAAAATGATATTTGCGAAATTTGATCCTTATCATTTACCAGAAATGATAAGATGTGGTCCTATGAAACTTGGAAAATGTTATGTTGAAGATGTTATAAATATGGATTTATTTGAAGAGATTAAACATTATAAGAAAGATGTATTGATTGTTCATGGAACAAAAGATAAAATTGTAGATATTGATTATTCAAAGAGGGCTTATGATGTATATAAGAATAACGATTTAAATAGAAATGTTAGATTTGAAATTATAAAAGATGGGAAACATGGGTTTTCAAAAAAGATTGATAAAATTGCAATAGAAATATTAAAAGAGTTTGTGAAATTATAAAACAATTAATAATGATAAACCTTGATGAGTATAAATCATTCTATTACATAAAAATAAAAAAGGGGAGTCCCCCTTTAAACCTTGACTTTATGAGAATAAATATTCATTTGATTTTCAATTCTTTCTTTTTTATTCTCATCTATATCACATAAAAAAGTAATTGTATTGCATTTATGACAATAAAGGAAATGGACATGTTCTATTTCCATTTTTTCTATCCATTTTTCACATGCACCACAAATACCACATTCATTATCATTATCATTTACAATAATACTTCTCATCATCAAACCTCCTTAAAAACATTATAAATCAATAAGGAGAAATAACAATAAAATTCATCATACAAATAACGACTTATTTTTTATACCTATTCTTTTTCATTAATGCGAGTTTCTTTAAATCTTTAACTTCTTGAGGTTTTAAAATACGATATTCTCCAGGACGCAATTGATTTAAAGTAATACCACCAACAGAAAGACGATGTAATCTCTTTACATTATGTCCCATCATCTCAAACATCTTTTTAACTTGTCTATTTTTACCTTCTACAAGCTTGATCATTAATTTTGTAGTCTTATGTTCAATATCTTTACTTGTTACCTTAATTTTACAAGGTAATGTCTTTACACCTTCAAGATAAACACCTTTTTCTAAGCTATGCAAAGTGTTTCCATTCACTAAACCATTGACAGTGACTTCATATATCTTTTCTAAATGTGATGAAGGATGCATCATTAAATTCGCAAATTCACCATCATTGCTCATTAATAAAAGACCTGTTGTATCATAATCTAATCTACCAACTGGATAAACTCTTTCCTTGATATCTTCAAAATAATCAACAACGCATTTGCGATTAAATTCATCTTTTAATGAGCAGATACAAGATTTAGGTTTATAAAAAACAAAATAAACTTTATTTTCACTTTCAATCACTTTATCATCAACCATGATAAGATCACCACGTTTAACTTTATAACCTAGCTCACTCACAATTTCTCCATTAACTCTTACTCTTTTTTGTACAATTAAATCTTCAGCTTTTCTTCTACTTGTATAACCACTTGCAGCTATAACTTTCTGTAATCTTTCCATTATGAGTCCTCCTTTGATACATTATACATATATTTTTATATTAAGCAAACAATTTTACATAAATTATCAAAGCAAGTACAACAGCTAGAAAATCAAGCAATAATCCTAAAAAAACAGCATATCTTGTTTCTTTTATTTGAATTGATGAAAAGTATAAAGAGATAACATATAGTGTTGTATCGCTACCACATTGTATAAGAGTAGCAAGTAATGATAGAGAATGATCAACACCATAGACTTTATAAAAATCATAGAGATAAGAAAGTGATGCATTAGCACTAATTGGTCTTAAAAACCCTAATAATATAATATCTATAGGTATATGAAGAAAATGACATATAGGCATAAATAGTTTTTGAATAATTGTTATGATGCCAGATGATTTTAAACATTGTACAAATAACATAAAAGCAAGTAGAGTAGTAAATAGGGATTTGATAATAGGAAATGTCTTTTTAACACCCTCCATATAGGTATCAAATACATTTATTTTTTTAATAATAGCATCTATTAAAACAATAGATATAAATAAGATAATCATCTTATTCATGATCTATCACCCTTTGAATAATTAATCCTATGATTAATATAGTAATAGAGATGATAATCATATAAGGATAAAATTGATAAAGATTTTGACTATGAAATTGATTTCTTATCATTAATAAAGAAGAGGGGAATAATGTTAATCCAACAGTATTAATAATAACTAATGTTAGCATTTCTCTACTAGGAATATGTGATAAGTTGTATTGGTTTAATTTTTGAAATGCTTTTAAGCCACTCATGGTTGCGAGTGTTCCTAATCCTAAAAGATTTGCGAGGATATTTGAACTTAGGCATGAATAGATATCATCTTTTAAAATAATAGGTCCATATATGATTTTTAGAATTGGTTTTAATAAAACAGCAAAATAATTCATAAATCCACTTTCTTCTATAATATTTAAAAAACCATTCCATAAACAAGCAGATAATATTAAAGTTAAAGTTAATTCAAATGTGATTTGAGGTGTTTCCATGATTCCTTTCATAAATTGATCTTCATTATGCAATAAAAGGGCAGTTATAAAGAAGATAACCATACCATATTTCCATAGCTTAGCCATTCACAAATTCTCCAAGTAATATCTTCCAATAACGATAAATAATATCTATAAACTTTTCTTCTTTATAGGAATTAATAATTTGATGATTATAAGAAACTTGAATTTGATTGTTTTTATAAATAAAACTAACTTCTTTGTCTTTTAATTCAATAGAATAGATATCTTTATCTATTAAAAATGAATGTCCTTGATAAGTATATATACCTCTAGGCAATATAAGATTATTTTTATATTTTTCAAAGCATTCTTCATATTTCTTTTGATGAAATTCAAAATCATTTCCACAATTAAAAGTGACAATAATTAATGATAAATCATCTTTAACAGCTCTTGTTACTAATGTACGTTTTGCTTTTTTGGTAAATCCTGTTTTTCCTCCAACACAATAATCATATTCTTTTAGTAATTTGTTTTTGTTATGCCATGTTCCATTACCATCTAATCTCTTATATTCTTTTGTTGAAGCAATTTCATTAAAGATAGGATTTTGAGAACAATATTTCATTAATAAAGCCATATCTAATGCGCATGATTGATTTCCTTTATCTTCTTCGTCTAATCCAGTAGGATTAGAAAAATGAGTATGAGTTAGTTTTAATTCTTGAGCTTTTTGATTCATTTTCTTGACAAATGTTTTGATATCACCACTTATATTTTTTGCGATACATAAAGCAGCATCATTGCCACTTCTAAGAAGTAAACCATATAAAAGATCTTGTAATGTTATTTTATCTCCTATATGTATATATACACCACTTCCCCAAGCTTTATTGACTTCTTCACCAATTGTATATTCATCACTTAACTTACCATTTTCAATTGCAACTATAGCAGTCATGATTTTAGAAATAGAAGCAACACTTTGTACATATTCTTCATTTTGAGCTTCTAAAGTAGTACCACTTATTGCGTCAATAACAATATAGCTTTTTCCAACAAAATTAATAGCATGAACATCTTTTACCAATATAAATACTAAACATAAACATAATAATATTTTTTTCATTTTATCACCATTTTAATCTATGAATATATTTATAAAATATGCTTAGGTAAAGAAAAAAGGCAGAGAAAACTCTCTACCTTATATTGACATGAATGGATTCATGCTTTTTCCTATATCCTTGATTATTCAATAGTGATTGCTTCAACTGGACAAGCTTCAGCTGCTTCTTTAGCATCGTTAACTAATTCTTCAGGAATATCATCACCAACAACGCTGAATGCTAAACCATCATCACCTAAATCAAATACATCTGGACAAACACCAGTACATGCACCACATCCGATGCAATCTGCAATAGTTACTTTAGCCATAATTATTTCCTCCTATAAAAATTTACATATCTATTATAAACCATAATTTATATTTTTTAAAGTTTATTTTATAAAATTATCTCTTGTAAATTAAAATAATATTGTTATAATCATTCATTAATGAAATAATATTTCTTCCTAAAGATTATTTTCATACTATTTTGTTTATGTTATAATAGTTACATGGTGGTGAAATTATGGAAAAGAGAACAAGAGTTCAAAAATATAAAAATTTAAGAGAAAGTATGAAAGAAGAAGTTTCAATCAATAGAAATGCAGTGGTTGATCAACAAGATGAAGAGGATGATTTTTTATCTTTTCTTCCAAAAGAGGAAAAAGTTCCAACGATTGAAGATACATTAGAACAACCTTTATCATATGAAAGTTTAGATGAACTTAGTGATGATGTTCAAGATGTTTTGAATATGGCAAAAAGAAATGTAGGAAAAAGTCAATATAATACACGTTTAGATATTCTTAATAAAATTAAAAATGAAGAGAAAAAAGAATTAGAAGCAGATGATTTAGAGAATGGACATGTTGTTAATGGTGCTAAAAAAATGAGCTTATTAGAGAAATTAGCAGCAATGTCACCTGAAGAAGATGTTGAAGAACTTGAAATGTATGAAAAAGAAAAAGATGTTAAACCTGTAATTAAGGAAGAAAAGAAAGTTGTAGAAAAAGAAGTTCAAAAACCAGTGAAAAAGACTGCTGATATTGAATTGATTAGTGATTTAATTGAAAAAGAAGAACAAATAATTGAAGAAGATGATGTGGAATTTGAAGAGGAAAGTGGAGATAAACTTGTAACTGCCTTAAATATCATTATTCTTATTTTACTTATTGTATTTATTTTCTTTATTGGAATGTTTGTTAAACAATTGTTTTTTTAAAACTAAGGTTAAACCTTAGTTTTTTATAGGAGGATGACTATGAAAAAAATATCAATAGCAATTGATGGTCCAGCTGCTGCTGGAAAATCAACAATTGCGAAAATGATTGCAAAAGATTTAAATTATACTTATATTGATACAGGAGCGATGTATCGTTGTGTGGCTTATTATGCTTTTATTAAGCAGATTGATTTTCATGATGAAGTGAAAGTATGTGCTTTATTAGAGGAAATCCATATAGAAATGTTACCTGATGGTTCTATTTATTTAAATAGAGAAGATGTAACTTTTTCTATAAGACAAAATGAGATTTCTATGGGAGCAAGCATTGTGTCCTCTTATAAAGATGTAAGAGAGTTTCTAGTTGAACAACAAAGAAAAATGGCACAAGGTGGAGGTGTCATTTTAGATGGAAGAGATATTGGAACTGTTGTTTTAAAAGATGCAGAGCTTAAAATCTATCAAGTTGCGAGTATTGAATGTCGTGCAATGAGAAGACATAAGGAAAATCTTGAAAAAGGGATTGAATCTGATTTAAAACAGATTGAAGAAGAAATAGAAAAGAGAGATTATCAAGACATGCATCGTGATATATCTCCATTAAAAAAAGCAGATGATGCTATTGAGATAGATACATCAGATATGAGTTTAGATGAAGTTGTAGCTAGAATTATGGAATTAGTAGAGGAGAGAGTATAGAAAGGGGATGAGGTCATGATATCAGGTGTACTTGCTATTGTGGGGCGTGCCAATGTTGGGAAGTCAACAATATTTAATCGTATTGTTGGTGAAAGGGTTTCTATTGTAGAAGATATTCCAGGAGTTACTCGTGATCGTATTTATGCTGATGCACAATGGTTAACGAGGAAGTTTAAAGTGATTGATACTGGTGGTATTGAAATTGATAATGCGTCTTTTAATCAACAGATCAAAATTCAAGCAGAGATTGCTATTGAGGAAGCAGATGTGATTTTATTTGTAACAAATGGTAGAGAAGGTGTTACAAGAGAAGATGAATATGTAGCTAGAATTCTACAAAAGTCAAATAAACCAGTTGTTTTAGCAGTTAATAAAATTGATGACATTGCTTTAAAAGATATGATTTATGATTATTATTCTTTAGGGATAGGAGATCCAATTGCGGTATCAGGAAGTCATGGTATTGGTATTGGTGATGTTTTAGATGAAATTATTCAAATGATGCCTCAAGAAAGCGAGGAAGAACATGGGGATGAAATTCGTTTTTCTATTATTGGTAGACCTAATGTTGGAAAGTCATCATTAACAAATGCAATATTGGGTGAAGAGAGAGTTATTGTTTCTAATATTGAGGGAACGACTAGAGATGCTATTGATACTGCTTTTGAAAAAGATGGTCAAAAGTATCGTGTGATTGATACAGCAGGTATGAGAAAAAAAGGAAAAGTTTATGAGAATGTTGAAAAATATTCGATTTTACGTGCTTTACGTTCTGTAGAGAAAAGCGATGTTGTTTTAGCTGTTCTTGATGGAGAACGTGGTATTATAGAACAAGATAAGCATGTTGCAGGAAATGCTCATGAAGCTGGTAAAGGTGTTATTATTATTGTTAATAAATGGGATTTGGTTACAAAAGATGAAAAAACAATGGCTAAAATGGAAAAGATAGTTAGAGAACATTTTAAATATTTAGATTATGCACCAATCTTATTTACTTCTGCTTTAAAGAATCAAAGAATTGATAATATTATACCAATGATTAAAGAAGTTTATGAAAATACAAGAAAACGAGTTCAAACAAGTGTCCTAAATGATGTTTTATTGGATGCTCAAGCAATGAATCCAACAACAACTTTTAATGGCGGAAGATTAAAAATATATTATGGTAATCAAGTGAGCATTTGTCCGCCAACATTTGTATTATTTGTAAACGATCCAAATTATCTACACTTTAGTTATAAACGCTATCTTGAAAATAGAATTAGGGAAGCATTTGGATTCGAAGGAACACCAATACATATTATTGCAAGAAAAAGAGATTAACCAATTTGATTTTCACACATATATTATTAATGGGTGAAAAAAATGGATAAACATGAAAAGTTATTAGATAAGGTTTCTATGAAAACACATGTTTCTAAACATGATATTTTATCATTAGCAACTGATCTTCAAACAAAAGATTTATCTAATGAAAAAGATATTAAGGATTTTGTATATCGTATTGCAGATATGGCAGGGAAACCTGTTGGAGAAAGGCAGATGGAAAAGATTATATCGGTTATAAAAAATAATCAAGTTCCTAGTGATTTGGATAAGTTAGTTTAAAGAAAGTATGATTGAATACTTTCTTTTTTATTATAGTTATATACTAAAAAAGAAGGTATCAATATAAAGTGTTTAATAGTATATGCTCATCCTTCTTATTCAAGTTTTAGTTCATTAGTAAAAGATGAAGTGATAAAATGTTTAGAAGAGAAGAATATTGAGTATGAAGTTGATGATTTATATCAAATAAATTTTAATGAAACTTTTAGTGAAGAAGAATATTTAAGAGAAGCTTATTATAATGAATCATTACCTATTTTAAAAGATGTATAATTTAGAACAAGAAAAAATTAATAATGCTGATTGTCTTATTTTTATATATCCTGTTTTTTGGAGCGAAGCTCCTGCAAAACTTGTAGGATGGTTTTAAAGAGTGTGGACATATGGGTTTGCATATGGGAATGAAAAGAAGATAAAAATATTGGATAAAATTTTATTTTTTGTGACAATGGGTAGAGATTTTAATGAAGAATTAAGACAAAGGCAAGTTGAAGCTATGAAAGAAGTTATGATAGGTGATAGGATAAACGATAGAGCAAATCATACTGTCATGTATGTAAGCGATAGAATGACAAAGGAATATGATCCTATAGAGTATCAAATAAAAAAAGAACAACGTTTAAGGAATATAAAAGAGATTATAAAAAAAGAGTTATCAGATTGATAATTCTTTTGTTAACATCTTTTTAATATGAAAAGCGAGTTGATATTGAAATCTTTCTTCTGGTGTTTCTATTTCACTGTTTAAGATTTCTTTGATTTTACGAATACGATAGTTAATTGTATTACGATGAGTATACATAGCAGCTGCAATCTTTTGTGGTGAACCATTATATTTAAGATAATAATAAAGTGTTTTTTCAAATTCTGTATGATGTTTATCATCATAATCAATTAAAGGTTGTAATTGATGAATATAGAATTGTTTTAATATATTTTTATCTTCAAGTGAAAAAAGGATTTGATATATTCCCATTGATGAAAATTCAATGATATTTTGATTAAATGTTAATGCAGCTTCAACAGCACCTTTAGCTCTTTTGTAACTTCTAACCACATTATTAATATCTTTTAAAGAACTTCCAATACCTATATGAATAATACGCTCAGGCATCTTTTTTTGAGTACGTCTATGCATCTTATCAATGATTTCTAATAATTCTTCTTCTAGGATATTGTTTACAATTAATACAAAGTAAGAATCAAACCAGAAAAAACTAAATTTACTATTAATTTTTTCTAAATATAATTGTATTTGGAATGAAACTCTTCTTAATTCAATAGCATCATATTGATCAGAATTTTCAATGCTAATCAAAACAACTTGGAAATAACCATCTACATCAAAGAAAGTCATAAATTCATCACGATAGGTTTCTAAATATTCTGGATTAATAAAAGCTTTTCTAAAATATTTCGATAACTGTTGATCCTCTCTTTCAGACATAATACAACGCATACTAAAATCTTTGATAACATCTGCTAAATGAATTTCCCATGGTATTGATATAAGAGGAAAATCTTGTTCATTGCAATAATCAATGATAAAAGATGGAATATCAAAAATATATTTTCCTGTATTAATAATTAAACCAGTACTATGATGCTTAACAAGTTTTTCAATAAAACGGAATAATAATTCGTCGCTTTGAAATCCTAAACCAGTTGTAACAGCTAATTCTTTTCCCCATAATTGTTGAATGATTGTTGTATCTTCAATTAAATGTATCCAACTTATTGCATTAGCACATCCATTTTTCCCAGCTAATAGTTTTAATTTGTATTGTTCACCACATTGTATAAAAGCATCTTCTATTGTAAATCCCATTTTCTCATCCTCCTGCTTATATTATAACATTCTTTGTGCATGTTGCACAAAGAAAATGAATTTTTTTAGATTTCTAGACTCTACATTTTTTTATGGAAAAGAATATAATAAGAGTAGATTAAGGAACAGGAAAAAGGAGGAAATGGAATAATGTTTTACAATTATGGATGCTTTGATTTAAGAGTTGAGGAAACTATGCCTAGTTGGGTAAAAAGTGAAAGAATGTTTAATTGTGATAATTATGTGAAGATTCTTTCATTTTTCAGAAAAAAATAATTGAGATAATATTTTAGAAAGGCTCATTTCTTGGAAATGGGCTTTTTCTTTTGATTATTTGTTTTTTTTGTATGTAAAATGTGCTATTATGGGGAAGGTGATATTATGCAGAGATATTTTGTTGAAGAGAAATTAAAATTGAATCATCTTTTTTCTTGTCAAGAAGACCAAATTAAACATATGAGTAGAGTTATGCGTTTTCGTCCTAAGACTCAAGTCATTTGTATTGATCCTTTTGAGAATGTTTTTTTATGTGAGATACAAAATGTTGATAGTGGTCAACTGTTACCTATTGAGAAATTAGATGATAATCATGAATTAGATGTTGATGTCACTTTGGTTTATGGATTGCCTAAAAATGATAAATTTGAATTTGTATTACAAAAAACAACAGAATTAGGTGTCAATAGAATCGTTCCTTTTTTTAGTCAAAGAAGTGTGATTAAAGGTGATAAAAATTCTTTTTCTAAGAAATATGTTCGTTATCAACGTATTTTAAAAGAAGCGAGTGAACAATCAGGGCGTTTAAAGATTCCTAAGTTAATGCCAGCTATTAAATTGAATGAGATCAGTCAATATTTATCAGATTATAATTTAGTTGCTTATGAGGAAGCGAGTAAACAAGGGGAAGCTTCTCATTTGTCTCAGGTCATGAATAGTTCATATGAATCTATTACAATTATAGTAGGTCCTGAAGGTGGTTTTGATGAAAAAGAAATTACATATATGAAGTCTTTAGGGATTGTAGAATGTTCTTTAGGAAAAAGAATATTAAGAAGTGAAACTGCACCTCTTTATATGATGAGCGTGATTGGTTACACAAGGGAGTTGATGAAATAATGGGGTTTATAGAAAGTTTAAATAAATATAAGAAAAAGGTTTCTTTGAATAAAACAAATTTATATAAAAGTATTTATAATGAGAAATGTCATCTTGAAAGGAATGGTTTTAAGGTTTCTATTAAAGATGAATTTGATATGTTTGATTTAGAAATTATTTTAAAAGGTTTTCAAACAAAGAATCTTATTGATGATGCTTATTCTATATTTTTGAGTAAGAATTATGATTTAATTAATTATTTAAATTATGAAGAAAAAAGAAAGATGTTTAATTTAGAGATTGCTGATATTTTAGAAAATGCTCCTCATTTTTATGATGAAGATAATCAAATAAATATTTATATTCCATTTTTAGAACCATTTGTGAATAGTAGATATATTAATGATTATAGTGTTTTAATGTTAAAGGCACATCATGATTATGTAGAAAATTATAAAATGCATATTCATAGTGCTATAGAATTATATGGAAATGATATTTATCGTACTGATTTTTCTTGTTTACAAATTGTTTATGAGGATGATAGACATATTTGTTTTTATTATGATGAATTATATACAATCTATATTTTTAAAAAAGAGAATTTAGAGTACTTAAATGAAGTGACTATTATAGATAATAAATGTAAAGAAAATGTGGATATTGATGAAGTTAAAGAGATTATCAAAATGGTAGAGGAATATCAATACCAAGAGTGTTTAGATTATTTATTAGAAAAGAAATTTATTTGTGAGAAGACTTATAAAAAAGTTTTGAAGAAATATAAATAGAAAGGATCAATATGAATACAATTGCCATACATACTTTAGGGTGTAAAGTAAATACTTATGAATCTGAAGCTATTTTAAGATTGTTTTGTGAAGCTGGTTATCAAGAAGTTGATTTTAAAGAAAAAGCTGATGTTTATGTCATCAATACTTGTACTGTGACTAATACAGGTGATGCGAAATCTAGACAAATGATTAGAAAAGCTCATAAAAAAAATAAAGATGCGATTATTTGTGTTGTAGGTTGTTATAGTCAGGTGGCTAGTGAAGAAATCGAATGTATTGAGGGTGTAAGTGTTGTTTTAGGAACTCAGTATAGAAATGAAATTGTTGATTTGGTTAATGAATTTAAGGGAACTGGTAAACAAATTGTTAAAATTAATGATGTTATGAAACAAGCAACTTTTGAAGATTTAGATGTTGATTTGTTTACAAAGAACACTAGAGCTTTTTTAAAGATTCAAGATGGATGTAATAATTTTTGTACTTATTGTATTATTCCTTACGCAAGAGGAAGAATGCGTTCTAGAAGTAGGGATAGTGTTATTAAACAAGCTCAAACTTTGGTCAATCATGGTTTTAGTGAAATTGTTTTAACAGGTATTCATACTGCTGGGTATGGTGCTGAATTAGATCATTATTCATTTTATGATTTATTAGTAGATTTAACAAGTCAAGTTAAAGGCTTAAAAAGATTGCGTATTTCTTCTATTGAAATGAGTCAGGTGAGTGAAGAAATTATACAATTGATTGCTTCATCTTCTATTATTGTTGATCATCTTCATATTCCTATTCAATCTGGAAATGATAAGATTTTAAGGAAGATGAATAGAAAATATACAACTCAAGAATTTGAAGAAAAATATTTTGAATTAAAAGAAAAACTTCCTCATATTTCTATAACAACAGATGTTATTGTGGGATTTCCAGGTGAAAATGATGAGGATTTTGAGGCAACTTATCGTTGGATAGAAAAATTACATTTTAATCAGTTACATGTTTTCCCTTATTCTAAAAGAAAAGGAACTCCAGCTGCTAGAATGAAAGAACAAGTCAATGATACAATTAAGAAACAAAGAGTCAAATCATTGATTGGTTTATCACATAGATTAAATAGGGAATATGCTTTATCTCAAGTTGATCAAATTTTAGAAGTTTTGATTGAGGAAAAAGATGGTGATTATATGATAGGTCATGCGTCGAATTATTTAAAGGTGAAAGTGGATCTTCCAATATCTTCGATAGGACATATTTATCATGTACATATTCATGATATTGATGATGTTGTTTTGATTGGAGCGGTTATTGATGAAGAAAATTAATGAGTTATTTGATGTTAAAGAAGATTTTAAGGTTGTTTCTATTCATAGTGATTCGAGATATGTTGGAAAGGATTCGGTTTTCTTTTGTGTTGATGGATTGAGTGTTGATGGTCATCGTTATATTGAAGATGCAATCTTTCAAGGAGCAAAGTGTATTGTGTATTCAAAACCTATTCCTTATAAACATCCTCATATTCTTTATATTCAAGTGAATGATGTTTTAGATGAATTAAATAGGGTTGCAGATATTTTTTATGATAATCCAAGTTATAAGATGAGCATGATTGGAATAACAGGAACAAGCGGGAAAACTGTTGTTGCCTTGATGATTTATGATATTTTATCTCAATTATTAAAGATGGGATATATTGGAACAAATGATATTAAATATGCTGGTCGTATTATTCAGTGTCCTTATACAACTCCTGAAACAATATTCTTACATCGTCATTTAAATGAAATGGTAAAAAATGATGTGAAAGGGGTATGTTTAGAAGTATCCAGCCATGGTTTGGCCCTTAAAAGAGTTGATGGTGTTCATTTTAATATTGGTATATTTACTAATATTTATGAAGAACATTTGGATTTTCATGGAACTATGGAACATTTGATGACAAGCAAAGAGAAGTTATTTCAATTGTTGGATAGTCATGGATATGCAATTTTAAATACTGATTCTGTAAGATTTTATATGGATGTTAAGGATAAGATTCATTCGCATGTGATGACCTATGGAATTAAGCATACTGCTGATATAATGGCTAAGAATGTTCAATTATTTATTGATCATAGTGAATTTGATTTGTTAGTGAAAGATGAAACTTATCGTGTTAGTGTTCCAGTGCTTGGACATTTCAATGTTTCTAATATTTTAGCAGTTGTTGCAGCATTAATTGTTTTAGATATGCCTTTATCTCAAATCATTGAAGCAATTGGACAAATTAAAAAGGTTGATGGAAGAATGGAATTATTATCTCACCCTTATCCTTTCCATGTTATTGTTGATTATTGTCAACATGTAACAAGTTATCGAAAAGTTTTCCAGTTTGCTAGATCAGTATGTAAAAATGGAAGAATTATTGGTGTTTTTGGTGCACCTGGAAAAAGAAATTATTCTAAGAGAGAAGAAATTGGTAAATTAGCAAATGAATATTTAGATCAAGTTATATTAACAGCTGAAGATATAAGAGATGAAGATATTAATGAGGTTTGTCAAGATATTCAAAAACATATTACAAAACCTTTATCAGTTATTATAGAAGATCGTAGAATAGCTATAGAACAAGCAATAGAAATTGCGAATAAAGATGATATTATTTTAATTTTAGGTAAAGGTCATGAACAATTTATGACATCAACTATTGGTCATGAACCTTATCCAGGTGATAAATATATTGCATTGAATGCAATTCAAAAAATTTATAGTCAAGGAGAAGAAGATGAAATATAATAAATTAATTGATCATACTGCTTTAAAAGCAGATACAACAAAAGAAGTCATTGATAAATTATGTCAAGAAGCTATAGAAAATGATTTTGCTTCTGTATGCGTTAATCCTACATGGATAGAATATTGTGTAGAAAAATTAAAGGGAAGCTCTGTCAATGTTTGTACAGTAATAGGTTTTCCTTTAGGTGCAAATACAAGTGAAGTGAAAGCCTTTGAAGCAAAGGATGCTATTAGAAAAGGTGCTGATGAAGTTGATATGGTCATTAACATCGGTGCTTTAAAAGATGGTGATGACAAAAAAGTTTATGAAGATATTAAGGCTGTTATTGATGCAAGTGATGGGAAATGTGTAAAAGTCATTATTGAAACATGTTTATTAACAGATGATGAGAAGGTAAGAGCTTGTTTGGCTGCTAAAAAAGCAAAAGCAACTTTTGTAAAAACATCAACTGGTTTTAGTACAGGGGGTTCAACTCCAGAAGATGTTAAATTAATGAAAGATACTGTAGGTGCTGAATTGGAGGTTAAGGCTGCTGGTGGTGTGAGATCTTTTGAAGATATGATTGCAGTTGTTAATGCTGGAGCAACTCGTATTGGAACAAGTTCAGGTGTTCGTTTAGTGAAAGAAAAGTAAAATTCCAATCTTTTGTGATTGGTTTTTTTATTATTTCTTGCATTTTGTATATAAAATAGATAATATATCTATATATAGAAAAGGGGATAGAAAATATGAATAAGTCTTTTAAACAAATGAATGAAAATGAATTAAAGTCTTTGATTTCTGATTTAGAAAAAGAATATGTGGATATAAAAGCTAAAAAGCTTGAACTTAATATGGCAAGAGGAAAACCTAATTTTGATCAATTAGATTTGTCTATGGATATGTTAAATGTTATTAATAGTCAAAGTCAATTAGTAAAAAATATGGATTATCGTAACTATGGTATTTTGGATGGTATTGATGAAGCAAAAGAGTTATTTGCAGAATTATTAGATGTAACAACTGATGAAATCACTGTTTTTGGTAATTCTAGTTTAAATATTATGTTTGATCAAATAAGTAGAGGATATACTCATGGCTATTTAGGAGAAAAACCATGGTGTCAAGAAGATGAAGTAAAGTTCTTATGTCCAGTTCCTGGGTATGATCGTCATTTTGCGATTACTGAACATTTTGGAATCAAAATGATTCCAGTACCATTATTAGAAGATGGTCCAGATATGGATATGGTAGAAGAATATGTTAATAATGATAAAAGTGTAAAGGGTATTTGGTGTGTTCCACAATATTCTAATCCTTCAGGTGTGACATATTCATTAGATGTTGTTAAACGTTTTGCCTCGCTAAAACCAGCTGCAAAAGATTTTAGAATATTCTGGGATAATGCTTATTGTTTACATCATTTATATAATGATAAACAAGATCATGTTGCTAATATTATTCAATTATGTAAAGAAAATGATAATGCCGATATTGTGTTTGAATTTTGTTCGACTTCTAAAGTCACATTCCCAGGTTCTGGTGTAGCAGCTTTAGCTTGTTCAATAGATAATAAAAAAGATGTATTAAAACATATGACAGTTCAATCTATTGGTCATGATAAAATTAATCAATTACGTCATGTGGAATATTTTAAGAATGCTGAAGGTGTTAAAAAACATATGGAAAAACAAGCTGATGTTTTACGTCCTAAGTTTGAAATGGTTGAAAAAATATTAAGTGAACAATTAAGTGGTTTGGATATAGGAACATGGAGTCATCCACTTGGAGGATACTTTATATCATTTAATGCTTTAAATGGCTGTGCTAAAGATATTATTGAAGCTTGTAAACAAGCAGGTGCAGTTTTAACAAATGCAGGAGCAACTTATCCATATGGTAATGATCCAGAGGATTCTAATATTAGAATCGCTCCATCATATCCAAGTGTTGATGAACTTAAACAGGCCGCATTATTATTTGCATTATGTGTTAAGCTTGTAAGTGCCAAAAAAATACTTAAAGAAAAAAGTTGTTAGTTAAAAATTGTTAAAATATGGGAAAAGTGTATATAAAATTTTATATATTAATAAAAAAACTTGATTTTTTCCATATTAACGTGTATAATTCATTTGCATGTAGTTAGTAAAGGGGGGAAAGTTCAAAATGGCAAAAACTGTAGTAAGAGAAAATGAATCATTAGATGATGCATTACGTCGTTTTAAAAGACAAGTTTCTAGAACAGGAACCCTTGCTGAAGCACGTAAAAGAGAATTCTATGTAAAACCAGGTTTAAAAAGAAAAATGAAATCTGAAGCTGCTAGAAAAAATAAAGGAAAAAGATAAGAAGAACATAGTTCTTCTTTTTTTTTATTTTCATATGTATTATTGAGGTGGTCATATGATTATTTATGATCAAGATCATATTTTGATTAAAGATTATAAGTTAGTAAAATATATGGATATTCATTATATGAGATTAGAGATGGAAAATTATGATGTATCAATAAGAGGAAAGGATTTTGAGATTGAATATTATGGTTGTGATGAGTTAAAGATGAAAGGGAAGATTAAGGTGATAGAATGTCATGAACATGGGTTATGATCAGTTTTATATTGAAGAGGAATATCTTTTATCTTTATTAAAGTATGTTAGAAAGAAACATTTAAAGATACATTTTTTAAAAAAGTATGATGAAGGTTATATGTTTTATGCTTCAACTTTTCAAAGGTTTTTGTGGAAAGATATGGATATATCTTTAGAATATATAAAGACAATTGGATTAATGAAATATTTTTTATATTTTAAGGGATTAAATAGTGTTATGATTATTATTGGTTTTGTTTTAGGGCTATTTGTTTTTTCTCATCTTATTTTTGATATTAAGATTATAGGGAGTATACCTCATTTAAATACTCAAATTATAAAGACTTTAAATAAAGAACAAATTAATCATTATTCTAGGTTAAGAGATTTTGAAGAGTTAAATGATATATTAATGAGTTTAAAAAATAAATATAAGAAAAGTGTTGAGTATTTAAATATTTATCAAAGAGGTAGTGTTTTTTATGTTGAATATACGAATAAAGCAAAAGATGAATTAGAAAAATCAGATTTTAGAAATATTTATGCAAAAAAAGATGGAATGATTGAATCATTTGATGTGGATAGTGGAATGATTAAAGTAAAACGTTTAGATTATGTAAAAAAAGGGGATTTATTAATTGAAAACACTTTGATTTCTACTGATAAAAAAAGTAAAATCATACCAGTAAAAGGACATGTTTATGCTTATACTTTTAATACTTATCAGGCAAGCGTTAAAAATACTGGACAGGATCAGGGTAGTGTTTTTTATGAATTGTTATTAAAGATTAGATCTTCACTTCCTGCAAATGTAGAGATTGATAAAGAAAATGTTTTACAAATAGATAGGAATCGTAGTAAAATAACTTTAATAATGCATTATACATTATTAGAAGATATAGCAATAAAAAAGGAGAAATGAATGAAAGAAGTTTTAAAACTTGAAGATTGTTCTATTGATGAGATTAGAAATTTAATTGGTAATCATGAAGAAAATTTAGGAATACTTGAGGATGCTTTTATGACTGAAATCATTTTACGTGGTGATGAGATTCTTCTTTGTGATAATGAAGATAAAATTGGTTTAATAAAAAAAGTTATAGAAGCTTTGATTAGACTTGTTAAAAAGGGTAAGGAGATTTCAAAGCGTGATGTTTTATATGCTTTGAAACTAATTGAAACTGATAATGTTAAAGTAATGGATGATTTGTATTCAATAAAAATAGCAAGAACAATTCATGGTAAAGTGATTTATCCTAAGACTTTAGGACAAAAAGAATATTATCAGGCTTTAATGAAGAATGATGTTGTTTTTGGGATTGGTCCTGCTGGAACAGGTAAAACTTATTTGGCTGTTGTTTTTGCGATTAGAGCTTTAAAAAATAATGAAGTTAAGAAAATCATTTTAACAAGGCCAGCAGTTGAAGCAGGAGAAAATTTAGGTTTTTTACCTGGAGATTTAAAAGAAAAAGTTGATCCTTATTTACGACCATTATATGATGCTTTATATGATATGTTAGGAGTAGAACAGACTGAAAGGTTAATTGAAAAAGGAATTGTAGAAATTGCTCCTTTAGCATATATGAGAGGAAGAACCTTAGAAGATGCTTATGTTATTTTAGATGAAGCTCAAAATACAACTGATGCTCAAATGAAGATGTTTTTAACTCGTTTAGGATTACAATCAAAGATGATTATTACAGGTGATGTGACTCAAATTGATTTACCTAGAGGTGTTATGAGTGGTTTGCATAGGGCAATGTCTATTTTGAAAGGTGTAAAGGGAATACGATTTGTCTATATGAGTGCATTAGATGTTGTTCGTCACCCTGTTGTACAAAGAATTATTGAAAGATATGATGAAAATGAAAAAAGAGAAGTTTAATTCTCTTTGGTATATGCTTGAAGTACTTTTTGATGAGCTGATGAGATAGGAAGTTTTTCTATCTCTTTTAATGTGTATAAATGCTCTATAGGTTCTTTTAATTCATAATGGTAAATATGCATGATCCATGTTCTATGAGTAAAAACATGTTTAATGTCTTTGATATAGGAAACAACTGAAAGCGATTGGTGATAATCGTTATAGAATAATTCATTGTAATGATAAGGATTAACTGTTTCATATTGAATAAAACCATAGAGATTCTCTAATAATCCTTGTGGATTTTTTATTAGTAAAAATTGATTTTTATAAGTAATAACTCCTGTAATAAAATGAAGTTCTTGATGTTTTATCTTTTTAATATTGATTGGTAAAACATTTTGTTGATTATTTTGATATGCTTGACAATGTAGAGAGATAGGACATAGATCACATTTGGGATTCTTAGGACGGCATATTCTAGCTCCTAAATCCATGAGTCCTTGATTGAAAGATGAAGGATTATAATCTTTAATTAATTCTTCTACAATGTTTTCTATTTTTTTGATTGTTTTGCTTAATGCTATGTTTTCTTTGATTAAATAGTATCTTGATATAATTCTTAAAACATTTCCATCAACAGCAGGAGTTGGATTTAAAAAGGCTATAGAACTGATTGCTCCTGCAGTATAAGGACCTATTCCCTTTAAAGATAATATTGTATTAAAATCTTTAGGAAACACATCATGATATTCATTATGAATAATTTGAGCAGTTTCTAAAATATGTTTTGCACGTCTATAGTATCCAAGACCCTCCCAATATTTATAAACTTCTTCTTCGCTCGCTTTATAGAGTGTTTGGATATTAGGAAAACGTTCCATAAATCTTATAAAATAAGGTATAACAGCTTCTACTGTTGTTTGTTGTAACATAATTTCACTGATCCATATTTTATAAGGATCTCTTGTTTTTCTCCAAGGTAAATCTCTTTTATTTTGTTCATACCATTTTATTAATTCAATTTGCATAAAATCACCGCATATATTATACTATAACTAAAGAAAAAAAGGAAAGGATTTGATAATATGAACGATAAAGAGATAATTATTCTTTCTTCCATATTAGCAACTTATAAACAGGATCAAAGTCTTTCACCTTATGCAACAAAAAATAGTGAATGTATTAAAGTTAAAACCAGTTTAAATAAAAATAATAAATTTGATATACGATGGCCATTTGAAGAAGATGTTGATAGAGTGTTATATTCAAAGAGTTATTCTAGATATGTTGATAAAACACAAGCATTGTCTTTTTTTAGCAATAATCATATTTCCAAAAGATCATTACATGTTCAATGGGTTTCAAGAATTGCTAGACAGATTGGTAGAGGTTTAAATCTTAATCTTGATTTAATTGAAGCTATTGCTTTAGGTCATGATTTAGGACATGCTCCCTATGGACATGTTGGTGAAAGAGCGATTAATGATTGTTTAGAAAAAAGAGGTTTTGGTTATTTTGCTCATAATGCAAATAGTGTAAGAAATTTATTGTTTATTGAAAGAAATGGAGTAGGATATAATGTATCCTTACAAGTTTTAGATGGAGTCTTATGCCATAATGGAGAAATTCTTTCGAAACAGTATTTCCCTAATAGAAATAAAACAGTAGATGATTTTTGGGATGAATATGAAAAGTGCTGGCATGAAAAGGATTATAGTTTAAAAATTTCACCAATGACATTAGAAGGATGTGTTGTAAGGATCAGTGATATTATATCTTATGTTGGTAAAGATGTAGAGGACGCAATTAAGGTAGGTATTATTAGTGAAGAGGATTTACCAAATGAAGTGACATCAGTTTTAGGGAAAGATAATAAATCAATGATTAATCGATTAATTGGAGATATTGTTATTCATAGTTTTGAAAGACCTTATTTAGAATTTTCTGATGAAGTTTTTAATGCATTAACAGTATTATTTCATTTTATTTCCAAAAAGATACATCATCATCCTATGTTAATAAAAGAAAATGAAAAGTTAACAAGAATGGTCATAGAATTATATAATGCCTTTTATGAAGATTTAGTGAGTTGTAATGTGGAAACAGGTATTCATGTTCATGTTCATAGAATGACAGATAGTTATCAATCTACACCTAAAGAATTAATTGTCAGTGATTACTTATCTTCGATGACTGATAACTATGTTTTAAATGAATATATTCAACGTTTTTTACCATTACAACACGATAGTTTTATTAATGCTTAAAAATTTTTGTATATCTTATAGTGGAATTGTGTTATGATATTTAAACTTATAAGGATTAAATAATAAAAGATGTTTTTTATAAAAAAACATGTTAAAATATAAATAAAGGAGGAATTTATATGAAACTTATAATTGCGATAGTTAATAGAGATGATAGTGCAGAGGTTCAAACTTATTTAACTGAAGGTGGCTTTTTTGTAACTAAGTTAGCTTCAACAGGTGGTTTTTTAAAGAATGGAAATATTACTTTTTTAATTGGGACTAATGATGATAAAGTTGATGCAGTTATTGAAATCATTAAGGCTCATGCAAAAAAACGTGTTGTTAAACAACCAACTGTCCCTCCAACTGAAATGGGAGACTTTTTTACTCCAATAATGGTAGATGTTCTTGTTGGAGGTGCAACAGTTTTTGTTGTGGATATTGATAGATTTGAAAAGATTTAAGAAGGTTAGTAAAAATGAAGTTTCGATTTTTAAATGAAAATGATTTTGATATATATATATTATATATAAATAAAGGGGTTAAGTATTTTACATTAGATGATCATTATGAAGAAGGAAATGATTTATTGGAAGAATTTCCTTCTTTTGTTGATAAAATAAAAGAGAAATCTTTCTTTATGATAGGATATTTTGATGATGATTTGAACGGAATAGTGAGTTGGAATCATCATCAATTATGTTGTTTATCTATAAATAGCAATTGTGATGAAAAAATAGTTTATCGACTTCTTGATAAGGTGAAACAATTAATATGTGGTCAACTTTATGTAATATCCTCTAAAGAAAATTATGATTTTTATGTTGATAATGATTTTAAGGTCGTAGATTCTAAGGACAGCCAATATAATATGGTTTATCAATCTAATCGTAATTATGATTTTCAAAGTTATGATGAAGTTCATGAATTTATAATGTCATTAAAACAAAGAGTTTATGCTTTAGATCATTTTAAGAATTTTATGAATGATTTTTGTGATATTCAAAATAGATTGAAAATTATTCATATAGGTGGTACAAATGGAAAGGGTTCTACAACAAACTATATTAGAGAAGTTTTACAACTAGCAGGTTATAAGATAGGAACATTTACATCTCCAGCTTTAGTGAGTCGTTTAGATGTCATGAGAGTTAATGATCATAGTATTTTAGAAGATGAGATTTTAAAATATAGTAATCAATATATGGAGATATGTTTAAAATATGATTTATCAATGTTTGAAATAGAAGTTTTTATTGCGATTATGTATTTTATTGATAAAGAAGTAGATTATGCAATCTTTGAAGTTGGATTAGGTGGAGAATTAGATGCTACTAATATTGTGAATCCAATGGTTAGTGTAAATACGAATATTGGTTTAGATCATACTGATTATTTAGGGGATACGTATGTTCAAATTGCAAGGACAAAAGGTGGAATCATTAAAGAAAATACTGCGTTTATTACAGGTGAAAAAAAGAAAGAGTGCTTAGATGTTTTTAAAGAAATATGCGACAAGCATCATTCTTCGTTAATATTAACAAAAGAAATTTCTTGTATTCAATATAATTTAGATACAGTTTCATTTTGTTATGATGATTGTGAATATTGTTTGATGACTGGAGCAAATTATCAGTGTTATAATGCTGTTTTAGCAATTGAGGTTTTAAGGTATTTAAAAGACAATCATAAAGTTAATTATAGTGATAACGATTTAAAAAAAGGATTATATCAAGCAAAATGGAAAGGGCGATTTGAAGTCATAAGGAAAGATCCCCTTATCATTATTGATGGAGCACATAATAAAGAAGGTATGGATGCTTTTTGTAATGCTGCTCAAAAATATTCTAATATAAAAATCATATTTAGTGCATTGAGAGATAAAGATACTCATGGAATGATAGAAAAATTATTAGAATTGAGTGATGATTTAACAATTTGTGAGTTTAATCATTATAGAGCTCAAAAAGCTGAACTTTTAGCAGAAAATTTTCCAGTAAAAATAGAAAAAGATTGGCAAAAAGCTATTGATAATGCTATTGATTTTAAAGGAGTCTTATTTATAACAGGGTCATTATATTTTATTGCGTTGGTAAGACCTTATTTACTTCAAAAGTTAGGAAATGTAAAATTTTAAGCTATATTTTCTTTTTTTTATTATCAATAAAATATTTTTTATTTTTTCATAAATAAGTTATGAAAAAAAGGCTTGATTGAAAGTAGTATATTAGTGTATAATAGTGTAGATAAAAAAAGGAGGAAATTTTTTACATGAAACAATATGTTTATTCATTTAGAGAAGGTAATAAAGATATGAGAATCATCCTTGGTGGTAAGGGTGCAAACTTAGCTGAAATGACTAGTATTGGATTACCAGTTCCACAAGGATTTACAGTTTCTACTGAAGCTTGTACTGCTTATTACGAAGATGGAAAACAAATTTCTCCAGAAATTTGTGCTCAAATCGATGAAAAATTAGCTGGTTTAGAAGCTGAAACTGGAAAGAAATTGGGGGATCCAACTAATCCATTATTAGTTTCAGTTCGTTCAGGTGCAAGAGAATCTATGCCTGGTATGATGGATACAGTATTAAACTTAGGATTAAATGATGAAGTTGCTACTGGATTCGCTCAAATCACAAACAATGAAAGATTTGTCTATGATAGTTATAGAAGATTTATTCAAATGTTTGCTGATGTTGTTAAAGGATTCCCAAAGAGTTCTTTTGAAAGAAAATTTGATGCAATTAAGGAAGAAAAAGGTATTGAATTTGATACTGATTTAACTGCTGAGGATTTAAAAGAGGTTGTTGCAATCTATAAAGAAGAATACAAAAAACATGCAGGTGTTGACTTCCCACAAGATCCAAAAGAACAATTAATGGAAGCAATCAAAGCTGTTTTCCGTTCTTGGAACAATGACCGTGCTATTACATATAGACGTTTAAATGATATCCCTGGTTCTTGGGGTACTGCAGTAAACGTTCAACAAATGGTTTATGGTAATACTGGAGATACTTCTGGTACTGGTGTTGCATTTACTCGTAACCCAGCTACTGGTGAAAACAAATTATATGGTGAATATTTAATGAATGCACAAGGTGAAGACGTTGTTGCTGGTATCAGAACACCTCGTCCAATTGCTACATTAAATGAAGTTATGCCAGATTGTTACAAACAATTCTGTGATGTTTGTGATATCTTAGAAAAACATTACAAAGATATGCAAGATATGGAATTTACTATTGAAAATGGTAAATTATATATGTTACAAACTCGTAATGGTAAGAGAACTGCTCAAGCTGCATTAAAGATTGCTGTTGATCTTGTAAATGAAGGTATGATTACTAAGGAAGAGGCTTTATTAAAAGTTGATCCTAGACAATTAGACCAATTATTACATCCAAACTTTGATGCTGATGCATTAAAGAAAGCAAATCCAGTTGCTAATGGGTTAGCTGCTTCTCCAGGAGCTGCTACAGGTCATATTTATTTCACTGCTGAAGATGTTATGGCTGCTAAAGAAAATGGTGTTCAAGATATGTTATTAGTACGTCTTGAAACTTCACCAGAAGATATCGAAGGTATGGTTATTGCCCATGGTGTTTTAACTGTTCGTGGTGGTATGACTTCACATGCTGCAGTTGTTGCTCGTGGTATGGGTACTTGCTGTGTTGCTGGATGTGGTGAATTAAAGATTGATGAAGAAAACAAAGTATTAACAACTCCTGATGGTAAAGAATATCATGAAGGTGATTGGATGTCATTAGATGGAAGTACAGGAAACGTTTATGGTGAAAGAATTGATACTGTTGAACCAGAAATCGGTGGAGACTTTGGAACTTTCATGTCATGGGCTGATGAAGTTCGTACATTAAAAGTTAGAACTAATGCTGATAATCCAAGAGATGCTGCTCAAGCTCGTAACTTCGGTGCTGAAGGTATCGGATTATGTAGAACTGAACATATGTTCTTCGATGAAGAAAGAATCTTCAACTTTAGACGTATGATTACTGCTGAAACTGTTGAAGCTAGAGAAGAAGCATTAGCTAAGATTTTACCATATCAAAGAGATGACTTTGAACAATTATTTAAAACTATGGATGGATATGGAGTTAATATTCGTTTCTTAGATCCACCTTTACATGAATTCTTACCTCATACTGATGAAGAAATCAAACCTTTAGCTGAAAGCTTAGGTATGTCTTTTGATGCTTTAAAAGCACGTGTTGAATCATTAAAAGAATTCAATCCAATGATGGGTCATAGAGGATGTCGTTTATCTGTAACTTATCCTGAAATTGCAAAAATGCAAACTACTGCAGTTATCGAAGCTGCTATTAAGTGTAACAAAGAAGGTTTACATGTTGAGCCTGAAATCATGATTCCACTTGTTGGAGATGTTAAAGAGTTACAATATGTTAAGAAAGTAGTTGTTGAAACTGCTGACAAAGTTATTGCAGATGCTGGAGTTGAATTAAACTACAAAGTTGGTACAATGATCGAAATTCCTAGAGCTGCTTTAACTGCTGATGAAATTGCTAAAGAAGCTGAATTCTTCTCATTTGGTACAAACGATTTAACTCAAATGACTTATGGATTCTCTCGTGATGATGCTGCTAAATTCTTATCAGAATATTATGCAAAGAACATCTTCGAATCTGATCCATTTGCTCATGTTGATGAAAATGGTGTTGGTCAATTAATGAAGATTGCTATTGAAAAAGCTAAACCAGTTCGTCCTGATATCAAATTAGGTATCTGTGGTGAACATGGTGGAGATCCAAGAACAGTTGAATTCTGTCATAAGATTGGTTTGACTTATGTTTCATGTTCTCCATTCCGTGTACCTTTAGCAAGATTAGCTGCTGCTCAAGCTGCTGTTAAAGAAAAAAACGCTAAATAATTATGAAAAACAGGATTAATTCCTGTTTTTTATATAGCTATTGACATTTTGGAATTAATATGATAATTTATTATTATAAACTAATGAGTAGGAGATAAAACTTAAAGATGTATTCAAAGAGAGTCTAGGGTGGTGTGATCTAGATAATGGCAGTTAAGATAAATGGACCTACGAGGGCGATGGGGAAAGGTTTCGAGTATCCAAAGACGTAAAGCCTACGTTACAAGGCAAAAATGTGTTAGCATTTTGTATAAAAACTTTTTAAAGGTGGCATTAGCAGATATATACATCTGTCCTTTGAGGACAGATGTTTTTTGTTTCTATACAATGCAAGCAAGGAAGGAGTAAAATTTATGAAACGATGGTGCATTTCTTTGTTTTAAAAAAAACGAATTATAAATAAAGGAGATTATAGAGATGAAAAAATTAGGAAAGTTATTATTATGTTTTGGTTTAGTTGGTAGTTTAGTGGGTTGTGGAAATGGTAATGGTGAAAAGAATAGTAATGAAAAGAAAATAGTTGCAATTATTCAACTTGTTGAACATACTTCTTTAAATACAATTAAGAGTGCTTTTGATAAACAAATGGAAGAATTGGGATATAAGGATGGAGATAATGTTGAGTATATTTTTAAGAACGCTCAAGGTGATACAAATACAGCAGCAAGTATTATTCAAGATTTTAAATCTAAGAGTCCAGATGTTGTTATGGCAATAGCAACTCCAGTTGCTCAAGCAGCAGCAATATTGTCTAAGGATACACCAATCATATTTGCAGCAGTGAGTGATCCTATAGGTGCGAAGTTAACATCATCATTAGAAAAGCCAGATAAAAATATTACTGGTACAAGTGATGAAATTCAAGTTGAATTGATTTTACAAAGAGCTTTAGAGATTAATCCAAATTTAAAAAAATTAGGTGTTTTATATAATAAAGGCGAAGCTAATTCTGTTACAAATATTAATAAAGCGAAAGCTTTTGCGAAGGAAAAAGGAATTGAAATTGTTGAAGCTACAGTAACATCTGTTAATGAAGTACAAACAGCTGTTTCAGTATTAAACAGTAAATGTGATGCGGTTTTTGTTCCTAATGATAATACAGTTGCAAGTGCAATGAATGTTGTTGGAACTGCTTGTGCTAAAGCAAAGGTTCCTTTATATGTAGGAGCTGATTCTATGGTTCAAGATGGTGGTTTCTTAAGTGTTGGTATTAATTATGAGAATTTAGGTAAGGAAACTGCTAATATGGTAGATAAAGTATTAAAAGATGAAAAGGTTGAAAATATTCCTGTTAAAGTATTTAAAGATAATTTAAATATTTATGTTAATGAAGATGTTTTAAATAAACTTGGAATTACTCTTCCACAAGAAATTAAAAATGATAAAGCTTTATTAATGATTAAATAAGGGGTTGGTATAATGAATTTTACAGTCGTTTTAGGAGCATTAGAACTTGGTGGTATATTTGCGATTATGTCACTTGGATTATATATTAGTTATAAAGTATTAAATTTACCTGATTTAACAGTTGATGGAAGTTTTGTGTTAGGAAGTGCAGTGAGTGCTGTTTTAACTGTATCGTCTTCACCAATTCTTGGGATTATTGGTGGATTATTTGTCGGTATGATAGCAGGTGCTGTAACGGGAATTTTAATTACCAAGTTTAAGATTATGCCATTACTTTCAGGAATATTAACTATGACAGGATTATATTCAATTAATTTAAGAATAATGAATGATACTCCAAATATTTCTTTATTTGAAAGTGATACTATTTTTACAATATTAGAACAATATGATCCATATCATAAATTTATTATTATATTTATATTAGTTATTCTAATTTGTCTTTTCTTACATTATTTTTTAAGAACACAACTTGGTTTAGCCCTAAGAGCTTGTGGTGATAATGAGGATATGGTCAAAGCAAGTTCAATAGATACAAATAAAATGAAAATATTAGGTTTATCATTAGCTAATGGTTTTGTTTCGATGAGTGGAGCAATATTCGCTCAACATCAAACATTTGCAGACATTCAAAGTGGTACAGGAATGATGGTTATAGGTTTAGCAAGTATAATTGTAGGAACAACTTTGATTAAAAAAGAAACGATAGCATTCCAATTATTTGCAGTTGTTTTTGGTGCAGTATTCTATCGTACTATTTTAACAATTGCTTTACAACTTGGATTACCTTCAGGGGATTTGAAATTATTATCATCAGTATTAGTTGTGATTGCGATTGCATCAACATCAATTAAAAAAAGGAGAAAGAAAGATGCTTGATTTAAAAAATGTGACAGTTATTTTTAACCAAGATACTATTAATGAGAAAAAAGCTTTATCAAATGTTAATCTTCATTTAGATAAAGGTGATTTTGTTACAATTATTGGTAGTAATGGTGCAGGTAAATCAACTTTATTTCAAGCGATTAGTGGGGCAGTAGAAATGACTGATGGTCAAGTTTTACTTGATGGTATAGATATTACTGATTTGCCTGAATATAAGTGTTCTAGAAGTATTGGGAGGTTGTTTCAAGATCCTTTAAAAGGAACTGCACCTTCTATGACAATAGAAGAAAATCTTTCACTTGCAAGTCAAAGAGGAAAACATTTTAGTTTAAATCTATTTACTAAGCATAACAGAAATGATTATATAGATGCATTAAAAGAATTAGATTTAGGATTAGAGAAGCGTTTAGATACAAAGGTTGGAACTTTATCTGGTGGTCAACGTCAAGCATTAACTTTACTCATGGCAACACTTGTTACACCTCAACTATTATTACTAGATGAGCATACAGCAGCTTTAGATCCAAAAACAGCTATGAAAGTTTTATCTTTAAGTGAAAAGATTGTAAAAGAACATCAGATTACTACATTGATGATTACTCATAATATGGAAGATGCTTTAAAATATGGTAATAAAACAATGATAATGAAGGATGGCCAAATTGTTTCTATTATAGAAGGGCAAGAAAGAGAAAAAATGACTGTAGAAAACCTTATTCAATTATATTCATCTTCAGCAAAAGAATATACAGATCGTGTGCTTTTAGTGGATTAAAGACTAAAGAAATGGCAGAGTATTTATTGAACTCTGTCATTTCTTTTATAAATAATATTGTTGATAATAGTGGATTCTAATCAAATCAAATATTGTCATGATTTGATAATTGAAGTTAATACTATCGAATTTACCTGGGACACAGATAACATGACAATTTTCAGAAGTTTCAGTTCTTAGATATTTTTTATTTTGAGTAATTAATATTTGTTGAGCTCTTTCAATATGTACATCTTTTTTAGATTCTCTAAATCCTTCTAAAGCCCTACCAGTAGCACTTATAACGATGACGACATCATTTTCATCCATAACTATAGGATCATAACTATGATATTGAATGAAAGGCTTACCAAAGGTAATCATATCTGTTTGTAATTCTATCGCTATTGAAATGGGATATAAAGCCCCAATAATAATAATTCTTTTACTTTTAAATAATTTTCTACATATATCAGATATTTCTTCTTTCATTTCCTCATCACTACAATTTTTTTCCATGTTTTGAATAAGTTCATCACTACTAGCCCCAATCATTCTTACTCTAATTTGATTACATCGTGTTTCATGATGTGTAATAAGAGTTTCTCTAAATTCTTCATATTGATGGAATCCAAGTAAAGCAATAAAATTGTATAATTCTTCTTTAGTAAAGTGACCTTCTTTTAAAAAATTCTCTTCAGTCATGGTATCCATTTCTAAGTAATGAAAAACAATAAATGTACATATTTTATAATAATAATCAAGAAATAATGTACCATTCAAATAAGTTAAAATACGGCTTAATAAAATATTCATGTAATCCCTCCAATGAAAATCTTATATTAATTATATCATGTTCATTTTTAAATGAAAACGCTTTTCTTATTTAGAAATAAATATATAAAATTATTATTTATTTATGTTATAATAGTATAGGTGATTATACGTGAGGTTAATAAAGGTGAATTTAAATAAAATTCAATATGAATATAAAGAATATAGTCAAACATTATATCAATCAGTATTAAGAATTGGTTTTTCATTTCCTATTAAGGTTAATATTATTGATGGTCATTATTATTGTGTTGATGGTCATAAAAGATTATCTATATTAAATGATTTATTAAAAGAAAATCCATCTTATCAAAAAGGAGATGATGTTACAATTATTGTTTTAAATAATGGAAATAGTAGATCTAATGATTGTTGGAGGAGTCGAAATACACATTGATTTATTTGTATATTATTTTAATAAAAAACAATATTGGTAATAAGAAGAAATGTAGAAAACTCATTAGGGATGGATATGTTAAAGTTAATGGTAAGATTATAGTTGATATAAGATATAAAGTGTTTTTAGATGATAAAATTGAATGTTGTCATCATGTATTAAATACACATATTTATAAGTATTATATGTTTTATAAACCTAAAGGATTTATAAGTGCTAATAGTGATAAATATTATCCATGTGTAGTTGATTTTTTTGAAGAAGAGAACTTATCTATTATAGGTAGATTGGATATTGATACAACAGGTTTAATGATATTAACTGATGATAAGTCTTTAATGAAGACTTTGATGCTTCCAACAAACCATATTCCTAAATGTTATTTAGTAACTTTAGAAAAAAAGTTATGTGATAATGTAATTATATTATTTAAAGAAGGAATAGTGATTGATAATGATGTTAAATGTTGTTCATCTGATATACATATTATTGATGATTATCATTGTTATTTAACTATATATGAAGGAAAATATCATCAAGTTAAGAAAATGTTCCTCTCTATTGGAAATAGAGTTAAAGATTTAAAAAGAGTGAGTATTGGTAATCTTTATTTAGATGATTCATTGAGGAAGGGTGAAAAAAGATTACTTAATGATGATGAAATAAAGATTTTGAAAGGGGTTGATTAAATATTTTAGAGATTGATGTTCATGGATTAAGTAGAATAGAGGCAAAAAATCTAATTTTAAGAACTTTAAAACAATTAAGTAGAAGTGTCTTTATGGTTAGAATTATACATGGATGTAATAATGGTATTGTTTTAAGAAATATGATAAGAAAAGAACTAAGAAGTCATCCTAAAATTGAAAGGATTGAGCTTTCAATGAATGGTGGTATAACAGATTTAATTATAAAACAGGAGGGTTAAGAAATGACAGTATTAGATAGTAGTGTAAGTGTATATCGTTTTTTTGAAGAAATTTCACAAGTTCCTAGAGGATCTTTTCATGAGGAAAAAATTTCTGATTATTTAGAAGAGTTTGCGAAAGAGAGAAATCTTCAATATCATAGAGATGAAATGAATAATGTGATTATTTATAAAGAAGCTTCTTCTTCATATGAAGATCATGAACCATTGATGTTACAAGGACATATGGATATGGTATGTGAAAAGAATAAAGATTGTGAACATGATTTTGAAAATGATCCATTAGATTTGTATATAGAAGAAGGCAATTTAAAAGCTAGAGGAACGACTTTAGGGGCAGATGATGGTTGTGGAGTGGCGATTATGTTGGCTTTATTAGATGATAAAGATGCCTCTCATCCACCTTTAGAGTGTGTTTTTACTGTACAGGAGGAAGTAGGTTTATTTGGTGCTGCAGCATTAGATGAGAAATTACTAAAATCAACAAGAATGATAGGTTTGGATTGTGAAAATGAAATGGAAGTGACAACATCTTCTTCAGGTGGGAAAAGAGTTGCTGCAGTGAAAGAATTTCAATATGAAGACAATGATTCACCAGTTTATCATTTGATTATTAAAGGATTATCTGGTGGTCATTCTGGTGAAATGATTGATAAGGATAAAGGAAATGCAATTCAATTAAATGTTAAATTAATGCATATGTTAATAAAAAATGGTATTGACGTAAGAATTGTCAAAATTGATGGTGGTTTAAAAGATAATGCGATAGCAAGAGAATGTGGATGTATGTTTGCGAGTGAAAGTTCTATTGAAGAAATTGAAACGATTATAGAGAAAGGATTTTATGCTATTAAAGCACAATATCGTAAACAAGAACCTCATTTTTCTATTGAGTTAAATAGATGTAGTGCTAATAAAGCCATGAATTCTAGTGATAGTGAAGCTATTATTAATACAGTCTTTTTAGCCCCTAATGGATTGATTGCTAAATCTAAAGAAATTGATGGATTAACATTAATTTCATTGAATAACGGAGTTATTAAAACTGATGATTATAAAGTTGAAATCATTTATTCATTACGTTCTCCAATTAAGGGGGCATTAGATGAATTAACTGATAAAATAGAGATGATTGCTTCAATATATGGTCTTAGTATTCATGTGAATAGTGAGTATGGGGGATGGCAATATGATCCTCATTCTCAAATTAGAAAACAAATGAAAGAATTTTTTAATGAAAAGTATGGTATTGATTTAATAGAAAGAGCAACTCATGGAGGGTTAGAAACAGGTATTTTTAAAGCAAAGATTCCTAGTTTAGATATAGTCACTTATGGACCCAATATGAGTGGTATTCATAGTCCTGATGAAAAACTTGATATTGATTCATTTAAAAGAGTTTATGATCGTTTAAAAGATTTTATAGAGGTATTATAAAAAGGTGCTAGGCACCTTTTTTTACGTTTTTATCATATATGATTTTAAGTCCTTTAAAAGTTAAATCCACATCATGAATATCAATTTCATTTGTTTCATTAGCAATAATTTTTCCTAGTCCTCCAGTAGAAATAACTTTCATATCTTTTCCATATTCTTCTTTTAATTTTTTAATAATATATTCAGTTTGCCCAATATAACCATAAACAACACCTGCTTGCATACTTTTTACAGTGTTTTTAGCAATTAATTTATCAGGCTTAGTAATTTCAATTTCAGGTAGTTTTGCAGCTTGTGAGGACAAGGCATGAGCACATATTCCAATACCTGGAGCGGTTGTACCTCCAAGGAATTCTCCTTTTTCACTTACAACATCATAGGTTGTTGCAGTACCAAAATCAATAACAATGCATGGACCACCATAAGTATAGAATGCTCCAGCAGCATCAACTAATCTATCTGCTCCTAATGTTGCAGGATTATCTATTTTAATAGCGATACCAGTCTTTACACCAGGTCCTATCATAATAGGATCTTTGAATAAATACTTCTTAATTGAATTTATAAAAGAATAATTAATCTTTGGAACAACACTAGAAATAATAATATCTTGTATTTCATTGACTTGAATTGAAGTTGCATTTAAGAATGATAATAACATAAATCCATACTCATCAGATGTTCTTTGAAATTTCGTTGTTAAACGATAATTGCCTTTAAGTTTATTTCCATCATATAATCCCATTGTAATATTTGTATTACCAATATCAATAACTAATAACATATTAACCTCCACATTTCATTAATTCTTCTAAAATAATATAAGCAAGCTTATTTTTATCCATTAGTTCCAATTTTTTACTATAATCTTTAAACAACAAAGTCACAACATTGGTATCACCTTGAAAACCAGCACCTTTTTCCTTTAATGAATTAGCAACCAACATATCACAATTCTTGCTTTTTAATTTTAAAGTTGCATTTTCAATAAGATTTTCTGTCTCCATAGCAAATCCACATATTTTTTGATTTGTTTTATGCTTTCCTAAATAAGCAAGTATGTCCTCATTCTTCTTTAATTCAATGTTTAAAGTTGAATCTTTTTTCTTTATTTTTTCATTAGAATAATGAATAGGTGAATAATCACCTACAGCAGCGGCTTTAACAATATAATCCTGATATGTATATAATTTTTTACATTGTTCAAACATCTCTTTAGAAGATTTAACAGCAATAAATTGAACTCCTAAAGGAACTTTTAAAGTAGTAGGTCCACTAATTAAAGTTGTAGTTGCTCCAAGATTAAATGCGGCTTTAGCAAGAGCATAACCCATTTTACCACTTGAATGATTAGTAATGTATCTAACAGGATCTATTTCTTCTATTGTTGGACCAGCAGTAATCAAAACATTTTTTCCTTTCAATGGTTTTGGTGAAAGAGCATATTCAATATATGAAAGAATGTCTTCTTGATTTGCAAGTTTTCCTTTGCCAGTATCACCACATGCAAGAAGCCCTGAAGTGGGCTCGATAAACATTATTCCAAGATCTTTACATTTTTGAATATTTTTTTGTGTAACTTGATTTTCATACATATGTACATTCATAGCAGGAGCAATCATTTTTGTACATGTTGCTGCTAAAAAGGATGCAGTTAGCATGTTATCAGATAAACCATAAGTGATTTTTGCAATTGTATTAGCAGTTGCTGGAACAATAATAAACAAATCAGCATTTTTTACAATATCAATATGTGTTATTTTATCTGGATCGTCATCAAATACATTAATGTAAACTTTCTTTTTAATAATAGATTGAATAGATAATGGTGTTACAAAACGAGATGCAGATTCACTCATAACAACTTCTAATTCATAATCCATTTTATATAAATCACTAATCAATTGAATAGCCTTAAAAGCCGCTACACTTCCACAGATTCCAACAATAATTTTTTTCTTTTTCATGATAAACTCCTTTAATGTTTAATTTTAATTAAAACACGACTTACCATAACTGCAATGATTGTTCCAACTATTGCTTCTAATAATCCTTGCGTTGTTACAATAGAAACAATATAGGGTAGTAATTCTTCAAAATTCTTACCAATTATTTTAGCATAAGTTTCTCCAAACAACAAATAAATACCACTCATAACTAAGATAGTATTTGTCATTGCTCCAATGAAACTTCCACATGTCATAGCAATAATTTCATTCTTTTCTTTAAGCGTTTCATATAGAATACCAGCAACATAACCGATACATACTCTAGGTATGATTACTAATAAGACACTTAAAAAAGAACCGCTGATAAATGGTGAAAAGACAAAAGAAATAGCAGAAGGAGAGATTGTATTGACAATAAGGCTATTGATTCCAAATACCAATCCTATTAATGCTCCTTTATCTTTTCCAAGTACAATTCCAGCTATAATAACTGGAATATGCAGTGTCGTTGCTCTTAATGGACCAACAGGTATGAACCCTAAGAAGGGAACACTAACCATTAAGATTTCTATCGCTATAAATAACGATAATAAAGTTAGGTTCTTTGTTTTTTGATTATTCATTTTTTTCCTCCACTGTCGTTTATAAAAATACGACGTTAATATATTTTGTTGCTATCTTATAAATTGTTAGTGCTAATCAATAGTCACTACAAATATTTATCCTTTAACAACGTAGATATTATAATAAAATAAGATATAGAAAGCAAGGTATTATGTATGGAAATTGAAAATATGTTTTTTTAAGCATTTTGCTTTTTTTTTAATATTGAATCGTGTATAATATAAAAGTCATAAGAGATATAATAGGAGGTAATAAAAATGGCAAAATGGGTTTGTAGTGTATGTGGTTATGTATACGAAGGAGATGCAGCACCTGAACAATGTCCAGTATGTAAAGTTGGTGCAGATAAATTTGTAAAACAAGAAGGAGAAATGACTTGGGCTAGTGAACATGTTGTTGGTGTAGCTAAAGATGTTCCTGAAGATATTAAGAAAGATTTAAGAGCTAACTTTGAAGGAGAATGCAGTGAAGTTGGTATGTATTTAGCAATGGCAAGAGTTGCTCATAGAGAAGGTTATCCTGAAATTGGTTTATATTGGGAAAAAGCTGCTTATGAAGAAGCAGAACATGCTGCTAAATTTGCTGAATTATTAGGTGAAGTTGTATGTGATTCTACAGAAGAAAACTTAAGAGTTAGAGTTGAAGCTGAAAATGGAGCAACTTTAGGAAAAACTGATTTAGCAAAACGTGCTAAAGCTTTAAATTTAGATGCAATTCATGATACAGTTCATGAAATGGCTAGAGATGAAGCTAGACATGGAAAAGCTTTTGCTGGATTATTAAAAAGATATTTTGGAAAATAAGAACATTTAATAATGTAATTCCAATTTGAAGACATGATCAAAAAATGATCATGTCTTTTTTTATTAAAAATATAAAATATTCAAAATAAAAAAAGAAAAGCTAACAATTTTATAGAATATAATATTAGGAGGTATTTTTTATGATATTGAATAATATATGTATTTTCTTTATGGGGGCTGGTATTTTTTCTTTTTTAAATGTTATTATTTATAGAGTACCAAAAAAACTTTCTTTTATTAAAGGTCGATCTTTTTGTCCTCGTTGTCATACTCAATTAAAGTTTTATGATTTAATACCTATTTTAAGTTATTTATTTCTTAGAGGAAAATGTCGATATTGTAATAATGTTATTTCTATCTATGATACTATAAATGAAGTTATAGGAGGTATTTTATTGTTGCAATGTTTTAAAGATAGAAATAGTTTAATTGTTTTTATGTTTTTTTGTATTTTAGATATTATTTCTTTGATAGATATATATACTATGGAAATAGATGATAAATATCATATTATAATTATATTATTATCTATTATATCTATGTTTGTTTTTAAGTTATCTATAATAGATAGATTGATTGGTTTTCTTTGTGTAAGTATGCCTATGTATATTTTAACTCTATTCATAAAAGATGGATTTGGTGGAGGAGATATAAAACTAATGGCAGTTAGTGGTTTTTTTATGGGATATCAAAGAATCATTGTTTCTATGTATATTGCTTTATGTATTGGAGGTTTTTATAGTTTGTTTCTAATTATTTTTAAAGATAAAAAATGGAATAGTTATTTTGCGTTTGCTCCTTTTTTGAGTATTGGAATGTTAATAGGATGGTTTTACGGTTATCAATTTTTATATTTTTTTATTACTTAAAATTATTGAATTAGTTCAAAATCAGTTAATAAAGCTATGTTATAGTACTTCGAAAGGGAAGAGGTTAGAATATGGAGAAAATTGCAATTATTACAGATTCATGTGGAGATATTCCAAATCATTGGATTGATAAGTATAATATATATGTTATACCAGTGCTTGTTCAATGTGGAGATAGGGAATATAAAGATGGTATAGATATTAATGTTAATGATGTTTATGAAATGCAAAAAAGAGAAGTTTTAAAAACAGCTTCACCAGCTGGTGGGGATATTCTAAAAACCTTAGAAATGGTTAAAGAAGATGGTTATACTCATGCGATTGCAGTGATGTTATCTGGTGGCTTATCAGGTACAGTGAATCAAGTAAGATTGTTAGCAGAGAGTATAGATGATTTAGAGGTGGAAGTTTTTAATTCGATGAGTGCTTCTATTGGTTGTGGTGTTATAACGATGACTTTAAGTGAGTACCGTGATCAAGGATTTTCATTTAATAAGTTGGTTGAAAAGGCAAGATCACTTATTGCTGATACTTATGTGTTTTTTTCAATTGATACATTAGAGTTTTTACAAAAAGGCGGAAGAATAGGAAAAGCTTCTGCTTTTGTAGGAAGTGCTTTAAAGATCAAACCTATTTTATCTTTTGATAAGAGTGAAGGTTCTATAGATGTTTCTTCTAAAGTAAGAGGAAGTAAAAAAGTTCCTTTAAAACTTATTGAGCTTGTTTCTAAAATTGTTGAGAGTCATCCTGATCAAACTTTTAGATTGATGGTTGCAGATGGGAATTTAAAAGAAGAAAGAAATCAATTAAAATTAGAATTATTAAAAGTATTCCCTCAATGTAAAGATGTTATTGAAGCTGATATTGGAGCAGCTCTAAGTTGTTATTTAGGTCCTGGATTATTAGGTGCAGGTATACAATTTATAGATAACTAAAACCACGTTTTTACGTGGTTTTAGTTTCCTCCTGGACCATTTTTTCGAGGTCTTTTATCGGGATAATATTTCAATTGGTTATTTGTCCATTGATTATTTCCTTCATCTTTTTCATACTTTTTTTCTGTATTTTCTTTATTCATTTATATCACCATATATTATTATGGTGTTTTTATTTCTTTCTATTCTTTTCTTTTAATTTTTTTATTTGTTTCATTCTTATAGAGACTTTAGCTTCACTTCCTTGAGTTGTTGGAAAATAATAATGTTGATCTTTTAGTTTCTCAGGTAAACAAGTCATATCTGTTGTTTTATCTTCAAAGTCATGAGCATATTGATATCCTTCTCCATAATGTAAATCTTTCATTAACTTTGTAGGAGCATTTCTAATATGTAATGGAACTGGTTCTTCTAATGTTTTTAGAGCATCATTTTTAGCTTTTTCATAAGCCATATATAAAGAATTAGATTTTACCGATAAAGAAAGATAAGTCACAACATGTGTAAGATGAACACTACATTCAGGCATCCCTAGAAAATGACATGCTTGATATCCTGCAATTGCAATTTGTAAAGCTCTACTATCAGCCATACCAATATCTTCGCTTGCAAATCTTACTAATCTTCTGGCAACATATAGAGGGTCTTCACCAGCTTCTAACATTCTTGCTAAATAATAGATGGCAGCATCTACATCACTGTTTCTCATTGATTTATGTAAAGCAGAAATAAGATTATAATGCTCTTCTCCATTTTTATCATAGAGCATTGATTTGCGATTTGTACATTGTTCAATAATCTTGCTTGTGACTTTAATGACATCATTTTCTTTTGGACTATTTAAAATAACCATTTCAAGAGTATTTAAGGCATTTCTCGCATCTCCAGAAGCAAATGAAGCGATAATATGAATGTCTTCTTCGCTGATTTCAATTTGTTGATCTCTATATCCTTTTTCACTGTTTAATGTTTTCTTAATTAATTCTACGATATCTTCTACTAAAAGAGCATAGAGAACAAAGACTTTACATCTTGAAAGAAGGGCAGAGTTTATTTCAAATGATGGGTTTTCAGTTGTTGCTCCAATGAGAATGATACTTCCTTTTTCTACATAAGGTAAAAAAGCATCTTGTTGAGCTTTATTAAAACGATGAATTTCATCTACAAAAACAATTGTTTTAATTCCTAAATCATTTTTTTGTTGTGCTTCTTTCATGACTTTCTTTATATCTTTTATTCCACTTGTTACAGCACTAAAATTAATAAATTCAGCTTTTGTTGTATTTGCGATAATACGAGCTAATGTTGTTTTTCCAGTTCCTGGAGGTCCCCAGAATATCATTGAAGGAATATAATCATTTTCAATGAATTGCCATAGTATTTTACCTTTATCAACTAAATGTTTTTGTCCAACATATTCTTCTAAAGTTGAAGGTCTTATGCGACTTGCTAATGGTTCATAGGCATTAAATAATGTATTTTGTTTCATTTTGATCACCTGTATTATTTTAACATTTTTTATTAATGTAGAAAAGTTTTATAAATCTTCAAAACAAATAACTTGTCAAAAGAGTATGAATCATCTAAAATAAATAGTGTTTAAAAGGAGGATTGAGTTATGGAAGAAAGAATTACTGGACATACAGAATTAGTTGGTTTAATTGCGACTCCAATTCGTCATTCTAAATCACCTGAAATGCATAATGCTGCATTTAGAAAATTAGGATTAGATTTAGCATACTTAGCTTTTGATATTCAAGAATATCAATTAGAAGATGCTTTAAAAGGATATAAAGCACTAAATGTTATTGGAAGTAATGTTTCAATGCCTTATAAAGAAGCGGTTATTCCTTATATGGATGAGTTAACAGATGCTGCAAAATTATGTCATGCTGTCAATACTATAAAAAATGTAGATGGATATTTTATTGGGCACAACACTGATGGTGTTGGTTTTATGAATGGTTTGAAAGATAAAAAATGGGATGTCATCAATAAAGAAATGACTGTATTAGGTGCTGGAGGAGCTGCTAAAGCAATTGTTGTTCAAGCTGCTTTAGATGGTGTTAAAAAAATCAATATTTATAATATTAAAGATGATTTTTATAAAGTTATAGAAGATAAAATAGAAGAAATCAAAAAATATAGTGATACAACTATTACTATAAATGATATTAAAGATTTAGATTTATTACGTAAAGATATTCAAAACAGTTATTTATTAGTTAATGCAACTGGAGTAGGAATGGGGAAATTAGAGGGACAGTGTTTAATCCCTGATACAAGTTATTTTCATTCTGATTTAAAAGTAGCTGATGTTATATATGCGGTTGAAAAAACTAAATTATTACAAATGGCAGAGGATATTGGTTTAGATTATATGAATGGTGAAAGAATGATGTTATTTCAGGGGGCTGAATCTTTTAAAATGTGGACAGGTAAAGAAATGCCAATCGATTATATGAAAGACTTTCTTAATATAAAATAATAAAAAGCAGCAAATCTTAACATTAAGGTTTACTGCTTATTTTTTATAATGTTTTCATGTACTAAAGCTTTTAAGATACCATCATTAGAAATATCATCAGTTATATATGAGGCCTGTTGTTTTAAAAGTTCTATTGCATTTCCCATTGCTATAGAATGGCTAACTTCTCTAAACATAGCTTGATCATTATAACCATCACCAAAGGCATAAGCATTGTCTTTATCAATATGAAAGTAATCTAACAAATATTTAATAGCATGACCTTTATCAAAGTTTAAGGTTGAACAATCACCTGAACCGTGTCCACCATGATCATTAAAGACAATATCATTTTTAAGTTCTTCGATAATATAATCACGATGATCGAGATTATCATAAAACAAATCAAATGTATATATAGGTAAATTATCTTCGTGAAAAATAATATGTTCTTTTCCATAATCATGATAGAGTTGAGGAATGTCTTTATCGTGAATATCAATAGCAACAGAAACATCATCAGATGCAAGTAAATACCCACAGTTTAATTGATTAAATTTCTTTTTTAATAAAGTTAATTCGTCTTTTTGAAAAGATTTTCCCAAAATTCTTTTATTTTGGTATATAATGTATCTACCATTACAAGCGATATAGCCACTGACTAAGTCTTTAAATAGCTTTTTTGCATAATGACCTGCTCGACCAGTACATATAAAGGTAAGGTAACCTTTTTCTTTTAATTTTTGAAGAGCTTCTATATTGCTTTTTGGAATATGACCATGTAAGGCTAGTGTCCCATCAATATCAAAAAAAAATATTTTATTCATCATTTGAAACCTCCTAGCTTTATTATAAAAAATTGAAAATAAAATGTAAATGAAACGAGGTGAAAAAATGATAATTAATACAGGACAAAGAACTGATATACCAGCTTTTTATAGTGAATGGTTTATTAATCGTATTTTGGAAGGATATGTTTATGTTAGAAATCCTTATTATCCAAAAAGAATAACGAAATATATTTTCAATCCTGAAGTTGTTGATTGCATATGCTTTTGTTCTAAAAACCCTAAACCAATGTTAGATAAATTAGATGCTCTAGATGGTTATAGACAATTGTGGTATATTACAATAACAGGATATGGGAAAAGTATTGAGCCTCATGTTCCTCATTATTTAAATGTTATTGAAAGTTTTAAAATACTTTCTTTAAAACATGGTAAAAAAAGAGTTATATGGAGATATGATCCTATTTTTATTGATGAGAATTATCATTTTTCGTATCATTTAAGAACTTTTGAGGTAATAGCAAAGAAGTTGTCTGGATATTGTGAAATATGTGTGTTAAGCTTTATTGATTTATATGAAAAATGTAAAAAGAATTTTCCTGGTGTAAAAGAAGTTGATATAGAAATGCAACATAAGATTGTGAAAGCGTTCGTAAGGATTGCAAAGCAGTATGGTATAAAAATATATATGTGTGCTGAATCTGAAGAATTTAAAAGATATGGTGTGAATTGTGATGGTTGTATGAGTCAAAGTGTTATAGAAAATGCTTTGGATTTAGATTTGTATCCTACTTCATTTTTTGCAAGGAAAGAGTGTTCATGTCTTTTAGGAAATGATATAGGGGCTTATAATACTTGTATGCATGGTTGTTTATATTGTTATGCGAATATTAATAAAGAAGAAGTTATTTCTAATCATTTAAAACATGATGTTCATTCTCCTTTACTGATTGGTCATATTAAAGAAGATGATAAAATAACAATCGCAAAACAAGATAGTTTAATTAATAGACAAATATCTTTAGAATTATGATTGAGGTGATATGATGAAAAAAATACATTTATTTATTGCAATGAGTCTTGATGGATATATTGCGGATGATAAAGGTGGTGTTGATTGGTTACAAGGTCAGGGAAATGATCATGAAAATATTGATACATATTCTGAATTTATAAAGAATATTGATACCATTTTAATGGGATGGAATACTTATTATCAAATTGTTACTGAACTCTCTATAGGTGAGTGGATATATAATGATATGATAACATACGTAATTACTCATCGAAAGAAAAATCCTTCAAAACAAATTAGATTTACAAATATGAATCCTGTTGATTTAATTAAAAGTTTAAGAGAAGAAAATGGTAAAGATATTTGGATATGTGGTGGAGCTCATCTTGTTCAACAATTAATAAATGATGATTTGATTGACTATTATTATATTACTATAATTCCAACACTTTTAGGTTCTGGTGTTCGGCTTTTTGGAGATAGAGGACAAGAGATGAAGTTAAGACTGATTAATGTACGTTCATATAATGGAATGACAGATTTGGTTTATAAAAGAAGATAAATATTTATTAGAGATTTTATATCTTCTTTTGAAAATGTAGTAGGAGGAAAGAGAATATGAAAAGAGTATTACTTGGTATGTCTGGAGGGGTTGATTCTTCAGTTGCTGCTTATTTATTAAAACAACAAGGATATGAAGTGGTAGGAGTGACTATTGATTTATTTGATGGAAATAAAGAAGAGGGATGTACTTCTTCTCATGCTATAAATGATGCTTCTAAAGTATGTAAGTTATTAGATATTGAACATTATGTTGTAGAATATAAATGTGCTTTTAAGAAACATGTTATTGATTATTTTATTAAAAATTATAAAGAAGGAAAAACTCCTAATCCTTGTATTGAATGTAATAAATATATTAAGTTTGGTTTGCTTTGGAAAGAAGCTCAAAAATTAAATTGTGATTATATTGCAACTGGACATTACGCAAAAAGAGAAGGTATGTATCTCAAGAGAATAGATTCAATAAAGGATCAAAGTTATTTTTTATATCAAATAAATAAAGGTGTTATTCCTCATATTCTTTTTCCTTTATCAAATTATAGAAACAAAGAAGATGTAAGAGCTATTGCTGCTCAACTTAATCTAGTTGTTAAAGATAAAAAAGATAGTCAGGATATTTGTTTTATTGAAGAAAAAGATTATAAGAAATTTTTACAAAATAATAAGGTAGAAGCTAAAGAAGGAAACTTTATATTAAAAGATGGACGAATATTAGGTAGGCATAAGGGGATAACGAATTATACAATTGGACAAAGAAAAGGTTTAGGTATTTCTTATTCTATTCCTCTTTATGTTATTAAAATAGATAGTTTAACAAATGATATTATAGTAGGAGGTATAGATGAATTGTATGCAAATGAGGCTATTATTACAGATTGTAATCTTTTAGTTGATGAATTACCTCGTTTTGCTAAAGCAAAAATAAGATATAAAGCGAGCTTTGAAGAATGTGAAATCATCAATCTTCATAATGGTGATTTAAAAATTGTTTTTACTAATAAGGTCAAGGCAGTGACTCCTGGACAATCTTTGGTTTTATATGATAAAGATGTTGTTTTAGGTGGAGGTATCATTAAATAGATTATTATTTTGATGATTACGAATTAATTTGGTTATTTGTAGAAGAGGATATTTATATGAATGAAAATAATTTTGCAAAAGGTTCAATGTCAAAACATATTCTTCATTTAGCTGGACCGATGATCATAGCTCAGTTAATTAATGTTTTGTATAATATTGTTGATCGTATTTATATAGGTAGGATCCCTCATGAAGCGACTTTTGCAATGGGAGGATTAGGTCTTTGTTTACCACTGATTTCTATTGTTATTGCTTTTGCAAATTTAGTTGGAATGGGTGGTTCACCACTTTGTTCTATTGCTAGAGGGGAAGGAAATCTTGATGAAGCAGAAGAAATTATGGGAGTTTCCTTTCTTTTGTTGATTATTTTTTCTATTTTATTAATGGGGATTGGTTTTGTTTTTAAGGAGCCTATACTCTGGTTATTTGGAGCTAGTCAGGATACGTTTTCATATGCTAATCAATATATAACAATCTATTTGTTTGGAACGATTTTTATGCTAATTGGTTTAGGTATGAATAGTTTTATTAATAGTCAAGGATTTGCAAAAGTTGGTATGATGACTGTTTTACTTGGAGCAATTACAAATATTATTTTAGATCCTATTTTCATTTTTGGATTTTCTATGGGAGTTAATGGAGCTGCTCTAGCAACCATTTTATCTCAAGGGGTTTCAGCTATTTGGACTTTATATTTTTTAACGAGTTCTAAAACAATCTTAAAGTTAAAAAAGAATAAGATGAAATTGAAAATAAAATATGTGACTGAAATATTAAGTTTAGGAACTGCAGGTTTTATGATGGCAATAACAAATTCTGTTGTTACTATTGTTTGTAATTCAACATTATCTATATATGGTGGAGATTTATATATTGCAATTATGACAATTATTAATTCTATACGTGAATTAGCATCGCTTCCAGGTCAGGGAATCGCAAATGCTTGTCAACCAGTTTTAGGTTATAATTATGGTGCTAAGGAATATGATAGAGTTTTAGAAGGAATACGTTTTGTAACAATTGTTGGTTTTTTAATGATGTTTATGATGTGGGGTATTATTAATTTATTTCCATCATTGATATTTTCTGTTTTTACAGAGAATATAGATATCAAACTTTATGGAATAGAAGCTTGTCAGTTATATTTCTTTGGCTTTTTTATGATGGCTTTTCAAATGTGTGGACAATCGATTGCTGTAGGGCTTGGTAAATCAAAGCAAGCTATTTTCTTTTCGGTTTTTAGAAAAGTGATCATTGTTGCACCTTTAACCCTTGTTTTACCTAGATATATTGGTATTAGTGGAGTTTTTATTGCTGAGGCAGTAAGTAATTTTATTGGTGGAGGAGCTTGTTATTTTACAATGTGGTTTACTATTGGTAAGAATATGAAAGCTTTAGCTACAAATGATAAATAAATTATGTTTATGACTTGTTTTTTTGATATGTATATGCTATACTTACAAACGTGTTAAGAAGTATACGAGAGGGGTAACCCTCTCGTTTATATTTGAAGTGGAGGTAAAGATGTTAGAAAAAGTTAAGGATTTAATTCAGCCTATTCTATTACAAAATGACGTTTATTTAGATGATATTGAGTATGTAAAAGAAAAAAATGAATGGTATTTAAGAATCTTTATAGAAAAAAATAATGGTCATTTAGATATGGATACTTGTGTAATTGTAAGTGAGGCCATTTCAACAAAATTAGATGAAGTTGATATTATTGAAAATGAATATTATTTAGAAGTTTCTTCTCCTGGTGCAGAGAAGCCTTTAAAGACTTTAGATAAGGTAAAAGAGGCATTAGGTGAATATGTTTATATTAAAGTTAAAGAGCCACAAAATGGTTTTGATGAAGTTTATGGAACTATTTTGAATGTTGAAGATAAGATTATTGAACTTCAATATATGGTTAAAAATATTAAGAAGAAGTGTTTGATTAGTTATGATAATGTTTCTTTTATAAGATTAGCTGTTAAGTTTTAAGGGAGGAAAGTAGAAATGGCTAGTAAAAAATTTATTCAAGCTTTAGAATTATTAGAAAGTGAGAAGGGTATTCAAAAAGAGATTGTTTTGGATGCTTTAAAGGAAGCTTTGGAAAAATCATATAAAAAGAATTATCTTGGTCCTGAATCTGTAGTTAGAGTTGATATTAATGAGAAGACTGGTAAAATTCGTTTGTTTGAAGTAAAGACTGTTGTTGAGAATTTAGATGATAATGATGAATTTATTAATGATGATTATCAAATTGAATTAGATGATGCTAGAGAATTAAATGCAAATTATCAGGTTGGAGATGAAGTTGTGAGTGAAGTTTCTCCTGATATGTTTGGGCGTTTAGCTGCTGTTCAAACCAAACAAATTTTAAAGCAAAAGATTAGAGAAGCTGAAAAAGAAGCTTTATATAATGAATACGCTGATAAAAAAGATGATATTATTACAGGTGTGGTAGATCGTGTTGAACCCAAATTTGCAATTATCAATATAGGTAAAACTGGAGCGTTGCTTCCATTAAAACATCAAATTCCTGGAGAAAGATTATTTGATGGACAACATATTAAAGTTTATGTAAGTGATGTTGAAAGAAATACGAAAGGTACTCATATTTCAGTTTCACGTACTGACCCTGGTCTTGTAAAAAGATTATTTGAAATGGAAGTTCCAGAAATCTTTAATGGTATTGTTGAAATTAAATCTGTTTCTCGTGAAGCAGGTGAACGTAGTAAGATTGCAGTTTATACTGCTAATGAAAATATTGATGCTGTTGGATCATGTGTTGGAAAAAAAGGTGCAAGAGTTAATAATGTTGTTAGTGAATTAAATGGTGAAATGATTGATATTGTTGAATGGGATAAGGATCCTTCTAAATTTATTGTTAATGCATTAGCACCATCTAAGGTTATTAGTGTTTCTGTTAATGAATTAGCTCATACTGCATTTGTTATTGTACCAGATAATCAACTTTCATTAGCGATTGGTAAACGTGGTCAAAATGCTAGATTAGCAGTTCGTTTGACAGGATGGAAGATTGATATTAAATCTGAAAGTGAAGCTAAGGAAGCTGGAATTGAACCAGTGTTTAATGATGATAAAGAATTTGAAGAAGCGTTTGAAAAGGAAATGACAAGTGTTGAAGAAGAGCCAATCGAAGAATTTGTAGAAGTTTTCAATGATGAAAGTGTCAATGAAGAAGTAGAAGAAATTTTTGAAGAAGAAGTTGAGGAAACAGTTGAAGAAGTGGAAGAAACTTTTGAAGAAGATGAAGAGGTAGAAGAAGTAAAAGAAGAATTGGATCAAGATGATCAAAACGATTATGAAGATGATTATTATGATGATGAAGATGATTATGATGATTATGATTACGATCCTAAATATGATGAAGATATCGATTATGATGAATACGATCAATATTACGATGATAAATAAGAGGTGAGATTATGAAGAAAATTCCTTTAAGAAAATGTGTTGCTACTGGCGAACAATTACCTAAAAAAGAATTGATTCGTGTAGTTAGAAATAAAGAAGGGGAAGTTTTTGTTGATCCTACTGGAAAGAAAAATGGTCGAGGTGCATATTTAAAGAAAAGCAAAGAGGCTATTGATATAGCAAAGAAGAAAAAGGTTTTAAATAGATCTTTAGAAGTGGATGTACCAGATTCTGTTTTTGAGGAATTGATGGAATATGTGCAATAAAAATCTTTATTCTTTACTTGGCTTGGTTTCAAGAGCTAGAAAATTAGTGACTGGTGATTCTTTATTAAAAGGAATTCGTGCTAATAAAGTAAAGTGTGTCATTATTGCTAATGATGCTAGTGATAATGCAAAAAAGAAATTTAGTGATAAATGTAAATATTATCATGTACCTTATTATATTATTGGTGATGTTGATAGTTTGTCAAAAGCTATTGGTAAGAATAATAGGGTATGTGTTGGTATATGTGATGAGGGTTTTGCGGTCAAAGTCAAATCTATGATAGGAGGTTGATATTATGGCAAAAAAGATGAATAAGAAAAAAGGGAATAAGGGAAATAAAAAGAAATTTATTTCTAATGTACCATCAAAAAAAGATGAGAAAAAAGAAAATGATGGTGTTGTTGAGTACGAGGAAGGTGTTACAGTTGGTGAATTAGCTGAATTGGTTAATCAAACACCTGCAAATGTTGTTAAAGTTTTATTTATGTTAGGAACTATGGTAACTATTAATTCTTCTTTAAATGATGAACAGGTTGAATTGATTTGTATGGAATATGGTTATGAAGTGAAGAAGAAAGTTTTTGTTAGTGAAGTTAATTTTGAAGATTTAGAAATTGTTGATGATGAAAATGATCTTGAAAGTCGTCCACCAGTTGTTACAATCATGGGACATGTTGATCATGGAAAGACTACTTTATTAGATTATATTAGAAAATCACGAGTTGTTGATGGGGAGTTTGGAGGTATTACTCAACATATTGGTGCTTACCAGGTTCGTGTAAACGATAAAAAAGTAACATTCTTAGATACACCAGGGCATGAAGCTTTTACAGCAATGCGTGCAAGAGGTGCTCAAGTTACAGATATTGTTATTATTGTTGTGGCAGCTGATGATGGTGTTATGCCTCAAACAAAAGAAGCTGTTGACCATGCAATTGCTGCAAATGTACCAATTGTTGTTGCGGTTAATAAGATTGATAAACTTGGTGCTGATCCAGAACGTATTCGTGGTGAAATGAGTGAACTTGGATTGATGCCTGAAGAATGGGGTGGAGATGTTATTTATTGTGATATTTCTGCTAAAAAAGGAACAGGTGTTGATGAGTTGTTAGAAACTTTAACTGTTGTTGCAGAATTAGCAGATTTAAAAGCGAATCCAAAGAGATTAGCATATGGTAGTGTTATTGAAGGTAGACTTGATAAAGGTAGGGGGGCAGTTGCGACTTTACTAGTTGAAAATGGAACTTTATCTGCTGGTGATCCAATTGTAGTTGGTACTGCTTTTGGTCGTGTTAGACAGATGTTAAATGATAAAGGTATGGAAATTAAAACTGCTGGTCCAGCTACCCCAATTGAAATTACTGGATTAAATGATGTTCCAACTGCAGGTGACAAGTTTATGGTATTCGAAAATGAAAAAATGGCTCGTCATATTGGAGAAGAAAGATTAAAAGCTAAACAAGAAAAAGATCGTGCAACTAATTCTGCTATGAGTTTAGATGATTTATTCTCTCAAATGAAAGAAGGAGAAGTTGTTGATTTAAATATTATTGTTAAGGCTGATGTTAATGGAACAGCTGAAGCAGTTAAGGCTTCTTTAGAAAAGATTGATATAGAAGGAGCAAAGGTTCATGTTATACGATCTACAGTAGGGGCAATCAGTGAGTCTGATGTTCTTCTAGCAAGTGCTTCACAGGCTATTATTTATGGTTTTAATGTAAGACCAGATGCAAATGTAAGACGTAAGGCAGAAGAAGAAGGTGTAGAAATTCGTTTACACAATATTATTTATAAGATGGTAGAAGAGATTGAAGCTGCAATGAAGGGTATGCTTGCTCCAGAATTAGAAGAAGTTGTTACTGGTCAAGCAGAAATCAGACAAGTTATTAGAGTTTCAAAGGTAGGAAATATAGCTGGAAGTTATGTAACTGATGGAAGTATTAAGCGTGATTGTGGAATAAGATTAATAAGAGAGGGTATTGTTATTTATGAAGGTAAATTAGCTTCTCTTAGAAGATTTAAAGATGATGTTAAAGAAGTCGCTTCTGGTTATGAATGTGGTATTACTATTGAGAATTACAATGATATTAAAGAAGGAGATATTATTGAAGGATTCTTGATGGAGGAAGTTGAAAGAAAGTAGGAGATTAATTTGACATTAAAAAAGGATAAGATGAATCATATTATTCAACGAGAATTATCTGATATTATTCAAAATGAAGTTAAAAATTCTAATGTTGGATTTTGTACAGTAACAGCTGTCTCATTAACAAATGATTTATCTATAGCAAAGGTTTATGTTTCTTTTATGAATACAAATAAGAGTAAAGGATTGGAAGCTTTAAATAATTCTAAAGGATTTATTCGTTCTTCGCTTTCAAGAAGGATAAAGATTCGTAAGTGTCCTGAACTTCAATTTGTTATTGATACTTCATTAGAATATGGTAATAAAATTGAAAATATTTTAAAAGATTTAAATAAATAGTTCATATTTTTATGGACTATTTTTTATTTGAATGTTTTAAGTGAATTAAAGAAGTGTTATAATATTTTTAGGAGGAATTGAAAATGAAGAAATGTATAGTAAATGGAAAACTTATTTTACGTGATAAGATTGTTGAAAAAAATTTATTTATCGTTGATGATAAAATTAGTGAAATCAGTGATAGAAAACCTACTGATGAAGAAGTTGTTGATGCAAATGGATTGTATGTAAGTCCTGGATTTATTGATGTTCATACTCATGGGCGTGGGGGAAGTGATACAATGTATCCAACCTTTGAAGATTTAAATACAATTTCAAAAGCAACATTAAAAACAGGAGTTACTTCTTTTTTACCCACAACAATGACTATGCCAGTAGATGATATTGCTAAGGCTATTGAAAATGTTGTTGTTAATAAAGATAAAGTAGAAGGTGCACAGATTTTAGGAACTCATTTGGAAGGACCTTTCTTTAATAAAAAATATAAAGGTGCTCAACCAGAAGAGTGTATGATTCTACCTACTGTAGAAAATTATTTATCCTTTGTAAAAGATAATCAAGAAGTTGTAAGAAAGATTTCTATTGCTCCAGAATTGGAACATTCTATTGAATTTATTGAATATTTAAAAGATAAGAATACTGTTGTTTCTCTTGGACATACAAATGCTACTTATGAAGAAGCTCAAAGGGCAATTGATGCAGGTGCTACATCTGGTACTCATACTTATAACGCCATGACACCACTTACTCATCGTGCCCCAGGTGTTGTTGGTGCTGTTATGATCAATGATAGTGTTTATGCTGAACTTATCTTAGATGGTGTGCATGTTAATTATGCAGCTGCTAAAGCATTATTAAGAGCTAAGGGTAAGGATAAAATTATTCTTATTACTGATTCTTTAGAAGCAGCAGGATTAGAAAATGGTAAATATTTATTAGGTAATCAAGATGTTTATGTTAAGGATGGAGAAGCAAGACTTATTGATGGAACTTTAGCAGGAAGTATTGTTTGCATGAATACCGCTGTAAGAAATGCATATCAACATTTAGGTTTAGCTTTAAATGAAGCTGTTAATTTAGCATCTTATAATGTTGCTTGTAGTATTAATGAAGAATTAATAGGTGAAATTAAAGAAGGTTATTATGCAGATATTATAATGTTTGATGAAGATATTGATATAAAGAAAACAATGATTAAAGGGAATGTAAAATAGGAGAATAATATGGTTATATTAAAGAATAATGATTTAGAAGTTGAATTAAATCCTAAAGGTGCTGAAATTATTAAGATTATTGGTCAACATGATCAAATTAATTATATGTGGAAAAGAGAGGCTTCATTATGGGCGAGTAGTGCACCTATTCTTTTTCCTATAGTGGGAGCTTTACAAAATAATGAATGCCGTATTGAGGGTAAGACTTACACAATGACTCAACATGGATTTTCAAGACATAATGTTTATGAAGTTCAACAATTAAGTGATACAAAAGTAGAATTTGAACTTCAGCCCAATGAAGAAATTTTAAAACAATATCCTTATTATTTTGATTTAAAAGTTACATATACACTTATTGATAATAAGTTAGCATGTCACTGTTTAGTAAAAAACACAGATAAAAGAGATATCTATTTTCAAATAGGAGGACATCCTGCTTTTGCTTGTCCATTTATGGAAGATGAATCAAGTAATGATTATTATATTGAATTTGAACAAAATGAAACTTTAAATCAAAAAATTATTGATGTTGAAAGAAGAGGAATGTCTACTAAAACTCAACTATTATTTGATAATGAAAAACGTTTCTTTGTACGTCAAGCATTGTTTAATAATGATGCTATTGTTGTTAAAGATATGAAATCTGAATATGTTTCTTTAAAATCTTTAAATCATAATAAGTCTATTTGTTTCCATATGAAAAACTTTAATCATTTAGGTTTATGGACAAGTAAACATGTAGGTGGTTTATTAGCAATTGAACCATGGGTTGGACATAGTGATTATGTTGATTTTAAAGGAGAGTTTAAAGAAAAAGAAGGTGTTGTGACTCTTGCACCTCAAGAAGAGTTTGAATGCCAATTTATAGTTGAAATCAACCAATAATGACAAATTATTTATTTTCTTTATGTTAGTATACAAACATGAAGATTAAAATAATAGAAAAAACACATGAATTAGATTTAGAAGATGCATTAAATGAATTTATTAATAGTGTACAACCTAAGATCCAAGATATTCAGTATCAAGTTGCGATGACATCTTTAAATGGAGTACTTGAATATAGTTTTAGTGCAATGATAGTATATTTCACATGAAATTTAGCTATACTAATCAATGGAGGTGAATTATATCATGGCTAAAGATGTAAGATGTAATGTTGATAGTTGTAAATTTAATTGTGATAATCATTGTGAGGCAAGTTGTATAGAGGTTAATAATTGTCGTTGCCACAAGGCAAAGGATCATGATCAAACTTCATGTGATACATTTGAATTAAAATAATTGATAAAAGGCTTATATTAAGCCTTTTTATTCTATTCGTAGTTTGTTATAATACATATTGGGTGATGTGATGAAAAAAATATTAGTATTATTAATTGTATTTATTTTGCTAACAGCATGTCATACTCAAAAATTATCAAAAGAAGATGAATTATATTATCATTATGTTGATAAACTTAATAACTGTACTCAATTTATTGAAAATACAAGTGATTTTTCTCTTTCTTTACATTATGAAAAAATAGATAAAGAATATTGCTATGTTCTTGTATTAGATAAAACAGTTATACCAATGTATGATATTGTTTTTATTTGTGATGGTGGAGAAAAAGAAATGTTGCCCTCTATTGGAATATATGATGTTGAAGAATATCATTTGATTCCTAATAAAATAGATAAAGTAAATGGTTTTTATAAAGGGTTACAACTTTCAGGGTTGGTAACAGAAAAAAAAGATATTCGTGTTTATCTTCATTATTATACAGATAAACAAAAAACAAAAGATAAGGAAATGTTTATAAAGGTAAAAGTATGAGATTAGATAAATTATTAGCTCACTGTGGTTATGGAACACGCAAAGAAGTAAAAAGTATTATAAAAAAAGGATATGTGTTTGTAAATGATGTCATGGTTAAACAGGATAAGTATCAAATTGATCCTGATAATGATATTATTGTTGTGAATGATGAAAGAATTGAATATCAAGAGTTTGTATATTATATGTTAAATAAACCTCAAGGATACGTAAGTGCAACTGAAGATATTCATTATCCTACTGTTGTTGATTTAATAGGTGATTATAATCATGAGATTTTTCCTATTGGTCGTTTAGATATTGATACAGAAGGATTATTGATTTTAAGCAATGATGGTAAATTAGCTCATGATTTATTATCTCCTAAAAAACATTGTTCTAAGATCTATTATGTAGAGGTAGAAGGTATAGTAGATGATGAAGATCAAATTATTTTTAAAGAGGGAGTTGTGATTGATACTGGATATAAATGTTTAAGTTCGTCTTTAAAAGTTCTGAAAATTGAGAATGGAATGAGTTATGTTGAGATTACAATTTATGAAGGAAAATATCATCAGGTGAAAAAGATGTTTAAGGCAGTTGGCAAAAAGGTTGTATTTTTAAAAAGAATACAAATGGGGAATTTAAGATTAGATCCAAATCTTAAATTAGGTGAATATAAAATACTAGAGAAAGAAGATTTGGATAGCCTAATGTCTAAAAATATGTTAGAATAGGAGCGAGGAGGTTTTATGAGATTACGAAACAACCCAAAAGCTAATGAGATTTTAGAAAATCACAAAGATTATGTTGTTATAAATACAAAAGATTATAAAGGGAAATGGAAAGCTGTTTTTGATAATGAGAATCCTATTTATATTGAAATAGGAATGGGGAAAGGTGATTTTATTATTGAAAATGCAAAAAGATATCCAAATATTAATTTTATTGGAATTGAAAAGTTTCCAACTGTTTTAACAGCATCTTTAAAGAAATTGGATGAAGAGGAATATTTAAGTAATTTGAGATTGTTGAGAGAAGATGCTGTAGTTTTGAATGAAGTGTTTGATGAAAATGAAATCCATTGTATTTATCTTAATTTTAGTGATCCTTGGCCTAAAAAAAGACATGCGAAAAGAAGACTAACTTCTGCTTCTTTTTTAAATGTTTATAACACAATATTATGCCAAGATGGAAAACTTGTTTTTAAGACAGATAATCGTGGACTTTTTGAATATTCGTTAGTATCATTTAATCAATATGAAATGAATTTTATTGATGTTTGTTTAGATCTTCATAATAGTGAAGGTTATGAAGATAATATTGAAACGGAGTATGAGAGAAAGTTTTCTCCATATGGTCCTATTTATCAAGTTATTACAAAATTTAAAGGAGAATAAGAATATGGATAATTTAAATAAAATTTCAAATTTAGAAGAGTATAATGAAGCAATTAAAGGAAAGGGCATATTGGTTTTTTCTACAACTTGGTGTCCTGATTGTCATTTTTTAAAAACTTATATTGATGATTTAGTAGCAGATAATAAAGATTGGGATTTTTATTACATTGATAGAGATGAAATGGTTGATTTATGTATTGATCTAGATATTTTAGGGATTCCTTCATTTATTGCATATAAGGATGGTAAAGAAGTTTCTAGATTTGTAAGTAAGTTAAGAAAAACTCAAGAAGAAGTTCAAGCTTTTATTGATGCTATTGAGTAAGGAAGTTTTTATGAAAGTATATTAATTAAGGAGGTGTCAAAATGTTTAAAAAATTATTTTTTAGAGATATTGAAGATGATAAGGAAAAACAAGTTTATGAAACGGTTGATCCTGTTGTGGAACAAAGAAGAAAAGAAAAATTTAGTACTCCTTTTATGAATGACGAGGAAATTGTCAAGGAAGAAAGACCTGTTTCAACTAAGAAAAAAGAAAAAAAGATAGATCAAAAACAAAAGGTAGAAAAGAAGGAAAGACCTCCTTATGAAATGAGTCAAATTATTTCACCTATATCAGGTTTAAAACAGTCTAAAAAAATTACTGAAGTTAAACCTAAGAAAACACCTAAAAAGATAAAGAAGAGAAAAGAAACAGATCATTTGGTTCCTGTTTTTAGTCCTTTTAAAGGGCCAAAAAATATAGAAAATGAAAAACCTTTGAAACCTCAAAAGATAAAAAAAGCTAAGCCTCAAGAAAAGGAAGAAACAGTTGAGGATAATCTTAGAAATATAGCAAGTATTATTGAAGAAGAAAAAGATCAATTAAAAATTATTGAAGAAAGAACTGGTGAGTTTAAATTAGATTTTTCTTATCAGGATAAAGATACTTTTATTGATGAAATTGATGATTCTATGAGTTTAGATGAATTAATGAGTCTATATGAAAAAAAATTTAAGGATTAATTTGTTTTATAGATGATTGGTGAAGATGATGTAAATCATCTTTTTTTATCTATTAAGAATTTGGATGCATCACTGAAAAAGCTACAATAAGGGTCTATAATTTATCTGATTCTTTTATGATAAAATTATAAACTATTATTGTAGCTCAAAAAGTGTAATGACTATTTGAGTTTTCTTATAACTCCATTACATTCTATTTCAACTTGATTTTCAATAACTAATGCTTTCTTTTCTTCAGCAAATTCTTTAATGATCCAGTCAAAAGCATTGGTGAGATGTCCACACTTGATACGTTTCATTTGTATATATTTATCTCTGTTATAAATGCATTTAGTTTTTTATCGCTCTATCCATACTTATAACAGTCTGGATTCATTGAGACATCTTTATATTTGGATTAGAAAATAATGCATTTTTTACAAAATACACTTGTAATATTTCTAAAACAGGATTATAATTTTTTTGAATAGCAAAGGAGATATGATGGTATATTGTAAATTCTGTGTCTTTTTTGCTATGAATTATTTGTTTTATCTATAAAGTCTTAAACTTGTTTTGTTATATCATAGTATTTAACTTCATTCTAAATGTTGTTGATTTTTTTGTGAAGTTATAACATTGCATTAACAAAAAGAAAGGAGGTTTGAAAAAAATAAGTATGAGATTTTTATTTAGAAAAAATGAGTATTCATCATTTCTTTTAAAATATTTCATAGGTTATAAAGGTTAATATTGGAAAACTATAATTAAATGTATTTTTTGTAATTATTGTGTATGTAAATATTTATTTTATTATGTATTGAAAAATACATATATATGATAATGAAAACGCTATAAAGAAAAAAATAGACTTATAGTTAAAATGAAAGAAAGGAAAAGAAACTATGTTAAAGACAATGAAAATAGTTATAAAAAAAGCCTTGATTATATCTTTAACCTTCATGATTGTTTTAGGTGGGAGTCAGTTTTATAATGTTAAAGCATCTGTAGATGTTGGTTCAAATCCTACTCCAAAGATTGACATTGCTGTTAATGTCCCTTCTGATTATCCTGGAACTTTTCTTGATTATAAACAAGAGTTAACACAAAAACTCATCGATCAAGGCTTAAAAGAATCGGACTTCCGTATCACAAATACTGCAGTTTCGATTGATACGTCAAGTATGGATGGGTGGTTAGTTTATGATCATTATCATAGTGAAAGTACATATAATGCTCTTGTTCCTGCTGACCAAAGAAGTTTACAGCCAAAAAGAATTGCTAATGCAGCATCTATGAATGGACCTGCAGGTGCCAATATTCTAAATTACATAAATAAAACTACAAATAAGTTTACAAACTCTGCTTGTATTCAGTTTAATCGACATATTGGTATTTATCAAAGTGATAGTGGAGCATCAAATATGGCTTTTGCAGGATATGGAAATCCAGCTTATTCGGATTATATGATTTATCCTGCACCAAACTCAAATACTCGTACTTTTAGTTTTAATATTGATGCCAGTGTAATTAATACACATACGTTAACTGGATTTGGATTTTTGATGAATTCAGGTATAATAAACGGAAAAGTTTATGGGTATTTGCTTTACTTTAATGCAAGTAGTGCTGCATCAGGTTCAGGTGCGGTCACAATAAAAAAATTGAATGGAGTACCTGCAGATTCGCTTACTACAGCCTTTACAGGTTCTGGTGATGTAGCAGGAAGTGGTACATCATTCTCTTTAGGTGCACAGAAAAAGGTTCGTTTGACAGTAGAACTAAAGAGAGATAGTTTGACAGTTCAACAACAAGCTTATGATGCATCAGGTAAACTTTCTGATGTGCAAACTGTACTTCGTGATTTTGCAATTCCACAGTTTGCTTCTGAAACATTAAATGGCTTAGGTCCTTGGGTTGGATATTCGTCTCATGGATGTAATGCTTTTTCAGCAATTGTTTATACAGATCTAGAAATGACTTATGAAGCTTCAGCGTTTGACGCATTAAAATACGTTCAATATTATCAGGGTGCAGAATATAAGTATTTTGTTAATCTTGCTGGAACAAACAATAATCCAGGGATACCTAATGATGGTTCAAATGATTACCTTGATGGTATTAACAGAATGAACAACAGTGAAATTTTTTACGTATCAAATGTTCAAGACGGAAAAGTTGTCACAGATTCAACATATGAGAAAAATGAGGATGGAAGCCTGAAACTTGATGAACTTGGTAATCCTGTTTTAGCAAAGGATAAAGATGGGAACATCATACATCAGGGGTTGGGTTCATCAAATGGATGTATTGCAACATCTGATGATTATGTAAGTCAGATGGCTGATTTCATTGCGAAGAATTACTTTGAAGAGAATCATTTTAAACAGGCTCAGATTTCAAGTGAACTTCCTCTAGCAAGTTTTTATGTAAAGAATGTAGAAGATGATCAGCAATTAATGACATTGCATTTGAGACATTTACAGTTAACAGATAGTACAGTTGATGTTAATATTCATGATAAATCTAAGATTGGTACAGCTTCTGGTGCTGATGGAAAATTAACTGGGTACCGATATATCGTTTATAATCCAAATGGTTCAAAAGATATTGATACTGGTTGGGTAGATGGTCTAGATAAGATTCCAAATTATACATTTACAAAAAATAGTACATCAGGAACATATGTATTTGAATTAACTGTTCGAGATGATAAAGGGAATGAGTCCAAAACATTCCAAACATATCTTACTGCATATTTGGATGATAAAGTGCCTTATATTGAAGGAAAAAATACAGAGAAAAATAAGGCAACAATTACACTTACTGATACTGGTGAGGGTATTGATGAAGATGGAATTACATTTATTGAAGATGGAAGAGGTTCAGGAGTTGCTGCTTATTGGGTAACAAATGATATAAATGCAAAACCAGGAGAAACAGATTGGACAGTATTAGATAATGTAGTACATTCTTATCAATTTGATTATGATATTACATCTACTGAGCCACTTGTTGTATGGGTAAAGGATGAATGTGGAAACATTGGTAATCAAGCTGTATTCCAGCCTACTCATGTTTCTGTACAAGATAAAGATGGTAATCCAATAGATGATTATTATGTTATTGGAGATAAACCTATCATTGTTTTACCAGATGATGATGTTGTACCACCAAGTGAAGAAGAAGATGAATATCACAGTGGTTGGGTAACACCTGAAGGTGGAGACGTTACTCCTGGAACAACACCAAATCCAGATGAAAACCATGAAATTATTATTCGTCCAAATTATTCTAAAGATCAAGCGGCATTGATTTATGTTGCAAACGGTGGTCAAATTGGTGGAAAAGATCAATCAAGTTATTTAGTTACTGCTGGTTCATCAATTCTTAAAAAAATAGGAGATCATAATGTGACTCCTACAAGAGAAGGCTATACATTTACAGGATGGAAATTATTGAATTCTCACAGTGCCACTGATGCAGCTAATTCAGCATATATTAACAACGCTGCAAATGTTAATGAAATCAAAGAACAGGTTGCTGAAGCATCAAAAAATGGTGGAAGTAATCTTTTAGAAGGTGATCATTATTATTTGATTGCTCAATGGGAAGTTTCTAAATATACATTGAGATTAGATGCGAATGGTGGATCATTAGGAAATGTACGTTCAATTGCAAATGTTTCTTATGGTCAAAACCTTACAGCAGCAGATATAAGTGTTGATGCTGGTACACAAACAATACCAGATACAGGTCGTGGTTTACCAACAAAACCAGGTTATATTTTCCAAGGTTGGTCTGAAAGTAAAGATAACAATGTTTCAAAGATTTTTAAATTTGCGAATGGTATAACTGGAACAGCCGTTGCAGCACCAACTATGCCTGCATCTGATAAGACTGTATATGCTGTATGGAAAGCTGATACAAATAAATTTGTTGTTCAGTTTAATAGTAATGGTGGAAATAAAATCACTGATCATGCTTATTTAATATCAACTGCATCAAAATATAATGCATTCTCTGAACCACAAAGATCTGGTTATACATTTGATGGTTGGTACTATGAAGCTGATTTAAATGGTAAAACGCATACTGATGAAAATGGTATTCAAGTATTTAATGAAGGTGTAACAAAACCAACTGCATATGTAGGTGGAGAAGCAATTAGAGTCAAGAGTACACATACTTTTGTTGCTATGTGGACACCGAATACTGATACAAAATATTCAGTAGAATACTTTGTGAATTCTGGAAAAAAAGATGCAAATAATCATTATATTTATACAAAAGCTAATGGATATACAAAGAATTATACATCTAAAACAGAAAGTACTGTTCAAGTTGATCCAAAAGATATGACACCAGAAATTACTGTTAATGGTGTGAAATATTGGTATAATGTTGATAATAGCAATAATGTACTTAAGGGTCAAGTAACTGGGAATCCAACACTATCTTTAAAATTATATTATGATAGATATTTCAATGTTAATGCGACAAAGAAAGGTGAAGGAAGGGTTACTGGAGCAACTAATGTTAAAGAAGGTTTGAAACCTACCGTAAGCTGGAAACCAGCTGATGGATATCATGTTGCTAAAGTTGTTATTGATGGTGTGATACGTGATGATTTGGTAAAACAAACAACATTCACATATCCAGATGAATTCCATGAAAATCATACATTATATGTAGAATTTGAAAAAGATGCAGAACAAACAATTGCGCCACCAGCTGAAAAATCTTATGAAATTAGAACAACAGTTCTTGGATGCAATGATAGTAGTAAATATGAAATTACCCCTACACAACGTGTAAAAGAAGGTACTGATACAACAGTAACATGGAGTATAAGTGATCCTAACAGTCGTGTTGTGAAAGTAACAGTGGATGGAGTAGATTATGATGTTACGAAAACAGATGTGACATTTAAAGGTGTTTTAGCTGATCATGACGTTGTTGTAACAATTGATACTTTACCAACAGTTGGGGGAGGTCAAACTGAAGGGAACTATACTATTACTGTCAATCGTTATGGTGGTGATGGTAATGAAATTATAAGTCCATCAGCTATTGTTGAACCTGGTGATACTCATAAAGTGTCATGGGATGTTCATGCAAGTGAATATCAAATTTATAAAGTATTGGTTGATGGCGTTGAAAAAGAGTTGACAACAGCACAAAAAACAAAAGTTGGTAGTCAAAACTTTAGTAATATTAAAGGAAATCATGTTGTTGATATTTATTTGACAAAAGTTGATGATCAAGGTGAACCAAAAGTTCCAATATATTCGGGAGAAGATTATATCCAAGTTACAACTCAAATAGTTGGTGGTCCTGGAACAATAACAGGAGGAGCTGTAGTTGAAGTCAATAGCAATTACGATGTTAATTGGGATATTATAAAATCTGATGATCCAGATGATCCAGACTATGTTTATTATGAAGTTGAAAAGGTGACTGTCAATGGAAAAACAGTGTCAGATGTTGAAAATGAAGAAGTTAATTTAAAAAATCTAGATAAAGATACTGATGTTGTTGTGCATGTTAAGCCAGTAATGCATAATGTTACTATCATGAAATATGGTAATGGAACAGTTTCAGAATCAAAAACTTTATATCATTTACAAAACTATAAAAATATTACACAAGCACCAGCTGATGGTTGGGTTACAGCAATGATTATTGTGGATGGAAAAGAAGTATATAAGAATGATGCATTAGATACACCAGATCAGTCTTCTTCAGTAATGTCTAGAATGGCAAAAGCTGCAAGAGTTAGCGATGCTACAATTGATGATATTTTAGCAATTGAAAAAGATCATGTTATTAAAGTATATTTTACTCAACAAAATGATGATGGAACAATAGAACAATTACCTGATTTATCAACATTACATAATGTTAATGTAACAATTCAAGGTGGAATTGGTGAAGTGATTTCTGGTCCAGCAATTATTAATGACGGTGATACATCAACTGTTTCATGGTCATTTGATGAAAATAAGTATGAATTAGCAAGTGTTACTGTTAATGGTGTACAACAAACTGTAGAAGGTAAAGGTTTTGATTTAACAAATATTACTGAAGATAAAAATGTTGTTGTTACATTGAAGGAAAAAGCATTACCAGATAACAATAAAGTAATACCTGGTAATTTACATGATAAAAATCATTTGGTAACTGCTATTTTAAGCGGTGTTAACGGTATCATTAGTGGTAGCGGAGAAGTTGTTGATGGAGGAAATAAAGAAATCACATGGACTTCTGATGATTCAGAAGCTGAAGTTGTATATATCTTTATTAATGGTGAGTTACAAGAGATAGTTGGAAAAGGTAATAGTTTAACTTTAAAAAATATTACTGAAGATCAAACGGTTGTTATTGTAATGTCAAAACCAAATACTCCACCAGTAAATGTAGATAAAGATGGCGATGGTAAACCAGATATCAATATAGATAAAGATGGTGATGGTAATCCAGATGTTGATGTTGATACAGATAAAGATGGTAAACCTGATATTAATATTGATAAGGATAAAGATGGAGAACCAGATATCAACATTGATACAGATAAAGATGGTAAACCAGATATCAACATTGATACAGATAAAGATGGAGAACCAGATATCAACATTGATACAGATAAAGATGGTAAACCAGATATCAACATTGATACAGATAAAGATGGAGAACCAGATATCAACATTGATACAGATAAAGATGGTAAACCAGATATCAACATTGATACAGATGATGATGATATTCCTGATGTGAATATTGATACAGACAAAGATGGAAAACCAGACATCAACATTGATACAGACAAAGATGGTAAACCTGATATCAACATTGATACAGATAAAGATGGTAAACCAGATATTAACATTGATACAGATGGAGACGGTAAACCAGATATCAACATTGATACAGATGGAGACGGTAAACCAGATATCAATATTGATAGAGATGGTGATGGTAAACCTGATATTAACATTGACACAGATAATGATGGTAAACCAGATAAAAATCTTGAAAATAATGTCAATGTAGATAAAGAAAAAGAAAAATTAAAAACAGAAGTTGAACCAGATAAGATTCAAAAAAATAGTCAAACAAAGACAGGAGATAGAACTAATATAGAGATGTTCTTTGGATTGTTAGTTGGTTCAATGATGTTAGGATACATGTTACTTAAAAGAAAGAAACATGAAGAAGAATAAAAAAGAGTGAGGTATAGTTCAACTATATCTCACTTTATTTAATATTTAAACAAAGTTTAAATGAATGACTTAAGTTCATTGAGCATATGAAAGAATGCGAAATAGAAAACCACATGATTAACGGGTTTTCTATTTGTAAGTGACTATTCTTCATCTACTGATAATATAGCCATAAAAGCTTCTTGAGGTATTTCGACACTTCCTACTGCTTTCATTCTCTTTTTACCTTCTTTTTGTTTTTCTAGTAATTTCTTTTTACGAGAAATGTCACCACCATAACATTTCGCAAGTACATTTTTTCTTAATGCTTTAATATTTGTACGAGCAATTACTTTACCTTGAATAGCAGCTTGAATAGGGACTTCAAACATTTGTTTTGGAATAATATTCTTTAATTTAACACAAATAAGATTTCCTCTATGATAAGCAAAGTCTTTATGAACTATCGTAGAAAGGGCATCTACCCCTTCGCCATTTAATAAAATATCCATCTTTGTAAGATTACTTGTACGATATCCTGAGATCTCATAATCTAAAGAAGCATAACCTTTGGTACATGATTTAAGCTTATCAAAAAAGTCATAAACTATTTCACTTAATGGTAATGCATAAACAACATTACGACGATCATCATCAATATATTCAATATCCATATATTCTCCACGTTTAGTTTGACATAGTTCCATAATTGATCCTACATATTCTGATGGTGTCATAATAGATGCTTTGACATATGGTTCTTCTATATGATCAATTTTTTGAGTTGCAGGCATCATTGCAGGGTTATCAATTTTTACCATTGTTTTATCTGTTAAATATACATGATAAACAACTGATGGTGCAGTAGCAATTAAATCTAAATCAAATTCTCTCTCTAATCTTTCTTCGATAACATCCATATGAAGTAATCCTAAGAATCCACATCTAAATCCAAATCCTAACGCTTGAGATGTTTCTGGTTCAAATACTAAAGATGAATCACTTAATTGCATTTTTTCTAATGCTTCTCTTAAATCTTTGTATCGTGCATTATCAACTGGATATAATCCACAATAAACCATTGGATTCATGCGACGATATCCTGGTAAAGGATGAGATGCTTTTCTTTCTATTGATGTAATAGTATCACCAACATGAATATCTTGAACAGATTTTATAGAAGCAGCAATCCAACCAACTTCTCCAGTGACTAATTTCTCTTTTTTTACTTCTTTAGGTGTTCTTACACCTAATTCTAAGACTTCATAAGTTGCTCCTGTTGCCATGAATTGAATATGGTCACCTACATTAATTTTTCCTTCTTTAACACATACAAACACAATTACTCCTCGATATGAATCATATAATGAATCAAAAATCAAAGCCTGTAAAGGATTATCAATAGAACCCTTAGGAGCAGGAACTTCTTTAACTATTTTTTCTAAAACGCTTTCAATATTAAGACCACTTTTAGCTGAAATGAGAGGAGCTTCATCAGCTGGTAAACCAATAATATCCTCAATTTCATTAATGACTCTTTGTGGATCAGCACTTGGTAAATCAATCTTATTAATGACAGGAAGAATCTCTAAGTTATTATCTAATGCAAGATAAACATTTGCAAGAGTTTGAGCTTCTACGCCTTGTGCTGCATCAACAACCAATACGGCTCCTTCACAAGCTGCAAGTGAGCGAGATACTTCATATGTAAAATCGACATGACCAGGTGTATCAATAAGATGAAGAATGTATTCATTTCCATCTTTTGCTTTATATTTTAATTGAACTGCATTTAATTTTATAGTAATACCACGTTCTCTTTCTAAATCCATATTATCAAGCAATTGGTTTTTCATTTCTCTAGCACTAACAGCTCCAGTTAATTGAAGTATTCTATCAGCTAAAGTTGATTTACCATGATCAATATGTGCAATAATAGAAAAGTTACGCATCTTTGATTGATTAATAGACATCTTTATCACTCCATTCATTCCTTTCTATTTTACACAATTTAAGCCAAAAAAGAAACAATAAAATTAAAAACTATGATCAATCATATATTTTTCTACAAAACAAACATTTTCAACTTTAACTTCCATAGTTGATATAGATTGATTAGATTCGTTTTCATAACTTCTAGACTGTATTCTTCCTTTAATTCCAACAAAGCTACCAATATCACAACAATCATTAACCATTTCTGCTAAACTTTTCCATAAAACACAATGAACATGATCAATTTCTCTAATTCCTAGATTATTCCTATAAGGACGTTCGACCTCTATAATAGCAGTTGCCATTTTTATTCCATTAGTCGTTGATTTTATGACAGGTTTATTTGCTAATTTACCAATTAAAATAACTTCATTAAACATTTTTATTACCTCCTTTAATTGTGATTATAGAATGATAAGTTAAAATAAACAAATTACCAAAAATTCTAAATTGAGATAAATTTATTCCCAATTTTTTAAAAATGCGTTATATTTTATCCCAATTTGTCGAAATTGGGATAAAAACATTCCCAATTAAGTCAAATGTGTAAAAATGAAAATAATTTAATTTTGTTAAATTGAAGTTTTCCTATGGGTAGATTTACTTTTATTTATAATTATATTATAATATGACAAGGAGGTAACAAGATGAAATTAAAGAAGTTAAATATTCGTTTTACTGGAACTAAAGAAATTGAAACTCAAATAAAAAATCAGACTGATAATGTTATCTCTAGAAGATTTTATATGATGATTGTATTTATAGTTTTAGTTGGTTTTATTTTATTGGGAACTTTATTTTATCGTCAAGTAAGAAGACAGGAATATTATAATGCTAAACTTGATCAATATAATACAAGTGAATTTCAGGCTGAATCTTTAAGAGGAAATATATATGATAGAAATTATAAACGATTAGTTTATAATAAAAAGGTTATTTGTGCAACTTATTATAGTGTTAAGGGCATTAAAGAAAAAGAAATAGAAGTTATGATAAATTATCTTATTGATAATATTGAATTCGATACTAAAGGTATTACCGAAAGAGAAATGAAGGATTATTTGATTTATAAAGATATTGATTATGTAAATTCATTGATTAATGATGAAGAAAGACTATCTATAAAAGAAAGTGAAAATCCTACAAATGAGTTATATCAAATGCAACTTTCTAAAATTAATAAAGATATTTTAAATAAAAAATTGTCAAATCGTGACTTGAAATATTATAAATTGTTTTTTGCAATTAGAAATTGTTCTTCTGGTTCTGCTAATTTAATTGAAGGTTTAAGTGTTAAAGAGGCAAGTTTAATTGGTGAGAATTCATATTTGTTAAGAGGTGTTAAAGTGACTACCGATTGGGTAAGAGCTTATGATCATGGAACTCTTTTTAAATCTGTATTAGGAACTGTTACAACTAAAAAACAAGGATTACCTTTAAATCAACAAAAATTATTATTAGCAAAAGGGTATAGTAATGACTCTAGAGTTGGAACAAGTGGGATAGAAGCACAATATGAGGATATTTTATCTGGACATGATGCAACTTATCGTTTATCTTATGATAAGGGTGGAAATCCAATCTTAGATACTATAGATGAAGGTGAAAAGGGCTCTGATATTCAATTAACTATTGATTGGGAATTACAAGAAAAGATTAGTAAACGTGTTGAATCTTTATTAAGAAGTAATCATGATAAGTATCATAATCATATTTTTATAACTTTGATCAATCCTAGTAATGGTGAAATTATTGCTATGTGTGGGAAAGAATATAATAAAGAAACTGGTAAGATCATTGATTTTGCGAATGGAAATTATATTACGAACTGGCGTATGGGTTCAAGTGTAAAGGGTGGTACTTTATATACAATGTTTAAAAACAATATCATTACTCCATACCATTATGAAAAAGATGAACCATTAAAAATTAAGGGGACGAGAGCTAAAAGTTCACATGGCGGAGGAGCTATGGGATATATTAATGAAATTACAGCTTTAGAGCGTTCTTCAAATGTTTATATGTTTAAAACAGCAATTAAACTTGGTGGAAGTGAATATAAACAAAATGCACCATTAAATGTTAATTTAAATGCATTTGATAAATATCGTAGTGCAGTTGGAGATTTAGGATTAGGTGTTAAAACAGGTTTAGATGTTCCATATGAAGAATCAGGACAAAAAGGTGTAAAGGAAGCTGGTAAGTTATTAGATTTATCTATTGGACAATATGACACATATACAACTATGCAATTAGCACAATATATATCAACAATTGCTAATGATGGAATCAAAATTCAACCACATTTATTTAAAAGTTCATTTATAAGTGATGAAGAAGGAAGTAAAAAAACGTTATCAGAACATAAAGTAAAGATTTTAGATGACGTTAGTAAGTATTCATCAGCATTCTCACAAATAAAAAAAGGAATGAATGCAGTTGTTAATGGTGCTAGAGGTACTGCAAGAAGTGGTTACAAACCATCAAATTCTACACTAGCAGGAAAAACAGGTACAGCTGAAGATTATACTGGAACTGGAAATGTGGATCATCCAAACCATATGTTTGTTGGTTATTCTCCAATAAACGATCCACAAATTGCTATTGCGTGTATGTCTGAAAGACAAATAGGTGGAAATGCATGTCAAGGATTGACAAAATATGCATTAGAAGAGTATTTTAATAAATATAATGTCAAGACTGATTAAAAAGTACTAGCAATTTCTTTTATCTTATGATATTATATTAAGGCAAGCCATGGGAGGTGTAAACATGAGAGATAATATTATTCTAAAATGTACAGAATGTGGTGAAGAAAACTACATAAATACTAAAAATAAAAGAAGTCATCCAGAGAGAGTAGAATTCAAAAAATACTGTCCAAGATGTCAAAAGAAGACAACTCATAAAGAAAAGAAATAAAAGCCTTATTATGGCTTTTTTCTTTTATAGAAAGGAAAATTATTATGAAAAAACTTGTATTAGGTTCATTTCAAACAAATTGTTATATTATAGAAAATGATAAAAAAGAAGTATTCATTGTTGATCCAGGAGATAATGGAAAGAAAATTAATAAGTATTTAGAAGATAATGAGTATAAATTAAAAGCGATTATGATTACTCATGGTCATATTGATCATATTCATGCTGTAGAATATTTATATAATATTTATAAATGTCCTGTATATGCACATCAAGACACAATTGAAATAGCTCAAGATTCATTTTTGAACTTATCTGCTACGATGAGTACTCCTTATGTTTTAGATATTCCTATGATTCCAGCAAGTGATGAATTTGAAGTTATTGGATATAAAATAAGGTGGTATTTTTTACCAGGACATTGTAAAGGTAGTTCAATGATTTATCTTGTCAATAAAAACATTATGTTTTCTGGTGATGTCTTATTTAAAGGTTCAATTGGAAGATATGATTTTCCAACATCTTCTCATTTTGATACTAAGAAGACTTTAGAAGTCATAAAAGAAATGGACTTACACTGTGATATTTATCCAGGACATGGAGAAGCAACAACATTAGATGAAGAAAAACAAAATAATTATTATTTAAGATAAAAAAATCTATATTAATTATAAAATTAGATTTAAATTTATAATGCAGATTCACTTTGATCATCATAACAAATCTGCTTTTTTTATTATAGTAATGAGTATATAAAACGATAAGTTGTAATATATTGTTTAACTTTACTAATAATGTATCATTCTAAATTTAGAAGGTGTATATTATAGATAAAGTAATTAATAAGAATTTTATTGAAAGATTGATTGATAAAGATTTAAGTAAAAGAAAATACACAAATATTGCAATACGTTTTCTTTTTGAAACAAATGGTTATTTAAATATTAAATATAGAAATTAAGTTTAAGCATATTTAAGATTATGAAAAAATAGTTAAAGCGTGTAAGTATAATATTAAAAAATTACAGAATCATTGGATTAATAAATATTTATCTATTCAATAATAAAAAGGCTATTTCTAAAATAAGAAAATACCTCTAATATGTATAGAAAACATGAATTATAATAGTTAATTATTCTAATGTAGAGATGAAAATCCTGCTTTTCCTCATAATCCTTTCATCATACGTGTGGATATCAAGCAATTTTCTCCATTTGTAAAATAGATGATTCTTTTTTTTGTGTCTATTTCATTTATATTATTTTTGTTTACTAGAAAAGATCTATGACAACGTATAAAATTATCTCCTAATGCACAAGCTAATTCTTTAATAGTGCCAGAAAATTCAATTTGGCGATCTTTTGCATGGAGAATGATTTTATGGATATTATTAGAAGTTTCAAAAAAGAAAATATCATCATAGTCAACACTGATTTTTTTCCCACTGACTTCAATAGTATAGACTTTATGTGTTTTGTTGGTCTGAATAGTATATCGTTCTATTGCATTTAACAAGCATTCTTTGATTTTTATTTTTGCTTCAGCAGGGTTATCTTTTAATATGAAATCCATTGCCTCTACTCGATACTGAAAAGTCATATAACTTAATTCGGAATGTGCAGTTAAGAATATAATAAAACCACGAGGATCATATAATCTAATTTGTTGTGCTAGTTTCATTCCATTTATATTATTATTTCCTAAATCAATATCAAGGAAATAAACTCCTGTGTTCTGACTATTTTTTACTTTTTCAAGCAGTACATATGGATCTCCAATATTTAAAATAAATTTCATATCCAGTTCTTCTATTAGTATAATATCTTGAATGGTCTGTGTGATAATTTGACGTTGAATCTCATTATCTTCACACACAAAAATATTTAACATCTTATTTAATTCTCCTTTCTGGTAGTAGTTCTATATGTTGTATGAAACAGTCATATTTTATAGCAGTTTCTAGTAGAATATTGTTATAAGAATTAATAATTTTTTGAGCGTTAGAAAGACCAATACCATGATGTCCAACCTTTGTACTGAAACCTTCTTGCTTTAACTTTTGCAATACTATTCCACTATCTTGAAAACGATTATTTATGGTAATCGACACACCATTTTTGTTTTGAAGAATATTTATACCTATTTCTGGTTGTTCAGTCATTAGTGTAGCTTCAATCGCATTGTCTAAAAAGATTCCAAGTATTCTGGCAAGGTCTACAGTATCTATAAGAAAACTGTCTACTTTATCAGGAATATCAATTGTAACATCAATCCCTGATTCATGAGCATAAATCATTTTTGCAGAGAGTAGGCTTTTGATTTCCATTACATTAATATTGCTAAGTTGGTTAAGCTTATAATCTCCTTGGTCAATTAGATTTTTTGTTGGAAAGATTTTGCTCTCAAAAAATTCTTTTAATTCATCTATATTGCCATTTTCAATATAACCAGATATAGAAAGTAAAATATTAATGTAATCATGTTTAAAGGAACGTAGGCTGTTATACATAATTTCCACATTGTGTGTGTAGTTTTGTAAATCTTGCAAAGCTTTTTGCTTAGCATCTATTTGAATTTTTTCTAAATAGGAATGACGCATAGCTAAAAATAAAAAAAGCATAACAAGCAAGTATCCTGAAATATGTAAGGCATTATTATATATCATTTTACTAATAGAATCGTTTTGTCCTGGAATTAAATTGTCAAATAAATAGATAGTTATAAGTAGTAGCGATGCTGCATCAATTAGATACCATGTTTGAGGAAGACGTAAAATTCCTTTATTGTTTAATAATAATTTTTTTAACAGCCTACCACAAAGTAATGTAATTATATAAAATAGTAAAGTACGAATCATATTGATACTAAAAGATATAAATGATTGTTTCAACAAATCCGAAGAAATAAACATATTTAAAATAATTGTTAGTATATTATCTATTACAATTGTAAGAACAATACCAATTATTCCCATACAAATATTTTGTGGTGCAGTATCTTGATAAGTAATCAATCCATATATACAAATTACTACTGGTATACCAAACAAACCATATGGTATGCATGAGTAGAGAGTTATAGGGATACCAACAAGTAACAACAATATATAAAGCATTATAAATGCTTTTAAATTCATATGTTGGGGCCATACATTCCGAATGCCAAGAGAAAGTTGAAAAAAAGATATTATCATTTCAATTTATTCCTCCTTCCCAAATTTACTATATTATAGTATATAAAATTTTTTATATCAAGAATTGCTCTGCGAAAATGATGAATAAATGTATGAGTTTATAGATATAATATGCATTTATTAGTAGGATGAGATGTTTTATGATTATTTTAATAAAAAGGTCATTTTTTCTGATATATTTATTTGTGTAATATTTGAAAGGAGATATGATAATTATGAAACATTTTTTTAAAGGAGTAATTGCAGTAGCAATAGTATTGCTTGTTTCAATATTAATTCATATGTGGCTTAATATAAATGGAGTTGAATTACCTTTAAATTTTTTTGTGGAAACTATGTTAACATCAAGTTTTGCTACATTGATTTATCATACATTAATTAAAAATGAAAAATAAAGAATATAAATGCTAATAGTGGCAAAAAATTTGATGATCTACTGTTAATATATGGTGGAATAATTACTTATACTTTGAATGAACAAAATTGTGACAATTCATCTAATATATTATATTATGTTATGTTTATGCACATATGAAAGATTTAACAATCATAATTCTAAATAAAAAAGCACTTAGACTTCATGTTTAAGTGCTTTTCATCTTCATTAAGCTCTTCCTTGATATTTTCCATCAACCGTATTAACAATAACAGTTTCACCTTCACTAATAAATAAAGGAACTTTAATTTGGAAACCTGTTTCAATAGTTGCGTTTTTAGTAGCTGAAGTAGCTGTATCACCTCTGACTGCTGGTTCTGTTTCAGTAACAACAAAAGGAACATTGATAGGTAAAGCTACACCTAAAATTTCACCTTCAAAACTAGTCACTTCAACATCATCAGATGGTTTTAAGAAGTTTATTTCCCATCTTAAATTTTCTGCAGGAATTTCTATTTGATCATAAGTTTCATTATCCATGAAAACAAGCATATCTCCAGTATCGTATAAGTATTGCATTTTTCTTTTTTCAATACGTGCTCTAGCAACCTTTTCATTATTTCCAAAAGTAATTTCAGTTGTTGATCCAGTTCTCATATTTTTCATTTTAACTCTTATATTTGCAGCAGCACGTGCTGTTTTATTATGAGAATATTCTAAAACAACATATAAGTTTCCTTCATATTGAAAAGTCATTCCTGGTCTTAAATCACCAACACTAATCATAATTTCACCTCTTTTTTCTTTTGTAAGCATTATATCATAGTTCATTTTACTATGCAATATTTCACTATTTTACATCATAATTGATAAAAGAACAGATAAGCTTATAAGTATATAAGAAACATATTTTAATAAATGGGATTGATTAAATAAAGAGATGAGATATAGGATAAATGCAATAACAAAAAATAGTATAATTGATGTAATCATATTGGCTCCTTTCTATATTCAAAATGGATGACTTGATAATTTTCAGTTTCAATTTCACAAATAAAAGAATATTCAATATTAAATATATTTATTTCTGTTGTAATAAGATAGTTTGTATCTTCTGTTTCAACTTCATATCTTATACTTACATATTCATCCTCATAGTCATCGCTTAAAAGAATATCATCTTTTAAAGTCTTTTGATAATAATGAATTAATACAATTTCTAAATTCTTCTGTTGTTCTAATAAGAGTATATTTTGATAAATATGAGCTTGATTCGCTATATGAGAATAAAGTAAGGTGAGTACAAAAGTGAATAGAACAAATATAATCAAAACGATTTGCAAGATGCTTCCTTTAGAATTAATCTTTATGGTAAATCACTTCCGATCAAGAATTGAAAATGATGATGATCTCTTTCTATGATCATATATAAAAAATTATTCTTGATTTTAAAATCTAAATCATCAACATTAAATGCAAAGATTTCAAACCCTGGAGTTTTTACAATTCTATTATCGTCTAAACAAATAGAGATTTTATCGTTTTTTTCATCTTTATATATAAGCTCATTATAAATTTCAATTTCTCTAGCATATACAAGATGTTGTGATATTTGTTTTGCGGCTATATATAAATCTTCATTCATATCACTTTTAACATAGACTTTTTTAAAGATATGATAAATACTACTTAAATTCATCATAATAAGACATATAATAAACAAAGAAAATAATACTTCTATTAAGGTAAAACCTGCTTGATTGCTTTTTCTAGTGAGTCTTGGTCTAATATTATCACTTCCTTATCTGTATTATTTATATTCTTTTTCAATCTTTTTTCTGTATTTAATCCTTGAGTGAAAAAACTTATAAATAGAGTTAATATAGTGATATAGATTGAAAATGCAAATAATGATTCAATTAGAGTCATTCCTTTCTTACTTAACATCGAAACTACCACTCCCAACTTGAAAAACAAATTGAACTAATTGATTATCAATAATAAAATTAACAGTAGAAGCTTTATAAATATTTCCATTTTCATTATAATAGAATGAATATTTCTTTTGACTCTTTCCATCTGTTAAATAAATAGTAAAATGATTGTGTTCAGATGAATAACTTAATTGATTATTTGATAATGTAATTGATGTTTTTTCTTTGTTTAACATAGAGTTGATTTTGGCTTGATGAAAAAAATACTGAATATTTTCAATTGTGTTGTTTTTTTGAGGGTGAGGAGAACGTATAGACATTGAAAATAATGAAGTTAAACACAATATACTTAAGACTAAAATCATTTCAATTAAAGTAAATCCTTTCTTATTTGACATAAGCTTGTCCATTTTTAATAGATATCTTCTTGCCATTTGGACATTTTGTTTGTTTACTTGTAAGATAAGGGTGACTTCCTTTAGTGAGTTGTGAAATTGATGTTGGTAGTTTATCGTTTTCTATTTCATATAGAACAATCTGAGAATTAACAACTTCTAATTGAGCATCACAACTTTTTTCTTTTACAATAGCATTCTTACTTGTTACATTTGGTATAACTAAAAGTAAGATTATTAATATTACAGAAATACAAAAAACCATTTCTATGAGTGTAAAACCTTTTTTATTCATATCATTTCCTCCTTTAAATTTCTGATATAATATTCATCATAGGTATAATAATCGCAATATAAATCATAATAACAAATAAGGCGACAAAAACATAAATACCACTTGTTAAAGTTTTCATTATTTTATATAAAGAAACCTCAATTTGTTTAAATGTAATATCGATATAATTTTGTAATGAAAGTTCTGCTTTAGGATGTTCTAATAACATCTTAAAAAATGTAATGAATAAATCATCAAAATAGATAAAATCTTCTAAAATACGTTCAATAAGTTCTCCTTCCATCATCCTTTCTTCGATTTCATATAATACAATTTTAATGTCATTTTTCATTAATTGTTGATTAAGAGTATGAATGATTGTAATACTATCTAATTTTTCTAGTAATAATTCATTATAAAATAATGCAAATTTTAATGAAAAATATTTTTGTAATACTTTTCTAGTGAAAGGTTTAGATAAATAAAATTCAATAATTTTAAATTTCTTGTTTTTTAAACCATAATATAGATTAGAAATAATCAATACAAAAACAATGATAGCAATAATAAAAAATAATGGAATAATTTGAAAAATGAACATTGTGATTTTAATGAAAAAACTTTTCTCGATTCCAAAAGAATCAAACAGTAAATTCACTTTAGGTAATAAAAAGAATACAACAAAGATAGAAAAAAAGAGTAAAAATATTAAAAGTAATAAAGGATAAGATAATTTTTTCTTTATTTGTTGAAGATAATCATGATACATCTTACATATTCTTAAACTATTTTCTATTGACTTAGATAAAATATTTTTGTTTTGGAAAAAAGAAAAGTATTCTTTAAACATAGGAGGTAGATGACTTCTTTGAATAGCTTCATCAATAGAATAGCCTTGTTTTAAATAATCTTGTATCAAACTTATGTCTTTATGTGGTTTGATTTTAGAACAAATAGATAATGCTGACTCTAAGTCATAGCTTTCCTGTATTAATAAGTAGAAATTCTCTAAGAAAAAATAATCATTATTCATTGAATTCAACCTCAAATAGTTCTTTGTCATATCTCATGTCTTCAATTAATATTTTTGCATTATCTTTAAAAGTAGAGTAGTCATATGAATTATTCAATAAAATATCATGGATCTGCTTCTTTTCTAATAATTCTCCTAACACAACAACATTATCATTTTTTCTATCATAGCGTAATCTTTGACATAAAATACCTATCAAAACATCTTCTAGATCTGTTGATGAAAATGAAAGATTCATTAATCTTTTAAGAGTTAAGTAAGCATTACTGCTATGAATAGTTGTTAAAACAAGATGTCCAGTTAAAGCACAAGTTAGACATATTTGTGCAGTTAATTCATCTCTAATTTCACCAACCATGATAATATCAGGATCATGTCTTAATATTTGTTTTAATGTATCATGGTAATTAATTCCTATCTTTTCATTCAATTCTATCTGTAAACATCCTTCCTTTCTCATTTCTATGGGATCTTCTATGCTTATAATATTTAATCCTCCTTCCTTTATAAACATATCAATTAAAGTATAAAGAGTCGTAGATTTACCCGAACCAGTCGCTCCAGAAACCACAAATAGACCATTGCGTTTTTTTGTGAGTTGATATAAGTAGTTTCTTATTTGTGATAGGGGAGTAATTTCATCAAGCGTTAACCTTGAATGGTTGTTTAATATCCTAATAACAATACTTTCGAATTCTAAAGAAGGTAGATAAGAAACTCTTAATTCATATTTTTGTTGATCAATAATAAAAGTAAATTGTCCTGTTTGTGGTAATAATTTGTAATTAAGGTTGATATAGGACTTATACTTTATAAAGTTTAAAAGTTTACTGCCTTTCTCTTTATCAAAAGTATCATAATGACTCAATATTCCATATCTACGCATTGATATTTTAAGGTTATCTTTAAGATAAAAATGTATATCAGTAACATTTTTCTTAATAGCCCGATATAGAATTTTTTCAAAAAAATCATACATAAAAAAACACCTCCTATTATTACATACAAAAAAAAAGAGCACTTTTCTTTTTTTAAATGAAAAAAAATAAAAAAAATTTAAATTTAAAGGAATTTAATTTCATATTGTATTAAATCAAACATATACTATAAAAGAAAAGAGGGATAATATGAATAAACAGGCAGTAACATTTTTGTCTTTATTTAGCTTGATTTTAGTTTTATCGATTTATTATATTATGTTGCCAAATAACTCTAAAAGTGTTTCTACTAAAAAAGAATTAACAACAATAGAAAAATTACAAACAAGCCTTGATAAAAAAAGAGATGAAATCATTAGTAAAAATAATGAAATCATCGCAAAGGAATCTAGTACTTCAGATTCTATTAGTAAAGCATTAGAAACAATTAGTGAAACAAAAGAAATAAAGGATAAAGAAAAAGAAATTTTATCTAAAATAAAAGAAGTAGGATATAATGATGCATATGTAGAAATTGCTGATAAAATTATTAAAGTGACAGTAGTAAAAAAAGATGCTGTTCAAAGTGATGCAAATAAAATCATAAAAATGATTTTAAAATATTTAGGTGATGATTATCAGGTAGAAGTTAAATTTATTAGTGAATAAACTTGTAATTGTTTATATTTTTCTATAAAATAGGAGTAGAGAGTGAGGTATTAAATATGGCACATAATGAATATTATACGTATGATCAAGGTTTCGTAAATGGTCAGATTTCAATGAATGTCTGTGTTTTTGATACAATTGTGAAAGAAACTGTAAAAAAATTGGAAAAGGTCAATTTAGATACATCTAAAGGTTTTTCTTTAGCTGGTACAAAAACAATGGTATCATGTTCTATAAAGGATAATGATGTGTATATCGAAATACATGTTAGAATTCAATATGGAGTTAATGTTTCTAAAACAACAAAAGAAATCCAAAAAAACATATCTACAGCAATTTGTGAAATGACAGGTGTAGAAGTTAACCATATAAATATTATTGTTGATGATATTGATTTTGATTAGGTAAGAGTGTTTCTCATTCTTACCTTTTTATGTATTTTCTTTTGTTACAAAATATGTTAGAATATGGTGGAATAAAAATGGAGGACTAATTTGCATGAGTAAATCAAAAAGGCAGATTGCTAGAGAGAAAGCGATTGTTGGTATTTATCAATATTTGTTAGTAGATAGTTCATTAGAGGATATCTATCAATTTTTAGCAGAAGATGAAACGTTAAGTAAAAATCCAGAGTCAATGGAATTTTCAAAATGGTTAGTTAATACAACTATAGAACATATTGATTCATATAAATCATTAATTGCAAAATATTTAAAGAAGGGTTGGACAATTGATCGTATTAGTGTTATGGAACAGGCAATATTATTAATTGCTATATGTGAGATTATGGAATCTGATTTAGATGAAAGAATTATTATTAATGAAGCAGTGATTAATGCAAAAGCATTCTGTGATGAAACTTCTTATAAATTTATTAATGGAGTATTACATAAAGTTCTTTAATGGAAAGAAAATATATTAGTGTTCATTCGTTGAATCAATATATTAAAGCTAGATTTCAACAAGATGTTCAATTACAGAATGTTTATATTAAAGGTGAAGTTTCAAATTATCGTCCACATCCAAGTGGACATCTCTATTTTACATTAAAAGATGAAACATCTCGTGTTTCAGCAATTATGTTTGCAAGTTCTGCTAAAAAAATAAAATTTCATTTAGAAAATGGAATGCATGTTTTAGTGCAAGCAAGAGTTGCTGTTTATGAAGTAAATGGAACTTATCAATTAAATGTGTTGCGTATTGATCAAGATGGTATTGGTAATTTATATTTAGCATTTCAACAACTTAAAGATAAGCTGGAAAAAGAAGGATTATTTGATCAAAAATATAAGAAAGAAATTCCTAGATTTCCTCATTCAATTGCTGTATTATCAGCAAAACAAGGATCAGCTGTTATGGATGTAATAAGAACAATTCATAATAGAGCACCTTTTATCAATGTTGTTGTTTTTCCTATTCCAGTGCAGGGAGAAAATGCTTTTATAACGATATCAAAGGTATTAAAAGAAGTTGATAGAATTGGCTTTGATACGATTATTCTTGCTAGAGGTGGAGGGTCTATTGAGGATTTAATGAATTTTAATAATGAGTTATTAGCAAGAACTATTTTTGATTTGAAAACTCCTTTAATAAGTGGAATTGGACATGAAACTGATTTTACGATTTGTGATTTTGTGAGTGATATAAGAGCTGTTACACCTACAGGTGCTGCAATTATAGCAACTCCAGATTGTAAAGAATTAAAAAGAAAAATATTTGATGATAAGAAAAAGTTAATATCAGTCATGGACAAAAAAATAGAGTTAGAAAAAAGGCATTTAAATTATTTAACACATTCTTATATTTTAAAGAATCCAGAGCAATTATATGCCAATCAACTTATGAAAGTCTCTCAATTAGAAGATAATTTATTTTCTAAAATAAAATTATTTGAACAGAGACATCAACAAAATAATACGATCTTAATTCAAAGATTAATAAAAGCTATTCATCAAAAAATAGATTATCAAAATTATAAATTACGTATACAAATAGAAAAATTAGATGCTTTTAGTCCTTTGAAGATTTTATCTCGAGGATATCATCTTGTTTATAAAGATAATCATATGATAAAGAGTATAAATGAGTTAGAAAAAAATGATCAAATATCTATTCAAATGAATGATGGTCAAGTTTTAGCAAGTGTAAAGCAGGTGAAAAAATGAAACAAAAATCTTATGAAGAAGCTGTAAAAAGATTAGAAGAAATTGTTAATTTATTAGAAAGAAATGAAGTTCCTTTGGAGGAAAGTATTCATTTGTTTCAAGAAGGAATAGAATTATCTCAATATTGTAATGATAAATTAGACAATATCCAAAAAAAGGTAGCAAAAATATATGAAAACAATGAATTAAAAGAATTTACAGGTGAGGAATAGTATGGATTTAAAAGAAGAAATTAATAAAAGGTTAGAAAACATTGTTAATCAATATCAATCTGGCAAAGTTAAAGACGCAATGCGTTATTCATTGCTTGCTCCAGGGAAAAGACTTCGTCCTATCATCATGTTAAATGTTATTAGAAGTTATGGTTTGGACTGTTTAAAATATATTGATATTGCTTGTGCTATTGAAATGATTCATACATATTCTTTGATTCATGATGATTTGCCTGGAATGGATAATGATGATTTAAGAAGGGGACGTTTAACATGCCATAAGCAATTTGATGAAGCTACTGCTATACTAGCAGGTGATGCTTTATTAAATGAAGCTGTTAATGTTATTTTAAATGTTGATATAGGTGATTCTTTAAAATTAAGAGTAATAAAAGAGTTATATCAAGCTTCAGGTGCTAATGGTATGATATATGGTCAACAACAAGATTTATATTTTGAAGAAAGAAATGCATCACTAGAGGATTTAAAGAATATTCACAAATATAAAACAGGAGCAATGATTGCTGCTAGTTTTACAATTGGAAGTTTGATAGCGAATCCTAAGGATATTGAAAAATGGCGTGAATTTGGTTATAATCTAGGTCTTGCTTTTCAAATTCAGGATGATATTTTAGATGTGACAGGTAATGAAGAGTTACTGGGTAAAAAAGTTGGTAGTGATGTTCAAAATCATAAATCAACTTATGTTACTTTATTGGGAATTGAAAAGAGTGAGGCATATATCCAAGAATTATTTGAAGATTGTTATTCTCGATTATATGGAATGAAGATTAATCATGGATTAATTTTAGAATTATTGCAAACAATATTAAAAAGGGTGAATTAAATGAATATAAGAAATATTAAAGATCCCTCTTTTTTAAAAGATTTATCAATAACATCTTTAGATGAACTATCATCTGATATTAGAACATTTTTAATTCAAAATATATCAAAAACAGGTGGACATTTTTCTAGTAATTTGGGTATTGTTGAATTAACTGTTGCTTTACATTATGTCTTTGATTCTCCTAAAGATCGTATTTTATTTGATGTTGGACATCAAAGTTATGTTCATAAGATCTTAACTGGTAGAATTAACGATTTTGATACATTAAGACAATTGAATGGATTAAGTGGTTTTCAAAAGAGATATGAGAGTGTTCATGATCACTTTGAAGCAGGTCATTCTTCTACTGCGATTTCTGGTGCAATAGGAATGGCAATAGCAAGAGATTTAAATAAAGAGAAGTATGAAATTATATCGATTGTTGGTGATGCTGCTTTAATGAGTGGGATGTCTTTAGAAGCATTGAACCATTTAGGATCTTTAAAAAATAAAGTTATTATTGTATTAAATGATAATGATATGTCTATTGGTAAGAATGTTGGTGGATTGAGTATTTTTTTAAATGATGTACGTCGTTCTTCTAAATATAGAGTAGCAAGAGATAATTATGTTTCTGTTTTATCTAAAACAAAATTAGGAAATAAGATATATACTTTGAGTAAAAGTGTTAAAGAAAAGATTAAAAAGAGAATTATGGCTGAAAGTATGTTTTCTGAATTTGGAGTGGATTATATTGGTCCAGTTGATGGACATAATTTGAGAGATTTGATTGATGCTTTTATGATGGCTAAAGAAATGCCTCATAGTGTGGTTGTTCATGTCCATACTAAGAAAGGGAAAGGATATCCTTTAGCTGAATATGATAAACAAGGTATTTATCATGGGGTTTCTCCTTTTGATTATTCAAAAGGAATTATTCCTCAAAATGATAAGATAATGGAAAGTTGGAGTCAACTTATTTCAAATCATATAGATTATTTAATGAATAAGGATGATGATATTGTTGTCATTACACCTGCAATGATAACAGGGAGTGCATTAAGGGATTGTTTTTTACATCATCCTCAAAGATGTTTTGATGTTGGTATTGCAGAGGAGCATGCTATGACTTTAACTGCAGGTTTATCTTTGAACCATAAGAAACCTTATTTAACAATTTATTCCTCTTTTATTCAAAGAGCATATGATCAATTAAATCATGATATAGCAAGAATGGATTTACCATGTTTGATAGGAATAGATAGAGCAGGCTTAGTAGGAGAAGATGGTGATACACATCATGGTGTGTTTGAATTAAGTGCCTTTTTATCTATACCTCATATTATCTACATGACACCTAAAGATGGCTTAGAAGCCACGAAAATGATAAATACGGCTATGTTTAATCATGATCATCCTTATTTATTAAGATTTCCTAAAGGTTCTGTAAAAAAAGTTGAACTGAATACTTTAGAAACAATAGAAGTAGGAAGTTGGCAATGGATCATAGATAATAAAGAATCATCTATAACGGTTGTCACTTATGATATAAAAGTTAACCAAGTCAAAACAATGATAGAAGAAAAAAATCTTAATATATCATTAATCAATGCAAGATTTTTTAAACCAATGGATGATAAAGTATTAGATGAATTAGTAAACAGAAAACAAAAAGTATTGGTTTATGAAACAGATATGTTAAATGGTGGTTTAGGATCATTGATGAGTCATTATTATCACAAAAATCACAAGGATATAGAAATGTATTTTATGGGAATTGATGATCATTATGTACCTCAGGGAAAAATTAATGAATTATTAAAAGAAGAACACTTAGATATTGAACATTTATATTTAAAACTAAAGGAGATTAGTAATGAAGAAAGAGAGAATTGATGTTCTTTGTGTGGAACAAGGTTTATTTGATTCTAGAGAAAAAGCCAAAAGAGCAATCATGGCTGGTATTGTAAGAGATGACTATGATTATATTGATAAACCTGGTACAAAGATTCCGATTGATTCGCATTTGTATGTAAAAGGGAAAGTCATGCCTTATGTTTCTAGAGGTGGTTTGAAATTAGAAAAAGCGTTAAAATATTTTCAAATTGATATTTCTAATTTGATTATGTTAGATATAGGAGCATCTACTGGTGGATTTAGTGATTGTGCATTACAAAATGGTATTCAATATGTTTTTGCTTTAGATGTAGGAACAAATCAATTAGCTTGGAAATTGCGTAATCATCCACAAGTTAAAGTTATGGAAAATACGAATTTTAGATATGCAACTCCAGATATGTTTGAGATTCAACCTAATTTCGCAACTATAGATGTTTCATTTATTTCATTGAAACTTATTTTTCCACCTTTATCGCAAATTATTAAAGATGAAAGCTATATCGTTGCTTTAATTAAGCCTCAATTTGAAGCAGGCAAGGAAGAAGTAGGAAAACATGGTATTGTTAAAGATATAGAGGTACATAAAAATGTTGTTTACAAGGTCAAAGAATATGGTGAGGAAAATGGTTTTTTATTAAAAGACTTAACTTTTTCACCAATTACTGGAGGAGAAGGTAATATTGAGTTTTTAGCTTTATTCCAAAAAATTAAAGTTAACGAGAATTGTATTAATATTGATGATGTTGTCAATCAAGCTCATGATCATTTTGGAAAGTAGGTGAATTTAATGCTTAAAAGTTTATATATTTCATCATTTGTTATTATTGATGAAGTTCAAATTGATTTTCATGATGGAATGTCTGCTTTGACTGGTGAAACAGGTGCTGGGAAATCAATAATAGTGGATGCTATTGGCCAATTAGTAGGAAATAGAACACAGTCTCAATTTATTAAAAAGGGAGCTAAGAAAGCTGTTATTGAAGGTGTTTTTGAAGTTAGTGAACGTTTTAGTAAAATTTGTGATGAGTATCATCTTCGTATTGAAGATGAAATTGTCGTGACAAAAGAAATATTTGCGAATGGGAAAAGTAATGTGAAAATTAATTATCGTAATGTTTCACTTACTGTTTTAAAATTAATTATGCCTTATTTAATTGATATTCATTCTCAATTTGAAACTCAAGCATTATTTATTCCTAAAAAACATATTGAGTTATTAGATCATTATATTCAAGATAATTTTAATCAACTTAAAGAAAACTATGTTAATCATTATGATGAATATAAATCATTAATAAGAAAATTAGATAAAGTGATTAATGAAGATTTAAGTGATGAACAAATTGAATTTTATGAAAGTCAAATTAAAGAGATTGAAGAATGTGAATATAGTGATGAAAATATAGCTGAATTTGAAAATGAGTTAAAACGATTAGAAAATTATGAAAAAATGAACGAAGTTATTCATGTTTTTGATGATAATATGAATAATAGAGTTTTACTGGGTTTTAAAGAAGCTATATATAATTTATCACAAATTCAAGATGATGATTTTATTGATTATCATGATAATTTATATAATCAATATTATGATGTTAAAGATACATATGAATCAATAATGGATTTATATCAATCTTTTCATTTTGATGAATATCGTTTTAATGAATTACAAGAGATATTATATAAGGTGAATCGTTTAAAAAGAAAATATGGCTATAGTATGTTAGAAATACAAGAAGCAAAGGAAGATATATTGTCTAAGATTGAAATGATAAATCATCGTGAAGAATATATTGATAAATTAAAAATAGAAATTAAGGATTTAGAAAGTCTTTGTCTTAAAGAAGCAGAAAAAATCCATGATATAAGAGTGGAAAATGCAAAAAAATTTGAAAAAGAGATGGCTAATGAATTAATTGATTTGTATCTTCCATATGCTAGATTTCATATCAATATTGAAAAAGTTGATTTAAATAAAAATGGGTATGATAATGTGACTTTAATGGTTTCTACTAATAAGGGACAAGACTTATCTCCTTTAAATGAAACAGCTAGTGGTGGAGAGATTTCTCGTATTATGTTAGCTATTAAAACAATTATATTAAAAGATAGTGATATTGACACAATTCTTTTTGATGAAGTTGATACAGGAGTTAGTGGAAAAGTTGCTTCAGGTATTGGGGAAAAAATGCGTAAATTAAGTGAAAGTAAACAAGTTATATGTATTACTCACTTACCTCAAGTTGCAGCGTGCTCAACTTATCAATATGCAATTGTGAAAGAAACAAATGATGTTTCTACTGTTTCTTCTATTCATTTGCTCGATAAAAAAGGTAGAATTGAAGAACTTGCGAAAATGCTTTCTGGTGATCATATTAGTGAAGAAGCAAGAAAGAATGCAGAAAAACTTTTAGATGAATAAAAATAAGCATATAGACCATACTAAGATGTAATCGTAGATTACAAGGAGGTGTATATGCTTTGCTTTTTAAAAGGCTAGGTATTACACTTGTTGTTTTCTTTTCTATTCTTTTCAATTTTAATGTTTATGCTGCTGAGCTTTTTTTAGGAGGAGACTCTATAGGAATAGATCTTAATTATAATGGTATAATCATTACAGGCACATATAATATTAAAATTGATGGTAAAAGTTATGATCCATCTCATGAAGGTTATTGTGAAGGTGACTTGATTACTCATGTTAATGGTAAAAAAGTAGAAACAATTAATGAACTTACAAAAGAGATTGAAAAAAGATTATCTATGTCTCAAAAAATCATGTTAACTTATCTTCATGACCACCAAAGAAAGACAAGTCAGTTATTTATTCAAAACAAAGATAATCAATTTTCTACAGGATTATATGTTGCAGATGGCATAAGTGGTGTTGGAACTTTAACATATTATAATCCTTCAAATCAACATTATGGCGCTTTAGGACATATGATGATGGATACTTCATTAAAAACATCAGTAGAAAATGTTAAAGGTTCTATTTATCAGGCTAAAATTACTGATATTATTAAAAGTCAAATTAATGATCCTGGAGAAAAGATTGCTGATATCAGTTATATTCACAAAGGAAATATAACTGATAATAATCAATATGGAATATATGGTGAATATGATAAGGATAAAGTCAAAAACAAACAAGTTATTAGCAGTGCTTCAATAGATGAGATTACTTTAGGTAAAGCATATTTTTATACTGTCATTAATGGAGAGCAGATTGAAAAATATGAGATTAATATTACTCATCTTAAAAAGCAAGATAAGAGTGATGTAAAAGGCATTTCTTTTGAAGTTGTAGATCAAAGAATTATGAAATCTTGTAATGGAATTATTCAAGGTATGAGTGGTTCACCAATTGTTCAAAATGGAAAATTAATTGGATGTGTTACTCATGTTGATGTTAATGATCCACATAAAGGTTATGGATTATATATAGAATGGATGCTAGAAAACGACAAATAGGAGAATGAAGTCATTCTCCTTTTTTCGTGTGAGTTAGACATTTGATAAGAGATTTTGTCGTTAAAAGAACACATATTTTCATATTTCATTATATTTTAAACGGAATACCATATATTTTTGATATTCATTATCGATTTTTTTAAAAGTTTAGCTATAATTGAAATTGCTGATAGGAAAAAAGGTAATATTGAAATGGAAAGATTATCTACATTTATTGCTATGGAAGAGTCTGAATTAATGCAAAGTATAAAATTTAATTTAGAAAAGTCTAATGATTTTATTGTAAAAGGAATTGCAAGTAATGGAACAGATTGTTTGAATTATTTGAATTTAAAACAATGTGATTTACTTATTATTGATTTGATGCTTCCAGAAATTGATGGAATAGGAGTGTTAACAAGATTAAAAGAATTACATAAAAACAATTATAAAAAGGTGGTGTGTATTGCTCATTTTGCAAATCCAATGATATGTCAAATATTAGAAAAATTAGATGTTGATTATTGTTTTAAAGCACCGTTTGAAATTAATTATTTTATGAATACTTTAAAGTATATTATTACAAATGAAAACATAAAAAATGAATCTATTCATAATGAATCAGAGAAATATCAAAAAGTAAAAATAGAAAATGAAATTACAGAAATATTACATGAAGTAGGTATACCTGCTCATATAAAAGGTTATATGTATTTAAGAACTGCTATATTGACAACTTACTATAATATAGATATATTAGGACAAGTTACAAAAGTACTTTATCCTGATATTGCAAGAGCTTATAATACTACATCATCTAGAGTGGAAAGAGCCATTAGACATGCTATAGAGGTGGCATGGAATAGAGGAAATACTGATGCTATTGATGATATATTTGGATATACTGTTTCAGCAGTAAAATCTAAACCTACAAATTCAGAATTCATTGCTATGATTGCAGATAAGTTAAGATTAGCTCATAAGACAGATCATGTAAGAAGAGAAAACATTTTATCTCATAAAGATTATATGGTAAAATAACCTTGAGGTGAGAGGAATGCAAATTATATTTCATATTGATTTAAATGCTTTTTTTGCAAGTGCTGAAGTTTCAAGAAATCCTTTTCTTGAAGGAAAACCAATTGTTATTTCTAGAGATTCTAGAAGGAGTATTGTAACAACAGCATCATATGAAGCAAGAAAATATGGAATACATTCTGCAATGCCTCTTTTTTTAGCAAAACAAAAATGTCCTGATTTAGTTATAGTAGAACCTCATTTTTCTTTATATAAAAACTTATCTCAGAGTTTTTTTGAAATTATTGGTCAATATTCTTCTCAATTAGAAGTTGCAAGCATTGATGAATGTTATGTTGATATGACATCATATATTACTCACCATCATATGATACCTCGTGAAGTTGCTGTTCATATTCAGGAAGAAGTTTATCAACAATTACATTTAAAATGTTCAATAGGAATTGCTCCAAATAAGTTTCTAGCAAAGATGGCGAGTGATATGAAAAAACCTATGGGAATAACAATAATTACAAATAGTAATTATAAAGAAATATTATGGACACTTTCTATTGATGAAATGTTTGGTATAGGGAAAAAAACAGCTCCCAAATTAAAAGAACTAGGAATATTAACGATAGGGGATCTTGCGAAAAGAGAAAATTATGATTTGATTAGACCAATATTTGGTAAAAATACTTTTATTTATTATCAAAGAGCTAATGGAAAAGATTATTCTAAAATTAATTATTCTCATAATCAACTGAAATCTATTGGCAATTCAACAACATTTGAAGAAGACAGTAATGATATAGATTTTCTTAAGAATAAATTTAAAGAATTATCATCAGAAGTTTCTAAAAGAGCAATTAAACGTAATATGATGTCTAATTCTGTATCGATTACATTAAAATTCACAAGAGAAAAAAGTATAACAAGACAAACAATACATGATTTCTATTTTAATGATTTTGAAACGATATATAGTTTAGCTTTACTTCTGTTTGAAAAAAATTACAATGATGAGAATTTAAGATTAGTAGGAGTAAGTTTAAATAACGTTATAGAAAAGAAACAATTAAACGAACAATTATCATTGTTCCATAAAACAGAAGAGAAAAGAGAAGACACTGAGATTGATAAGATTCTTAAAAACCTTAATGAACTAGCTAAAGGAGAATTCAAATTAAAAAAAGCATCTTCTTTGTATGAAGAACAAATTCAAAATAAATATTTAAAAAATAATGAATAATAGTAAAAACTGTTCATATATTTAACCGAGGTGAAATATATGGACTTTTTTTTACATAAGTTAATTAATCATAAGAAATATTTATTTATTATGTTTTGTTGCATACTTTCTATAAGTTTTTTATATGGGTTATATGAATATCAATTTTGTTCATTACCTATAAAGGGATTTTTTGAAACATTATTTATTTTAAAAAAAGAACAAAACGAATATCCATTATATTTATTACAAAACACAATTTTTATCTTCTTAAATACATATTTAAGTTCAAGTTATTTGGGTTTTTTAGGAATATTTTTTCTTTTATTTTTAAAAGGTATACAAATATCTTTTTCATTTATTTATATTATTAATCAAATAAAACTTACACCTTTATTAATACTTCTTACTATTTTAGAGTTGTTATGTGAAATTATCTTATTATTTATAACAATTTTACCAAATGTTCTTTTATCATTACAAACATTGTTGGTTACTTTTTATATGGAAGATAATTTTGATTATAAGAATATATTTAATTATAAACTAAATATCATCATTATTATTTTAATTGTTTTTATTATTTCCTTATTTATGAGGATATATTTGATTGATATGATTTAAAAATTTGATATAATATGATTGGTGATTAGATTGAAATTAAATGAAGCAATAAGTGAATATAAACAATATCTAGTTATAGAAAAAAACGTGAGTCAAAATACTGTTCAATCATATATAAGAGATTTAAAGAGATTTAATGATTTTTTTGATGATAAAAATATAGATGTTAAAGATATAAGTGAAAATGATATTCATCACTATCTATCAGATTTATATGATCATTTAAAGAAATCTTCTATACAAAGACATATGGTTTCATTAAGACGGTTTTATCTTTTTTTACAAAAAGAAGGTAAGATTAATGATAATATAATGAATCAATTTGAAATGATTAAATCTGGTAAATATTTACCAACAGTTTTATCAAAGAATGAAATTACATCTTTTCTCAATTCTATAGAAGTAAAGGATGCTATTTCATCTAGAAATAGATGTATGGTTGAACTTTTATATTCATCAGGCTTAAGAGTTAGTGAGCTTGTTACTCTCACCTTAAATGATATACATATATTACAAAAGTTAATTAGGTGTATTGGTAAAGGGGATAAAGAAAGAATTATTCCTATGAATGATACAGTTTGTTATTATTTAAATAACTATGTTGAAGTTTATCGTGAGGAATTACTTACAAATCAAACCAATTTATTATTTTTAACAAGAAAAGGCAAATCTATTAGTCGTAATAATTTTTATAATATTTTAAATCATATGATTTATCAATCTCCAATAACTAAGCATGTATCACCCCATACATTAAGGCATACATTTGCAACTCATTTATTAGAAAATGATGCTGATTTAAGATCGATTCAAGAAATGTTAGGTCATAGTGATATTTCAACAACAACGATTTATACTCATATTTCTAATGAAAAGATTGTTAATGAATATATGAATAAACATCCAAGATCAAAAAAAAAACAAGAAAAGAGGAAAGATAAATGAAATATAAAAGAATTTTTTTAATAGTATGTGATTCCTTAGGAATAGGTGAAGCAAAAGATGCATCATTGTTTAACGATGAAGGAGCTAATACATTAGCTCATATTTGTGAAAATATGAATGGTTTGGATGTTCCTGTTCTAGAGGGGTTAGGTCTAGGTAATTTAGGGAGTTTTAAAGGTATAAATAAGATGAGCCTACCTTTAGGTGTTATTGCAAGATTAGAAGAAGTATCTAATGGTAAAGATACAATGACTGGTCATTGGGAAATGATGGGATTAAAAATTGAACAACCTTTTCAAACTTTTACTGATACTGGTTTTCCAAAAGAATTTATTCAATTATTTGAAGAAAAAACAGGTAGAAAATGTGTTGGTAATTATGCTGAAAGTGGTACAAAAATTCTTGATGATTGGGGAGAACACCAAATTAAGACTGGTGATTGGATTGTTTATACCTCAGCAGATTCCGTTTTTCAAGTTGCAGCTCATGAAGATATTATTCCATTAGAAGAACTGTATAAAGCATGTGAGATAGCTAGAGAGATAGCAATGGATGATAGATGGAAAATAGGGAGAGTTATTGCAAGACCTTATATTGGTAAAAAGAAAGGGGAGTTTAAAAGAACTTCTAACCGACATGATTTAGCTTTAAAACCGTTTGAAAAAACAGTATTAGACTCTTTAAAAGAAAATGATATAGATGTTATTGGTATAGGAAAAATCCCTGATATATTTGTTGATCAAGGAATAACCAGAAAGATAAAAACTATTTCTAATTATGATGGAATGAAAAAGACAATAGATTTAGCTAAAGAAGACTTTACTGGTTTAGCATTCTTAAATTTAGTTGATTTTGATGCTGTATATGGGCATCGTCGTAATCCTATTGGTTATGGTCAGGCAATTATTGAATTTGATCATCAATTAGAGGAATTAATGAAGGTTATTGATGAGGATGATTTGATCATGATTACTGCAGATCATGGAAATGATCCAACATATAAAGGAACTGATCATACAAGAGAAAATGTTCCATTAATCATGTATAGTAAAAAATTATTAAAAACAAAAAATCTTGGATTATTAAAAAGTTATGCTGTTATTGGAGCAACTATTGCAGATAATTTTAAGGTCAAAAATCCAGGAATTGGTGATTCATTATTGGAGGAACTATAAATGGAAGAAAAATATTTAAGAAGAGTGGTTATTATGTCTTTAGCTGGATTATTATTTGGTAGCTTATTTTACATATTTGGATTATCTATACAATCAAGTATAATTCCAGGATTAGTTAATTATGTGATTGCATTATTGCTTTACATATCTTCTTTTTTAGTAGCATATAACAATAATAAAAAAACAAGAATTTCGATATTAGTATATATACAATTTTTAGCGATTTTCTTTATTTTACTTACAACAGTTGTTACTATAAGTCAAATTTTATAAAATATTATAGGTGATAAAATGAAATGGCAAGATTTATTTGAAGAGCATATTTTAAGTAGAGGATTTGAATATTATAATAGTGGTGAAATAGAAAAGATATCGAAACAAAAAAATATAATCAAATCAACTATTACAGGAAACCAATCATATCATGTTTCCATTGATTTAAATAATATTTCTTCAATGCAGTGTACTTGTCCTCATTCCCAAAATGGATTTTATTGTAAGCATATGGCGGCGGTATTATTTGCATTAGAGTATGAAGATATAGTAGAAGAAACGATTGATGATCTTAAAAAAGTAGATATAGATACTTTAATTTGTTCAACACCCAAGGAAGATATGAATATTTTTTTAAAAGATATAATATCTAATGATATTCATTTAATGAATCGTTTTATTGTTATGATATCTAAAGAAGGTGATATACTTGATAAATCATCTTTCCAAAGTGAAATAGATGATATTTTTAATGAATATAGTCAATTAAAAAGTATAGATTTTAAAGAATATTATGAATTATCTCAAAATATAGAAGATTACTTTAAAAATATTATCAATCCTCTGTTGGAAAAAAAGGATAATCGTTTATCTTTTTCATTACTGACTTGTATTTTTCAAAAAATTAATTATTTGTATAAATTTTCACATAATGAAAATTTAGTGGAAATTGCTGTTGAATGTATAAAAAAATGGAAATATATTATTAATATTAGTCATATTTCATTAAAAAAACAAATTTTACATTGGATTTACAGACAATCAGAAAATATAACAGAACCTTTTTATACATATTTCATTGACTTATTATTGGATGATTTTAGAGATGATGAGTTTGTAGAAGATTTAAAAAAAATGAGATTTTCTATTATTCATCGTTATATCAATGAAAATAAATACGAAAATGCTATTTCTTTGATAAAAGATAGTCAAAAAACATATATTCATGATAAGAGCTTAACTAAAGAATATTCTTTAATATTATTACATATATATAAATTATTAGATAATAAGGGAGCTTATAAAGGTGAATTATGGAATATGCTCATTATATATGATAATGCTGAATTTAAACATTATATGCTTTTAAAACAGCAATATTCATTACATGATTGGTTAGAAAAAAGAAAACTTATTATTCTAAAGAATACATCTATAGATAAAAAAGAAATCTATTATGAAGAAAAGCAATATCATCATTTAATAGAGTTAGTTATAAATGATCCAGGATTAGAGTCATTAATGAAATATGAAAATGATTTAAAATTATATTATTCTCAAGAACTTTTACAAAAATACAAGAAAGAAATAATTAAAGCTTCATATACCACCAAAGAAGAATTTGATAATCTTTTAAAGAAAATAAAACAATATAAGGAAGGTCAAAAAGTTATCCAGGACATATTAAAACAAATAAAGATGTAGCTATGATTATCAGCTACTTTTCAGTAAATAAAAATTACATAATATACATTATGCGAAGTTGTATGTGTAGATAAAATTTAAGAAGAGTAAAAAAAATAGATATTTATATTAAATATCTATTTCACCTCTTTATTAGCTTGATCAAAAGCATCATACAATTGAGTCACATATTCTCCTGTAAAACAAGAAAGACATAAGTCTTTTTTTCTGTGTATTGTATTAATCGTATATCTTAATCCTTCTATTGATAAGAATGCAAGTGAATCAGCACCAATATAATGGCACAATTCGTCAACAGACATTTTATTTGAAATCAATTCTTCTAATGTAGAAGTATCAACTCCATAAAAGCAAGGCCATTGAATTGCTGGAGAAGCAATTCTTACATGAACTTCAGTTGCTCCTGCTTCTTTTAATAAATTTACTATTCTTTTAGATGTTGTCCCTCTTACAATTGAATCGTCTATCATGATGACTCTTTTTCCTTTCACAATAGATGAAACGGCAGAAAGTTTCATTTTAACCCCTTGTTCTCTCATTTGTTGTGTTGGTTGGATAAATGTTCTACCAACGTATTTATTTTTTATCAATCCCATTTCATAAGGTATATCACTCACTTCAGCATAACCAATAGCAGCTGAAATAGATGAATCGGGAACACCAATAACAACATCAGCCTCTACATGAGATTCAAAATAAAGTTGCATCCCTGCTCTTTTTCTTGATGTATGAACGTTTATACCATCTAGATTACTATCAGGTCTAGAAAAGTAGATGTATTCCATAGCACATAGTTTATTACATGTATCTTTACAATATTTTTTAGATAAAAGCTTTCCATTCTTTAATCTTACTACTTCACCAGGTTCTATATCTTTAATATGTTTAGCACCAACAACCTCAAAAGCACATGTTTCAGATGAAAAAACATATGAACCATTCTGTAGTTGACCAATTGATAAAGGACGTAAACCATATTTATCCCTAATACAATATAATGCATTTTCAAACATAATAATAAAAGTAAATCCACCATCTAATTTATTTAAAGAATCACAAATACGATCAATCATCTGACCTTTTGCACGTTTAATTAAATGACCTAGTATTTCTGTATCAGAAGTGCTTGAGAAAATACTTCCTTGATTCTCTAATTCTTTCTTTAAAACATTTGCATTTACAATATTACCGTTATGAGCAATGGCCATACATCCATCTAAGGTCCTGAATAATAAAGGTTGTATATTAGACATACCACCACCTCCAGCAGTAGAATAACGAACATGTCCAATAGCAGTATCACCTTTTAATTTTTCCATTTTTTCTTCAGGAAGAGCTTCGGTTACTAATCCTTCCCCTTTTTGTACAATAAACTCTTTACCATTTTTAGAGACAATACCTGCTGCCTCTTGACCTCTATGTTGCAAACTATGCAATCCATAATAACACATACTAGCAGCATGAGTATATCCACTTACTGCAAAAACACCACATTCTTCATGTAATTCTTGATCAAACTTTTCCATACACCCTCCATGATTAACACTTATCACTTTAACAAATATTTATTATTATGTCAATAATTTCAGTAAACTTCATTCATGTATTTTTTATTAAATTCTATATCTAATAAATGATTAGAAAGCATTTGAATAATCTTAGTTGATTCTCCTTCTATTTTTGCGTTTAAATCCGATATAACTACGATATAAGAATACATACTAGATAAGGTAGATAATATTCTATTCAGTGCTAAATCATCTTTATATATTATTTCTTCTACTATTATTTCATTTTGATTAACATGGTAAATAGCATAACCATCATACTTATCATTATGTTTAAATACATTAATTGTATTATTAAACACATGACATCTTTTTTCTAATAATTGAAAATAATGCTCATCTCTTATTCTAAATTCATTGTATTGTTGACAATAAGAGTCATATAATGCTTTTAAAATATGATGATCTTCAACTATCTCATCTAATTCATATAAATAATTATCTTTATTTATAATTACTTTTTTTAATTGATGAGAAATATTGAATCCAAAAGAATAATAAATTTCAGGATGATAAGCTTGTAAATAAATATGTTTATCTTTATATCTTTCCATAGATAAAATACTTTTTAATAAAGTTTTCATACAACCTTGTCCCTGATATTTATTTGTAGTTGCAACTCCTAAAATAAAATAAGCATTTTCTATATGATTGTCTAAAGAAACTTGCCAAGGAACAATTTGACAAACAGAAATAATTTCATCCTTATTTTTTAATAAATAAGTGTTTTTATGATCATAGTAATTTTGAAAATAAAAGTTTGTAGATTCTTTATTTTCATCTTCAAAATTTGAAAGCCATATATCTTTTATTTTTTCTTTATCAAATTCATCTGCTTGTATAACTTTTGATTCGTTTTTAATAATCTGGTATTTTTCTACCATATGAATTGGATGTAATGCAAGTTTAGACTTCCTTAAATTTTCTAAACCCATATCTTCCTCTCTATTGACATATAATTCATCTTTAAAATGGTGTTCTAATAACTTTTTTAATATTGCAGGATATAATCCTCTTATATTTTTATTAGCCTTTTCAACATGAATTTGAATAGTCTTATGTTTTAATTTTGAAGCAATGATAAAAGCTTCCATCTTATTATCAATATAGATAGCTCCTGCTTTAAAATCTAATATATTTTTAGATGATAACAAATACATGATTCCATATATTTCAGAACTCAAAGATTCACTTAATTCTTTTTTATCACTTTCCCATTTTGTTAAACAATCTAATACTTCATTAAAATCATCAGTTAAATCTATTTCCTTATATACATAATCAGGATACCTTTTCTTAAAAGCATTATAATGATTTCTTCTTTTTTGCATTTTTTTACCAGATAAAGTCATTAGCATTTCTTTATCATAAACATAATCATCATTATAAGGTGTTCTACAATATAGAAATTGATTACTATATATTTCTTTTATTTCATTTACAAAGTCTTTTATTGCACAATCTATCATAAAATCAAATCCATGTTTTTCACTATAAACTATCATATAATCAATAGCATCTTTATAGTACTCTTTACTAGTAAAAGGCATTGCCCAAAAATGTTTATCTTTATAGTGATGCAACATGATTAAGAAATGATCATGAATCTCATATTCAATATGAAATTCGTGATTCCACATCATCATAGTTATAAAATTTGAGTTATATCCTTCATAATTTGCCTCATCTAAAAAAGGTTTAATAAGAGGATAATCATTGATTGTTAATGGTTTCATTGTTGCCTCCCAAGCATCATATGAATAAACTGTTTAGCAACTCTTCCTGAAAAACCACCATTTCTTAATTCCCATTGTAAAGCTAAAGTATGTAGTTTTTCTGTTTCAATATCTAAATGATAAGATTTTGCTAAACCATCTACTATTTCTAAGTATTGTTGTTTACATGGATGTATATACATGATTTGAACACCAAATCTAGAAACCAAAGATAATTTTTCTTGCATAACATCATTTCTGTTAATTTCACTACCTTCTCTATCATTCCATGTTTCTTTAATTAGATGTCTACGATTACTTGTTGCATAAATTAAAATATTTTCAGGTTTCTTTTCTAATACGCCCTCTATAATTGCTTTTAAGTATTTATATTCAATTTCAAAATCTTCAAATGATAAGTCATCCATAAAAATAATAAAATAATAGTTACGATTTTGTAACTCATTAATAATTGCTGGTAAATCTTTAAATTGATGTTTATAGACTTCTATCATTCGCAATCCATCTTTATAATATGTATTTAATAATGCTTTAATACTACTAGATTTACCTGTTCCACTATCTCCATATAATAAAACATTATTTGCTTTTTTACCTGCTAAGAAAGCTTCTGTATTCTCTATAAGCGTTTGCTTTTGGGTTTCATAACCAATAAGTTGATCAAATGTATTATTACCTATATGATCAATAGGTATAATGCCTTGTTGATAGCGAAAAGCTTTATTTAAACCATACATACCAACACCATATTGACTATAATGTTGATAGAGAATGTTATAAAATTCTTCAACAGTTTGAGTTTTACTTAATGATTCTTGTAATTTATCTAACAACTCAAATATCTCACTATTAATAATTGTTTTAGAATGATCAAAATGAAAAAATAAATCCTTATATAAATCATTAAGAAAATAAAAATCATAATGAAATAAATCAAAAATAATATTTAAATCATGTAAAACAACTTTCTTTAAAGAAGAATGAATAGTTTTCTTTCTTTCTAATGATAATGTAAAGACATTCTCGTGATGAACCAATAAATATGTTAATAAACTTTGAAAAAGATGATCATGAAGATCATATTTTTCTGATAAACTTATCATCAAAGAGATAAATTTTTCTTCATTATCTTTATGTTTTATAAAAGAAATACATTTTTTTACATCTTCATCTAAAAATAAATCCTTATATACTAATAAATTATTCATAATAAATATCCTCTCTCTATTTAAAAAAGACGAATAATCGTCTTAATTTTTAAAACTATGTATAGGGGCTGGAATACGTCCACCTCTATCTATAAATTCATCACAAGAGAATTCATTGACTTTCATAATAGGTGCATAACCTAACAAACCACCAAATTCAACTATTTCTCCTTCATCTTTGCCTTCAACTGGAATAATACGTACAGCAGTTGTTTTTTGATTAATCATACCAATGGCCATTTCATCAGCAATGATTCCTGAAATAGTCTTTGCTGAAGTTCTACCAGGAATAGCAATCATATCTAATCCAACTGAACATACACATGTCATAGCCTCTAATTTTTCTAATGTTAAAGAACCAGCTTCAACTGCATCAATCATACCTTGATCTTCAGATACAGGAATAAAAGCACCAGACAATCCCCCTACATAAGAAGATGCCATAACTCCACCTTTTTTTACTTGATCATTTAAAATTGCTAATGCAGCTGTTGTACCAGGAGCACCAACTCTTTCTAACCCCATCTCTTGTAAACAATCAGCAATACTATCTCCAACCGCTGGTGTAGGAGCTAAAGATAAATCGATGATTCCAAACGGAATATTCAATGCTTTAGAAGCTTCTAAAGCTACTAATTGCCCTACTCTTGTAATTTTGAATGCTGTTTTCTTGATAATTTCACAAAGCTCACCAAAATCTTTTTCTTTAGCTCGTTTAATCGCAGTTCTAACAACACCAGGGCCACTAACCCCAACGTTGATAATTGCATCAGCTTCGCTCACTCCATGAAAAGCTCCAGCCATAAATGGATTATCATCAGGAGCATTACATAATACAACTAATTTTGCACAACCAATAGAATCATTTTCTTTAGTCATTAGAGCTGTATCTTTAATAGTTTCACCCATTAATTTAACAGCATCCATATTAATACCTGTCTTTGTTGAACCAACATTAACAGAGCTACATACAAATTCAGTTTCTTTCATTGCAGTAGGAATAGACTCAATTAAAAATCTATCAGCTTTTGTCATTCCCTTAGAAACAACAGCACTATATCCTCCAATAAAATTAATTCCTATTTCATGGGCACAACGATCCAATGTTTTTGCAATTAAAACAAAATCTTCTTTTGAATGGCATGCAGAAGATCCAACAATACCAATTGGAGTTACAGAAATTCTTTTGTTTACAATAGGAATACCATATTTTTTTTCAATAGAATTACCAACATTAACCAAATCTTTTGCTATAGTGGTAATTTTTTTATGTATATTTTTACACAAAATATCAATATCACTATCAACACAATCTAATAAGCTAATTCCAATAGTAATAGTACGAACATCTAAATTTTCTTGTTCTATCATTTTGTTCGTTTCATTAACTTCAAATAAATTAATCATACAGACCTCTCTTTCACAATATTAAATACGATGCATCTTATTAAAGATTTCTTCATGTTGTAATTTAATATTTACACCAATATCTTCACCCATTTTATCTAATTCATCACAAATTACACCAAAATCCTCATTTGCGACAGATACATCTACGATCATCATCATATTAAAATATCCTTGTAAAATAGTTTGAGAAATATCTAATATATTTATATTTTTAATAGCTAAAAACTGACAAACTTTTGCGATAATACCAACTTGATCTTTACCAACGACAGTAATAATTGCTTTTTCCATAATTACATCCTCCTATAAGTGAAAACATTATAACATAAGAAGATAAAATAAAAAAGAGGCAATTACCTCTTTTCGTTATCTTATTCACCCATTAATTTTTTAGCAAAAGCATAAACGCTCTTACCATTCATCATTCCATAATCTTTCATGTCGATTACATCAACAGGTTTATCTAGTCCTGCATCTGCTAAAGCTTTTTCGACTTGTTTCTTTTGGAATCTTACTTGAGGGCCAAGTAAAATACAGTCAACTTCTGCTAATCTATTAACACCTTCTGATACTGGTAAAGCAAAAATGTTTACTTCATCTCCAGCTTCATCGGCAGCAGCTTTCATTTTTGTTACTAATAAACTAGTAGACATTCCAGCTGCACATACTAACATAATTGTTTTCATATTTTTACCTACTTTCTTTAAATAATTATTTAGCTAATAATTTTAAAGCACTTTCGTAAACGCTTTTTCCATTCATTGTACCGTAATCTCTCATATCAATTACATCTACAGGAATTGGACCAGCTTTTCTTTCAGAAGCCATTTTTTCGATTGCTGATTTTTGGAATCTAACTTGAGGTCCAAGTAAAATACAATCAACTTCTTCTAAAACTCTAGGTGCATCAGAGAATGGTAAAGCAAAGATTTTTACTTCGTCACCTTTTTCTTTTGCAGCTGCCTCCATTTTTGTTACTAATAAGCTAGTAGACATACCAGCTGAACAAACTAATAAAATTGTTTTCATATTTTCTTACTCCCTTTCTTCTTTTTTTAACTATATATATTTTATCAATTTTATAACAAAATGTAAACAGTTACAGAAAAAAATTTTTCTAAAATAGAAAAACCTATGATAAAATGGCAAGTTTTTCATTTTCATATTTTGAATTTATTCAAAAAGTGCTAAGATTATATTAAGGAAGTGAGAAAAATGAAGATATTAGTTGTTAGTGATTCTCATTTATATAATGAGATTTTAAAAAAAATTACTATTTATTATAAAAATAAGGTTGATCTTATGATTCATTGTGGTGATTCATCTTTATTAAAAAATGATCCTATATTGAAAGACTATTTATGTGTAAAAGGCAATCATGATGATGATGATTTTCCTATATCTATCATAAAAGACAATATTTTAATAACACATGGTCATAAGTTTGGGGTTTATCAAGGATATCAAAAATTAATTTCATTATGTAAAGAAAAACAAATTCAAATTTGTTTACATGGTCATACCCATGTACCAACCCATCAAATATATGAAGGGATCCATTTTATAAATCCAGGGAGTACAATGATCAATAGAGGAAGTTATGGTTTTGGAAGTTTTGCAGTTATAGATATTCAAGGTGATATAGACGTGCATTTTTATCATCATGAAACATTTGAAAAGTGTGACTATATCATTGAAGAGGGATTAGAGTTGTTAGAAGAGTTTAAAAATATAGTAAAATAAAAAACTTGAAGAAGATCAAGCTATAAGATTACTTTTTCTTTTCTTCAAGTCTTTTTCTTTTGTATTCAATAATGAACATTACCTCTTTTAAATCTTCATCTGGTAATTCTGACAATAACCTAGCAATATTTGCAATATTATAATAATCATATTTCTTACCACTCATAATTTCATCAACACTTCTTCCATAAATATGAGATAAAATTTTGAGTTCCCCTACAGTAATATCTCGTTTTCCATTCTCAATATCTGAGATAGCTGAATGAGGTACATGTAAATGAGTTGCTACATCTTTTTGAGTAAGATGTTTAAAATTTCTATATACTTTTAATCTCTTAGCTAAATCCATATCAATTGCCATTGTTTTTTCCTCCATATATGCATTATAGCACCTTCATTCAATGAAATCAATTTAGAATTATATAAAAATTCATTTATAAAATGTCATAATATTTATATTTTTTAAAAATATAAAGTAGAAAAATCGATATTTTGTCTAAAATTGCTAGTTGATGTTGAGAATATAGAGTTAAAATAATCATCAAGTATATTTTTAGTTAAATTTATATCTTCGTTTGTAAAATGTAACATAAATATGTTATTTTTAAGTTGATGAAGTTTAATAAAATATAATGTTTTATTATTTAAAAGATGCATTCTACATTTTTCATCCATCATTAAATCAAATTTCTCTTTTTTACGATCTATTAATGTATAATGATGTTCTTTACATTTATGACAATGTTTGATTTGTTTATGAAAGTAATATTGACTTATAGGACAATATTCACTAACCATATTTTCTATTTTACCATAGACTTGCACAATGTGATTGTGAGATGATAATTGATTAATTTGTTGAGTTGACATTTCTAATGATAAAATTGTTTGATAGTCATTAAAATATGTAAGAGAATAAGAATTATAACAATTTAATCCTGTTCCAATAATTCTTTCTTTATCTTTCATAGCATAAAATGAACCAATATCATTGACAATGACTTTTTCTATTTTTTGATATATTTGATGTTTTTTGATTTCTTCGATTTCATTAGATTTTACTATTCTTGGTATAAAAAGTATCATCTCAATATTACTATTTTTACATATTTCCATAGCTTTTAAGCAGTCTTTTTGATAAGGATAATAAATATACCTAACAGGATATAAAACTGCTAATTTAAGTTGTTCTATATTAGATACAAATACATCTATACCTCTTTGATTGATTAAAGAAATGTGACGATACAATAAAACATCATTTTTTATACCATTATGAATTGTTTTATTCATAAGTTTATCACTTAATTCATCTATAGCTTCTCTTCTTAATTGATTAATAGAACGAATTGGCATAACAATTTCATCAATATCAATATAACATTTTCCCATTTGAAAAGGTGTATTACCTAACTTAGATAATTGTTGTTGTAATCTTTCATGACTTAGTGGATGATTTTGAGCTTTTATACATTTTTCATTCCCTATTTTTTCAATATGAATATCTTGAAATTCAACAACTATTTTTGGATAGTTATTCAGCTTTCCATAAAAAGAAATATTGATATCATTCTTTGTATATTCCTTTTGGTAAGTGAATTGAATCTTATCAATAACATGCTTATCCACTGTTTTTCTTACTATTCCTTTATAAACAGGATAGTCAAATTCTATCTCAATAACATCATTCTTTTTAGCACTTGAAACCAATCGATTATCTAAATAAATTTTATTAACAGGTCTTCCTTTATCAATATTCTCAAAAACAACACTATCACCTTGAGATAATATATCATCTAGTTTAATAGTAGCTCTTTTTAATTTTTTATTGTATCTAAGGACCTTTCCAATAATAATTCCTTTATTTCCAGGATAATCACCATCTAATAATTTTGTATCATTAAAAAGATAACCAGAAGTATAATTACGATTAAACATCTGTTTCATATCGTTCTTTTCTATTTCTAAATTTTCTTTTTTATTTTCAAAATACAGATCAATTGCTTTTCGATAGGCTTTTACAACAGCTCCAACATATTCAGGTCTTTTCATACGACCTTCAATTTTAAATGAAGTCACACCTACTTCAATCAATTCTCCAATATGATCTATTGTCATTAAGTCCTTTGGCGATAATAAATAAGGAACACAATGAGATAATATTTTCCCATCTTCCTCTAATGAATAATTTAAACGACACGGTTGAGCACATGCTCCCCTATTTCCACTACGTTTACCTATCATACTACTCATTAAACATTGGCCAGAATAACTTACGCACAAAGCTCCATGAACAAAAACTTCTAGTTCGATTTGAGTATAACTTGCTATCTCTTTAATTTCTGATAAAGTATTTTCTCTTGCTAAAACGACTCTATCAGCACCTTGTTTTTCAAAATACTTTGCTGCTTGCTTGTTCATTACACTCGCTTGAGTGCTCATATGTATTGCAAAATCTTTATATCTATTTTTAACAAGATAAAACAAACCAATATCTTGAATGATCAAAGCATCTACTTGTATATCATATAAATAATCTATATAATTAATTAAATCTTCATATTCTTCATCTTTGTATAAAGTATTAACAGTAACATAAATTTTAACATTTCTCAAATGAGCATACTTTACAGCTTCTAATAATTGTTCATTATCAAAATTCTTAGCATAAGCTCTAGCACTAAATAAACTCCCACCTAAATAAATAGCGTCAGCTCCATTTTGAACACCAGCAATCAATGATTCTATATCTCCAGCAGGTGCTAATAACTCAACTTCTCTTATCATAACAGTTTAATAAGCTCTAAACACATTTTAGCTGATGATTGACTAGCTTTCTTTAAATATTCATCAAACTGTATAGAGCTATTCCCTTTACAAAAAACATCACTTAAAGAACGTGTAATAATAAATTTCTTTGAAAAAACATAACAAACTTGAGCTATAGAAGCAGCTTCCATTTCACTACACATTGCTTGAGGAAAATGTTTTTTGATTATTTGAACTTGATCTTCTCGACAAATAAATTGATCACCTGAAGCAATTAATCCAACATGACATTGGATATGATTTTGGTTTAAAACATTCATAACCTTCTCTAATAAATCTTTGTCTGCTTCAAAATAACGAGGTAAATCAGGTAATTCACCAATATCTCTATTAAAACTAGTTAAATCAACATCATGATGGACAACTTGCTTAGAAATCACAACATCTCCAACTTCTTGATCTTCCATTAAACCTCCAGCAGAACCAACATTAATAACAACATCAATATCAAAATGAGTAAATAATAAAGTTGTAGAAATTGTAGCATTGACTTTACCAATACCGCCTTGCAATAAAACAACATCCTTGTTTTCTATAGAACCACTCATATATTGATAACCCTGAATAATATCAATTTTTTTTAAATCCATTAATGCTTTAATTGCATTAACTTCTTCTTCCATTGCTCCTATAATACCAATCATTTTTTTATTCTCCTTTATAACATACAAAAATAATACGTTCGCATTGCTCATGAAAATCTTCAAAATCACTATATAATTCAATATGATCAAAACCAGCTCTTTTTAATAATTCTATATAAATCTGATGATCATAAGTACGTTGATAATGATTTTCTTCTACATGTTCATTATTTTCTTTATCCTCAATTTCTACCAAATGATGAACATATCCAGATTTAATTAAATCAACCTTCCAAAAAAAAGAAAATTCATCATCACTTTCTTCTTCTAAATAATCTTTTAAAATAACATCAGTTTTATATAAACTATCAATATCAAATATAAAACATCCATTATCATTTAAAGATTTATATACATTAAAAAATGTTTTAAAAACGTCATCAATATCTAAAAGATAATTAATAGAATCACATAAGCATAAAATAAGATCAACTCCAACATTAGTAGAAAAATCACTCATATCTACCCTTTTTAACATTAAATTAACATTCTCATTCATAGCTTTAATTCTAGCAACCTCTAACATATCATCAGATAAATCAGTTGCATAAACTTCTTTATTCTTTTTAGACAATCTAATCGCAATTTCACCAGTTCCACAACCTAGTTCTAATACATTAGAAAAAGAAAAACAATGTTCACCTATAAATTTTTCATAATCATCATAAAAAGAAGGATCCATTAAACTATCATAATAGTAGGCAAAATCTTCATAACTCATGATAAATACTCACTTACATCTAATTGAGGCATATCTCCCCATAATTTTTCTAAATTATAATTTTGTCTTTCGTTCTTATCAAAAATATGACAAACAATATCTCCAGCATCTATTAAGATCCATTTTGAAGTTTTTCCACCTTCAACATGTTTAATATCATATCCATGTTTTTGGCATTCATCAACAACACTTTCTTTAATGGCTTGCATTAATCTTTCATTGCTTGCTGAACATAATACAAATGTATCAAACATTGGTGATGCCATCTGCATATCAATAGCAACAATATCACTTCCTAATTTATCATCAATAGCTTTAACTATACATTCTAATTTTTCCATTTTTCTCATCCTTTCACAAAATGATTATATACATCAAAAAAACATGGATCAATTTCTCTATTTTTACTTTTAGAAAATTGATAAAAAGAAATTAAAGATTGTTTAAACCCCTCAACGATATTTTTCTTACATAGTTCAATATCTTTAGAAGAATCATATCCTCTTAAGGGATCCAATTTATCTGCTACATACAAACACATCCCAAGCTTGCTGATGGAAGGACTTGCAGTAGTATGATCTTCAATCGCTTTTAATATTCCTTCATCTTCAACTAAAAATTCATAATGACTTACATAAGCTGATAGCCATTGATGCCATATAGGTTCAGGTTTATTAACAAACTGAGGATAATTTCTTTTCATCAATCTTAATGCATCCTCATGTTTCATTTCTTTTGCAACATCATGTAATATTCCCGCAATATACGCTTTTTGTCCATCTAATCCATTTTCATCAGCAATTTCCTTTGCTAGAGAAGCAACACTTAAACTATGCTGATATCGTTTTTCTTTCATTCTATTTTTAATCATTGTTTCTAAATATAATCCATTTTTACTTATATACTTTAAGACATCTTTATCTAATAAAGATAAATTCCCTTCTCTAATCTCACTGCTAGATGCTTTTAGAGCATGATGCTTTAATTTATGAAAATGATATTTTTTAAAATTATCTTCATTAAATTCATATCCACCTCTTTTAAAACATACTAAAGAAACAAGACGACTCAATTTTTTAGGCTTTTTCCATAAATGAAATTTATCTAATTGATCATATCCCATAAAATAATAATATTTAATTTTAGGATGTTTCTTAACAAGATGTTTTAATGTTTGATATGTATAATTCTTTTCCTCACAATGTTTTATTTCATACATTTCAATCCCTATCTTTTTTTTGCTTTTCATTTTACTGATTGCAATCTTTAACATATCAATACGTTCTTCATTGCTAGCATGAGTACAATCCTTCCATGGATTCATTCCAGTAGGAATAAAATAAAATTCATCTAAATCAAATTGTTTGATTGCTTCTTGAACAATACTCATATGTCCTATATGAATAGGATCGAAACTTCCTCCTAATAATCCTACTTTTTTCATAATTTATATAATTCCTTTTTACTTTTTTTATATAGAGTTATTGTATGTCCTATTATTTGAACAACATCACATTTTGCCTGCACACTTATCTCTAAAGCAGCCGTTTTTACATTGATAGGACATGTATCCAATAATTTCACTTTAATTAATTCTTGAGATTCAAGAGCTTCATTGATTCCATCTATTTGTTTACTATGAACACCATCCTTACCAATTTGAAAAATAGCATTTAAATGATGTGCTTCACTTCGTAAATATTTCTTTTGTTTACCTGTTAACATATTTTTTATATAAGAGCTTCTCTTTTAATAACCAAAACTCCTTTTGGAGCATAAACTCTTATTTTTCCTCCTTTTCCATTTAATTTTATAAATCCTAAACCAGCAATATAAATATCACAGTTTTCTTTGATTAAAAACTCATGTTTTTTCATATCATCAATTGTTTCAATACCATTAATTTCTAATTTTAATGTTTTATGACGATTATATAAACCATCTGCATTATCCATCTTTGTACGATGAATTTGTAAATGTTTAGAACAATAACAAGTTATACTATTAAATTGCCCCTCAATATAATCCATTCTAGCTAGTCCTGAAAAATATAAACTTTGTTTTTCATGGAGTTGAAAATTAATGGGTCTTATTTCACTTTTAGGAAGTATAAATTGTAAATCTTCTAAAGATACATAATGTGTCATAGAATAATCATTAATGATTCCTGGACTATCGTAAAGGAAAGTATCTTCATCTAAAGGAATAGAAATTAAATCCAATGTTGTTCCTGGAAATTCACTTACAGTAATTAAATACCTATCATTAACATCAGCATAATGTTTAAGTAAAGAATTAATAAATGTTGATTTTCCTACGTTTGTAACTCCAACAACATAAACATCTCTATTTTTTCTATATTTCTCTATATCTTCATAAATCTCATCAAAATTCAATTTCTTTAAACCACTTGTGATTTTGACATCTACAGGATGAATAGCCTCATTTTTAAACTGTCTACGAACCCAATGTTCTAATTTCGTATTATTGACAGATTTAGGTATTATATCTCTTTTATTTGCAAGAACATAAATATCATTACCTCCAATATGACGTATTAATCCTTGTATAAGACTAGCATGAAAATCAAACAAATCAACAATATAAACTATCAAACAATCTTTATCTCCTATTGTTTGTAATATTTTTAAATAATCATCTTTTGTTAAATTTGTTTCATTTAATTGGTGATAATGTCTAAGTTGAAAACATCTTTGACATAAGATTTGATCATCTATTGTTTTTTTGGGAACATAGCCAATTTTCTTTTGATCATTATTTTGAATAATTGCTCCACATCCATAACATCTTATTTCTTTATTCATATTGCACCTTCCTTTTTTAGATATTGTACATTATTTTTTACAAGTTGAAAAGCATATATTTTGTCGATTTACGTATAGTTTATAGAGGTGAATATATGTTTTCGTTTTTATTGTCTATTTTTGAACAGATTTTTTTTGTTTCTTTTATTAAAACCCCTGCTTATAAACAACCTTTAAGCCAAGAAGAGGAAAAAGTATACTTAGAAAAATACTTTGAAGGTGATTTAAAAGCACGTGATATTCTTATTGAACGTAATTTAAGATTAGTAGCTCATATTGCAAAAAAATATGAGAATAACAAAGATTTACAAGAAGATTTAATTAGTATTGGAACTATTGGATTAATTAAAGGTATTGATAGTTATAAGCCAGATAAAACTGCAAAATTAGGAACATATGTAGCTAAATGTATTGAAAATGAAATATTGATGCATCTAAGGAATAATAAGAAAAGAAATCTTGATGTTTCATTAAATGAAGTCTTAAAAGAGGATAAAGATGGCTCAGAAATGACATTAATAGATATTATACCAGGAGATGAAATTGATTTTATTGAAGATATTCAAACAAAAGATAGAATCAGAGCATTAGAAAATCATTTGAATGTTTTAAATAAACGAGAAAAAGAAATTATTATTGAAAGATATGGTTTATATAATGTTGAAGAAAAAACACAAAAAGAAATTGCTCAAAAACTGCATATTTCAAGATCCTATGTATCAAGAATAGAAAAAAGAGCACTTATCAAATTATTAAAACAATATTTAAAAGAAGAAACTACAATGAAATAACTTATAATAAAGCTATTTCATTGTAGTTTTTCTATTGTTTAAGGTAACTACATGTCTAAAATTGTACCTTTTAAAAATACCTTTGTAATTTAACCTATTCATAAATTGGTTTCGTATTAGTATAGATAAAACAATTTCTACAAAATTTACTTTCAAATTATTACAAAAAATTAATCAATTTCATAACCATTTTTCTTATATAATATTAAAAAGAGAATAATTGATAAAACAATCTCTACAATTAATATTATTATATTTTGTATATCAATAGCTGTTGAATGCTTTGAAATATTATCAATAACATTCATAATAATTCCTGTAAACATAAAATTAGAAATTTTTGATAATATTTCGTTTAATGCTTTAAACATCGGTATCATCATGAAAATAAGCAAAGCTGGTGTTGTCATTGTTCCAGCAGACATTTGATTTTTAGCAAAAATACCAAAAATCATTCCAATTATTGCACTAATGATACTAGCACAAGTTGTTACCAATAAAAATATACACCAATTTTCAAAATTAGTCATTTGAAATCCAGAAATCAATACACATAAGACATTAACAATCATCATTAATAATAAAATTGGTATCAAACTCCCTAAAAAAAATTCTAAACCATTAACAGATGATGTCATTAAGGTTCTCAATGTATTCTTTTCTTTTTCTTCTGCTAATGTGGCTGCAACCAAATAAATTCCTGTCATACAAACATTCATTAATACTCCTAAGGATAAAGTATAACCACTCATATCAATGTCATTTATAGATCCATAAACTTTTTTGATAAGATAAGTAAAACCTAATGCAAATATTGGCATAATAATAAAATTCTTAGAAAAAATAGCTTTTCCTTTCACCTCTATAATCGCCATTAGTTTCCTTAAATGAATTCTCATTGCAATTCCCTCCCTGTAACTTCTAAAAATACTGTTTCTAATGTTGGTTCACAAGAATGGATAGAAACAACTTGATTGTTTAGCAACCATTGATTTAACATCATAATATTTTTATCGTTATGAATTAATAAGATTTCTTCCTTGTTTTCTAATAAAATCTTATATTTTCTTTCTTTATTATAACGTAGACATATATCTTTAGGAGTTCCATACTCTACAATAACTCCTTCATTTAATAAAGCGACATGGTCACATAACTTAGTTGCCTCTTCCATGTTATGCGTTGTTAAAAAAATAGACATACCATTTTCTTTTAATTCTAATAGTAACTTATGAATTTCTAATGCTGTTGTAGGATCAAGTCCACTCGTAGGCTCATCTAAAAATAACACCTTTGGATTATGAAGAATTGCTCTTGCAAGAATTAGTCTTTGTTTTTGACCCTTAGACAATTTTCCTGCAAGTTTTTTCTTATGTTCATATAATCCTACTTTTTTTAATAATTCATCAATATATGAATACTTAACACCTAAAATTTTAGCAAAATATTTTAAGTTATCATAGATACTCATTCTTTCATAAACTCCACTTTGGTCAGTAACAATACCTATTTGTTCATAAATACTTTCATCAATATTATGACAAGGAATCCCCAACACATTCGCTTCACCACTCGTTTGTTCAAGTTGACCAGTTAATATTTTTATGGTAGTTGTTTTTCCAGCACCACTAGGTCCTAAAAAACCTAAAATTTCTCCTTCATATAATGTGGCATTAACATCCCTTAAAACATAGCTCTCATTAAATTTTTTAGAAATATGTTTTAAATAAATATATTCCTTTTTCATATTTTCTCTCCTTAGTTTTTATTGTTGGTTTAAAAATCATCATCAAATAAATCATCAAATGAAAGTAATTCAAAATTCATTTCTTGTTCTTTATGATGAAAAGCTTGTGTTGTTTCTTTAACTTTTGGTGTTTCATCATTATTTAAAACTTTATTTTTTTCAATTACTTCCTGACTCTTTTCTTCTTTTATAGAATACATATCAGTAGAGAAAGTCATATCAGTATAAATATGTTTAACCACACCATTAAACTCTTTTAATTGGCTTGGTTTTGAGTCCAATGATGAATATCCATAATCTTTCACTAAATAATCTCTATCTTCATAGTCTTCATTAAATATCTTAAATATGGTATTAATTGAACATATATAAGAATCAAATGTAAGAATATCTTTTTTCTTTGGTGATTTATATATCAAAGTTCCCTTTGTAGCTCGATTACATGTAGGAATATCTGATACATGCATTCTTTTTAAACCACCATTTTCAGAAATTAAAACAAAGTTTTCAACTTTTAATGGATTAAAAGTGTTCAATGAAACAAGTATATCATTTTTACAACTAATACCTTTAACTCCTTTTGCTTTTATACCAATAATAGAAACTTCATTTTCATCATATAATGTTACATATCCATTTTGAGTGGTTAACATAATAGCTTGTTTACCATCGGTTAATGAAATATCAACTAATTCATCATCATCTTTAAGATTCATACATCTAATTGGTTTTGTATATCTAACGACTTCAAAATCATTTAAAGATACTCTTTTTACTTGTCCAAGTTTAGTAGCTAATACAATGTATAATGGCTTTTTAAATGTTTTAACCAAAATAGATCCAATAATCTTTTCTTCATTAGTAACTTTAATTAAATAACTAATATGCTTGCCTAGATCTTTCCATTTAAATTCTTCTAATTTATGTACTGGAATAAACATATAGTTTCCTTTATTAGTAAATACTAATAATTTATCTAATGTATTTGCAAAATGAACATCTAAAAGCATGTCATCATCTTTTTTACCAAATTGCCTAAATTCACTTGCATTATATGAACGTTGTGAAACACGTTTAATATATCCATCTCTAGTAATTGTAACATAAACATCTTCAGGTAAGATCATTTCTTCTTCATTAATAGAAATATCTAAAATATCATCTTGTATTTGAGTCAAACGTGGAGTTGGATAATCTTTTTTGATTTGTTTTAATTCATTAATAATAACTTTTCTTAAAATCTTTTCATTATTTAAAATACTTTCTAATCTTTGAATTATTTCATCAAGTTCATTTCTTTCTTGCTCTAAAGCAACTATATCAGTGTTTGTTAAACGATATAATTGTAGCATTACAATAGCTTCTGCTTGTTTTTCACTAAATCCATATTTTGTCTCAAGATTAATTTTAGCATCTTGTTTATCTTTGGAATGTCTTATTGTTTTAACAACTTCATCTAAAATAGATACGGCCTTTATTAAACCATCAACAATATGTTTTCTTTGATTTGCTTTATTTAAATCAAAAAGACTTCTTTTAGTTACTACTTCAATTTGATGTCCAATATAACCATCTAAAATATCTTCAATACCCATTAAGATAGGTTTACGATCTTTAATAGCAACCATGTTATAATTATAATTTTTTTGTAAATCAGTATTTTTATAAAAATAATTTAAAGTATTAGAAACATTAACATCTTTCTTTAAATCAATAACAATACTTAATCCATTTCTATCAGTTTCATCTCTAACTTCAATAATACCATCAACATTTTTAGAAAAACGTATTTCATCTAATTTTCTAACTAATTCTGCCTTGTTCACTTCATAAGGTATTTCGCTTACTATAATTTTATTCATTGTTTTTTCTTCAACGATTTTTGTTTTAGATCTAACAATAACTTTTCCCTTACCTGTCTTTAAAGCATTTAATATCCCTTCTTTTCCTTCTACAATTGCTCCTGTAGGAAAATCAGGTCCTTTAATAAAATCAGTTAATTGTTCAAAAGAACAATGAGGATGCTGAATACGGAATATCGTTGCATCAATAACCTCCTCTAAATTATGAGGTGGTATATCAGTAGCATATCCTGCTGAGATACCAGTTGCTCCATTAACTAATAAATTAGGAAATTTAGCTGGTAAAACAGTTGGTTCATATTCTGTATCATCGAAGTTCAATGACATTTGAACAGTTTCTTTATCGATATCTTTTAATAATTCAACTGCAATTTTAGATAATCTCGCTTCTGTATAACGCATTGCAGCAGCAGGATCATTATCAATAGACCCATTATTTCCTTGCATATCAACAAGAGGAATACGCATTTTCCAATCTTGTGATAATCTTACCATTGCATCATATACTGAAGTATCACCATGAGGGTGATAATTACCAATAACATTCCCTACTGTTTTGGCACTTTTTCTATATGGTTTTGAAAATATATTTCCTTCTTTAAACATTGCATATAGAATTCTACGTTGTACTGGTTTTAAACCATCACGTACATCAGGTAAAGCTCTATCTTGAATGATATATTTAGAATATTTTCCAAAACGATCTCCCATAATTTCATCTAGAGAGATTCTTATTTTCTTATCTTTCACACTTTACCTCCTATTCTAAATAAAATGAATCTTCCAATGAAAATTGAACATTTTGTTCTATCCATTCTCTTCTTGGCTCAACTTTATCGCCCATGAGTACAGATACTTTTCTTTCCACCATAGCTGCATCATCAATAGTGACTTGTATTAATGTTCTTGTTTCAGGATTCATTGTTGTTTCCCATAATTGGCTAGCATTCATTTCTCCTAAACCTTTATATCTTTGAATCACATAACCTCGACCAATCTTTTTCTTTGCCTCTGCTAGTTCATCATCATCCCAAGCATATTCGACCATTTCTTTTTTACCATTTCTTTTTGAAACCTTATATAAAGGTGGTAAAGCAATATATACTTTTCCTTGTTGTATCAAACCTTTCATATAACGATAGAAGAAAGTTAATAATAATACTTGAATATGAGCTCCATCAGTATCAGCATCGGTCATTATAATAACTTTTGAATATTGAGAATCATCTGCATTAAAGTCTGGTCCTACACCAGCTCCAACAGTTGTGATAATTGTACCAATTTCTTCATTTTTTAAAATATCTGCCATCTTTGCTTTTTCAGTATTAACAACTTTACCTCTTAAAGGTAATATAGCTTGATATTTACGATCTCTACCTTGTTTTGCACTACCCCCAGCAGAATCACCTTCGACTAAATATAATTCTTTTTTCTTCCTATCTTTAGATTGTGCAGGTGCTAACTTACCACTTAATATTTTCTCTACTTTATTAGATTTGCCTTTTCTAGCAGCTTCTCTTGCTTTTCTAGCCGCATCTCTAGCTTGAGAAGCTTTAACCATTTTTTTGATAAGTTCTTCACTTATTGACTTATTTTCTTCTAAGAAATAATTGACTTTTTCAATTACAACACTTTCAACAATGTTTCTAGCTGATGGTGTACCTAATTTAGCTTTTGTTTGTCCTTCAAACTGTAATAAAGATTCAGGAATCTTTACAGAAACAATAGCTGTTAAGCCTTCTCTTACATCATTTCCTTCTAAACTCTTACTCTTTGCTTTTATTAAATTATATTTTTTAGCATATTCATTAAATACTTTTGTTAATCCACTTCTAAAACCTGTTTCATGTGTTCCACCATCAGGTGTTCTTACTAGATTAACAAAAGAAATAAGATTCTCTTGATAACCGTCAGTAAACTGTAAAGCTATTTCGACTTCAATATCATGTGATGTATCATCAAAAGAAAGAGTTGTATTTAATGTGTTTTTATTATAATTAAGATATTCAATGAAAGCTTCTAATCCATTTTCATATTGAAAACTATCATGTTTATCATTTCTTTCATCATGTAAATTAATTTTAATACCTTTAAGTAAAAACGCACTTTCTCTAAGTCTTTCTCTAATTGTATAATAATTAAATTCAGTTGTTGAAAAAACACTTGGATCAGGTAAAAAATGAATAGTTGTACCTGTTTTGTTTGTTTTACCAATAACCTTTAATGGTGAAATCTTTTTGGCCCCATCATCAAACCTTTGAGTAAAAATCTTACCTTCACGATGAACGGTCACAACTAACCATTTAGATAAAGCATTAACAACAGATGAACCTACTCCATGAAGTCCTCCTGATGTTTTATATCCACCATCTTCACTAAATTTACCTCCAGCATGAAGGATAGTTAAAATAACTTGAGTTGTAGGAATACCACTTTGATGCATTCCTGTAGGCATACCACGACCATGATCTTCTACTATAATACTATTATCTTTACCAATAGTGACATTAATCTCATCGCCATAACCAGCTAATGCTTCATCAATAGCATTATCAACAATCTCCCACACCAAATGATGTAATCCTCTACTATCAGTAGAACCGATATACATACCTGGTCTTTTTCTAACCGCTTCTAAACCTTCTAAAATTTGAATATTTGACTCATCATATTGAACTGGTTTTTTCATAATAAACCTCCTCACTGAGTAAGTATTATACCATAAAATGAAAATGAGTATCAATAAACTTTTTTAAAATAACTTTTCGAATCATATATTAAATAAATATTTTTAAATTAGAAATTAGATTTTTCACTATCAAATCATTGACAGTTTGACTCATTATTGTATAATACAGGATGAGGAGTGATGTAATGGATGTAGTAATTACCATATTATTAGCGATTATGAGTTACCTATATGGTTCTGTACCTTTTGCGTTAGTTGTAGGGAAACTCTTTTATAATACAGATGTGAGGGAATCTGGTTCTGGTAATTTAGGTGGTACTAATGCTGGTAGGGTTCTTGGAAAAAAAGTGGGTTTAATTGTTATTTTATTAGATATATCTAAATGTTGTTTATCTATTTTTATTACAAGATGTTTGGCTCATTATTTTGGAATAACAACTGATATTATTTATTTAAGTGCATTATGTTGTGTAGTTGGACATTGTTACCCTATATTTGCTGGATTTAGAGGAGGAAAAGCTGTTTCAGTTGCGATTGGATATGCTTTTATGACAAATATATATGCTGGAATTATTGCAGTTGTTGTCTTTTTATTAACACTCAAAATTTCTAAATATGTATCTTTATCTTCTATTCTTGCTTCACTTGCCATTCTATTTATCTCACCATTTATTGGATATAGCACTATAGGAATATGTACAAATGCACTCATTGTAGCCTTATTGATTTTTAAGCATCGTACTAATATTATAAGAATCTTTAATGATACTGAAAGTAAAATAACTTGGATGTAAAAAAAGTGGTCACCCACTTTTTTTATTTATTAAAGATTTCATTAGAAATATTTGGTAAAAAATCATTTTTACCTATAAATACTTTTTCATATTGACCTAATTGTTCTTTAAACAAAGTTAAAGAACATCCATCTACCACTCTTTGATTAATTTGAACATAATCTTCTCTTTTTAATTTTAACATATAAGCTAATATATTGATAAATAACATTCCATGAGTCACAATTAAAACATTTTGATATTCTTTTTCTTTTAATTCATCAAAAAAGGATATTACTCTATCCATGACTTCATCATATGATTCGCCATGAGGAATACGATTAAACTTTTCTGGATGATTCCACATATTATCATATAATTCAAAATTCATATTTAATATATCGGCAATCTTCATACCTTCAAAATCACCAAAATCCATTTCCATCAATCTATCATCTTTAATTATTTTATCATTTGTAATTAATTTAGCAGTATGATAAGCTCTTTCTATAGGACTAGAATACACACAATCAAAAGAAATATCAGAAATATATTTTTTTAATGCTAAAGCATTTTCTTTTCCTTCTTTACATAAAGGAGAATCTTTTCTACCTTGTAATCTTTTTTCAAGATTCCAGATAGTTTTTGAATGTCTTGTTAAATAAATATTCATAATAAAAATAAGGTTTTACCCTTATTTGTATTGATCTGTTACACTCTTCATGATTCTTCTAATTTGTGTTTCGTTTGGTTTACGACCCATTTCCATAAACATTGCACGTATCATTTTTTCATTAATTGGTGGATTTTTCTTTAAATTTTGTTTAAAGAAATATCTTGATGCAAAGAAACCTATAATAAGACCAATAATCAAGCCAATAATCGCATATAACCATGATTGCATTGTTATAACCTCCATTTCAACTACTTCATTATAGCATATAATAACAGACAATTATAGTTCTATCAAGCAAAAGTTTTGAGAAAATTGACGTAAATAATCAAAGATCACATAAAAACATTCATTTTCATTAACTTCGATATCATAAATATTAATTTCAAATGTTACTTCATTATCTGTAATTTGATTCGTTATCTTATGTATACCATGAAAATATGAATAATCATCTCTAGAAAACAAATCTTCAAAATCTTTAATATATTCATATGTACTCAAAAAAAACGTTTGTAGTTGCTTTGTATCAAACATTGAAGTTTCATTTAAAAGTAATTTTTTTAAACTTCTTGGATATGTTTTTATAAAATCCATATATTCATCTTTAACATAGACTATTTTATATTTAATCATTTTTATCACCAAAAATATTATAGCTTTTATATGATAAAAAGATTATCAAAAAAAGTCAACAATGTTGACTTTTTATAAACTCAAATACAATTTTACTACATTTTCTTTAGTAAATCCATATTCTTTAATAATAATATTTGCTGGAGCACTAGCACCAAATTGATTAACTGATAACACTTTACCATCTAATCCAACATATTTATGCCATCCAAAATCAGTAGCCATTTCAATTCCTAAACGTTTTCTAATTGATTTTGGTAAAATCTTATTTTTATATTCTTCATCTTGAATATCGAATAATTCCATAGATGGCATTGAAACAACTCTTACATCTTTTCCTTGAGTCTTAAGTTCTTTCTTTGCTTCTAAAGCTAATGAAACTTCACTACCTGAAGCAATTAATATACCATCACATTCATTATCTTCATAGGAAACAACATAAGCACCTTTACAAACATCTTCATAATTTGCTTTAGTAATAACAGGAACATCTTGTCTTGTTAAAACTAAAGCTGTAGGTTTGTCTTGAGTTTCAACAGCTATTTTCCAACATGCACATAATTCATATGCATCAGCTGGTCTTAAAACTTGAACATTAACCATCGAACGCATCATAGCAAGTTGTTCAACTGGTTGATGTGTTGGACCATCTTCCCCTACTGCAATAGAATCATGAGATAATGGTAAAATAATTGGGAGATTCATTAATCCTGCCATTCTTAATCCTGCTTTAAAATAATCAGAGAATACTAAGAATCCTCCCGCAGAAACTTTAATACCTTTATGTAATGTCATACCATTCATGATGCATACCATTGCAAATTCTCTAATTCCAAAGAATAAATTTCTACCTGAATAATCATCAATACCAAATCTATGAGTATCATAAATAGTTGTTTTAGTAGAACTTGCTAAATCTGCAGTTCCTGATAAATAAGTTTTATTTTGTTTAGCAACTAAATTAATGACTTTTTCACTTGTTGCTCTTGTTGCTTCTTTATCATTGATTTGATAATCTTTAATAAATTCATCATAATCTAAATGATATTCACCTTGGATTGCCGACATTAATTCTTTATATTCATTAGGATATTGTTTTTGATAACTCTTTAACAATTTATTCCATTTTGTATATTCTCTTTTTCCTCTTCTAAATACATTTTTCTTAAAATCATCATAAACTTCTTCTGGCACATAAAATTCTTCATGATCAAAACCATAAGATGTTTTCGCGATTTTACCATCATCATTTCCAAGTGGAGAACCATGAACGGCATTAGTTCCTTGTTTTGGTGCACCATAACCAATAACAGTATTAACAATGATTAAAGTTGGTTTATATAATTCTTTTTTCCCTTTTTTAATAGCCTTAGAAATAGCATTAATATCATTTCCATCTTGAACTTCAATAACTTGCCAATTAATAGCTTCATACCTTTTTTTGATATTTTCACTAAATGACATATCTAAAGGTCCATCCAATGTAACTTTATTAGCATCATATAAAACAATTAATTTACCAAGTGATAAATGTCCTGCTAAAGAAGTTGCTTCATAAGTTACTCCTTCTTGCATATCTCCATCGCCACATAATATGTATGTATAATGATTAACAATATCAAAATCATTTTTATTGTATAAAGCCGATAAATATTTTTCAGCTATAGCCATACCTACGCCTGTAGGAATTCCCTGTCCTAAAGGCCCGCTAGAAGCATCTACTCCATCAGTAAGATTGATTTCAGGATGTCCTGGAGTACGACTTTTCCATTGTCTAAAAGATTTTAAATCATCCATAGTTAGATCATAACCAGAAAGATGAAGTAAACTATATAATAATGCAGAAGCATGTCCGCTTGCTAAGATAAAGCGATCTCTGTTAAACCATTGTGATTCGTTAGGATAAACTTTCAACTCTTTTTTAAAAAGAGTATATAATGCTGGAGCTGACCCTAAAACCATACCAGGATGTCCAGAATTAGCTTTATTAATCATATCTATACCCAATGATCTAATTGTTGCAATTGATAATGCTGATTGATCCATATTTTATTAATTCCTCCTCAAGTCCAAAGACATTATACACAAAAAAACGAAAATATAAAACATTATTTTACATTTTTATTAATATTTAGTTAATTTTTTTCATATCTTTCTTCTTAGGGGTAATATCATGACCATGTTCATCAACAATCTTAACAGATTCTAATTGCTGTTTGAATTGAGCTCTAAAAATTTTAATATATTCACTTCTTAATTTCTGCTGTCTTTTCTTTTCAGCGTCAGTCAATCCAACTTCCTTGCCTTTTTTTGCAAGTGCATTAATTTCAGGAATTAAATCTTCAATTTTCTTTGTCATTCTTTTTCTCCTTATTCTTAAAATAAAAAAAGGAACCTAAGAGCTTTAAGATATCCCTGTTAAGTACAGGTGGGCATCTTTGTTTTGATTTTAGGATTCCTATTCTAAGAAAGGCTTTCAACACCATCAAACACAAATCAGATTCCCTTATCTATAGTGTAGGAAATTTATTTACTCTTAGGTCAAGTTCATTATAACATAACTTATAATGATGTCAATATAACTAATCTATTTACTTTTTACAATAAATGTACTGATCATATTGATATCAAACAAATCATATAAACTATAAATATCATCTAATGATGTATCATTAATAATATCGATTAAATCAAAAGCCATTATATCTTCAAAATAATAACGTGTAAAAATATTTGCAATACTTTCAGGACTATTAAACATATTAATTAGTAATCCAATAATTTTCTTTTTGTTTCTTATAAAATCAACTTCATTAATTTTATAATCTTTAATATGTGAAAATAAATCATTAATTTTCTCTCTTAATAATTCTGGTGATTTTGTATCTCCACCAATTTGTAAAAAAGCATAATCTCTTTCTTGAGTAAAATTAGCACTAAAGCTATCATTAATTATTCCTTCATTTAACCACTCTTCATAAAGTGAAGAGCTCTTTGAAAAAAGTATATCTAATAACAAATTAAATGCCATTTCTCTCTTTATTTTCTCTTTACCCTCCTTTAAAATCTCATTAATTTTCATAGAAACAATGATTTTAGGCATAACAACATCCATTCTTAATTCTTCGTAAGATTGAAAGACTTCTCTAGGTTCTTTAATTTCTTTTCTTATGATTGGAGTTTGTTTATTAAAAGACTTTTGATTCTGATTTTCAATAATTAAATTCATTGCTTTATTAGGATCTATATTCCCTATGATAAATAACATCATATTACTTGGATGATAGAATGTTCTATAGCATTTTTCTAAAATACTTTTATCTATTTGCCTAACCGTTTCTACTGTACCTGCGATATCTATTTTAACAGGATGTGTTTTATACAAATTAGAAATAGAACCAAAGTAACAACGCCAATCAGGATCATCATCATACATTCCAATTTCTTGATTAATGATTCCTTTTTCTTTCTCAATACTTTTTTCATCAAGACATTCTTCTTGAACAAAATCTAAAAGTAATTCAATACATTCATATTCATTAGCAGTGGTATTAAATAGATATGCAGTTCTTGATGAAGATGTAAAGGCATTTGTAGAAGCTGACAATTTTGCAAATAATTCACTCGCATCACCTTTTGATATATCAAACATCTTATGTTCTAAAAAATGAGCTACACCATCTGGAACAGTAATCATCTTATCTTCATTAGGAGGAATAAATGTTGTATCAACTGATCCAAAATGCGTTGTAAACATTCCATATGTTTTAGAGAATCCTTCTTTTGACAAAAGAAAAACCTTTAATCCATTATCAAGTTCATCATAATATAATGTTTCTTTTAGTGTTTCGTATGTTATTTTTTTCATAGAGTTTCCTTTCCTGTTAAAAGATATACTGTATCTAGTTTAACTTTATTTGCGACTTCAATGATTTCTTCTTTGGTAACATTCATTAAACCTTCTAAATATTGTTCATTTGTTTGTGTCATTTGACATATATCTCTATTATATTGTATAGCTATGATACTTCCTGGTTCATCATCCGTTTTTCTTAGTGCATTAGAAAGCATTCCTTTTGCTATTTCTAGAGTTTCATTGTTTATATGACCACTTTGTATTTCATGTAATTCATGTTCTATTAAATCTCTTGCTTTCTGATAATCTCTGTCCTCTATTCCTAAATTAACGATCATTATACCATTAAATGCATCATAACTAGAGGAAACATAATAACATAAACTATTTTCTTCTCTTACAACTTGGAATAAGCGTGATTGAGAAAAACCACCAAAATAAGCATTAAATACAGTAAAAGCATAATGAGAGGAACTTAAATAATCACAATCAATCGTATAACCCATATTTAATTTTGCTTGAGTTATATCTTGGGTTTCAATCACTTCTAGTATTTCTGGCTTATTACTTTTAAATTGATAAGAAGATTCATATGAATTTTGATGTTCTGGAAAAGATAAATGTTTATGGAATAACTCAACTATAGAATCATCAATATCTCCTACAACGTATAAATGTTTAGTATCTTCTTGAATACATTTTATAAGGTATTTATATAAATCTTGAGAAGTAATTTTATCAATTTCTTCTTCATACCCTGTACTTTTAATCCCTAAAACGGAATCTCTTCCCATATATTCAAATAATTGTTCTAAAGAATAAGAAAACTTATCATCTTTACTTGCTTGTAATCTTTCTTTTAATTCTTTCTTTTTTAATTCAACAATTTTTTCATCAAAACCTTCATTAATAATATTAGGTTTATAAAATAAATTATTGATCAATTCAATTTGTTTTTCTATGAGTGATTCTTTTTGAGGTAGATAATTTTCATTAACACACCCCAAATATAACTGCATGATCTGTGACTTCCCTTTTGTAGTAATATGATTTGAAAGTCTAGCTCCATACATTTCATCTAAATAAGCAGCCAACTCTTTTGTTGATGGATATTTTTTTGTTGAAGCAATAAGAACAAATGTTAATAGTGTTCTTATTGTACTTTCTTCTTTTTTTAATTCATTTTGTAATCTTAATGAAATTGTAATATTTTTAAACTTCTTTGTCTTAATTAAATGAAGTTTATATCCTTTCATATCAAATGTATTTTCCATAATGTCTCCTTTTTTTACATATATTCCTATTATACTCAAAAAAGTAAAAAATAAAATAAAAATGATAAATTCACAAAAAAGGATATCATTGATATCCTTTTTAAAAATCATTTTCATTATATTGTTGGATATAAACCTCTCTAGGTTTACTTCCGTTTTGAGGTCCAATAACACCATTAGCCTCTAATTGATCAATAATTCTTGCAGCTTTATTATAACCAATCTTAAAACGTCTTTGCAATAAAGAAGTACTTGCTTTTTGAGTTTGAATAACAAACTGTCTGCAATCCTCGTATTCTTCATCTTCATCATCGTCATCTGATGAAGAACCAGAACCAGTTGATTTAGCATTGACATATCTTTCATCATATGTTGCTTCTCTTTGTTGAGAAACAAAATGAACAACCTCACTTACCTCATCATCAGATACAAACGCTCCTTGAACTCTTATTGGTGATGAAGAACCCATTGGAGAAAAGAGCATATCCCCTTTTCCAAGTAATTTTTCTGCACCTGTAGTATCTAATATTGTCCTAGAATCAATACTTGAAGAAACAGCAAATGCAATTCTAGAAGGAATATTGGCCTTAATAACACCAGTGATAATATCTGTAGAAGGTCTTTGAGTTGCAACGATCAGATGAATTCCTGCAGCTCTAGCCATTTGAGCAATCCTCATGATACAATCTTCAACATCTTTACTTGCGACCATCATTAAATCTGCCACCTCATCCAATATAACAACTTGATATGATAAGATTTCCTTTTGATCATCTTCACTTGCTTTTGCATTATGCTCTTTAGCATATTCATTATATCCTTTTATATTTCTAGCATTTACACTAGCAAAAACATCATATCTTCTCTCCATTTCAGCAACAACTTCTCTTAATACCCCTGCTGCCTTTTTAGGATCGGTAACAACTGGCGCTAATAAATGAGGAACACCATTATAGACTGATAACTCTACTTTCTTAGGATCAACTAATATAAGTTTCACTTCTTCTGGATGAGCACGCATTAAAATTGAAGTAATAATAGTATTAATACAAACAGATTTACCAGAACCAGTTGCTCCTGCAATCAATAGATGTGGCATTTTATCTAATTGAGCAACTATTGGTCTTCCAGAAATATCTTTTCCAAGAACAACGGCTAATTGATTATCTTTGACATCTTGATTTTGAAAAGCAGATTGAAATACATCTTTAAACGCAACCATTGAAGCCTTAGAATTAGGAACTTCAATACCAACAAATGGTTTACCAGGAATTGGAGCTTCAATACGAATATCTGCAGTTGCTAAAGCAAGTTTAATATCATCTTGTAATTGTAATATCTTATTAACTCTTGTACCAATTTCAAGTTTAAGCTCATATTTTGTAATACTAGGTCCAATTGCGATATTTTCAACACTTGTTTTTACTCCAAATTGTCTTAAGACAGCTGTTAATTTTCTTGCATTATCACTTGCTGCATTTCGTTCATTAGCATAATTATTTGTGGATTTTGTTTTAAGTAATGATAATGGAGGAAATTTATAATCTTTAAAATTCTTTCTTTCAACATTCTTATGTATTTTTTCCTCTTTAACAGGAGCCTGAATCTTTGGTTTCTTTTCTTTGATTTCCTCTTTTATTTCTACTTTAGGTTCTTCTTTAATTTTTTCTTCATGAAATTCAAATATTGAAGTATCTTCTTTATCCATTTTCTCTTCTGGATAATCATCAAATGATTTATCTGGGAAAATAGTAATTTTTTTCTTTTTAAAAATAGGAAGGATGGGTTTTGTTTCAAGAATAATTTTTTCAACATTTTCGTATTCTTCTTTTTGTTTTTTTATGTTTTTAGATTTATGAACAGGTTTTTTCACTTTGTACAAAGTATAAATTTTTCCTACTAGAATTGTAATGCCAATTAACAATAAAAAACCTCCTGCTATCATTGCACCTAAAACATCAAATAAACCACTTAAAAAAGCAAATAAAAGGCTCCCAATAAAACCACCTTTATTAAAGGTTTTAGATGAAACAAAAGATGTCACTACATCCATACCTTTCATAGGTGTAGATGGATAAGTCATTAGTATCAATGCAGCAACAATACATAAATAAAGTCCTACTGCAAGAGGACCGCTTAATTTTGGTAATTTTGCATTAATAACAACATAGCCACACAAAAGTACTATGGCACCATAAATAACACCATAAAAATTTCCTACAAAAAAGGTGATGAGTGTATGTGTCCAATTTCCTACAATTCCAAGTTTCAATGCTCCTATAAGAGTTAAAAATAATATTAAAACTGCAATCAAACGATATTGAAGTTGAACATTCATAATTTCTTTTTTTGATTTTTGAGTTCGTTTTGTTTTTGCCATACTTTCACCTCTTTTTGCAATATTATATCAAAAAAAATCAATAAAGAAAAGCAAGAATCATCTTGCTTTATATTTCTATGATTACAGGTATAAAAACGGGACGTTTTCCTGTTTCTCGAGATATGTATTTCATACTTTGATCTTTCATAATCATTCTTACTTCATTCACATCCATATCTGGATTTTCTGCTAATAAAGATACGCAACTTTCACAAATTTGAACAATTTGATTAATAAGATATTGAGAATCTTTTAAATAGACAAAACCTCTTGTTTGACAATCAGTTTGAGCAACAATTTCCTTCGTTTCTCTTGATATTGTTACACCAATAATGATAACCCCATCATTAGCAAGACGTACACGATCATCAATAACCTTTTCACCTACATCACCAATACCACTACCATCAATCATAACATCTTCTACTTCAAAAATATCTCTACCTTGTACTAATATACCATTTTCAAAAGAAATTCTCTCACCATTATCAATGATAACAATATTATCTTCTTTAATTCCCATATCCATCGCAATATTTTTATTCGCAATAAAATGTTGGTATTCTCCTTTAACTGGAATATAATATTGGGGATTAAAGATTTGAATGATAACTTTTATATCTTCAATTGAAGCATGCATTGATGGTAAATCTTTATTTTTTAATAAAGTAATTTTTGCATCTGTCTTAAATAAACCATTATGTGCTTTATTCGCAATCTTTTCAGTTCCAGGTAAAACAGGTGAAGCCACAATAAACGTATCATCTTTTCTTAATTTTAATAAATCATCTCCACCATCTAAAATATCACAGATATCACGATATATTCTTCTAGGACTACCTGATAATAAAATAACATAATCTTTATCATATCTAGGATTGCCAATCTTATCCTTATCACCAACAAAAGTATTTTCAATTTTAATAACAGGTTCTCTCATTTTTTTACCTATTCTTAAAATACTATTTGTAATATCATGTTTATCTCTTCCATAGAAAACAATCTTACGATTATATTTTTTGGTTAATTCTACAATTTCTTTTGTTCTAAATACATTTTGAGCATATGAAGAAATAATAATACGATTATCACTGTCCTCAAATAATTGATCTATCTTTGAAGTCAATTTATGATTTGGAGAAGTATACCCTTCTTTATAAGCATTTGATGATTCAACTAATAATGCCAAAACACCTTTCTTTCCTATTTCCATCATTTTTTGAATATCACATCTAAATCCTTCAGGAGCACCAAAATCTATAATGAATTCACCACTGTAAACAATATAACCATAACTTGTCCATAAAGCCACACCTACACTTCCTGGAATAGAATGTGTCAATGGGAAAAACTCTACAAGAACCCCTTTTATATCCAATGAAGCATTACGCTTAACTCTAATTAAATTCATATTTAACTTTATTCTATTATGTCGTTCATAATGATCGATCATTCGTTCAATCAAATCAGCTGTTAAATTAGGAGCGTATACAGGAGCATTAATGCTACGTAAAAGATAAGGTAATGCAGCCATCGCATCATCATGCCCATGTGTAATAATGATTGCTACTACTTTATCCTTTCTTTCTTCTAAATACTGAAAGCTTGGAATAATAACATCTACACCTAATTTGTCAATATCTGGAAAACGAAAACCAGAATCTATTATATATATTTTTTCATTTATCTCTAAGCAGTACATGCTTTTACCCATTTCAGCTTGTCCACCTAAAGGTATAAATCGAATAATATCGTTTTTCATCTTTTCACCCTTTCTTTGTCATGGATATCATAACACACTTTATTATTTAACTCAAAATAAATTTTTATAAGTTAGGAAAACACCATAAAATATGATATTAGAAATATAACCTTTTTATAAAAAAACATTCCCTATTTTAATGAGGAATGTTTTGATATTTTTCAATAAGTGGTTTTAACTTAATTTCACTTTGTTCACTGATTGTTGTTAATGGACTTCTTAATATGTTTTGAATATAACCTAATTTATATAGAATATATTTAATTGGAGATGGAGATGATTCTATGAAGATATATTCACTTATTAATTTTAAATACTTATCATTAAAGACATTTTCATCTTCACATATCTTTTCAATTAAAGGATAATCTAAATGAGATGCTACTGAAATAATACCATCTGCTCTTTTCTTTAATCCCTCTAATAATAAATGATCATCACCAATATAAACTTTAAAATGAATAAGATTTTCCTTAAGTTCTTTTATCATATCAAGATCTCCACATTGTTTCATTCCTATAATATTTTGATGTTTAGTCGCAAGCCTTATGACTGTATTTGCTTCTATATTAACCCCGCAACGTGAGGGAATGTTATAAATCATTATTTTTTTATGTGTAGAAGATGCTATTAAATCAAAGTGTTTATATAATCCTTCTTGAGAAGGCTTAATATAATAAGGAACAATCACCAAAAAAGCATATATTTTAGAATTATCTTTATACATCTCTATATGTCTGATTACTTCACTTGTACTATTTGAACAAATACCAATTATGATTCTAATATTTTGATATCTTTCTAAAACTTTTTCAACTAATTCTTTTCTTTCGGAAAGTTTTAAAGTTGATGTTTCTCCAGTTGTACCACAAAGTAAAAATGATTTATTTCCTTGTTCTATTAAATGATCCATAAGCCGATATAATGCAGGATAATCTATAGTTAAATCACGATTGAACGGTGTAATCAAAGCTGTAAAAATTTCTTTCATTCAAACCTCCTTATAACCTAACATAAATGGTTGTACTTGCTGATGATTTAAAGCATGTTGTAAAGTTTCTTCAACCTTTGTTTTATCTGCAATCATACTTAATGGTTTTTTGATATAATGATCTTGAAACATAGGAACTAGATAATAATTTTTAGTATTCATGATTTGTAAGATATTTTTACCACTATTACCTAATGCATCATTTGTATAAATACCTAATACAATAGGTACTTGATTTCTTAATGAAGATTTCACTATCATCGTTATACAATTATCATTGATTCCATTAACTAATTTAGATAGTGTATGACTTGTACATGGATAAACAAATACAATATCTAATTTTTTTAATGGTCCATAAACTTCAGACTCTTGAATTGTTGTGTGTATTGGACAAGTAATTCTTTTTTTGATTTCTTTTATTAATTCATCTCTTTTATAAAATCTTGTATCAAAATGATTAACAGTTTCAGATAAAAATATTTCTATATCATATTTATCTTTGAGAATATCTAATACATATAACATATCATCCATTGAACAAAATGAACCAGTAATACAAAATCCTAATTTTAACATAATCTATCACCTTTCTTAATCATTGTATCAACAATACATTGACCACTATATTGAGAAAAATAATGAGCAGGTATAGCAGATACAATAAAACTCTCATATCCCATTTGTAAAGCACTATGGTGATCTATACCATAAGGAAAGGAAGCAATATCTATTAAAATTGTTTCTTCATCTATTTCTTTTAATTTTTCTTTGTTAATTATTGGATTAGGAATTGTATTAATGATCATATCAAATCCATTTAAATTCATCTGACTTAAATGTTGATAAGTACATCCTAAGCTTTCTATTTCTTCTCTTTGCTTTTTATTTCTTACAATAACACAAACTTCACTATCTAAACTTTTTAAACAATGGGCAAGCATTTTACCACAATATCCAAATCCAGTTATACAAATAGAAGAACACATTAATGGTTTTACACTTTTATCAATCATATAAGATAACAATCCTTCTATTGTCATAATTGTATTTTTATGAATAAAATCTTCATCATTCATCATATAAAAATATTGAAAATGATTTATCTTAGATAATTCTTCTAAATAATGATTATAAGCAATTGTAAACACATATTGTTTTTTAGAAAGCTTTTTAAAAATTTTCTCTTCAATAACACAATTTTGTTTTTGATGTATAATCCTGTTTTGACTATCTATCCCCTTTAATCCTAGATATATATAATCAGCATATTGAATATCTTTAATATCATTACTTACATAATGTCCTTTTTTTAAAAATAATTGAGATACCTCTCTATCTCTTTTATCATTCTCTATCACAAAAACTAGCATATTTCACCTCAATATAAAATATGTCAAATTATCAAAAATGTGCTATAATTTTTAAAGAGGTGGATTATGGTCTATATAATAATTTTATTAATAACTCTATTTATAGCTTCAAAAGCTAGTTTAATGAATGAAAATATAACAGCAGTTTTAATGATTCCTCGTCATCGGTTATGGGTTATCATCTATTTAATTATACTATCTTTATTTTTTGGATATAAAACATATCAATTGTTTAAAAAAATAAAAACACGTTTTCCATTTCAATTTATGATATGCATATCTATTCTTTTTATGATCATAGGAGCATTTAGTCAATATAATGATACTGGTAATTTCACATCGAAATTACATGTCTATTGTTGTATGAGTTCAACCATTTCTTTTCTTGTTTATGAAATTATATTCTTTCAGCAATTAAAATTTGAAAATTACGATCTTTATAGTTCTATTTTTCCTTACCTAAAAAAACTAATTGAATTTCTTCTTTTATTACTTATTGTTTTTGGTAGAATAAATAGTTATATAGAAATTATTTATATCATTACAGTTATGTTACCTTTATATTTATTAGAAAAAAATAATTTTTTGTAAAAAAGGGCTTGCACTTATGAAACAATTATGCTATTATATTTGAGCAATCCAAAAGAGATGTCTACATAGCTCAGCTGGATAGAGCACACGCCTTCTAAGCGTGCGGTCGGGGGTTCGAATCCCTCTGTGGACGCCATTTAGTTTACAACCATCTTAAAGGTGGTTTTATTCTTTAAAAAGCATTGATAAAATCAATGCTTTTTTGTTTTCTTTGTTAAGTATAATGATTAATATAGTACAAATCATAGTGTAAAAAATATCACACTTTTTTAATATATTTTTTCTATAAAATAAAAAATCTATCCAAAATAATTTAGATAGATTTCTCATTAATAATATCTATAAATTCATTTTATTGAAGTAATTCTTTAAGCCATTTTTTAGCTTTATTAAACCAACTCTTAATCTTATTCCATAATCCTTCATTGCTCTTTAACTTGTCATATATAGATTTCACTTGTTCTTTAAGTTTATTAACATTTAAATCAAGACTAGAAATTTTATCCATTAATTTTTGAATCTTTTGTTTATCATGATCACTTAAAGAAATCTTTAAATTCTCTGCTGATTCTTCTATAGCATTTAAAATATCTTCTTTATTTGTAAACTTATCTTCTACAACCTTTTGTTTAACATCGGCGATTAATTTTTCTGCATTTTCTGCACCAATCTTTTCAGAGATTTCACCAGTTGTCACTAACTCTTGAGTTGCAGTATCTTTGTTGTCTTGAGATATTTCTTTTCCACTTACATTTTCATATGCTTTAATAATACCTACTAATGCGGCTGTTCCAGAAATTTCAAATGGTCCAGCAACTTTCACAAGAGCATTTTCAACGCCAGCAGTAACTAAAGCATTTTGATACATTCCTGCTGAACAATACGTAATATTTTGGGTTAAAACATCAATACCACTTTCTTTAGATAATTCAACGCTAGCACAAGATAAAGCTCTACTTCCAATAATATGTGAAGCAATCTTACCATCTAAATATTCATGCTCTTCTTGGTTTGTTACTGTAATGACTTCATAATCTTCTATATTTGTAACTCCAAGCATTCCTAAAACTTTATTTTTTTGTGATTCAGTTAAATCAGCTCCTAAAGCAAGATATTTTTGAGCACTATCCGCTTTAACATTTATACATGGTATAAGTAAAAATAAACAAAGTGATATCATTAATAATTTATTTATTCTTTTTTTCATAATCATTTCCTCCTATGAAAGCATTATACTATAAATTTATGGAAAAAAAATGGATGTTTATAAAAGATTATAAAATTTTAAGATATTTGTAATAATTTGATTCATTATTATTATTTTGTAATAATTGTTCATATAAATATAATAAATAGGTGTATAATAAAATATATAAAAAAACAAGGAGAAGTTATATGAAAGAATATGAACAATCAATCGAAAATATAGTTGCATTTCATAAAACAAATGTTAATTTAGGTCTAAGTTGTGAAGAAGCAAAGAAAAGGTTAGATATTAATGGTGAAAACAGATTAAAAGAAGCAAAAAAGAAAACAAATGCACAAAAATTTATTGATCAATTTAAAGATGCAATGATTATTATATTATTAATTGCAGCTGGTATTTCTTTTTTTATTGCATTAGAAGAAAATGATACTTCTGCGTTCTTTGAACCTCTTTTAATTTTATTAATCGTAGTTATAAACGCATTTATGGGAGTTGTTCAGGAAAATAAAGCTGAACGTTCTCTAGAAGCTTTAATGTCCTTATCATCACCACATGCAAGAGTTATTCGTGATGGAAATGAAATGCTTATTGAAGCAAGACATTTAGTTGTTGGAGATATCATAAAGTTAGAAGCTGGAGATTTTATTGGTGCTGATGCTCGTTTGATCCATTCTTCAAGTTTAAAATCAGAAGAATCGGCGTTGACAGGCGAATCTGTTCCTGTAGAGAAAAACGCTGATGTAATCGTAGAAGAAAATGCTCCTATAGGAGATCGTATCAATATGGTATATTCGGGATGTAGTATTTCTTATGGAACTGGCGAGGCTATTGTCTGTGCTGTTGGAATGGATACAGAGATGGGAAAAATTGCAAATCTTTTAAATAATGAAGAAGAAGAAAGGACTCCTCTTCAAATTAAACTTGCTGAACTTGGGAAAAAACTTGGTTTTTTTGCTCTAGCCATTTGTGCTGTTATATTTGTTATTGGTATTATAAATGATGTTCCTTTAATAGAGATTTTTATGACTTCTGTTTCTTTAGCTGTTTCTGCCATACCTGAGGGATTGCCAGTTATCGTTACAATTGTTTTATCTATTGGTGTTGGTAAAATGGCAAAACGAAATGCGATTGTAAAAAAATTACCTGCTGTTGAAACATTAGGGAGTACAAGTGTTATATGTTCTGATAAGACAGGAACCCTAACTCAAAATAAAATGACTTTAGTAAAAGCCTATGTTGATGATAATCAACTTATGGAAGATATTAGTGATCATAATTCTAAAGAAGTTATTGATTTAATAAAATTTGGTACATTATGCTCTAATGGTTCAATTCAATATGAAGATGGCAAAGAAGTTCATATAGGTGATCCTACAGAAACAAGTATTATTTTAGCAACCACGAATAATCATATTAATATTCAATCCTTAAAAAATGAATATCAAAGAATTTATGAATTGCCTTTTGATTCAGATAGAAAGTTAATGAGTGTTGTTGTAAAAAAAGATAATGAACTTTTTGTGATTACTAAAGGAGCTTGTGATGAATTAATAAAAAGATGTCATTCTGGTCATTTAGATAACGCTATAAAAATAACAGAAGAATTGAGTCAAAAAGCATTGAGAGTTATTGCTATTGCTTATAAGAAAATCAATTCATTTGATGAATCAAATGTAAATCAATTAGAAAGTGATTTAACTTTAATGGGACTAGTTGGAATGATTGATCCACCAAGAAGTGAAGCTAAAGATGCTGTTCATGTTTGTTTAAAAGCTGGTATTAAACCAATTATGATTACTGGTGATCATATTGTTACTGCCAGTGCAATTGCAAAAGAATTAGGAATCATGCAAGAAAATGATGTTGCGATTACTGGAAGTGAACTATCGTCAATGAGTGATGAAGAATTACAGGAAAGAATAGAACATATTTCTGTTTATGCTAGAGTTTCTCCTGAAGATAAAATTAGAGTTGTTAAACATTGGCAAAAGAAAGGTGCTATTGTTTCTATGACTGGAGATGGTGTCAATGATGCCCCTGCCCTTAAAGCAAGTGATATTGGATGTGCAATGGGTATTACTGGTACTGATGTTGCAAAAGGTGCTGCTGATTTAACTTTAATGGATGATAATTTTGCAACTATTGTAGAAGCTGTTAAGGAAGGGAGAGGTATTTATCAAAATATTAAGAAAGCTGTTGGATTCTTACTTGGAACAAATATTGGAGAGGTTATTGTTGTTTTTGTAACTATGCTTATTTTTAAACAAAGTCCTTTATTATCAATGCAATTATTATGGATTAATTTGGTTACTGATAGTTTACCTGCGATTGCTCTTGGAATGGAAAAAATTGAAGATGATGTTATGAATGATAAACCTAGAGCTAAGGATGAAAGTATATTTGCTGATCATTTAGGACTAAAGATTGGATTACAAGGTATATTATTTGGTTCTCTTGCATTTATTGCGTTTTATTTAGGTTATTCTCATTTTAATGATATTAACGCAGGAAGAACGATGTGTTTTATGGTTTTATCATTAGCACAAATTACACAAGCATTTAATATGCGTTCATATCAATCATTATTTAAGATTGGTTTCTTCACTAATAAAATGCTTAACAAAGCTGTTTTATTATCAGCTGTTCTTGTTTTAATGGTTTTGTTTATTCCACCATTAGCCTATATCTTTGGTTTAGTAACACTAACATTAGATTACTATCTATTAGGATTAGCTTTAAGTCTTTCCCCTATTGTTATATTTGAAGTTCTTAAAGCATTAAAACTTTTTCATTAAAAAATAAGCAGAAGATTTCTTCTGCTTTTACTATAAAAGGGTTGAAATCAAATTCAACCCTAATATCTTTTAATCAGCTTTTACTTCTGCATTACCATAATCATTCTTTTCATTAAAGTTTCTTGCATTTTCCATTGTGACAACTGCAATCGCTTGTAAAGCTTCTCTAGTAAAGAAAGCTTGATGACTTGTTAATACAACTTGTGGGAACATCATTAAACGTGCTGTAATATCATCTGTAATAGCAACATCACTACGATCTGTATAAACGTTGTTATCTTCACCCTCATAAACATCTAACGCAACAGCATGGAACTTTCCTTGTTTTAAAGCATCAATTAATGCTTCGTTATCAATCAATGGACCTCTAGCAGTATTAACTAACATTGCTGTATCTTTCATTAATGCAATTGATTCTTTATTAATAATATGCTTAGTTGTTGGGAATAAAGGTGCATGTAATGAAATTAAATCTGATCTTTGGAACAACTCTTCTTTATCAACATAAGTCAATAAACCTTCATCAACTAAAGATTGATTTGGATAAGCATCCCATCCTAAAACCGTCATTCCATAACCTTTACAAATTCTTGCCATGCAGACACCAATTTTTCCTGTACCTACAATACCAGCAACTTTATTATGTAAATCTAATCCTAATAAACCACTTAAAGCAAAGTTATTATCTTTAACTTTATTATGTGCCTTATGTAAACGTCTGTTAGCTTCTTGTAAAATAGCCATAGCGTGTTCTGCAACAGCATAAGGTGAGTATGCAGGAACACGTAAAACAGTTATTCCACAATCTTTAGCAGCTTTTAAATCAACATTATTAAAACCTGCACAACGCATTAATATTAAACATACACCACAATCATGTAATGTTTCAACAACAGGTTTAGAAATATCATCATTAACAAATGCACAAACAGCATCGTATCCTTGAGCTAAAGAAGCAGTTTCTGGACCTAATTGAGAATCAAAATATTTGATATCAGAATTATATGTTCCCTCTCCCTTATCTTTAACTAATTCACTAAAGAAGGTACGGTCATAATCTTTAGTACCAAAGAATGCAATACGAAGAACCTTTACTGGTTTCTTCTCTTCAAATTCTCCATGTAATAATTTATCAATAGCGTTAATTGTTTCTTCTTCATCTTCACCTTCAGCGACAATCTTCAACATATCTGATTTTTTAGCACTTAAAGCTAAAAGTTGTAAAACATTATCTCCATCAGCAACTCTTCCATTACAAGATACTGTTACACTACTTTTAAAATTAACACAACATTGAGCTAATAGTGCAGCAGGACGAGCATGAATACCTAATGGATTACTTACAATATAATCAAGTTCTTTCATTTATAATATCCTCCTAAAACTTATGTATATATATATTCTATCACAAAATTAAAAAGAATTACTAAAAAATACTATTTTTTTATTATTTAAAAATCAAATAGTGAAAATCTTGTATTTTTTTAAATAAATTATGTACCTTTAGATAAAAAAAGAGTAAAATAAGGAAAGTAAAAAGGAGGAATGATATGTTACTTATTAATTTTATATTAGGCTTATTACCAATTATATGGTTAGTCATATCATTATGTGCATTAAAATGGCCTGGTTATAAAGCGAGTTTAGGTGCTATGCTTATTGCAGTTATAGAAGCAATTGCTTATTTTGGATTATCTACTATTGATACTCTTACTTCTGTATTAGAAGGATTTGCTTTTGCATTATGGCCAATTGTAATTGTTATTATTGCAGCAGTTTTTACATATAACTTATGTTTAAGTACTGGTTCTATAGAAAGAATAAAACAATTACTTACAAGTGTAACAAGTGATAAACGTTTATTAGTTATCTTAATTGGATGGTGTTTTGGAGGTTTTATGGAAGGAATGGCAGGATTTGGAACTGCTGTTGCTATTCCAGCAAGTATGTTATGGGGATTAGGATTTAATCCAATTACTGCTTGTCTTGTATGTTTGATTGCTAATGCAACCCCCACTCCATTTGGTTCAATTGGTATTCCAACTGTGACTTTAGCAACAAATTTAGGTTTATCAAATAACTTAATTAGTTTTGCTACAACTTGTATCTTAGGCATTCTTATTATGATTACACCATTTGTTATGGTTATGGTTATTGGTAAAGGAATAAAAGCATTTAAAGGGATTGTCCCTATTTTACTTATTAGTGGTTTAAGTTTTTTACTTCCTGAAATGTTGATTGCTTATTTTGTAGGAGCAGAACTTGCATGTGTCGCTGGATCTGTTTGTTCTCTAGCGTGTACAATAATAGCAAGTATTAAATTTGTAGATAACGAAAAAATTGATCCTGAATATAAGATAGAAATCAAGAAAAAATCAGAACATATTGAACTTGGTGACACTTTAAAAGCATTATCACCTTTCATTCTAATTTTTGTTGTCTTATTATGTACAAGTAATTTAGTTAAACCTGTTAATAGTTTTTTAGGTCAATTTGCGACTAGTATTAAAATTTCTACATTTAAAGATGCAGCAAATACTAATTTTACATGGATTAATACTCCAGGGGTTCTTATTTTCTTATGTGCAATTATTGGGGGATTTATTCAAGGCGCAACTTTAGAAGATATGAAAAATGTCTTTATTGCAACAATTAAACAAATGGCATTTACTATTCTAACTATGTTGTTTATTTTAGCAACTGCAAGGGTTATGCAGTATTCTGGTATGATAAGTGCTGTGGCTGCAGTATTCTCTGTATTTGGACCAGTTTATCCATTCTTTGCTCCATTGCTTGGTGCTCTTGGAACATTTGTTACAGGTTCTGGTACAAGCTCTAGTGCGTTATTTGGTTCAGTTCAACTTTCTACTGCTCAATCAATTGGAGCAAACCCATATTGGTTAGTTGCTGCTAATAGTTTAGGCGTAGCAACTGGTAAAATGATGGCACCACAAAGTATTGCAATAGGATTAGTTGCTGTCAATGAAACTGGTAAAGACGGTGTTTTACTGAAAAGAGTTGTACCCTATGCACTTTTATTTATTATCATAAGTGCTCTTGTCTGTTTCTTTGGACAATATGTATGGGGATTATTTGGTATTTAAAAATGCGAAATGAATTCGCATTTTTTTAATACTTCATTTTAAATTTTTTGATTTCAGCAGTTAATTTTCCTTTATCAATATATACAACTGCATAACTTGGATGACTGCCACCTCTAGGTAAATTTGTAGAACCAGGATTAATAAATATATATCCATCTTCCTCTTCAATAGAAGGCATATGAGTATGTCCAGAAAAAAGAACAGTGCAATCATTTTGTTCTAACAATTCTTTCATTTTAACTTCTTTATTAAAATAGCCAAAAAATTGCCCATGAGTAATCAAGCATTTTAATCCTTCTATTTCTAGAATAGATTGTCTTGGTAAATCAAGACCCCAATCATTATTACCACTCACACATATCCAACCATTTAAATCTTGACTTCTATGAGTTTCACTATCACCACAATGAATATAATAATCTGCATCACTTTCTAATTCATATACTTGTTTTATACTATCCTGATATCCATGATTATCAGACATAACTACTATTTTTTTCATATCATCACCATAGACATTATAGCAAAATTTTATGTTATAATCTATATTTTTATATAATTAAATCGGATTAATGAAACAGATTCACTCACAATAACTTCATTATCTACAATAAAACTCACTTTATTAACATGATTGATTGATGATAAACTTAAATTCATTAATTCTAATACTTCTTTATCTATTGTTCCGTCATCTAATAATGCATTTGAATTTAAAGTAACCTTCAAATTCCCATTATTCATTTTAGCATCTTGACATATAATATTTGGATCAATATAACTAATTATTGTTTGAATTTGTTGTTTTAAAGATTGCTTTTCATTAATTCTTGTAGTTGTTGGTACATAATAATCGTGATTTTTTATTGTTTTTATATTATAAATCATAACTGGATAAGTATGATGTAAATGATTCGTTGTTTTTTGAAAGTTATTTAAACCAATCTGATTGGTAAGAGAACTTACCACAATATTACTATTTGGAATGGAATGGATTTCTTTACCATTTATTTGTAATTTTAATTCATTAACTTCTTTATAATCACATAATGTATATGTTAAAGCCTCAATAATATCTAAAGCATTATGATTTGCATAAAGTTCGTCATTAAAATCAATAGTCAATATAGAATGGTCTAAGTCAACATGATTTACTTGTAAATTATGACTTAATAAAGGATATAATCCTTCTTCTTGAAATTCATTTGATTTCATCATATCGACCCTGTTTAAAACTTCTTCTTCGATATCCATATTATTATAAAAGTTAAGAGAAACTGGAATAAGTGTCCCACTACTGTCTTTATATACAACAGTTTTTAAATAATAATCATTTACCTCTTCTTCATCATTAACAAAATAATTCATACCTGCAATCATTATACAAGCTAATAAAAAACTAATAACTAATATGTTTCTCCTCATAAAATCCACCTCAAGAAATTATATGGGAAAACAAAATAATTATAACGATTGTTATAACTTTTTTTGTTCAGTATATTCTTCTAGTGTTAATTGTGATTCATATAAAGTTTTTGCTAGAGATTTTCCAACATAACGATACATATGAGCATCATAAGAATGATTTGTAACAGAAGCTTTACGCTTTGGATATCTTAACACAAAACCATATTCATGAGCATGTTGTTGTAGCCATTTTGACATTTCTGTTTCATCAAATTGTTTATATGCTAACTCTCTTTGAGATACACATATCGTTAAACCTAATTGTTCTTCACAATAACCAACTTTCTTATTATCTTTTTTTAGTGCTTCAGGACTAGTGTAAGCATCTACCAATAAGAAACGATCATACTTTTCATTTAATGCCTGATACATTTTGATTAATGCACTATAGGCGTCTTTTTGTAAATACATAGAATATTTTACTCTTGGTATATCTTGCGTAAGTATTAATTCTCTTGGTGAATATTCACCAATATATGTATAATCATTAACGATTGTAGTAAATTCATAAGGATTATAAACAATTCCAACATTAGCATCATATGGTTTGCTCATTAATACTTTTAATGAAGATTGATTATAACTTTTAGATAATTGTTCAAATTTATCTTCTATGTCTTTCTGTTCAGTTATACCATAAAGCTTTAATTTATTGATATATATAATTGTATCATCAATATAACTATAATCATTCTTACCATAAATATCTTTTAAATTTTTATAAATATTGATATATTGAAAATCAAAATTTTCATCATGTAAAAAAGCTTGTTCTAAAGAATTTTTTACAAGTTGTTCAGCATGACTATATGCATTCGTATTAAATAAAAATTCTAATCTAGCTACAAGATTATTTCCAACACTAATAATTTTAGTATGACTATAATCTGTATATTTATCTAATAAATTATAATACTGATAATTTTCTAAATGAAAGTCATCATATTTAATGAATCTTATAAATTGATCAATATCTATTTGATTTTCAACTAAATATACTTGTTCTTTTTCATCAAGATATTCCTCTATTATGACTCTATTATCATTATTAATTCCATTTAATCTATAAAACTTATCAAATTTCAAATTAATAACAAAGAAAGAAACACAGAAGAGAGTGATTATAACAGCAAATAAATGCCATTTCTTAATTTTCATAGACTTCACCCTTTCTAGCGTATTATAATACATTTTTATTCATTTTTAAAGTATTAGAAGGAAATTGCTATAATTCAATTTCCTTCATTCTTAATAATTCTAATACAGCTTGTATTCTAGATGTAACTCCAAGTTTTTGAATCACATTAGAAATATGGTTTCTTACTGTTTTTTCGCTTATACCTAATTTTTGAGAAATATCTACCGTTGAATAATTATTTATCAATAAATGAAATATCTCTCTTTCTCTTTTAGTTAATAGAGATTGCATATATACCCCCTAAAGTAATATATGCAACAAATTAAGAATTGTTATCATTATGTAATACTTTATATAAATCTTCAGCAACTTTTATAGGAAGAACTTCTTGAAGTTCTTCAATTGTTGCTTCCTTCATCTTTTTTAAACTCTTAAAATGTTTTAATAACATTTTCTTGCGTTTTTCTCCTATTCCTTCTACATTATCTAATAAAGATGATACCATGGATTTATTTCTGGTATTTTTATGAAAAGTAATTGCATAACGATGAACTTCATCTTGCATTCTTGTTAAAAGAAAGAATAAATTGCTTTTAGAATCAATAGGAATTTGTTGTCCTGAAGAATCTAATAACATAGCAGTTGAATGTTTATCATCTTTTGCTAATCCACAGATTACTATTGGAAGATTTAAACTATCAATAATCTCTTTTGCAGCATGAATTTGTCCTAAACCTCCATCAACAATAACCATATCAGGCATATTACCTCTTTCCATCAATAATCGATAATAACGTCGATAAATAACCTCTTTCATGCTTGCATAGTCATCAACTCCATCCACTGTCTTTATTTTATATTTACGATAATCTTTTTTAGAAGGCACTCCATCTCTATAACATACCATACCAGATACATTATATGATCCTTGAATATGTGAATTATCAAATAATTCAATCACATGAGGTGTCGAAATATTTAATAAACGTCCTAATTCTTCAATAGCGCCAATTGTTGATGCTCTATTTTTTTCCATTAATGAGAATTTTTTTTCTAATGACTCTTTCGCATTTTTACACGCCATCTCTATTAATTGTAGTTTGTTCCCTTTTTGTGGTTTTATAACTTTACATTCAAGGGTTTCTTGTAATAATGTTTTATCCATTGATTGAGGTAATAGTAATTCTTGAGGTAAAGTATTTTGATTATAAAATGAAACAATGAACTGTTGTAAATGTTCTTCAACATCATCGCTTAAAGGTACTAAATTAAGATCTCTTGCTAATAATTTACCAGAACGCATAAAGAATAATTGAATACTTAAATATCCATTATCTGCATAATATCCTAATATATCACGATCTACATAATCATTAAATTGAACATGCTGTTTTGCAGTTACATATTGAATAGATTGAATTAAATCTCGATATTCTTTAGCTTGTTCAAAGAGAAGTTTTTCGCTAGCTTCAAACATCTTTTTTTCTAATTCATTAATTTTTTCTTTGACATCACCTTTCATAAATTTAGTAATATCTTTTTTTATTTGAGTATATGTTTCTTTATCAACTTCATTAATACAAGGTGCTAAACACTGATTTAATGAATAATATAAACATGGTTTTTTAGGAAGTGATTCACATTTTCTTAAAGGATATAATCTTCCTAATAATTGAAATGTTGTTCTTGCTGCTGTTGCATCAGGAAATGGTCCAAAATGTTTATTTTTCTTTTGCTTTACATTTCTTACAATTTTTAACTTTGGATGTCTTTCATCAGTCAATTGAATATATGGATAATACTTATTATCCATAAACATAATATTATATTGAGGTGAATAATCTTTGATTAAATTAATTTCCAATAACAAAGCTTCCTTTTCACTATCAGTCACAATATAATCAAAATCAACAATTTCACTTACTAATTTTGTTGTTTTATAATTATGAACCCCAGTAAAATAAGAACTAACTCTATTTTTTAATTTTTTAGCTTTTCCGACATATATAACATTATTATGACTATCTTTCATTAAATAACATCCAGGAGACATTGGGAGTAAGGATAATTTATCTTTTATCAGTTGATTCATTTTTCAAAATACACTAAAGTGGCTCCTAATCCACCTTCGTTTGGACCACCATCTCTATATGAAACAACATTTTTGTTTTTTTCCAACATTTTTCTTATTCCTTTTCTAAGAACACCTGTTCCCATACCATGAACAATTCTTACATGTGGATATCCTTGTACAATTGCATCATCTAAGAATTTATCAACAATACTCATTGCCTCTTCGTATCTTTTACCTATAACATTTAATTCATAAGAAGAAGTTTTAGACATTTTAATTGATCTCTTTGATGTTTCTACTTTCTTTATTTTGGTTTGAGGATGTAAATACATTACTTCATCTTCATGTAACTTAACAGATAATCCACCTATATCAACCATAATCATATTTTTCTTTAAAATTTCTAAGATGTCACCCTCTCTATTCATTTTAACGATTTTAACATGATCACCTTTCTTTAATTGATGATCTTGTTTTTTTAATGGGATTTCATCTTGGTATTTCATTTCTTTAAGTTGATGTTTAGCATCTGTAATTTGATGATCTTTTAAAGTAGAATTTTTCAATTCTTTTACAATTTTATCAATATCTTCTCTTGCGCTCTCTATAATAAGATTAGCTTCTTCCTTGGCTTCTTTTAATAATCGTTCTTTTTGTTTCTTTATTTTTTCAATTAATTTTGTATATTTTTGATTTAATTCTTCATTTTCATACATTAAATCATTAAGCTTTTCTTCTTTATGAAGAATAACTTCTTTTTCTTTCTCTAATTTTTCTAAAAGAATTTCAGCTTCACTCATTTTTTCTTTCTTTATAGTTTTAGCACGTTGAATTAAATCCTCTTTAAATCCTAAATGAGAAATAATTTCTAAAGCATAAGATTGACCCACCAAATCCATTTGTAAATGATAAGTTGGTCTTAATGTTTCAACATCAAAAGAAACCGAACCAATCGCTATTCTATCATCAAGCTTTGCGAAAGATTTTAAATGACCATAATGGGTAGAAGCAAATGTATAACAATCTATCTTTAACAATTCTTCTAAAATAGCTTGAGCTAAGCTTTCACCTTCATCTGGATCAGTACCAGAACCAATTTCATCTAAAATAATTAAACTTTGAGAAGTTGATTCTTTTAAAATAGATGCAATTCGATTCATATGAGAAGAAAACGTCGATAATGACTGTTCAATAGATTGTTCATCTCCTAAATCAATAAATATATTATCAAAAAAGGGAATATTAGCTTCATGAATTGGAATGACCATACCTGTTAGTGCCATTAATGATAATAATCCTACTGTTTTAAGTAAAACACTCTTTCCACCAGTATTTGAGCCTGTAATTAATAACATTTTTTGTTGATCTATCCGAATTGTATTACTTACTACCTTCTTTTGATCAATAAGAGGATGTCTTGCTTCAGATAAATACATTGTTTGATAATTATCATTAATCAAAGGTTTTTGACAATGATATTCTACTCCAAATAAAGCTTTAGAAAAAACAAAATCTAAATCTGTTAAAAATTGTTGATTATATTGAAATTGAATAGTAAAATCATTAACCATTACAGTTAAACTTGTAAGAATACGATATATTTCTTCTTGTTCTTTAATTTTTAAATCATTAAATTGATTATTCATTCCCATAACTGCCTCAGGTTCAATATAAAGTGTTTGTCCAGTTGCACTATGTGCATGAACAATACCTCCAAATTGATTTTTATAACTTGCTTTTACAGGTAATACTAATCTATCGTTTCTCATTGTTAGCGTATCTATAGATAAACTATCTTTAGAACCCTTAACTAATGATTCCATTGTTTTTCTTACTCTTAATTGAATATTATTCATTTCTTTTCGAATATGATAAAGTGTGGAACTTGCATGATCACTAATAGAACCATCAGGCATGATACATTTTTGAATTTGTAAATAAAGAGATTGATTAAACATCACACCTTCAAAAATATCTTTTAAATAAATAATATCAAACTCAATATTTCTATAATAGTCTATAATACTTTTTATACACTCTAAATGATTGAAGATATGATATAGTTCTTCCCCATTTAATACTGCATCAATACGTGCCTTGTTTAATAAAGTAGAAATATCTACAAAACCACCTAAATGAAGTTTACCATAATAATCAATACATTTCATTGCCTCTTCAACTTTAGATAATTCTAACTCTAAATCTTCTTTATCCTTAAATATACTCATATTCTCTATTTTTTGGATTGCTAAAGAGGAAGAAGAATAATGTTTGATCCTATTTTTTATTATATTAAATTCTAATGTTTCATAATTATCTTTCATCAATATCACTCACTTTAAATAATTTATCATTTTTTCTTTTTCAATTTCAGTTAAACTTGAAGAGCGAATAAGTTCTATTAAAGTACTGTTTTTCTCTTCTAAATTTATTTTTCCTTCTAATAATTCATTTTTTAATTTATTTTCGATAAATCCTATCATTTGTTTCTGATTTATAATACCAACATTATAACTGTCTAACAATAAAGAAACAGTAGTATCATTAATTATAGTATCACTTAACAAATCATTATTTTCTTGCATATTAATAAGAATATTAGAATATTGGGGAACAATATTTAAAACTATTTTTGATACCTTAGTTTGTTCTATTACTTTTACTCCATCTTTAACTATAGGTGTTAATACTAAATGTAATGCTAGATAAGATATAATTATAGATTCTATAATACTTAAAAGAAGACCTAAAAACTTATTTATTTTTTCAGTTATAGGTGTTATTGAGATAATATCATCAAGTAATGGTTTAATAAAAAAACCTAAGAATTTTTTGATGATTGTTAATATAAATAACAAGATAAAAAAGGCTGTTATACGATTAATAATAGGAAAAAATAGATTATCTGAAGGCATTGAACTTAATTGTATACTTTCACTAACCCTAGAACTTAAAAAATAGGATAAAAATATAACAACAAACATTCCAAATAAATCATATGCTCTTTTTATAAAACCTTTAAAATATCCTATTAAAGCAAAACAAACACAAAAAACAATAATAGCTATATCCAAAGTTGTTGGATTAATTTCAAACATATTTATCACCTTCGTTATTATAGCATAGCTTTATCATAAAAACCAATTAAATATATATATAGAATATTTAAAAAAACGAAAACTTCGCATACAATTAAAAATTATACTGTCAAAAAGTAAAAAAATATGATAGAATATAATTGAGGTGATAAATGTGGAACCAATAAAGTTCAAGGTCAATGAAAATACTTTAGAAAAAATGAAGAAATTTTATGACAGTCAGATGGTTCCATGTGATGACCCAACTCTTTTATTTATGGCACATACTATAGGATGTGAAATTAGTGTAAAAGTTGATGGTACAGTTGAGTTAACTGGACAAAATGCATTAAGAGAAGCACAACATTGGTCTAAGAAGATAAAGAAACAAATTGCTTCTTTGAACCAAGGAAATGATGTATATCAATTACATCATATTGGCTCAGCTGAGACGGGATCAGCCGATTATTTGGGACCGATTTGTTTTGTTGCATGTTATGTTAGTGAAGATGATATAACATGGATTAAAGGTTTAGAGATTGGAAATATTGAGGACTTAACTACGAAAGAAATCGTCCAATATGCTAAACTTTTAAAAGATCGTTTGGTTTATAGTTTGTTGATATTAGATAATTCTCATTACAACAAAATGATTAATGGCGGTATTAATCAAGCTAATATCAGAGCAAAACTATTTAACCAATCTATTGTGAATGTGATGCAAAAAGTGAAACAAAGTGTAAAGGTGAAAGTTATTACACAATTTGTATCTCCAAAAACATATTTTAATTATTTGAAAAATGAAGTGATTGTTGTAAAGGATTTAATGTTTGAAGCAAAAGCAGATGAACAATATATGGCTGTAGTAGCAGCAGAAATCCTTTCTCGTTATGCATATTTGCAGTATTTTGGAAATATGTCAAAGAGTTTAAAAATGAATTTACTAAGAGGTTCGAGTTCTAATGTAGATACAATTGCTGCTGCAATTGCTACTAAATATGGTCCTAAGATGTTAAACAAGGTTGCTAAGTTAAACTTTACAAACACCAAGAGAGTGAAGTCACTCATATCGGAATCATAAGATAAATAGGTAAATCAAATTTGATTTACCTATTTTATTTCTATATCAAAACATGGTATTTTTTTATATGCAACTTTAGCACTATCAAGCATTCTTTTGGCAGCTAAATCACTTGGAGATTGATTATATTTATCATCTTCATAAATAATTTGAGAAATACCACTTTGAATAATAGCTTTTACACATTCATGGCACGGGAAAAGTGAAACATAAATACGACATCCCTTTAAATTCTGAGTACTATTTAAAATAGCATTTAATTCAGCATGAACAACATATGCATATTTTGTATCATAGAGTCCACCTTCTCTTTTATCCCATGGGAAATCAGCATCATCACATCCCCATGGTAAACCATTATACCCTACTCCAACAATTTTATTTTCAGGAGAAACAATACATGCTCCTACTTGTGTATTAGGATCTTTTGAACGATATGCAGAGAGTTTAGCAATACCCATAAAATATTGATCCCAACTTATTAACTTATTCATTTATATCACTCCTTAACTCATTTATTTTTTCTTTAAAATAATCTGGTAATTCACTATCAAACAACATTTCTTCATTTGTACTTGGATGTATAAATCCTAAAATTTTCGCATGTAAATATTGTCCATAAGTTATATCATCTTTCCTTTTTCCATATTTTGGATCACCATAAACAGGATAGCCTATATAAGCCATATGAACACGTATTTGGTGTGTTCTACCGGTTTCTAATCGACATTCTACTAGTGTCATATTTTCAAATCTCTCTAAAACTTTAAAATTAGTAATAGCTTCTTTACTGTTTTTATCAGTACAACACATCTTTTGACGATCCTTTACATCTCTACCAATTGGTGCTTCAATACGCCCATAATCATGAGGAATAACACCATGTACCAAAGCAACATATCGTCTTGTAACTGTATGATTAGCAAGTTGTTCACTTAAAGACTGATGAGCTTTATCATTTTTCGCAACCATCAACAAACCACTTGTTTCTTTATCAATCCGATGAACTATACCAGGTCTTTGTACTCCATTGATTCCTGATAAGTCATGACAATGATATAATAATGCATTGACTAATGTTTGAGAATAAATACCGCTTGAAGGATGAACAATCATTCCAGAAGGTTTATTAACAACAATCACATCACTATCTTCATAAACAATATTCAAAGGTATATCCTCAGGAAGAATATCTGTAGAAATAGGATCATCAATAATAACTTCAATATTATCACCATTAACAACTTTATAACTTGATTTTAAAATTTTATCATTTAAAGAAATATTTCCTTTTTTTATCATATCTTGAATTTGACTTCTTGAATAATCAGACATCTTTAAACTTAAAAACTTATCTAATCTTTGACGTTCATATTCTTCTTCTACTGCGATTTTGATAACTTCCATACTTTATACTCCTCTACTCCGAATTCAAACAACAATAAACCAACTCCAACAACAATAGCCATATCTGCTATATTAAAAACAGGAAAATTATAACCCAAAATAATAAAATCAATAAAATCTCTAACATAAGAGAACATTATTCTATCAATTAAATTACCTAGCATACCACTAAACATTAAAACAAGTCCATATCTCATAAGTTTTTGATAAGATTGGGATTTGATAAAGTAATAAACAATCGCTATAGCTGCAACTATAGAAATAATAAAGAAAACATTTAATTTTCCTTGTAGGATTCCCCATGCTGCTCCAGCATTATGAACATATGTAAAATAAAAGAAATTATCTATGATTGTATAACTACTTCCTAGAGGCATCTTTTGAGCTATAACATACTTCGTGTATTGATCACCTATTACAATAATCAAAAAGCTTATTATATATAAAACAATTATATTTTTAGTTAAACCTAATTTTTTCATTTCTATCACCAATTGGTATTATAACAAACATTAATTAAGAATACAAATATGAGGTGATAAAATCACCTCATAAATAACATAAATATCGCAATATAATGAAATAAAGAACCAACCATCACAAAAATATGAAATAATTCATGAAAACCAAACAACTTACTTATATTAGGTTTCTTAATAATATAAATAATAGCACCTATTGAATAAGCAATCCCCCCTGCCGCAATTAAAGAAAAAATGGATAATGGTAAAATAGAAAAGGATTGAAAATCAAAAACTATAGACCATCCTAATATTAAATAAATAATGGTTGAAATAAATCGAGGAGCTTCAATCCATACGATTTTTAATATAACACCAATTAAAGCTATGCTCCATAATATCAATAAAAAACACATTGCTTTATTCATTGACATACAACTTATAACAATTGGAGTATAAGTTCCAACTATCAATACATAGATCATAGAATGATCTAATTTACGTAATATTAATTTGATTTTTTCCTTTCCACGAAAATAATGATAAATTGAACTTGCAGAATATAAACAAATTAAAGATACGCAAAATACAATAACACCAATGCTATCAAATATATTTACTTCATTATAAATACACATCAAAATCATAATAAAAAAACCTAATACAGACATACAAGCACCAATAAAATGTGTTTCTGAACTTACTGGGTCCATAGCTTTTTTAAAGAATTTCATACCTACACCTCCTTATATAGTTTTGGTTACTATATAATATATATGTTATACCTATATCAAATAAAAGTCAATCCACTATTGATATAAATTCATTTTTCATATATTATTTATATGAGGTGATTATAGTGAATAATACAACATTAGAAGAAATAGTTGGAGAAGTTTCTCAAAGAAGTTATTTAGACCCTAAAGATATACCCTGTCTTGATTTATATATGGATCAAATTATGACTTTATTTGAAACTTTTTTAAGTAATCATAAAAGAAACGAAGATGATAAGTTAATTACAAAAACAATGATAAATAACTATTCCAAAGAAGGGATTTTAAAACCTATTAAAGGGAAAAAATATAGTAAAGAACATATTATTCAAATGTTAATTATTTATTCTTTAAAAAATACAATTACTATTCAAGAAATTAAAAATGTATTAGCTCCTTTTCATGAAGATACAAAACAGATTGAACCTATTTATCAGCAATATCTTGATACAATCAAATCTTTAATTGAAGATAAATCAAATGATATTATTAATTTTATTCAAGAAAGTCATTATGATTGTGATGATGCTGAATCTTTATTATCATTACTATTGATTATAAGTTCTTTAAGTACTTTTTATCAAAATATTGCTCAAAAAATTATAGATAATTATTATAAAGAAGACTAATATAATTTACACAATAAATAATATTGTGTTTTTTTATGAAAAAAGGATGAGTCTTTCACTCATCCTAAAGTAATATCTAAAATCATCATAATTACAAAACCTAAAGTAAAACCTATTGTTGCGATATTAGAATGCTCTCCTTGTGAAGCTTCTGGTATAAGTTCTTCAACAACAACATAAATCATCGCTCCTGCTGCAAATGATAAAAGATATGGTAATACCGATTGTATAAAACTAGATAATAAAATTGTAATCAATCCTGCTATTGGTTCTACAATTCCTGATAATCCACCTAATAGAAATGCTTTAGAAGAAGACATTCCTTCATTTTTTAAAGGCATTGAAATAATTGCTCCTTCAGGAAAGTTTTGAATAGCAATACCTATAGATAATGTAAGAGCAGACATTAAAGATAAGGTTGCTGAACCTTGCATCATTGCAGATAGTACAATTCCTACTGCCATACCTTCAGGAATATTATGTAAAGTCACTGCAAATAGCATCATTGTTGTTTTCTTCAAATGACTTTTTCTTCCTTCGGGTTTGGGGTCTTGTAAATGTAAATGAGGAATATTTTCATCTAATATTAATAAAAATAAAACACCTAACATCAACCCTAATGCTGCTGGAATAAAAGCCATTTTTCCCATATATGAACTATAATCCATTGCTGGTATAAGTAATGACCATACACTTGCAGCTATCATAACACCTGATGCAAAACCAAGTAATCCTTTTTGAACTTTATTATTTAATTGGTCTTTAATAAAAAATACCATTGCAGAACCTAATAAGGTTCCTATAAAGGGAATCAATAACCCTAATAAACAATTAACCATATAAAACCTCCATTTTATACATTATAAAGCTTATTGAGTTATAAATAAAACAATATGCTTATTTTTGCTTTGTATAAATAATAAGTGCCATCACTTCTAATGGTTTATCATTTCTATTAACAAGTCCATGACTTTCACCATCATCAGTAAATGTAGTATCCCCTTTTTTGATTAAATATTCCTTTTCTCCATCATTATAATATCCTTCACCATCTAATATATAATAAGACTCTCCATCTCCATGATGTGTATGAAAACCAATTGAACTATGTGGCATAACGGTTACATGTGCATATACTCTTAACATCCCATTTTTTTGTTTATCAGTTAAAATATGTTGAAAATGAACTTCACCTTCTCCATCGAACATATTCTTTTTTATTTCTTTTATCATATATACCTCCTATAAATCAAATAAACTCATTTGATTTTCCTCAGAGAGATGATTAAATACACCAATTTTAGAAAGGAAATCAATTTGACTATTATTTAATTTTGTACGTTTAATAACATCTTCTTTGGATAAGAAGGTTCCTTTATTTCTGGCTGCTACTACTGAATCACCTACAGCAGACCCTAATCCATCAACTGATGTAAATGGTGGTAATATACCATTATCATCGTTAGGATCAGCAATAAAGACACTAGATTCTGATAAATCTAAATTAATATTGTTAAAATGATAACCACGATCATACATTTCCATAGCAACCTCAAAAACAGTAATCAATCCTTCATCTTTATTTGAAACTTTAATACCCTCTTGTTTCATATTTAGGATTTCACTATAACGCGAAAATATCATTTCTTTTCCTTGAATAAGAGTTTCAATATCAAAGAAATCACATCTTGTAGAAAAATATACAGCATAGTATTCTCTTGGATAATAAAGTTTCCACCAAGCTACACGAATCGCACTTAATACATAAGCTGCTGCATGAGCTTTGGGGAACATGTATTTTATTTTCTTACATGATTCTATGTACCAATTAGGAACATTATGTTTTTTCATTAACTCTTCATATTTTTTCTCTGGAAAAACAACTGGTGATTTACCTTTACGTACACATTCCATGATATCAAAAGCATCTTTGTTTGGAAGCCCTTTTTCTATTAAATAAACCATAATATCATCTCGACATCCAATAACCTGTTTTAAAGTACAAGTACCAGAAGAAATAAGAGTTTCAGCATTCCCTAAGTAAACATCTGTTCCATGAGATAAACCTGATATAATGACCAAATCACTAAATGAATTAGGTTTTGTTGTATCTAACATGCTTCTAGCAAATTTGGTTCCAAACTCTGGAAGTCCTAAAGCTCCACTTTTACAATTCATATAAGATAAATCTATTCCTAGAGCTTTGGATGATGTAAACAAACTCATAACACGTTTGTCATTTGTTGGAATATCTTTAGGATTAATACCAGTTAAATCTTGTAACATTCTTATAACTGTAGGATCAACGTGACCTAAAATATCAAATTTTAAGACGTTATCATGAATTGCATGGAAGTCAAAGTGAGTTGTCTTCCATTCTGCATTTAAATCATCAGCAGGATATTGATATGCAGTAAAATCATAAACATCCATGTCTGAAGGAATAACAATAATACCCCCTGGATGTTGTCCTGTTGTACGTTTAACACCAGTACACCCTTTCGCAATTCTTTCAAGCTCTGCTCCTCTAATACGATTATCAATCCCCATTAACTCAGCATAACCTTTTGCATATCCATAAGCAGTCTTTTCAGCAACTGTAGAAATAGTCCCTGCACGATATACATGAGTATCTCCAAAAATTTCTTTTGTATAAGCATGAGCAGTTGGTTGATAATCACCAGAGAAATTTAAGTCAATATCTGGAACTTTATCAGCATTAAATCCTAAGAAAGTTTCAAATGGAATATTATGTCCATCACCTTTCATCTTATGACCACATTTAGGACACATTTTATCAGGTAAATCATATCCATTAACAATATCTTCAATTTCGACAAATTCATTATATTGACAATGTGGACAATAATAATGAGGTGGTAATGGATTAACTTCTGAAATGTTTGCCATAGTTGCAACAAAAGAAGAACCAACTGACCCACGGCTTCCTACTAGATAGCCTGCATCATTAGATTTTTTAACTAATTTATGGGCAATATAATAAATGACTCCAAATCCATGTTTAATAATATTATCTAACTCTTTTGTTAGACGTTTTTCTACTATATCAGGTAAAACTTCACCATATTGTTTATGAGCATTTTCAAAACATAATTTTCTTAAATTCTCATCTGCATTATCAATATGAGGAGTAAATAATTTATCATGAACAACATGGAAGTCTCCATCAATCATATCTGCAATCTTATTGGTATTTTCAACAACATATTCATATTTTTCTTCTTCAGTTAAATATGGTAAACTATCCATCATTTCTTGAGTTGTTCTTAAATATTCATCTGGTGTCCATGCTTGAGGATTATGACGATCAGTTAATGGATGTAATGTACCACCCAATCCAATTTTAGGGTTACAAGTAAATACATCACGATAAATCTTATCTTTTTGATCAACGTAATGTACATCACCTGTAGCAACAATCATTTTTCCCATCTCATTAGCAGTATCAACAATACGTCTTAAAATACGTTTTAAATCATCTTCAGTATCAACTCTACCTCTTTCAACAAAATATTTACAAATATCTAGTGGTAAAATTTCTATATAATCATAAAATTCAATTGCTTTCCTTAATTCCTCAATACTTCGAGTCATCGCAAGCTCATAGATTTCCGAATTATAACATCCACTACCAAATAGTAATCCTTCCCTATAATATTCTAAACGATTTCTAGGGATACGAGCTACTTTTTCAAAATATGTTGTATTGGCTTCTGAAACAAGTTTAAACATATTTTTTAGTCCATCTTTATTTTTTGCTAATACACACATATGTTTTGGTCTTACAATTTTATAAGCATATGAACATTCAATTTTATTAATATCATCAAGATTAACACAATCCATCTTCATTAAATCATTAAGCATCATATTAAATACAGAAGCAAGTACATCAGCATCATAATCAGCTCTATGAGCAACCTCTCCATCATAAGCAATACGATAATGTCTTGCGATATTACCTAATCTAAAAAACTTCAAATCAGGTAATATCTTCCATCCTAAAGGAAGCGTATCTATCCATGGATTATTAAGACTAGGCATATTATGACGTCTTAAAATTTCATTTATAAATCCAACATCAAAGGTTGCATTATGAGCAACTAAAACATCATCACCAAAGAATTCTAATATTTTAGGTAAAAACTCCTCAATTGTTGGAGCATTCATAACATCTTCATTAGTTATATGTGTTAATTTTGTAATCTTCTCACTAATCTTTTTATTCGGTTTAATAAGACTTTGTAATCTATCAATTTCTTGTCCATTTTTTATCTTCACAGCACCAAATTCAGTAATATCATCATCTAATACAGATAATCCCGTTGTTTCTAAATCAAAAGAAACAAATGTTAAATCTCTTAAAGATAATGGTTTTTCATTATAAACAATAGTAAACTCAGGATCCACCATATACATCTCTACACCATAGATCATCTTAATATCTTTTTTAGCAGTAGCCATTTGTGCTTCAGGAAATGATTGAACATTTCCATGATCAGTTACTGCAATCGCCTTATGCCCCCAATAAACAGCTCTATTAACATAATCACTAATAGAGGCAATACCATCCATAGAAGACATCTTCGAATGAGCATGAAGCTCTATACGCTTTTTAGGAGCATCATCCTTTCTGACTTCTGGTGCTTTAATAATTTCAACATTTCTAGCAGTAATAACAGTATCTTTCATATAGTTATCAAACTCTACATTACCATTAACCTTAACCCAACAATTTCCTTTTCCAATTTTACCGATTTCTTCTTTAGAATTTCCTAATTTATTTTCAAAACGTTTAATAATAATACTATCAGTATAATCAGTAATATATAATGTTTGTAATGTCTTACCAGTCTTTAATGTTCTATTATCTACTTTAAAAACAAAACCTTGAACACACACATCTCTAATATCATTAGTAATGTCTTTTAAACGCATATTATAATATTCTTTTTTATAAGAATATTTCTTAGGTTTAGGAGTTTCTTTTTTCTCTTCAACTTGAAAGGAAGTATCAAATAATGCTTCATCTACAATGACTTCATTAGCAGATGACATCTCATCTTGAATTTGTTGATACTCATCATTAGTTGTATCAATATAAGTTTTATAATCAACATAAATACCAAAATTATGAAAATATTTATCAAAGACCTTATATAATTGTTGCATTTGATGAAGTTGAATCTCATTAATAACCTCTATTGATAAAACATTATCTTGAAATTGTAATTTACTTAAATCTAATGTTTTTAATAAAGGATATTTCTTTCCTAAAGAATTAAAAATATATTCAATGTATTCAATAATTTCTTTTTCATTATAAATAGAAACCGAATCAAAAACAAACTCACAAGGATAAGGAAACTTATCTTTTGCTTCTAATAAAATTTGAACTTCTTTTAGCGGTAATAGCTGTAAAGTATGTATATAAAATTTATAAAAATTATTTTGATTTACAGTGACTTTTCTTAATGTTGAATTTTTTAATTTATCAACTTGCTCATTAATAGACAACTGTTTTAACAGTATCCATATTTTATTTTCCATAAAATCCTCCTTTTAAAAAGGGATTATAATCCCTTTTTTTCATCCAAATATTCTCATTAAATCTTGATATGTGACAAAGAACATTAATAGTAATACTAATCCTAATCCAACCATTTGTAAGATAAGTTTTAATTTCTGTGGAAGTTCTTTCCCTATTATTCTTTCAACAACTGCAAATAATACCTGACATCCATCTAGTCCAGGTATTGGTAATAAATTAAATATACCAATATTAATAGATAAAAGTCCTACAAGCCTAAATATACTTGCAATCTGTCCTGTTTCAGTAACTTGGGCTGTAACTTGATAAATACCAGCAGGTCCAGATAATTGTTTAACTGTTGAAGCAAAATTAACAACTAACAGTCTTAAAGCATCAACAATAGATGTACTCATTTCTTTTACATCAGTCACTGTATAAGTTATACTTTCAATAAAACTCATTCTTCTTGTCTTAAAAACAATTCCAAAATAATAATTTTGAGTTTGTTCATTAAACTGTAACTTCATATCGATATTTTTTGATTCATTTTCTCTTTTTACTTGTACAGTCACTAAAGGATGATCATCAGTTGTACCAAAGTTTTCTTTTGTAAGAGAACTAGAAAATGTTTCATAAGAATCTATCAATATTGTTTTCTTTGAATCCTTTACATAAATTTTTTCAATAATATCATTAGCCTTTAATCCATATTGAGCAGCAGGAGTTTGATTTTCTACTGCATCAATCTGTACCCTATCAACAGGAACTTGTCCAGCCATTAAATTAGAAGCAAATAAAACAATGACTGCTAATACAAAGTTCATAAATACTCCAGCTAAAAAGATAATCACTTTTTGATAAGTCTTTTTTCCTTTTAAAGTTCTTTCTAAAGGAACATCTTTCATCTCTTCTACTTCTTCTTGATCAGCCTCTCCTGCCATAGAAACAAACCCACCAATTGGTAAAGCTCTAATCTCATATTCAGTTTCTTTTCCTTTTTTAGAAAATAAACGGGGTCCAAACCCAATAGAAAAATGACTACAATATACATCAAAATATTTAGCAGCTATAAAATGTCCAAATTCATGTATTGCTATAATCGAACCTAATACAAGCATAAAAACTAAAACATTAATTACATTTTGCATAATAACTCTTCACTCTTTCTTTTACATATTTTCTAGCCCATAAATCTATTTCAATTAATTGTTCCAAAGTAGGATTTAAAATTAAATCATGAGCATTCATTGCATCTTCAACTAATCTTTCAATATCAAGGAATTTAATCTTCCCTTTTCTAAACATTTCATTAGCCATCTCATTTGCACCATTTAAAACACAAGGCATAGACTCTCCTATACGTCCTGCTTTATAAGCAAGTTTTAATGCATGAAATCTATTAAAATCAGGTTTAATAAAATGTAAACTTCCTATATCAGTTAAAGATAAACGTTTTTCTCCTACTATTTCAATTCGATTAGGATAAGTTAAAGCATATTGTATAGGAAGTCTCATATCTGGTACACCTAACTGTCCAATAACAGCTCCATCATCATATTCAACCATAGAATGAACAATACTTTCTGGATGAATGATAACCTCTATATCATCATAATCAACATCAAACAACCATTTTGCTTCCATTACTTCTAAACCTTTATTAAATAAAGTCGCACTATCAATAGTAATTTTTGCTCCCATTGACCAATTAGGATGATTCAATGCTTCTTTAACACTAACATCTTCTAATTCTTCTCTTGTTTTATCCCTAAAACTTCCTCCACTTGCAGTTAATAAAATTTTAGAAATACATCCATGATTTTCACCATTTATTGATTGAAAAATAGCAGAATGTTCACTATCAACTGGTATAAGTGTAACATTATTTTGTTTTGCTAAAGGAACAATAATATGTCCAGCAGTTACTAAAGTTTCTTTATTTGCTAAAGCTATATCCTTACGAGCTTCAATAGCTCTAATAGTAGGAAGAAGTCCTGCAAAACCAACAATTCCATTTAAAACAATATCAACATCATTTAATGTTGCTATAGTAATTAATCCATCTTCACCATAATAAAAATATCTATCAGGATATTTATTCTTTAATAACTCATAATCTTCCTTTAATGTTACACAAATATGTTTAACAGGTAATTTTTCCATTATTTCTTCTAATAATTTAATATTTCTACCAGCACTCATTGCAACAATTTCAAACATATCTTGATGATGATAAACAACATCAACACTTTGTGTTCCTATAGAACCAGTAACACCTAAAACTGTAATCCTCTTCATTTAAGCCACCATCGCCACATAATATAATAATACACCTAAAACAGCCCCATTAAATAAAAATGCATCAAAACGATCTAAAATACCACCATGTCCAGGTAATAATTGTGAGAAATCTTTAATCTCAAAAGTTCTTTTCATACTACTAAAAGTTAAATCTCCAATTTGTCCTGTAATTGTTAAAATAAAACAAACAACAACTAACATAGCCATAGGTATTTCTATATGAATATATGCACCATAACAAATAGAAAGAACAGTTCCTAAAAGCATTCCTCCAATACTACCTTCAATTGTTTTCTTTGGAGAAAGACGTGGATTTAATTTATGTTTACCAAAAAATCTTCCTGCAAAATAAGCCCCTGTATCAGTTCCAAAAGTTGCTAATGCTAAAACAATAAGATACTCATATCCATAATTCAAACGTAAAAATAATATAGAATGTAATCCTGCGCTTATTAATACAGCTCCAGTAAAATAATATCCTAATCTTAATAAACTCATATTTGTATCATACATACTACACGCATATAATACCAACATAAAAACAATAACCGCTGCAATATCAATCAATATAGTTGATGACATAAAAGTTGCATAAAGCATGTAAATACCTACAACTAAATATAAATATAATCGTGTTTTTGGACGATCACAAATCGATAACAATTCAAATACACCAGCTATTGCTGCTACACCAATTAAAATTTCAAATGCCTGTCCACCAAATAAAACAACTGGTATTAAAATAGCAACTAAAACAACCGCAGTAATAATTCTTGTTTTCATTTCAAAACACCTCCAAAGCGTCTTTCTCTTCCTTGATATATCGCAATACAACGATGAAGTTCAGTTTCATCAAATGCAGGCCAATGAATGTCAGTAAAAACAAATTCAGCGTAAGCAAGCTGCCATAACATAAAATTGGATAAACGATATTCACCACTTGTACGTATCATTAAATCTACTGGAGGTAAATCAGTTGTCATTAAATGTTTTTCAAAATAATCTTCATTGATATTATCAACACTAATTTTCCCATCTAAACATTGTTGACATAACTCTTTAGTTGTTTCAACAATTTCATCTCTACCACCATAAATAAAAGCAAAAGTAAGTATCAAACCAGTATTTTGACTCGTTTGAGAAATCGCTTTCTCAATAATATCTCTTGTTTCTTTAGGAGCCATTTCTAAATGACCAATATATCTTAATTGAACATTATTTTCAATCAACTCTTTTAAATATAAATCAAAGAACTCTTTAGGCAATTTAAAAATATAATTCACTTCATTAATATCTCTTTTAAAATTTTCAGTTGAAAAAGCATAAACAGTCATTGCTTTTACACCTAAACGATTAGCTTCTAATGCTATCTTTCTAATTGTCTTTGTTCCTTCATGATGTCCATATGTTCTAGGCATTTTTCGTTTTTTAGCCCATCTTCCATTACCATCCATTATAAAGGCAATATGACCAGGAATATTATCTTGATCCAACTCATAAGAAATATTTTTTTTATTAAATAACATGTATTCACCAACTTTTCTTCTATGTGGTGTATTATAACATAATATTCAATTGATGTCGATAAATCGAGCTAAGAAAAAGGTGATAGAAACAATGAAAGAGAAGATTGATTAGTTTAATGAAGATGATAAGTTAAGAAATATCGCAAATAAGAGAATGTTAAGGTAAATGCAAGTTGAAGGAGAAAAACAAGAAAAATATGATGAAGGGTTTAACCATGGTAAATCTAAAGGACATAGTCTCGGTAAGTTTGAAGCTCGAGAAGAAGATAGAAAAATGATTATTAGTTCTCCTAGTATTCATATCCAATCAAAGTTTGATGAAGATATAGAATCGTTGTTAAAAGATTTAGAAATAGAGAAACTTATACAACTACAAGGAGCACTCTTTACTGCAAGTATAATTGAAGAAATCAAAGAATTAATTAAAGGATAGAATATAAACACACATCAAGAAAGTGACTTAAAAGATGTGTGTTTTATTACTTAAGATGTTATGATTTTGAATTTAATGCTGAATGGGAATATAATTTCGCAATGATTTGCATATAATCTTTCATTAAAATAACATTTGATTTAAATAATTTTATATTATTTACACACTTTTCTTGACAAACCCGTGAAATAGTAACATAAAAAAAGAACTTTCAACACCGAAAGTTCTATACTGTCATTAAATCTTTTTCTTTAACTTTAGCAAGTTCATCAATTTTCTTTACAAATTCGTTTGTAATCTTTTGAACTTGTTCTTGTGCATCTTTTTCCTCATCTTCAGTAACTTCAGCTTTCTTAATTTCATCATTAGCACTACGTCTAATATTTCTAATAGAAACTTTTGCACTTTCAGCATATTTCCATACTTGTTTTACAAATTCTTTACGTCTTTCTTCAGTTAACGGTGGAACAATAATTCTAATTAATTGTCCATCATTTTGAGGAGTTAAACCTAAATTTGATTCAAAAATAGCATGTTCAATATTCTTTAAAGATGATTTATCATAAGGTTTAATAACTAATTGTCTACCTTCAACAACGCTAACACCTGCAACTTGATTAATAGGAGTTGGAGTTCCCCAATAATCAACCATAACACGATCAAGCATTTTAGGATTAGCTCTTCCTGTACGAACAGTTGTTAATTCATTTTGGAAAGCCTCTATACTTTTTTGCATTCTTTCTCTTGTATCTTCTAAAATCAAATCAATCATTCTTATTCTCCTTTTGAAATAGTTGTTCCAATAGCATCACCATTACAAGCTTTAGCAATATTACCATCTTCCTGCATATTAAATACACATAAATCAATACTATTATCTTTGCATAATGTAATAGCAGTTTGATCCATAATCTTTAGATCTTTATTAATAACATCTAGATATGTAATATAATCATATTTTATAGCATTAGCATCAATCTTAGGATCAGCAGAATAAACCCCATCCACTCCATTTTTAGCCATTAAAATCACATCAGCATTAATTTCAGCGGCACGTAAAGCAGCAGTTGTATCTGTTGTCATAAATGGACTTCCTAAACCAGCTCCAAATATAACAACTCTACCTTTTTCTAAATGTCTAACAGCTCTTCTTCTAATATAAGGTTCAGCAACTTCTTTCATTGAAATAGCTGACATTAAACGAGTATCAACACCAACTGATTCTAAAGCATTTTGCAAAGCTAAACCGTTCATAACAGTTGCAAGCATTCCCATATAATCAGCAGATGCTCTTTCCATTCCCATATCACTACCAGTTTTACCACGCCAGATGTTTCCACCACCACATACAATAGCAATTTCTACACCTAAATCTTTAGCATCTTTAATTTGTCTTGCTACATCTTTAACAACTAAAGGATCAATACCAAACTTATTATCTCCAGCTAAAGCTTCACCACTTAACTTTAATAAAACTCTGTTATATTTCATAATTTCTCCTTACTACAAGAAAAGGGTACACAAAAATTCATGTCCCCCTCTTATTTTATTTATTTTATTAACCACGCATTTGGCTAGCTACTTCTTCAGCAAAGTTTTCTTCGCGTTTTTCCATTCCTTCACCAACCATGTAACGAGCGATTGCTAATACTTTACCATCACCTAAATATTTAGCAACAGTTAAATCTGGATCCTTGATAAATTCTTGATCAACTAAACACATTTCTTTTAAATTCTTATTTAAACGACCTTGAACCATTTTTTCAATAATATTTTCTGGTTTAGGTTTCTTAGAATTTGCATTTTCTTCTAAAGCTTGAGCTTTTAATACAGCTAATTCTCTATCTAACACATCAGCAGGAATAGCACTTCTATCAATATATTGAGGAGCACTAGCTGCTACATGCATTGCAACATCTTTAGCTTTTTCATCATTTGAATTAGCTAATTTAACTAAAGCAGTCATTTTTCCACCCATATGAGAATAAGCACCAAATACTTCATCATCTGCTTTTTCCATTACAGTAAATCTTCTAAAACTTAATTTTTCTCCAATTTTACCAGTAGCTTCAGCAATAACTGTTTCTAATGCTTTACCATTTAATTCTAATTTTAATGCAGCATCTAAATCAGCAGGATTATTTTCAACTACAGTTTTAGCAATGCTATTAACTAATTGTTTAAATTCATCATTCTTTGCAACGAAATCAGTTTCAGAGTTAACTTCAACAATTGCTGCCTTATTTCCATCAACAACAAAAGCAGTTAAACCTTCAGCTGCAATTCTATCAGCCTTCTTTGCTGCTTTTGCAATACCTTTTTCTCTTAACCAGTCGAATGATGCTTCAATATCACCATCACAAGCCTCTAAAGCTTTTTTACAATCCATCATTCCAGCACCAGTCTTATCACGTAATTCTTTTACTAATTTTGCACTAATTGCCATTTCTTTTTCCTCCTATTTTTTAAAAAAAGAGAAGCAGAGCTTCCCTTAATTAACTAGATTAAGCTTCAGTTTTGTTTCCTTCTTCAGCATTTCTACTTTTTTTAGGACCTCTATTTTTATATCTAGGACCTCTTTGTTTATTTTCTTCAACACTAGCTACTGCATCATTCATAGATACTTCTTTATCATCTTCATCTTTGACATAAGCTACTGTTAAAGGTTCACCTTTAGCTTCACAAACTGCATCTGCCATAGCTGCAACGATTAACTTAACTGCTCTAATAGCATCATCATTTGCAGGAATAACATAATCCACTTCATCAGGATCACAGTTAGTATCAACAATTCCAAATACTGGAATTCCTAAAATCTTAGCTTCTGCAACTGCATTATGTTCAACTTTAGGATCAACTACGAAGATTGCATTTGGTAATCTTCTCATTTCTTTGATACCACCTAAGTTCTTTTCTAACTTAGCTTGTTCTTTCTTTAATAAGATAGCTTCTTTTTTAGTGAATAACTCTAAAGTTCCATCTTCTTCCATTTTTTCTAATTCTTTTAATCTTCTAATTCTCTTTTGAATAGTTTTGAAGTTAGTTAAAGTTCCACCTAACCAACGAGAATTAACGTAGAAACTTCCAGATCTAATTGCTTCTTCTTGAACTGCTTCTTGAGCTTGTTTCTTAGTTCCTACAAATAATACTTTACCACCTTTAGCTGCGATATCCATCATTGCTGTATAAGCTTCATCTAATTTATCAGATGATTTCTTTAAATCAATGATATAAATACCATTTCTTGCAGTAAAGATATATGGAGCCATTTTAGGATTCCATCTTTTTGTTTGATGCCCAAAATGAACACCAACTTCTAATAATTTTTTCATTGAAATTACTGCCATGTAACTTCTTCCTCCTTTTTGTTTTTTTCCTCCATTACTTCTAACATTTTACACTATTTCTAGCACACGTAAAATGAATCCATAATGTGTGTATTTTTAATACCTAAAGTATAATATCATAATTAAATAATAAAAACAAGTATATTCCTTATTTTTCTAGTCTTTTTACATTTTTAATGAGTGCATATTTATATTCATTTTCATAATATAGTTGTCCATTAAAAAAATAATAGTTTTCTTTATCTCTTAAATAACAATTATCTTGATGTATTTTAATCTTATTTTTATATACATAAGGTATATTCATAAAGTAATTTCTTAGATACATTGGTATGTTTCTATAAAATTCTATATTTTGATATAATAAAAAAAAGAAAATAATATAATAATTCATACGATAACATAAACTTATAAATAAACATAAAAAGAAAATAGATATTTTAAAAATTATATATTGACATTTAGATAAATCAATCCAATTTTCTATACATAAAAGAATAAAGCGAAAACCATCCATTGGATAAATGGGAAGAAGATTGAACATAAAAATCAAACTATTCATCTTAAGTAAATATTGTACATAAACATACTTTTTAAAAAGATTTAATATAAAATAAATAAAAAGATGACTACATGGTCCCGCTAATACAACACACATTTCATATATTATAGGTCTATATCCATAATCATATAGTGATAAATAAGCTCCAAAAGGAAGTAAAGATATTTTTTCAATTTCAAAACGAAAAGAATATGCCATTATGAAATGACATATTTCATGAATACATACAATTGTATAAGCTCCTAAATAAAACTTCCAATATCCACTTATAAAAGACACAACAACATAAACAAGAGTTAAAGGATGAACCTTAATATACTTACAATAACTTTTGAAAAGTTGCATAATCTATTTCCTTTTCGCCTTGAGTAAATATAATAAGCACATTATCCTCACATGTTCCAATAATTGTTGATTTTTCTACTAAATCAAATTTCTTCACAAACACATCACTTAAATGCCCAAAAGTCACTTCTATATTATTTTCTAATAAAATTGTTACATAATTCCCTAATAGTTTTTGATTTCCAGTATAAATAACTCTACCTTTAGAGAAATTAACAACTTCATTAGAACTGTTTGTATAAAGATTATCTTTTATATGCTTATAAGAAACTTTGCTTGAAACTGTTGTTGAAGTTTCAGTTGGAAAGAACTCATAAAACTGTGTATTGATCCAATTTATCATTTGGTTAAAATAAACATTCGAAAATATATGATTTTTTATATACTCTCCATTATCACTTACTTTCATATAACTAAATACAGAAACTATAACTAATAATAAAACCATACATTTTATCATTAAATTATAAAACTTTGAAAAATGATAATCTGTTAATACTTTTTTATTTCTTCCCCCTTTTCTCTTTTCCATTCTTTTCTTTATTTCATCAATATCACTCATACTTATCACCTCATTAATTGTATGAGTCAAAACCCAAAAATATTATTTGAATATTCTATCAAAGAACGCTCTTTTTTTCATTTTTGTAAATGGTATATCTTCACCATTTAATCTTCTTACAATTTTATCAAAACAAGCATGAACTAACGAATTCTTATCTAAATACAAAGGTAATCCCTTATTATGTGATTCAATAATATCATGATCATCATAAACAATTCCAATTAAAGGAATTGATAAAATCTCATAAGCATCTTTTATTGATAAACTCCTTCCTCTAGTAACATCATCATGATTATATTTATTAACAATCATATGAAGTTGATCAACGTCTTGTTTTAACAATAATCCTACAACTCTATCCGCATCTCTTAAAGAAGCAACATCTAAGTTAATGACAACAATAGCTTCATGAGCCAAACCACAAGCATATTGAAAACCTTTTTCTACACCAGCAGGGCTATCAATAAAAATATAATCAAAATCATTTTTTAATTTTTCAATCATGCTTGTCATATATTTCATATTTATTGTTTCAAAAGAAAGAGATTTACAAGCAGGTAATAAATATAAAGACTCCATTCTTTTGTCTTTCACTAAAATTTGATTTAATGTACATCTTCCCTCAATAGCATCTCTTAAATCATAAACAACTCTATTTTCTAATCCCATCATTACATCTAGATTCTTTAAACCAAAATCCGAATCAATTAAACATACTTTATAACCTAATGATGAAAAAGCATATCCTAAATTAATTGTAACTGTGCTCTTTCCAACTCCACCTTTTCCTGAAGTCACTACAATGACTCTTGCCATAAATCCTCCTCCTTCTTCATTACAATTTCTTCCTTATTATCATATATCATTACATTTGTAAAAGTTGTCACATCATGTAAACAATGATTCATAATCCTAATTTCAGCATTTTCAAAATAGTGACCATAAATACGAACATCTCTACTCAAACCAACAACCTTCCCTTTCACTTTCCCTAAAAAATAAACATGAGAATCACTATAAATCACTCCACCCTCATTTAAAGGCATTAAAAACAATGTGTCCCTATGTATCTTTACAACCTCACCAGCATGAATACTTTTTGTATACATATCAACAATCTTTTCGTTTTCTTTAAGTAAATTCACCCCACAAAATATAACTCTTTTTTTGACTAATAAAACATCTAATAAACAATTTAATTCTTTCTCATTTAAATATCGACAACCAAAATCAAAAAAAGCCTTTGGATAATAACCTGCTTCTACAAAAAGCGGCTTATCCAAAAGCTCATCAATTTCTTTTAACACATCATCAAAATGATTCTCAATCGTACAATGAAAAACCAATAAATCATTTTTTCCTTTAACTACAACACTCATTATTTCACCTCTATTTTGATCTTATTATATACAAGGTATACACCAACAAAAAGTATCATATTGACTATAAGTGTTGGCAAAACACGTAATAGTAAAAATTGAACTAATACCATACTTGTGACATTGGTAATCCTCATTAACCAATATATCACAATCTCTTGTACAAAAATTGTCAAAACAGCAAACAAAATCGCTTCTAAAAAAGATAAATCCTCTAATTTTATAATATAACTTCTAATAAAAGCTATAATCATATAAATAAGAATATAAATAGCAAGTGAATTTGAATATACAATAGAATAATAAAGACCACATATACCACCAAAAAAATATCTATATGTTGCATCAATATCTCTAATCATTAATAAATACATCATTAATGCAATTGAAGGAATAATAACAATATTCTCCTTACTATAATTCATTGGTAAAAAATAACTCATGACACTATCTATTGTAAAACAAATAAACATCACTAAAAAATATCTATATAAATAAGTATTCTTCATTTCCATTATTTATTCACCCTTTGAACAACAGCTAAATAACTCAAATCATCAAAATCAACACTAGGATCAACATAACAGATAGATTCTAAAGCATCTTCCTTCATAGAATATTTTTTTACATTACCAATCAAAATACCTTTAGGACTCTTTTTACTTCCACCCAAACCACTTGTTACAACTTTAGAATTTTCTTTGATTTCTTTAACATCACTCAATAATTTAATACGATAAGATTTATTCTTTAAATCATAATTATCTAATAAACCATAATACTTATCCTTACCACTTAAAATCATAACTGGAAGTTGACTCATACTCTTTTCATTCGATAACAAAGATACAGTTGATGAAGTTTCACTAACTTCTGTAATAACTCCAATCATACCTTTAGAACTAACAACAGCCATATCTTTAGCAACTCCTGAATTTTTACCTAAATCAATTTTTAATTGACTGCTCCAATTTTCAACATCACGTGATATAACAGTTGCATATTTTAAATTATAATCTGTAGGTAAATAATCTATTTTTGTGATTTTCTTTAACTCATCTAATTCTTCATTTAAAACATCAATAGTAGCTTGATTTCTAATAGATTTATCTAATTGTTTTTTTAACTTTTCATTTTCATCATAACTATCTTTTAAAGAAACATACTCATCAAATATATGACTAACAAAATGAATTGGCGCCTTTATACAATAATATTCTATATTTGAAATTGTATCTTTCAAAATAGTTTCAATAGGAGAACTACTACGATTAGTCACTAAAGTCATAATCGAAAAGAAAATAAGAACAACAGTTATGATAATAATTCTTTTATTACGTTTCTTCTTTTTATCCAACAAATCTCACTCCTAACTTGTAACTATTATAATATTATATGACAAAAAAAACAACCAAAAACAAATGTATATTAAATTTTCACTTTTTTTCCCATTTCAAAACTATAAAATTCATTTTTCCCAATAATAATATGATCTAAAACTTTAATCCCTATCATTTCTCCAGATTTTTTTATATGATTTGTAAGATGTATATCTTCATCACTAGGATAACAATCACCAGAAGGATGATTGTGGCAAATAATAATAAAAGTACTATTACTTGCGATAGCTTCTTTAAATATTTCTTTTGGTGAAACAATACTCATATTTGAAGTTCCTATAAATAAAGTTTTTTCTTTAATCAAACGGCATTTTGTATCTAAACATAAAACCACAAAATGTTCTTGATTTAAAAACATCATTTTATTTTTCATCCATTGATATATTAAATGTGGATCATTTAAAACTTCACTTTGATAATTAATATTATGCATTCTTTTCGCAAATTCAATAACACCTAATATTTCAATAGCCTTCGCTTGTTTTATTCCTTTTATAGAAGTTAAAAAAGCATAATTCATTTCATTAAGATGTTTCATTCCACCTATCTCTTTTAAAACTCTTGCAGATAACTCTAATACATTTTCTTTTTTATTTCCTGTTCTTAATATCAAAGCTAATAGCTCTACATTAGATAATGTTTCTATTCCATAAGTTAAAGCTTTCTCTCTTGGGTTTTCCTCCATTGGCAAAGTCTTGATCATTTAAACCTTTCCTTCCTTTAATCTTTTTAAAAAGTCACTTGTCTTTTCATTAACAAATCCATTATAAGTTTTAATGATTCCTTTTACTTTATATTCCTTTTGATATTTTTCTACATCGTCTAAATTATCACTTAAAAAAGAAATAATATAAAACTTACCATCTTGTTTATAATATTCTGCAACCATTCCCTTATCCTTCAATTCATTAATCTTCTGATTCTTATTTTCTTCTTTAGAATAAATACCTACTTGTAAAACATGAAAATCTTTTTGCATAGCATTAACACAATATGTAAAAATACCTATATACAAAAAAATCAATACAAAACTTATCACTATCATCTTTATTTCTGTTTTCATAAAATACCTCCTAGCATATTGTATGCTAGGAGAGTATAAATTATTAATGTTTCCATTCAAGGGTAATTAATTTAGGAATACTAATACGACCTTTTTTGGATTTAATAATCTTATATAATCCAGTTCCAATAATACAATAAATAATAACAGTTGCTAAACCACCTCCATTGACTTGACATTGTTGTTGTAATGTTAATTCTTTCATATAAACCATCCTTTCTTAAAACAGCCCCTATTATTCTATTATATTTTTTTATATGTTTTTCTTTTTTTTCTTTTAAATTCATGAAATTAGTAAAGAAAAAATAGGGAAAATTCCCTATTTCATAAATCCTATTTTTTCTATGACAGCTTCATACTTAGATTTGTATTCAGCAAGTTTCTTTCTTTCAAGTTCAACTTTAGCTTCTGGTGCTTTATTAACAAAGTTAGGATTCGAAAGCATACCCTCACAACGTTTAATTTCACCCTCAAGTTTTTTCTTTTCATTTTCAAGTTTTGATTTCTCTGCTTCTTTATCAACATAAGCTCCTGTTTCAACAATTAAAACATTTCCACCCTTAATCATTTCAGAAGCCACATCAGCACTTACATCTTTATTATAACCATCACATGATGCATTACATAATTTAATGATATAAGGTTCAATATCATTTAAGAAAGCTGGTAGAGAGTCTTCTTTTGTTTCGATAGTATATTTAACCTCAACTTTATTTTTAATCGTATAAACAGCTCTTATATTACGTATACCTTTTACAATATCAATAACATAAGCAAACTTGTCATTAATACCTTCAAAACTTAATTCTTTTCTTACCTCTGGCCATTTTGCAATACAAATAGATTCTTCAAGATGAGGAATAGATTGATAAATTTCCTCAGTCACAAATGGCATAAATGGATGTAATAATTTAACAATTGCATTTAATACATAAACTAATGTATGAATAGATGCTTTCTTTGCTAACTCATCATCGCCATTTAAATGAACCTTAGATAATTCAATATACCAAGAACAAAAATCATTCCAAATAAAATCATATAATTCACTACCAACATTAACAAATTCAAATTTATCCATGTTTTCATCAACACTTGTTATGACTTCATTAAGACGATTTAAGATCCATTGATCACTTAAATTCAAATGATCAAATACTAAATCTTCATATTTTAATTCTTCATCAATATTCATTAAAACAAATCTAGCAGAATTCCAAATCTTATTAATAAAATTCCATGATGCTTCTAATTTTTCAGGAATATATCTTAAATCCATACCAGGAGCAGAATTAGTTGTTAAGAAAAACCTTAAAGTGTCAGCACCATATTGATCAATAACATCCATAGGATCAACACCATTACCTAAAGATTTAGACATCTTTCTACCTTGTTCATCTCTAATCAAACCATGAATAAGAACATTTTTAAATGGTCTTTGTTTTGTAAATTCTAATGATTGGAAGATCATTCTAGATACCCAGAAGAAAATAATATCATACCCTGTTACTAATGTATCAGTTGGAAAATATCTTTGATATAATTCGCTTTCTTCATTTGGCCATCCCATTGTACTAAATGGCCATAAAGCACTAGAAAACCATGTATCTAATACATCTTCATCTTGTTTGTAATTTTCTATATCTTTAGGTGCTTCCTTACCAACATAAACTTCGCCTGTTTCTTTATGATACCAAGCAGGTACTCTATGTCCCCACCATAATTGTCTTGAAATACACCAATCTTCTATATTTTCCATCCATTGTTTAAATGTCTTTTCAAATCTTTCTGGAATAAAATGAACTTTACTATCTTTTAATTGATTTTCTAAAGCAGCATTAGCAAGTGGTTTCATCTTTACAAACCATTGTTTTGATAAATATGGTTCTACAATTGCATTACTTCTTTCGGAATGTCCTACTTGATGCATATGTTTTTCAATATGATCAACAACTCCATCATTTTTAAAATCCTCTACTAAAGCCTTACGACATTCAAAACGATCCATACCAGTATATTTATGACACATTTCATTCATTGTACCATCATCATTCATACAAATAGGCATAGGTAAATGATATTTCTTTGCTAGTGAGAAGTCATTTGGATCATGAGCAGGAGTACATTTCATAACAGCTGTTCCAAAATCCATATCAATATAACTATCAGCCATGATTGGTAAAGCTTCTCCATTTGCTGGATTAATTGCATGTTTACCAACTAAATGCGTATATCTTTCATCATCTGGATGAACAAAGATAGCTTGATCTGCAAACATTGTTTCAGGTCGTGTTGTAGCAATCACTAACTCTTCACCAGTTTCAACAACTTTGTATTTAAAATAATACATTGCTCCTTCAATCTCTTTATGTATAACTTCAATATTAGAAAGTGCTGTACGTTGAACTGGATCCCAGTTGATAATACGTTCACCTTGATAAATATATCCTTTTTCATATAATTTCACAAAAACTTCTTTAACAGCATCACTTAATCCATTATCTAATGTAAATCTTTCTTTAGAATAATCAAGTGATAACCCTAATTTTTCCCATTGTGCTCTAATAATAGAAGCATATTCTTCTTTCCAAGCCCAAGCTTGTTCTAAAAACTTTTCTCTACCTAAATCATATCGAGAAATTCCTGATTCTCTCATACGCGCTTCTACTTTGGCTTGTGTTGCTATTCCTGCATGATCCATTCCAGGAAGCCATAACGCATCATAACCTTGCATTCTTTTATATCTAATAATCATATCTTGTAAAGTTGTATCCCAAGCATGACCCAAATGAAGCTTTCCAGTCACATTTGGTGGTGGAATAACAATTGAATATGGTTTCTTTGTTAAATCACCTGCTTCAAAATATTTTTTATCTAACCATTGTTGGTATTTTCCTTTTTCTACTTCTAAATGATTATATTTACTCGCTAATGTTTTCATCTTCCTCAACCTCTTCATCAATAAAATCATCTCTATGCTCATCAATAAAATCTATCAATCGATTATTTACATTTAAAGTCATAATCAATGTCATAAATTCATTTGTAAAATCACCATAATTATAATGAGCATAATCTCCTAAATCTACATCATCATCTTCATCATCTATATTATTTTCAATAATATATTGAAAATGTCTAGCAGCTTTCATCATATCCCCTATTTCACGACAATCAATGGCATTAAACGCTTTATCAATCATTGGGAAAAAAGGTTTATAAAAATCACTTTCAAAGAATGTACGAATAGACCCTTTTCCGTTGTCAATAGAAAGCATTGATTCGTAAATAATATAAACAATTTTTTCACTTTCATTTAAATTATTATAGACATTATCATAATCTTCACTTTCTTTTCTTAAAACATGGACAATAGCAGCAGTTGCTAAATCCTCTCTAGGACAATTATCCATCTTTTCTTTTGTTAAAATATGATAATATTCCTTTTTACTGTTTAATTCATCATTTGCTCTCTTCACTTGTTTTGCGTTTTTTCTCCATCTTCTCATTGCTAAAAAGACGAGTGGACCCATTATAATAAATGAAGTTAACCAGATCATTTCAAAACTCATTGATTGTTGACTTGCTAGTACATACATATTTTTTCCTCCTTAAAAAAAGAACATTCGTATAAGGACGAATGTTCGTGGTACCACCTTAATTCTTATCTTTCGATAACTCAAAACTTTAACGCAGTTCTACGTGTTCATCTACTTATTTTCAATAAACATACTCCAAGGCTACCTTCCATTTTTTCATCTATCTCTTTTCAGCAAACAGAGACTCTCTAAAAGACTAGAAAATGTACTCCTCCTCTTCAACGTATATTCATTTTAACAAAGCCCAAAACACTTGTCAATCACTTTCTCATCAACAAATAAAATCTATTTGTTTTCATGACTAATTTGAATATCAAGTTTTGATGATAATGTACAAATAGAATCAATGTAATATAATAATCTCGAAATTTTTATAATATTACTAATTTCATCATCTTCTAAATAGATAACAGGAACAACATTAAGTAAAGTACATAATAATACTTTTTCATAATCATTTAAAACCATGGTTTTTAAATAATAATCACTTAAACAATCTAAATCAAATAGTATATCAGGCAATTTTGAATAGATGTCATAAATATCATAAATAGGAATATCAATACTCATATGATCTATAGATAATAATTTTCTATTCTTTAAAGAAATATGTTGATAATCAAAATTCTTATAAACCAAACATACTCTAAGTGATGAAACATGAACAACTAAATCCATAAATTTCTTTAAATACATTTTTGCAGTATATAAACTATTCATAATACGATAATAGTTTAATACAAATAACCATTGACTAGGTGAACGATAAACCTTTTGTTCACAACTTTTCATAATATCATCATAATATTGAGTGCGTTCTTCTATGATATGGTTTATATCATGATATATTTTTTTGAAGTATTCTTGATTAACTTTTAAATAATAACAAGAATGATAATGAAGATAAGATAAAGTTTCAAAATAAGTTTTCATCTTGATCTCCTTTAATTCATCTTGACTTTCATCTAAGGCTTCCATTAAATAAAAATAATAATCTTGATAAGATGTTAGAATTTGATTATCTTTATTCTTTAATATATCAACAAAACATTTTAAATGAAGTGATTCTATATAATCTACTATATGATTTAATGTATCATCACTAACAAATTTAAGATAATAATATTGATCACTTTTAATTTTATAAACATAATCATTAACTTTGATAAAACCTAGTATTGATAAATCATAGTAGTTTTCTATAACTTCTTTCATGATAAATAAGGTACAATAACTATACTACCTTCTTTAACTTCTCTTTGCTGATTATAATTATATAATATATCTTCATCTATTTGATATCTTTCTGCAATCTTTCCATAGTTATCATCAGATTGAACAACATAAAAATAATAAGTACCAATATCATCATCTTCATCATCTTCAATTTTCTCTATTTTTTTAGGTTCTTCTTGAATTGGTGGTGTTGTTGTTATTTCTTCAACAATTTCAGGTTCAATTACTTTTTGATCTTCTTGACGAAGTAAACTTTCAAACATTGGCTCTTCTTTTATGATTTCTTTATTAACATGAATATGCTTATCCTCATCATCTTTCACACCATATATATGAGTTTGAATGACAAGTTTTAATAAACCTTCAGTAATAGAATAATCAAAATCTTCAACCTTCATCTGAAAATCTCTTTTATCCATTATTTTATTACTTTGAGCTAAAATATCTAAATCAATATTTTCTTTAAATTGTTTACGACCATTCCCATCATCATATTCACCGTGAATAACAATGGCCCCAAAAGCTCTCATCCCATTCACTTCTAGCTTATATTGAATAGATTCATCAACTGAAATACTAACAAGTTCCTTTAAAGGTGTATCTAACGAAACAGTTTTATGAAAAAAAATCTTCTGCATAATCAATCCTCCTCATGAGAATGTATGCAAAAGATCATAAAATATTACTCACACAATTTTAAAATAATGTTCCAAGCTTCATCTATTCCCTTTTTATGAAGAGAAGAAAATCTTACAAAGTAATCATTATCATCAAAATTTAAAGTTTTCTTAATTAATTTTTCATTTTTTACTAAATCGTTTCTTTTAAGTTTATCTTCTTTAGTTGCAACTACTAAAGTAGGAATATGATAATATTTTGCATATTCATACATCATAATATCATCATGTGTTGGTTTATGACGATAATCAACAATTAAAATTAAAGCCTTCAAATTAGGTCTATCTTCTAAATATGTTTCAATCATCTCACCAAATTGTTGTTTGATTTTTTCACTCACTTTAGCATATCCATATCCAGGAACATCAACAAAACGTAATTCATCATTAATATTAAAAAAATTCAATGTTCTTGTTTTACCTGGGGTACTCGAAACTTTCGCAAGACCATTTCTATTCGTCATTGTATTGATAAAACTTGATTTTCCTACATTACTTCTTCCTGATAAACATATTTCTGGTAAACTTGTATCAGGAAACTGAGATTTCCATGCAGCACACAACATAAACTCAGCCTTATTTATTTTATACATATTTTTCTCCTCTTTAAAAAATAGAGTCAAAAGACTCTATTTTACTAATGCATTATCCAATACAGTATCAATATGATCAGCTAAGATAATATTTAAATCTTCTTGAACTGATTTTGGAATATCTTCTATATCTTTTTCGTTATCTTTAGGAATAATAATTGTTTTAATACCACTACGATGTGCAGATATAGATTTCTCCTTTAAACCTCCAATTGGCAATACTTGACCACGTAAAGTAATTTCACCTGTCATTGCAACATCATCTCTTACTGGTTGATTCTTTAAAGATGATAAGATAGCAGTTGTAAGTGTGACACCTGCACTAGGACCATCTTTTTTGACAGCTCCTTCTGGAACATGGATATGAATATCTTGTTTATCAAACTTCACATCATTTAACCCATATTTTGTACTATTAGCTTTAATATAATCTAAAGCAATAGATGCTGATTCTTTCATGACATCACCTAATTGTCCAGTAATAATAGATTTTCCATTACCTTCAAAATGATTCACTTCAATTGGTAAAATATCTCCTCCAAATTGAGTATATGCCATACCAGTTACCACCCCTACTTGTGGATTAGCGAGTTTCTTAGTATGCATAAATGGAGCTTTCCCTAAATATTTTTCTAAACTATCAACATTGATATTAACATTTTCAACTTTATCTTTTAAAATTTCTAATACTGCTTTACGACATAATTTTGCTACATATCTTTCTAATTCACGAACACCAGCTTCTCTTGTATAATGACGAATAATATACATTAGACATTCATCATCAATTAAGAATTGTTCTGGTTTTAATCCATGTACTTCTAACTGTTTAGAAATCAAATGACGTTTAGCAATCTCCAATTTTTCTTGTTCTGTATAAGATGATAATTCAATAATTTCCAAACGATCTCTTAAAGGAGCAGGAATACCACCTAAATCATTTGCAGTTGCTACAAATAATACCTTTGATAAATCATATGGTTCTTCTATATAATTATCAGAGAATAAAGCATTTTGTTCAGGATCTAAGACTTCAAGCATTGCACTTGTAGGATCACCCTTATAATCACTTGCCATCTTATCAATTTCATCTAACAAGAAAACAGGATTTACAACACCTGCCTTTTTCATACCTTGAATAATACGACCAGGCATTGATCCTAAATAAGTACGTCTATGTCCTCTAATTTCAGCTTCATCACGAACACCACCTAAAGATGCTTTCACAAATTTTCTATTTAATGCTCTAGCGATTGATTTTGCTAACGATGTTTTCCCTACACCTGGAGGCCCTACTAAACAAATAATAGGAGAATTTAATGATTGAGTCATTTGTTTAACAGCTAAATGCTCAATAATTCTTTCCTTAGGTTTTTCTAAACCATAATGATCCTCTTCTAAAACATCCTCTACAGCCTTAATATCTTCTATATCTAGAGTTTCTTGATACCAAGGAACTTTCATCACCCAATCAATATATGTTCTTACAACATTCGCCTCTTGTGAACCAGAAGGCATCATATCATAACGATGTAATTCTTCTTCTATTTTTTCAACAATATGCTTTGGATATGGATTTTCTTTTAATTCATTACGAATCCAATCGGTATCATCTTGTTTATTAGGTGTATCACCTAACTCTTCTTTGATTGCTCTTAACTTTTCTCTTAAATAATACTCTTTTTGATTTTCATCAATACTTTCTTTAACCTTAATATTAATTTTTTCTTCTATATCATTAATTGTCTTTTCTTCTTCCATACTAGCAAGAACTAACAATAATCTCTTATTAATATCAGTTTCAGCTAAAATAGATTGTCTTGTCTTAAGTTCAATTTGAATATATTGAGCAATACTATCAGCTAACATTGAAGCGGGTAAATTATTAGAAAAACTCATTACAATTTCACGAGGAAAAACGCGAGTATATTTATTCATTGATTGAATTTGACTTGATAATTTTCTTACTAAAGCAGTTTCTTCAATCTTATCTCCTGCTTGATCATTCAAATAAGCCACATGAGAAAAATAAGATTCCTCTTTTTCATATAAAGAATCCAATCTTACACGTTGAACTCCTTTAACAGTTAACTTAATTGTTCCATGATTATCCTTCTTAATACGTCTTTTTACTTTACATAATGTTCCATAATGATAAATCTGATTATATTCATTCGCTTCACTCATTGGATCAATTTGTGAAACCAATACAATATTTTCATCATATTCATTAACGCTCTTTTCAATAGCTTTCAAACTATAAGGTCTACCTACATCAATAGAAATTTCATGTTCAGGAAAAACAAGAACGCCTCTTGTACAAATTACTGGTAAATCTAATACCATTTCTAATTCTTCCATTTCTCATTACCTCCTTAGATACTCCTTAAAGGTTGTTATGTTTCTAATGTATACACATCTTCGTTTCATAGCCTGTATCAAGGCTACCATTGAAAAACAAGACGCTTATAGCGTCTTATTTTTTAACATTGTCTTTAACAAATTGAACAGCTTTTCTTGATGCTAAATCAGCTTTAATTGAATCAATTTGACTGCCAAAGATTTGTTTAATTTCATCTACTTCTTTACCATAATAAGATGCAATTTCTTTAATTTCTTCTTCTACTTCATCATCACTAACTTCAATGTTTTCAACTTTAGCAATTTCAGCTAATATTAAATTAAATTTAACACGTTTTTCAGCCTGTTCTCTTACTTCTTCTTTCATATCATCAATTGTTTTACCTGTGATTTGTTGGAATGTTTCTAAATTTAATCCTTGTTGAGCTAAATTTTGTTCAATTTCTCTTAACATCATATTAATTTCACTTTCCACCATAGCATCTGGTAAATCAATTGGTGTATTTTCAATAAGTGCGTTATAAATTTTTTCACTAAAATCATTTTCTGATTGAGTTTGTTTTTGAATTCTAATTTGTTCTTTTGTATAAGTTCTTAAATCCTCTAAAGTTTCTACACCATCAATATTAACATCTTTAGCTAATTCATCATCAATTTCTGGTAAAGACTTATATTTGATTTCATGAACTTTAACTTTAAAGATAACTTCTTGCCCAGCTAAATCTTCTGCATGGTATTCTTTAGGGAAAGTTAATTCAATATCCTTTTCATCATTTGCTTTCATACCAATAATTTGATCTTCAAATCCTGGAATAAATGTATTAGAACCAATTTCTAAAGAATAATTTTCAGCAGTACCACCATCAAATGCAACACCATCTTTTAAACCTTGATAATCGATAACAACAGTATCTCCTGTTTCAACTTCTCCTTCTTCTTTGACAACTAATTCAGCAAATTGTTTTTGATATTCTTTAATTCTTTCTTCTACTTCTTTTTTTGTAACTCTTACAGTTGTTTTCTTAACTTCTAAATCTTTATAATCTCCTAATTTTACTTCAGGAGCAACAGGAGCAGTTACAGTACAATTAAAAACATCTTCACTCATTTCTGTAATCTTCACTTCTGGTTGTCCTACAGGTTGAATATTATTATCTAAAAGAATTGGTCCATAATTCTTTTGTAAAATAATATCTGTAGCTTCTTCTAAAATAGTTCCTTTACCAATTCTTGCCTTAACCATTTGTACAGGAGCTTTTCCTTTTCTAAACCCATCAATTTTTACATTTTTAGCTAATTTTGCTAATGCTTCTTCTTGAGCGGCTTTCCACTCTTCTTTACTAAAACTCACTTGAACTTCAACTAAACTTTTTTCCAATTTATTACAAACAGTTTCCATTATTCATTCCTCCATACTTGTTCAACATGCTCATTATACATGAAACATATATACTTTGCAATACTTTTTTAACACTCTATTTGTTTGAGTGCTAAAATCTTTTCTTCAATCTCTTCTTGACGACATTGATAGCCTATTTCAATATCTTCAATATCTACATCTATAGACTGTAAACAACTTATATAATAATGAATAGCTCCTGCATAAACATTATATTCATCATCATATATTTCCTTTGGAAAATATGTATATAATACAAATTCCAAATAATCTAAGCATTGTGTTAATAAAGAAGGATTATCATTTTCTAAATTTTCTTCCAATAAATGATAAATACCCACATATGCACTTTGTTCTAAAACCAAAGGTAAATAACTAGGATTAAAATCATAAACAACACCTAATTTATAAACTTCCAGTTCTTCATCAACTTGTTGTTCTATTAATGATTCAATAATCAATGATTTCGCAAATGAATGTTTATTTGGATTCATTAAAAAACTTTGAATTGATGGAATAATTAAACGTACATTTAATTGTTGAAGTTGATCTAATGCCATATACAATAAATCATCATTACAATTATCTTTATCTAATAATAAAGCAATCTCTTCTATTGAAAAAATTTGATTTTTAGCTTCTAGTTGATAATTCATCTCTTGTTTTAAAAGTAAGATTTCATCATAAACTGCATTAAATAAAGATTCATATTGATATGGTATATAAGGCATAGATAGCTCTTCTACTAATATATCAATAGCCTCATCATACTCTTCTAACTCTTTAAGAGTATTTAAATATTGAGCAACAACGTCATAATAAGTTTCACTTGCTAATTGTTTTGCAAGTAAAGCTTCTTTTTTGGCTTCTTTAAACTCTCCTAATCCATTTAAACAAATTAGTCTTAAATGACGAGTATTTTCATCGCTAAAATCATTTAACAATTCTAATGCCTCAGCATAATTTCCCATTTCTATTAAATCATTAACCATTATTTCACCTCATCGTTTAACAATAATAACAAATAACAATCAAAAAGGCAAATAAAAAGCATTGATATGATAAAAAATAGAACCAAATATAGGTTCTATTCATCACCAAAACATACACCAATTGATTTAGCAGCTTTTACTAATTCACCATTTGGATCAACATGTTTTTGTTGTCCAACCTTAGCAGCACCAATAACTTCTTCTAAAGATGTATAACCCATCTTATCACCATTGATTGTAACAACATTTCCAAATTTACCTTCATTAATTAAATCAGCAGCAGCCACACCATAACGAATTGATAAAATTCTATCATAAGCATTGATATCTCCACCACGAATGATATGTCCTGGATTTACAGAACGTACCTCATGATTTGGAATCACTTTTTCTAAATCTTCGGCAACCTTAGCAGCAATTCCACCTAAACGAATTGGATCTGGACTGTCTTCTACAATTTTACCAATAATTTTTGTTCCATCAGCATATTTTGCACCTTCAGCAACTGCAACAACTGTATAAGGTAATCCTTTTTCATCACGTTCTTTAATTGCTTTAGCTACATTTTCAATTGTGAATGGAATTTCTGGAATCAAACAAACACCCGCATTACCTGCTAAACCAGCATATAATGTGATCCATCCAGCATCTCTTCCCATTAATTCACAACAAATAACACGATGATGTGATTTAGCTGTTGTTGTTAAACGATCAATAAAATCAGTACCAACACTCATAGCACTCATGAAACCATATGTAACATCTGTACTTGCTAAATCATTGTCCATTGTTTTTGGTACACCAACAACATTAACACCTTTTCTTGAGAAATCTCTAGCACTTGTTAAAGTTCCATCTCCACCTAAAACAACTAATACATCAACACCAGCTTTTTTTAAATTTTCAACTCCAACATCACTAACGTCCTTCTTTACTTTTCCACCTTTTCCATCATCAACTAAATAATCAAAAAGGTTATCTTTGTTAGAACTAAATAAAATAGTTCCACCTTCTTTATAGATATTTTCTACTTTCTCTTCAGTTAATTCTATATAATTATTATTATATAATCCTCTATAACCATAAACATAACCAATAACTTCCCAACCATATTTATTTATAGCTGTTTTAGTAATTGTACGAATAACAGCGTTTAAACCAGGACAATCTCCTCCACCTGATAATAATGCTATTCTCTTCACTTTCTTTTCCATATGATATCATCCTCCATATTTTTTCTTCCCTAACTAGTATAATAAAAAATTAACAAGAGTGCAACAAAAAAATAACTGAATTCAATAATCTTTTATTGCATATCTTCAATCATCTTAATGATTCTTTTTACAGGTAAGCCAATAACAGTATCAATATCCCCTTCAATATGATCAACAAATATATCTGCTTTACTTTGAATCCCATAGGCACCTGCTTTACCAATCCAATCTTTAGAATCAATATAACCATCAATCATTAATGAAATATCCTTAAAATAAACATCAGTATAATCAATAAAAGTTATAAGTTCATCCTTATTATAAATGGCTACTGCACTATAAACACGATGAGTACTTTGACTTAATGAATTTAATATTTCTCTAGCATGATTTTCATTTCTAGCTTTTCCAATGATTTGATGATCATGATAAACGATTGTATCAGCACCTATAACAATATCCTCAGGATATTTCAAATGAATAGGATAAGCCTTTTCACTAGCAAGTTTCATTAATCTCTCTTCAATCTCTAAAGTTTCATCCATCACTTCATTTATCGAAGAAGCATCGACAATAAAGTCGACGCCCTCTCTTTCTAGTAAATCTTTTCTTCTAGGAGAATTGCTAGCAAGAATAATTTTACTCACCTGCTGGTTCCTCTTTCTTCTTTTGAGGAATCGGCTTTGGAAGTAAGGCTTTTCTTGATACATTAACTCCTTTATCAGTAATTTTTGTTACCTTAACTTTAACAACATCACCTAATTTTAAAACATCTGAAACTTTTCCAATTCTTTCGTGAGCAACATCACCTACATGTAAGAAACCGTTTGTTCCTTCAAACAATTCCACAAAAGCAAACTTGTCTTCAACCCTTACAACTTTACCATCATAGATTTCTCCTACTTCAGCTTTTTTAGTAATGGCTTCAATCATAGCTCTTGCTCTATCAATTGCTTCATAGTCAGAATGATAGATTGTAACTAATCCTTCTTGAGAAATATCAATCTTAACATTATCACATTTATCGATAATATCATTGATTGTTTCTCCACCTTTACCAATAACATCTCTAATTTGTTCAACTTCAATCTTCATAGAGAATACTTTTGGAGCATATGGAGATAATTCATCTCTAGGTTCTTTGATAGCTTGCATCATATTATCCATAATTTCAGCTCTTGCTTTTTTCGCTTGAGCTAAAGCTTCTTGTAAGATTTCTTTTGTAATACCATCAATCTTTATATCCATTTGTAAAGCAACAATACCATCATTTGTACCTGCTACTTTAAAGTCCATATCACCTAAATGATCTTCCATACCTTGAATATCAGTTAAAATTGTATAATCCTCACCTTTTTTAACTAATCCCATAGCCACTCCAGCAACTGGACTCTTAATAGGTACACCAGCAGCCATCAAAGACATTGTACCAGCACAAATAGAAGCTTGAGATGAAGAACCATTTGATTCTAAAACTTCTGCTACAGTACGAATTGCATATGGAAACTCTTCTTCACTTGGTAAAACTTGTCTTAATGCTCTTTCACCTAAAGCACCATGTCCAATTTCTCTTCTACCAGGTGAACCCATTCTTCCTGTTTCTCCAACACTATATGGTGGGAAGTTATAATGATGCATAAAACGTTTTTGATCTTCTAAACCTAAACCATCAATTTTTTGAACTTCACCTAAGGCTCCTAATGTTGTTACTGATAAAACTTGTGTTTCTCCACGAGTAAATAAAGCAGAACCATGAACACGAGGTAATAAATCAACTTGCGAATCTAATGGTCTAATTTCATCAATCTTTCTTCCATCTGGTCTTACTTTATCTTCAGTAATTAAACGACGTACTTCATTTTTCTCTAAATCATGTAAAACAATATCAACTTGATGTAATGTATCAGCTTTCACTTCATCATTTTCATATTCTTTACTTTCATATTCAGCTAATACTTCAGCCATAATTTCATCAATTCTAGCATATCTTTCTAATTTACCAGGAATTGATACAGCTTTTACCATTTCATCATTAGCTCTTAAAGTCACTTCATTAACAATATTTTCATCTAATTCAAATAATGGAATTTCAATTTTTTCTTTACCACAAGCAGCAACAACTTCTTCTTCAAAAGCAATAAGTTGTTTAATTGCTTCATGACCAAACATTAATGCTTCTAACATTGTTTCTTCACTAACTTCTTTAGCATCAGCTTCAACCATGTTAATAGCATCTTTTGTTCCTGCAACTTCAAGGTTAATTTCACTAACTTCCATTTGTTCAGGTGAGCCATTAATAATAAATTCACCATCAATTAATCCAACATTAACTCCTGCAATAGGACCATTGAAAGGAATATCTGAAAGACATAATGCAAGTGAAGCTCCTAACATTGCAGCCATTTCTGGACTCGCTTCTTGATCAACTGATAAAACAGTATTAACACTTTGAACTTCATTTCTAAAACCATCCGCAAATAATGGTCTAATAGGACGATCAATCATTCTTGCTGTTAAAGTTCCATGTTCACTAGGACGTCCTTCTCTCTTCAAAAATCCTCCAGGTATTTTACCTACTGAGTACAACTTTTCTTCATATGTAACTGTTAATGGGAAAAAATCAACATTTTTAGGTTCTTTTCCAGCACAAACAGTAGAAAGAATAACTGTATCATTATAACGAACTAAAACACTACCATTAGCTTGTTTTGCTAGTTCTCCTACTTCGACTTCAATCTTCTTTCCATAAAAATCTAAACTAAACACTTGTTTTGACATTACATTTCCACCTCATTCATTATCTTTGATATTATAGCATAAATAACCATAATAACAAGAATTTTCTAAAAAATATTGAATATAACAAATAAAAAGGACATTAAGTCCTTTAAATATTCAAAAACATCCCTGCAACACTAAAATAAACCAACAATGAAATTGCATCTACGATTGTTGTAATAAATGGACTAGCCATAACTGCAGGATCAAATCCTAGCTTACTTGCGATTACTGGCAAAGTACAACCAACAAACTTTGCTCCTATGACAGTTACAAGTAAAGTTAAACAAACAACAAATGCAATTAACATACTTGTTTGATCGATTAATAAAATCTTAAAGAAATTTGCAATCGCAAGAGTCAACCCAACCAATATAGAAACTTTCATTTCTTTCCATATAATTAATGGTAAATCACCAAACTCAACTTCATCCAAAGATAAAGCACGAATAACTGATACACTCGCTTGAGAACCACAATTTCCTCCAGTATCCATTAACATAGGAATAAAAGCAGTTAAAATGACACAAGCAGATAAGGCATCCTCAAATCCTGTAATGATCTTACCAGTAATTGATGCAGATATCATCAATAACAATAACCAAGGAATTCGTTTCTTATATGTACCAAGTACACTTGTTTTCATATATGGTTGATCAGTTGGAGTAATGGCTGCCATCATTTCAATATCCTCTGTTGCCTCTTCTTCTAAGATATCCATAACATCATCAGCAGTAATAATTCCAACTAAACGATTTTCATTATCTACAACTGGCATAACAGAAAAGTCGTACTTTTGAAATTGTTTTGCTACTTCTTCTTGGTCATCTAAAGTATGAACTGTAATAACATTATCTTCCATTAAATCTGAAATTTTTTCATTTGCACCAGCTAAAATAATTTCTCTTAAAGTTAATGTTCCAATTAAATACTTTTGTTCATCAGTTATATAACAGTTATTGATTGTTTCTTTATCAACACCTATTTTTCTAATTCTTTCAATCGCCTCAGCAATGCTCATATAAGCTCGCAAATCAACAAACTCAACAGTCATGACACTTCCTGCTGAATCCTCTGGATATTTCAATAAACTATTAATATCTCTACGTGTTTCACTATCAGTTGCAGCTAACACTTTTTTTACAACATTAGCTGGCATTTCTTCAAGCATATCAACAGCATCATCAGAATATAGTTCATTCATGATTTGACCAATCTCTTGATTAGTTAATGATTCAATGATCATCTTTTCATATTCAATAGGAATATGAGAGAATACTTCGGCTGCACTATCTTTAGATAATAATCTAAATACACGTACAACATCATCTTCATCTTCAATTGTTTCAATAATTTCAGCAATATCAGCTTCATTGCTATCTTCTAATAAATTTCTAATCGCATGATATTCTTTTTGTTTTAATAATTCTTTAATTTTAATTTCTAATTCTTCAATTCTTTCATCCATAATTGTCCCTCCAAAATATTATTGCATGTAAAACACAGTAAAGGAACATCATTATCTAAATTAAACATACAACCACATCCTTTCATGACAATTACTAACAACATTATACAACCAAAACTCAAAAAAGAAAAGAAGATATCAATTATCTTCTTAATCCTAATTTTGCTACTAAAGCACTGTATCTTTCAACATCTTTATTTCTAAGATATTTTAATAAATCTCTTCTTCTACCAACCTTCTTTAAAAGACCTCTATTTGAATGATGATCTTTTTTATGAACTTTGAAATGTTCATTTAATTTGTTGATATCAGCAGTTAATACAGCGATTTGAACTTCTGGAGAACCTGTATCTCCTTCACTTCTAGCGTATTCTTTCATGATAGCTTGTTTTTCTTCTTTAGTTAACATTTTTATATCCTCCTTATTTAAACTTAGCAAACCCCAAGACATAGGTCGGAGCCTCTTATATCCTAGTGGTCGCCGTAATTGTTATTATAAAGAATATTTATGATAAGTCAAGACAATTTAAAAGAAATTCAACTGTTTTATTCCCTCTTTGACAATATCTAATTCTTCTGTGTAAATACAATGTTTAAAGGTATTATTGATAACCATTTGATAACATTCATCAAAATCAAACCATTGGACCTCACTTACTTCTTCTTTTTGTAAAACAAAGTCCTCTCTATCCATTTCTAAAACATAAATATAACTGACTTCAACATCATGAAAGACTTGATGATGAAAAACATCTTTATATTCTAAGTTCCTAATTCCTGCAAATACTAATTCATCTTCTCTAACACTTACCCCTAACTCTTCTTTCAATTCTCTTAAAGCAGATTCAATATAATCACATCCAGCTAAAATATGACCTGCACTTGATATATCATAACAATCAGGATAAGAATCTTTATGGACACTTCTTTTTTGAAGAAGAACTTGTATTCTATTATTCTTTTTTCGTAGTATCCATACATGAGCTGTTCTATGTCTTATTCCATTTAAATGAGCTATACTCCTATCAATGATTTCTCCTGTAGGATTACCTTTTTCATCTATAATATCTAACATTTCCATTATAATCACCTCAAACATTATAACATAAAATTTAATTATTTTTAGAATGATTTGCCAATACAATAGAAATAATTAAGATTATAAATGAAACAATATGTAAATAATCAATCTTTTCATTTAAAAACAACAATGAACCAATATATGTGATAATAGGATTAAAAGATAAGAAAAAACTTGTCTTTAATGCTCCAATAGAATTAACAGCTTTCATATAGATGACTTGTATATAAGCAAAACCTATACCAGAAATAACAATAAATAAAATCCAATAAAAAAAAGAAATATGATAAAAGATAGAGAGATTAACTTGATTTAAAAATAAAGCATGGATTAATAAAAAAAGAAATCCTAATAACAATTGATAAAAAACAAGTGAAAAAGAATGAGATAACTTATTCTTTTGAATATAGATATGAGAAATCATATAACATAAACTTCCTAATAACATGAAATAAAAACCTAATTTTAAAGATAAAAATTGAAAATGAATAGAAAGACAAAAAGCAAATAAAGATAATATAACACCTATAATTTCATTCTTTGTTAGATGATTACGTAATACCAAAAAAGAAATCAAAAGAGTAATAGATGGAGATAAAGCATTGATTAGAGCGTTATCTACCCCTTTTACACTTTGCATTCCACAGAAAGTAAAAAAGAAATTCAAATAAATACCAAACAAAGAAATCATTAAAACATGAGATATTTCTATTTTTTCTCTATGGATATGCTTAACTTTCATATAAAAATATAAACATAAACAGGATAATAGAACCCTTAAACTTGCTAAAAATAAAAATGGGATTTCATTAAGTAATATCTTCATTACAATAACATTTAACCCCCAAAATAAACTTGCAATAAAAAGATGGATATATATTGACATAAAATCACCTTACATAGTATATCCATCTTTTTGTTATTTATTATTGATAATTGAAAGAAATCGTTTAACGAATACTTTATCTAAAGTATTATATTGACTATATTGATCACTAGATATCTTTTTAATATTATATTTCATCACTTGTGAATCAAAATATTCAATTTCACTATATGTATCATCTTCAAATTGACTAGTTGTTTGAATTTCTTCTAGTGATATTGTTTTTCCATCTTTCATATTTAATTTATAATAAAAATCACCTTTATCATGTAAATAGAATAAACTATTCTTATAAAACCCACATTCAATACTTTCAATATCTTGATAAGAATATATAATACCAAAAGGACGTATAAGAGAATGATATTCAATTTTATCATTAGAAATAGCTGTAACACTCGTTAAAATAAAATATACTGCAAATAAACAAACAGAAAAATAAATCAAAATATGTTTTTTGAGCCAGTTTGCTATACTAATATATTCACTATATTCATCAAAATCAAAATGTAAAGAATATTGAGATAAAGCAAAAACCATAGTAGATGCAATAGCAATCAATACAAAGAAAATAGAAAATTTAGATTGGGCTAGAATATAAAATGAATCTTTCATATATAGAGAATACTGTAATTGAGTAATACCTACAAAACCACCTACAATAATGACTACAAAAATAACCATAAGCGATAATATTCTTAATGTATGTAATAGTCCTTCTTTCATTGTTTCCTTATGAAACTTATATTCTTTTAGAAAATTTCTCCATGAAAGTGTTAAAATCATAGTCGCAATTATAGAAAGAATAAAACACCAAAATAATCTTTCTGGATGATTATCGTTATAATATAAAAAGAAATTCAATATTGGTCCTAATAATATGAGTGTTTGAAACAATTGAATTGCTAATGTACGTTTAGGAGTATCTAATATTTTATTAAGAAAAGAATTCACTTCCTCTGATTCTCTAAATTCAATATATTCAAATAAATTATCATACTTTCCCTTAGCGCGTATAACATCTAAACATAATTCTTTCTCTTCTTTTATTTCTAAATCTTTTTTATCATATTCAGATATCCTATCATATAAAAGTTCATCTAATTTCTCTGAATGATCTTGTACTTCTTTAATCTGTTCTATTGATAATCCACATTTACGATACAGTTTAATACAAAGAAGTTCTTTGATATTATCTTCGGTATAATCTCTATATCCATTTCCATTTCTTTTTATGTTAATAAGTTCTTTTTCTTCATAATAACGTATTGCTTTTTTAGATAAATTCGTTTTTTGTTCAACATCTTGTATCTTCATTACTATCACCTCACATTCTTTTTACACTATCCCCTTAGGTGAATGTCAACAAAAAAGCATTAAAAATTATCTTTAATGCTTTTTTTATCCTTGTTTAATTGCCTTATTAACTCTTCTTTTGTTTGAAAATGCCATTCTCCCCTTATCATTTTTAAAAAGGATAAACTTATATCTATACCATATATATCTTCATCAAAATCAAATATATTCACTTCAACTGATTTTTGAGGTAATATCCCTACAGTTGGATTATAACCAATATTACACATTCCTAAATATTTTTTATGATTTATAAAAACATAAACTGCATAGACACCTCTTTTAGGTAATAGATAAGATGAATAATCAATATTAGCAGTAGGAAATCCTAATTGTCTTCCTATCTTTCTACCTTCTATAACTTCTCCATGAATAGTATAATGTCTACCTAAAAGAATTGTTGTTAATTCCATATTTCCTTCTTCGATAGCCTCTCTTAAACGTGTTGAAGACACTTTCTTTTCTTGATAAAGGACTTCATCAATAATACTTACTTGAAGTAAACTTGGATCATGATCTTTGAGTTTAAAACAATCTCCTTCGTTTTTACTTCCAAAGTGAAAATCAAAACCGCAAACAACATGAACAATATGAAGATTCAATAAATATCTTTTTATAAAATCTTTATAAGATGTTTGAGAGACTTCTTTAGTAAAACAAATAATAAATAAATAGTCTATGCCTTTTTCCTCTAATAAATGAATTCTATCATCCATAGATGTTATATGATATTCAGTATCTATCTTGCCTAAAACATAAAGTGGATGATGATCAAAAGTCATCAATGCTTTTTTATAACCCTTTTTATTAGCTATATGAATCACTTCATCAACTAATTTCATATGACCTAAATGTAAACCATCAAAAAAACCAATCGCACTGACAATCTTCTCCTTATTGAATTGAACATTTTCATCTAAATAAATAATCTGCATTAAAATAATCCTCTAATACTTTTAAGATATCCTTCTTTATTAGGACCATAGATTGCTAAAATATGTCCTTGTTGATTATATATTGCTACCATATGGTCAATATCACTTTTAATCATTTTTCCATGAATAACAATATTTTCATCTTCAATAATCATTTTATCAAAAGAAGAAAAAGCATCATCTAAAGAAATCATAGAAAAATTCTGAGATTCAATATCTTCCAAAGTATAACAATCCTTTAAATCAAAATCTCCTGATTTAATTCTTTCTAATGATTTCATATGACCTGGATATCCTAACCTTTCTGCTATATCCACACACAAAGAACGAACATATGTTCCTTTAGAACATAAGACTTTAAACTTAATTTCGTTATCGTTGATTGAAATCAATTCAATATCTTTAATTTCTATGTTTCTAGGTTTAATATCAACTTCTATATTTTCTCTTGCATACTCATATAATTTTTTACCATTAACTTTAATTGCTGAATACATTGGAGGTATCTGTTTTTGTTTTCCTAAAAAAGATTGTAATGCCTCTTCAACATCACTCACACCATTAAATTCTTTTTCATCAACAATTTTGCCACTAGCATCATATGTATCAGTTGCTTTTCCTAATGATAAGACTGCAACATATTCTTTACTATCAGCTGTTAAAAATTGAATTGCTTTTGTTGCTTTATTGACACATATAACAAGAACACCAGTTGCATCAGGATCTAATGTTCCACAATGTCCTACTTTTTTTGTTTTTAATAATTTTCTTACTTTCATGACTACATCATGACTTGTTAAACCTGCTGGTTTATTTATTAAAAGAATTCCATCCATTTTATCACCTTAAAATATAATAACAAATAATAAATCATTAATAAAGATTTATTTCAATAAAATAAGTGACTATTTATCCTTTTCACATCAGAATTGCTTCATTAATAGAAATACACTCTGCAAATCTTTTTGTCCACATCATTTCATTTTAATATTTATAAGTTTTCTCTTTGTCCATATAATCATTAATTCTTTTTCATTTTTATTTGTAGTAATAATTAGCCTCGTATTAAGTCTACTTTGAAAACTAGAAAAGGTAAGGGGTTCCTTACCTTTTTGTATTGATATAATGTTATCTGATTTACAAGCAGTTTATAACATTTCATCTACTCATTTTCATATATAAACATAATATACAATTCTATTCTATATATCAGCTATTATGATGTTCATATTTATTTAATTATCTTTATAAGTTGTTATTTATTTAATTTTTTTATTTTTAACTACTCTTGCTATGAATCTATCTCCTTTTCATATTAGAATTAACTAATATGATTTCCTTCTATATATTTTTATGGTTGAATCACCAGTTTTTATACTAAATCTTCCAGTATCACTATCTATATTTAAATTCCCACAAGGGCACCCATCATTTTTCATTGGATCTAGTGATAAAAAGTATCCACATTTAGGACATTTCGCATATAAATCAGGTGACATTTTCCAACCTTTTTTTGAACCTGTAGTTAAATATATATATTTATTTTTTTCAAAAAAATTTTTCAATCTCATTTAACTGATCCTCACAATTTTTCATTTATCTATTAATCTCATTAATAGTCACTTCAAACTGAACATCTTGTCCTGCTAAAGTAGGACTATTAGGATATGGACTTGGGAAAGTGACTGTAATTGTTTTTTTCTCTCCTTTTTTCATTCCTATTAATTGTTCCTCAAAATCATCCACAAAAGAATGTGATCCAATTCTTAAATCATATCCTTTTGAGGTTCCACCTTCAAAAGCAACACCTTTATAAGTCCCTACAAAATCAATATTAACAATATCTCCTTTTTCTACTTCATCACTCACATTTTTATTTGCAGGAGCACATCCTATAAATACAAATAACATACATAATATAATTAATATTCTTTTCATACTTTTCTCCTCAACTATTATATTTATTTATATTATAACATAAAAAAGAAACTTGAAAAAACAAGTTTCTATTTTACTTCTTTATATAGCTTTTGAACAGTAATTTCAAAAACAGCTTTTTTCCCTGCTAAATTTTCATAATAATTTGATGGAAAAGTGACTTCAACATTTTTCTTTTCTCCAAGTTTCATACCAACTATACCTTCTTCAAAACCTGGAATCATTTGTCCTGATCCTAATTCAAGAATAGCTCCAGTAGCACTTCCACCTTCAAATGCAACTCCATCAATCTTACCAACAAAATCAATTTTTACAACATCACCATTTTTAACAACCTTTGATTGTGATGAAGAATCACTTGAACAGCCACATAATAACATTAAACACATTACACTTACTAATAAAAACTTTTTCATATTGTCCTCCTATTTATGATTAATTAGATAATAATTTTTCTTACCACGTCTTATAACAGTAGCTTCTTTTCCAAAAGCCTCTTCCTTACTTACAACATATTTAACATCAGTAATTTTTTCACCATTGACTAATACAGAACCACCAGTTACAAATTGTCTAGCTTCTCTATTTGAAGAAGCAGCACCAATTTTAACTAATGCATTAAGAATTTGAGTATCTTCTTCAAATTCAAATGTTGGTACTCCATTAAAACATTGTTTTACTTGTTCTAATGTTAAATTAGAAATTTTACCAGAGAATAAAACTTGACTCATTTCTACTGCTTCATCATAAGCTTCTTTTCCATGAATAAAAGTAATGACTTCTCTTGCTAATGCTTTATGAGCTTCTCTTAAATGAGGTTGTGTTTTATTTTTTTCTTCTAATTCTTCAATTTCTTCTTTTGATAAGAATGTTAAGAATTTTAAATAATCAATAACTTTTTCATCTTCACTATTAATAAAGAATTGATACATTTCATAAGGTGATGTCTTCTTTCTATCTAACCATATAGCATGACCATTTGTTTTACCAAACTTTGTTCCATCACTCTTAGTTAAAAGTGGCATTGTAAAACCATAAGCCTCTTGACCTGTTTTCTTTCTAATAAGTTCAATACCTGCTGTAATATTTCCCCATTGATCTTGTCCAGCAACCTGCATATCACAATTCTTATTTTCATGTAACCAATAAAAATCCATAGCTTGCATAATCATATATGAAAATTCAGTATAAGTAATTCCCATATCCAATCTTCTTTTGACTATATCTTTATTAAGCATATAATTAATATTAAAGAATTTTCCATAATCTCTTAAAAAATCAATAAAATTTAAATCCTTAGACCAATCATAGTTATTCACAACTTCAAACCCGAATAAATCTTGTGCCTGTTTCTTTAAACATTCAAAATTATGTTGAACTTGTTCCTTAGTAATCATTGGTCTTTCACTATCAGGTTTAGGATCACCAATTAACCCAGTTGCTCCCCCTACTAATAAAATAGGATTATGACCTGCATCCTTTAATCTTTTACTAATTAAAAAAGATGAGAAATGACCAATATGCAAACTATCTCCAGTAGGATCAGTTCCAATATAAAAAGTCAATCCTCCATTATTTAATTTTTCTTCAATATCAGGTGAACTTACATCCTTGATAAGACCACGCCATAATAATTCATCATAAATCTTCATATTTTTCCCTCCTATAATATAAAAGAGAATTCATCCAAAGGACGAATTCTCGCGATACCACCTTTATTCATATCTAAAAGATATGCTCTCATTCAAATAACGAATCTCTCCGTCTAAGCTTTGCACTTAGAAACTCCAGAATGTACTCTTTAACTTACTGTTTCCTTTTCACCAACCAGGAACTCTCTTTACAGATTACATTAAAGACTGGTTCTTTCACTGTCTTTAGTCAATATTTTACTTAAAATTTTCCATTTGTCAATAAAACTTTGCAATATCATGAACTTCTTTTCTTTTAGGCTTATCAGGATCAATATCAGGATATCCCATTGAAATCACACTTACAACAATTTCATCATCACTAATATTTAAATAATCTTTTAATTTCTTTTCATCTCTAATTCCCATTATCAAAGTTCCTAAACCTAACTCAGATGCCTTTAAAACAAGATTCATATTATGTAACCCTAAATCATAATATCCCCAACCCTGTCCACATTCATTAGTTGGTGTTCCATCTCTTTCAAAACCAGATCTATTCTTTACAAATGTTGCGACAATTAATACAGGAGCATTTTCACAATTTTTTGCATTAAACTCTGGTAAAGCCTCTTTCTTGACCTTCTTTAACATTTCTTCATTTTCAATAATATAATATCTTGCAGTTTGGCTATTCTTCCAACTTGGAGCTAAAATAGCAGCTTCAACACATTTACATACTAATTGATGATCAACTTTTTTATCTTTATACTTTCTAATACTTCTTCTTTGATTAATAACTTGATTGAACTCCATATTCTTCACCTCTTCACTATTGTAACAAAAAAGTGTACTTTTGAAAAGTACACCTATAATTTTTAATTATATTATATAAACAGTTTTATTTAATTATTCAGTTTCTATAAAATTCAAATAATTATTTTTATACTATTGAATACTTCTACTTCTCTATCTTTTTTAATCTCCAAATATTAGCATTTCCTTCTTCACTATAAATATACGTTTTTAGATCAAACTTGCGTTTTCTATTATACTTTTTCCATGTTAATTCATCATTTACTAATTTGATTTCATCATTAGTATCAGCAATTGACCAACTATAATCCCCATAAACATCTCCTGCCAATGCAATTTTTACCTTTTTATCTACTGAAACTATTACTGATACATTTAATACTAATTTATAATTATTAGTTAATACGTCATATCCTTCATAATCACCTATAATATTTTTATACTTATTACAGCTATTATTGCATATCTTTTTATATTCATTAGATTTTAAATATCCTTTACATCCTTCAAAATATTTTGACGCTTCATTTAAGTATCCATCTTCCATAGATATAATTCCATTTGCATATAAATACACTTTATTAAATCTTTTTAATACATTTTCATACTTAAGTCTTTTACATGTTTCAAAAAGGTTAATAATCTTAGAGACATCTTTTTCTATATATTCATTTATTTCTTTTTGAATATATGAATCAGCTATTTTCATACTGTCTTTATAATCTCCAACTTTTAAAAAAAGATAAGCTAATTCTTCGTTCGTTGATTTACCTTCCTTTTGAAACTTAATTGCTTTTTCATACTTACATTTCTTTATCATTTCCTTAGAATCCTTATAATTATCTAATTCTTCAAACATTTTAATTGCTTTATCATAATCTCCATTTTCTAATAATGAAACAGCTTCATTATAATTGATACTCGGTATTATAAAATTATCAACAACAAAGTACCCTATTACAAGTAAACATACAGAACAAGCAGCTATAATCATATACTTTTTACGCTTTTTACTAGATTGTTTCATTAACTCATCACATTTTTCTATTTCTTTCTGACATCTCTCTATTTCTTCTCTTGAATCTTTCCAATCAATAATCTGTTCATATAATGTAATAGCCTTTTTATATTTATCTTTCTTTACTTGATTATCTTTTTCTTTACTTTCTGTAAGTTCTTTTGCTTTTATATATACTATCTCTTTTTCGCAATCTTCTATCTCTTGATTAACATTATTCCAATCTTTGATTTCACTTAATATTTTAATTGTTTCTTCTAATCCTTCTATTGTATCTTGTTGGTTTTTATTTGCTTTATCATGAATCTTTACATAACAATTCTCTATAATATTTTTTGAATCTTTATAATCTTCGATTGGTTTTAATGTATCTATGACATTCTTATAATCACTTACATTCTGACATTGATCATATTGTTTTAACATTTTTAGATACAATATATCTGTTTCTATTTCTTTCAAATCATTATCTAGGATTTGATTCCATTGTGATAACTTTGTATCAAAACTATATGTTGATAAATCATCAAAAATAATCTCAGAAACCTTTAAATCAAAGGCTCTTGTTTGTTTATTTTTAATTGAAATAGATTTATTATATCCAAAAGTATTATACTTTTCTTCATTTAAATCTAAGTAATTAAATTCAACTTCTTCTAGTTCTCTCATTGCAGTATCAAGGCAATATACAATTACTTTAATAGCCTTAATATTCTTATTAGATAAATTCATAAATTCAATATTTAAATCAATGATATTACTTCTTGTATATAAATCAGCTTTCTTTATTAATAATGGTGATTCATTTGTAATTAAATTATGAGTCAAACTAAAAGTTGGATCATTTGAAAACCTAACTGTACTATCTTTATTAACTTGATTATTATTAGCTACTACTTTACCATTTTCAATAATTACTTTATTTTCTAAAGATGTACCACAATTCGTACATACATTATCATTTACTCCTACTTGTAAACCACAATTTGGACATGCATATATTCTTTTTGCCATAACTTTACCTCATTATAAATATTGACTCACTTGAGATGCCGTACATCCAAACAATAATAATGAACCAATAAATGCAGTTAAAAAGCCATACAAAGCAAATTTACCACAGTCACTTGACTTTGTTGGATAATCGTTATTCCATACACAATAAAGAATCAATCCAATTAAAGGAAAGAAAAAACAAACTAGCGATAATCCTCCAGAAGCTCCTTCATCATCTTGATCGATATGCCCCTTATTACCTCTAACAGGAACTCCACATTTTACACAGATAACTGCATTATCATCAATTTCTGCGCCACAATTCTTACAATACATAATTATCATTTCCCCACTTTCTTTAATTTAAAATATTACACGTCCATTATACCCCCCCCCCGTATAATTTTGTCAACGACCAAAAATGACATATATTTTATACATAAAAAAAGATCTATACCGAATAGGTATAAATCTTTTGGAAAGTCATATGTTTATTTATTTAATTCAATCATTAAATCACAGATTTTATTAGAGAAGGATACAGGATCTTCAATTGTAAATCCTTCAATCAATAAAGCTTGATCATATAATAAAGAAGCATAATCATTAATCTTTTCTTTATCTTTATTAAATACTACTTGTAAAGCTTCAAAGATTTGATGATTAGGATTAATTTCAAGAATCTTACCTGCTTTAACACCCTCACCATTAGGCATAGCATTTAAGACTTTTTCCATTTCCATAGAAACACCTTCACTACTACTTAAACATACAGGATGAGATTTTAATCTTGAAGAAATCTTAACATCTTCAACTTTTTCTTTTAGTGCTTCTTTTAATAATCCTAATAAATCTTTATTTTCTTCTTCTTTCTTTTCTAACTCTTTCTTTTCTTCTTCACTTTCAATATTCAAGTCACCTTGACTAACATTTTTAAAAGGTTTTTCTTGATAATCTCTCATCATTTGTAAACAGAATTCATCTACATTTTCAGTTAAATATAATATATCATATCCTTTATCTTTGACTAACTCTACTTGTGGTAAATGATCAATCTTTTCATTTGTTTCACCACTCGCAAAATATATCTCTTTTTGATCTTCTGGCATATTTTCTACATATTCTTTTAATGTAATGAGTTTCTTTTGTGATGCAGAATAATATAATAATAAATCAACTAACTTATCCTTTAACATTCCATAAGAATTATAAATACCAAATTTTAATTGTAAACCAAAGTTTTCAAAGAATTTCTCATAAGTTTCACGATCTTTTTTAAGCATATTCTCTAATTCTTTTTGAATACGTTTTTCAATCTTATCAGCAATAATCTTTAATTGACGATCATGTTGTAACATTTCTCTTGAGATATTTAATGATAAATCTTGTGAATCTACTAAACCTTTTACAAATCTAAAATGTTCTGGAACTAAATCACTTGCTTTATCCATAATAAAGACACCACGAGAATATAACTGTAAACCTTTCTCATAATCATTTGAATAATAATTCATTGGTGTTTGACTTGGAATAAATAATAAAGAATCATATGAAATACTACCTTCTACATTATTATGCATAACTTTTAAAGGATCGCTAAAATCATTAAACTTATCTTTATAGAATTCATTATATTCTTCTTTTTTAATATCTTTCTTAGGTCTTTTCCATAAAGGAACCATAGAATTTAAAGTCTTATTTTCAATAACATCCTCATATTCTTCACTACCTTCTTTTTGTCTAGAAACAGTCACGTCCATCTTAATAGCATAATGAACATAATCAGAATATTTCTTAATTAATCTTTCTAATTCATATTCACCTAAATACTGATCATAATTTTCATCCTCAGTATTATCTTTTAAATATAAATTAATTCTTGTACCATGTTGAGAATAATCAGTTTCAAAAACTTCATATCCATCACTAGTATCACTTACCCAAACATAAGCCTTATCTTCACCATATTTCTTAGAAATAACTTCTACCTTATTTGCTACCATAAATGCTGAATAAAAACCAACACCAAATTGTCCAATAATATCAACATCTTGTTGACCTTTTTCTAGAGCTTTCTTAAACTCTAAAGAACCACTATTCGCAATTGTACCTAAATGTTCCTCTAATTCATCTTTATTCATTCCAATACCTTGGTCAATAATAGATAACATTCTCTTGTCTTTATCAACAATAATATTGATAGATAAATCCTCTCTAGAAATACCAATATTTTCTGTAAGTGCTCTATAATATAATTTATCACTTGCATCACTTGCATTAGAAATCAATTCTCTTAAAAAGATTTCTTTATGTGTATAAATAGAATTAATCATTAAATCTAATAGTCTTTGTGACTCTGCTTTAAATTGTTTTTTCTCTGCCATATCTTATACTCCTTTTCTTAGCACTCATGATCTTTATGTGCTAAAACTTATTATACTCATCATTTTAGCAGTGTCAATAGTTAAGTGCCAATTTTATTACGATAACTCAATAAAATCTTCAAACATAAATCTTATTCTATCTATTTTTTTAGATGTATGAAAGTGTCCACAATACCAACCTAAATAATTTAAACGATTTTCTATTGAATCTAACCAATCTTCTGTTGTTTTATCTACAAGATTTTGATTTATATTGCTTAAAAACACTTCAATTGGTTCATATTTTCTAGGACATGTATGACTTAATACAATATCAATAGACCAATCTTTCTTTTCAAGTTGTTCTTCAACATATTCTTTGATTTCAAAAGAAGGTTGTTCATCTATAAACCAATGATATCCCATCTTTAAACGATAATTTTTATCAACACTATATGCTCCACCAATAACTATACAATTCATATTCAAAAAATTATAAATTTCTCCATCTTTCGCAAATAAAATATGAGGATATTCCTTTTGGATAAAGACTTGACCCCCATATCTCTTTTCTAATTGATATCCATCTACAGTACAAGGTCTTCTTTCATGATTCCCATGAATACAAAATAAAGTAATTGGTAAACTTGATAAAAACTCTTTATTCTTTATATCTCTATCATCACCAAAATAATTAATACCTACATCTCCTAATATAATTAATACATCATCTTTAGACGTTTCAACTTGATCACAAAAACAGGCTATCCTTCTAAAATCCCCATGTGTATCCCCTGTTAAAAATATCCTCATCATATTCCTCCCTTAATATAAAAACCTGCTTAAAACAGGTTAAAATGTTTCATCGCTTTCATTAAACCATCATCATCTACACTTGCAGTTACATAATCAGCAATCTCTTTGACTTCATCATTCGCATTTCCCATTGCAACAGAAACAGCAACATGATTCAACATTTCAATATCGTTGCCACCATCACCTACAGCCATAGTATTTTCTAAATCAAGATGATAATAATCTAAAAACTTATCAATACCTTTTTGTTTTGTTCCACCAATTGGTGAAATATCACAAAATAAAGGATGCCATCTTGCACTGATACAATGTGGTAACTTTTCTAATAATTCTTTTTCTTCTTGAGTATCTATAAAACACATACATTGATAAACCTTTTCATTAACAACATTAGAACAATCTCCAGCGGGATGATCATCATTATGAGTAATCTCATGTATCTCATCAACTCTTTCATCACGATAATTAAAATACTTTGTATTTTCTAATGTAAAACCACATGGAAATGGATGTTTTTCTACTTCTTCTAATAAAGTCACTAAATCATCTTTAATGATAGTATTTTCATAGATTAATTCATCTTTAGTATAACAATATTGTCCATTTAATGTAATATAACCATCAAACTCAAAGTGATCTAAAACATCTAATCCATCTTTCCCTCTTCCAGTCGCAATAAAAAGTTGAATACCATTTTCTCTTAATTTCTTTAAAGCCTCTAAAGTTGATGGAGGAATTTGATGTGTTTTAAAGCTCACAAGTGTTCCATCAATATCAAAAAATATGGCTTTAATCGTCGATGTCATCGGCATAGTCATGTCCATCCTCTAAAATCTCTCCTACTCTCATTCTTCTTTCTAATTTCATTTTTTCAACATTTTCATGAATAAGTTCCTTTACATCAAATGCCTTCTTAATATTAATAATTTGTACAACAGGTGTAGTCTTATCAGAAGATTGAATAGTCACTGTACCCAAATCCAATAATCTTTGTCCTAATGTTTGAGAATAACTTAAATCTCTTACACGATACAATAATATCTCTTCACTTTGCTTTTTTAAAAAACCACTATCTATAAACAATCTATCCTCAGATAATGAATAAGTTGTAAAACTTATTGGTAATCCTAACACTCTTTTTTTATCACTCCATATTTTTACTATACTCATACTTTTACCTCCATTTTTATCATTATATAATAAAAACAATATAAATCAAAGAGAAAAGGACAGAATTATCTGCCCTTATGCTTCTCCTTCTTTTTTGATCTTTTAAGTGAATAAAGATATTCTTGTTTTTCTTTAACTTTTTTTCTTTTTAAAGATTTTCTTTTATCCTTATTTTCTTCTTGAAGTTGTTTCATTGCTTCATATGACTTTTTTGTGATTTTTACATCTTTAACTTGTCTATGAATCATTCTTTGAAGTCTCTTAGGATTGATTTTCTTATCCTTATATTCACTTTTTAGACCATGAGAGAGATTGTCTAATAATTGATGATGAAGAACATATTGATAAATCATTTCATTACTAGGTTCTTTCTTAAAGATAATCTTCTTCACCTTTAAAAGATTGTCATCAACAACTTCAACAACACCTATTCAATAAACTTCATCAAATAACACTTTTAATTCTACTCTCATAAAATACCCTCCTTAAAATCATTTAACTTTGAATGGACGACCTAGGAGGAAGGTTACTAAAGCATATGCTCATCTGGACTACCAACCAGATAGTGTTTTTATCAAAGCATTACTATTATAACTTATAAATTTTCTTTAATCTATTTATTTTTTGATAAATTCTTTTTTTGTATTCCTTATCACAACTACCTGTTTTATATAAATCTTTAATTTTATAATAAACTTGACTATCGATATCTTTGATATGATTTAAAAAATATGGTTTTGTTTTTCCTCTTAAATATAAAACTCCAACATCAATTTGATCAATACCAATCTCACTAGCTAATTTATAAATAGCTTCTAAATTTTCATATGAATCATTAATATAAGGAATAATAGGCATGAGAAGTATTGATACATGAGCATTTGTATTTTGTTTAATAAGCTGCAAAGTTTTCATTCTTTCGACACTATTTGTTGCATTTGGTTCAATTATTTTTTGTATTGTTTCATCACCACAAGTAATAGTAGATGCAATTTTTACTGATACATTCTTAGATAATTCTTTAATCAAATCTAAATCCCGTAAAATTAATTTAGATTTTGTAGAAAGAATAACTGGATTTTGATGTTTAATCATGAGTTTCCATACTTCTCTCATAAGTTTTAAATCTTTTTCACATGGCTGATAACTATCACATACACTCCCAAAATTAATAATATCATGTTTCCATTTCTTAGAAGATAATTCTTTATCTAATATTTCAATAAGATTTTCTTTATAATAAACATGTTCATAAAACTGTTGATCATCTAAATAATCATGTGAATAGATTGCAAAACAATAAAGACAACCATGCTCACAACCACGATAAATATTAACATCATAATGATAAGGAAAACGTCCTTTAACTTTTCTAATAACACTTTTACATTGAATTGGTATATATTTCATTATTAATCTCCTAAGATTTATTTATCTCATTATATCATTTCTTCATAAAAAAAACATCTCTACTGAGATGTCTTTCTTAATTAATCTAAATCTTCACCATTAGATTCAAATGCTTTTTTCACCCAAGCAAATGATTTTTTAGGAATACGTTTCATATCTCTTAAATCTTTATTTGTTCTATTAACATAAACGAATCCATAACGTTTATCCATATTACACATAGAAGCAAGAATATCAATTGGTCCCCATGTAATATACCCTAAACAATCTACACCATCTTCAATCATAGCATCTTTCATAGCTTTGATATGATCTCTATGATAATCAATTCTATAATCATCTTCGATAGTTTTACCTTCTGCAAGCATTTGATCAATTTCTTCTTGAGTTCTATCTTCTCTCCATCCAATACCATTTTCTAATACGAATACTGGAAGACCAGTTCTATGACATAAATCATTTAATGTCCATCTAAAACCGTTTGGATCAACTTCCCATCCCCATTCATTTGCCCAACAATGTGGATTTTGAATTTGTTGTTCACTTACGCATTCACATGCAGGTCTTTCATAATCAAATTTACCAGTTTTAACAGTATTTGAACGATAATAAGAGAAAGCAATATAATCAACTGTATATTTTAATAACTCTTCGTCACCTTCTTCAAATTCAGGTGTCCATCCTCTATTTTCTAAATAAGCTTCCCAATATTTAGGATATTTACCTTGAGCAAAAGTATCAACTAAATATGTATTTAATAATTGATAAGCTTGTGTTGCGAATAAATTATTTTCTGGACTATTTTCATATGCATAAATATTAGTTACTGCACCCATTCCACAGAATTTAGCATCTGGTTGCATTTTTCTTAAAGCACGTACTGCTTTACAATGTGCCATCATAACATTATGAGTGACTTGATATAAATGTTTAGGCATTGAAACACCTTCTGGAATTTCTTCTGCATTAGATACTCTTAACATTTGGCTATGTAAGTTTTGTTCATTAAAACTCATCCAATGTTTAACTCTGTCACCAAATCTTTCAATACAAACTTGAGCGTATCTTTCAAAACAATCAACAACATAACGAGATGCAAACCCATTATAGTTTTTAACTAAATGATATGGCATATCAAAATGAACTAATGTAATCATTGGTTCAATACCAGCAGCTAATAGTTTATCAATTAAATCACTATAAAATTTAACTCCTTCTTCATTTACTGGTTCATCTAAAGTTCCATCAGGAATAATACGAGACCAACAAATACTAAAACGATAAAAATTAAACCCCATTTCTTTCATTAATGCGATATCTTCATCATAACGAGTATACTCATCAATAGCATCGTTCCAATCAGAAAATTCTGGATTCATAGGTCTAACATCATATACACAAAGCCCTTTTCCTCCTTCATTTCTATGCCCTTCTGTTTGGAATGATGATACTGAACCACCCCAATAAAAACCTTCTGGTAATTTTCTTTCCATTATATACTTCCTCCTTAATTAACTACTTTTATTTTAATTCAAAAAACTAGATATGTAAATAATATAACTCCTTTTTCTAATTATATTTCATAAAAAGCAAAAAATATCACTAATTATGAAATAATATTTCATACAAAAAGATAGAGTCATTTCTATCTATTGATAATATTTTATAATAGATTGAATATAATCCTTGACTTCTTCTTTTTGATCATTGAATATCCTTGTAGTTGTTATACAATGATTTAAAAAATCATGATTCTTTTTCCTGATATTTTGATAATAAAAATCAATCTCTTTCATACTTTCTACTTGCATTTTTACTATATGCTTATATTCTGTAATTTTCATATTTTCTTGTTTTTCTTTAGTGTATTTTTTCATTCCTATAAAAATAATGATAATATCTATAAAAGCAATCTAATAACAATATAAATATTAATATAAAAATGAAAAAATAATACAATAAATTCATAATATCTTATTAATCCTCAACATTTTTATTAATCAAAAAATGATTAAAATTCTTCTTGAAATCATCTTTTTGACTTCTACTAATTGGTAATGTCTTATCTGTTTTTAAAATAACTGTATTTCTTTGAATATCTTTAACATAATTTAAATTAACAACAATACTCTTATGGCACATACAAAAACAACTATTTAAATCATTGATTAACTCATTAATTTTTTTTGAAGTTCTATAAACTTCATTTTTAGTATAAACATAAGTAATTCGATAATCTCTTTCAGCATATATAATATCTCTTTGAGATACTTTAAAAGTTTGCTTATTCCAAGAAAGATATATCATTTGTGATTCAAAATTATGAACATTAGTTAAAGCTCTTTCTAACGCTATTGGAAGATATTGATCAATTCTTTCCTTGCACATAAAATAAACATGCTTACTTTCATAAACATCACTTGCATAATTAATATAAGCAGTAACAAAAATAATTTGAGTTAAAGGTGAAGTAATATTTGTTTGAATTGCTAAATCTATACCTGATTTATTATCAAGTTCAATATCTAAAATAACAACATCAAACTCTATTCTTTCATTTAATAATACATTAAGATAATCTTCTGTATTTGTATAAGTATTAAGCACATACTCTTCTTCCATTGATTCTCTTAATTGCTGACTTATCATATTTAAACAATATATATTGTCTTCAACAATTGCTATTGTAACCATCTTTAAATCCTACCTTTCTATATCTCAACATCATCATTGATTCAAAAGTCTCTCCATTATTCTTCCACTCACAAGTCCCACCATTTTCATTGATTAAATCTTCAACAATCTTCATTCCATATCCATGAACTCCTTTGATCTCATCTTTTATCTTTTGAGAATTACTATTTTTCATATAGATAGAAATATATGTATCTGTGAAATGAACTGATAAGTTAATAAATCTATCTTTACATATTTGACATGCTTGAATTGCATTGTCTAAAATATTAAATAAAATGGTAGGAAGAACTAAAACATCTAAATCTATATTTTGTGGTAATAATATATCAAAAGTAGTTCTAATTTGATTTTCATCCATAAGAATCTTTTTATTAACTAAAACTGCATTGACATAAGCATTATCACAATATGTCTTTAACTTATTTGCTTTAAAATCATCATATATACTATAAAATAACTCCTTAGCTTGATCGTAATTATCATAATCTAATTCATTAATTACTAAATGTAAATGTTTAACGATTTGTTCTTGTTTCTTTTTATCTGCTTCAATTGCTATTTCTATATTTTCTTTTTGTTGTTGTTTTATATGTTTTAATTTTTCTAATAATGAAACCTCTTCTTTTAATTGATTGTATTTAATTAATCTATAAAATATAAAGAAATAAATAATCACAAATATAATATAAGAACCATATAATATAAAAATAACTGCTTTATTATCAATAGAAGGAAAATATAACCTTAAATAAACAACAAGCCAAAATGCTGACTGCATCAAAAAAATACATAACATCAATAAGTATTTCACGATTCTTGACCTCCTTGATAACTCTCTATCATTGATTGAATATAGTCTTTAACATCATCCTTTCCTTCATTAAAAATTGTTAAAGTAACAATACAATGATTTTGAAAATCATGAGTTTTTCTTCTTATCTCTTGATAATATAAATCAATACTCTTCATTTCTTCTATTTGCATTTTTAAAACACTTTTATTTTCTTTTATCTTTTTATTATCTGTCTGTACTTTATAATATTTATCAACACCTATACAGATAATAGTTAATGCAATAATCATAGCAATAAAAAATATTATAGTTGCAGATATAAAATTATTCCCTGTAAAAAACGCTGAATAAAGTGTATTTGTTGTTGCTAAAAGTAAAGTTAATGGCAACAAACAAATCGAAAAAAACCTATTTAATTGGTTTAATGGAATCATTTTGATCATATAACAAATATACTTTACAACACAAATAGCAATCATTGAAACAATCATAATATTCATAGCAAAGTACATAGGTTGACTCATAAGATAATCTAAAAAAGTAATTTGATTTTTATGAATTACATTCAGGATTATTAATGTCAGAGATGTTCCAATAATATCACTACAACTACCAATTGCGATTGATGAAATGTAATAGATAATCTTATTTTCCATCGTAGCATAATAACAAACCAATCCAAGATAGAAACCTATATAAAACATGATACTTGATATGATTACACTCTTTTCTTTTATATATGGAAAAATTAAACATATAAGAACTTGAAAAATAAGAGTGGGCAGAAAGAAATGATTTTGTTTCATATTTGATTTTTTAAAGATAGTATAATAGAAATAATCTAATGATAAAATATAGGCAAGACTAAATAATGAATCTATAAAATAATAAAATAATTTCATATCATCATTTTCCCCTCTCTTCATCTATCTTTAAATCCCATGAAATATATTCATGTACATCAATAACCTTAAAACAAAATAATAGTTGTTATTAAATCTTTTACATGGATAGTTTCAATTATATCATTTTTTCGACATATAAAAAGCCATATTTCGTTATCGTTCATTTTTAGCACGTTTAATGTCATTTTTAACACCAAAAAATTGAAAAAGAACTAAAAATGTATAAAAAAAGATGATTTACTTGTTAGTAAATCACCTTTTATTTAATTATTTTAATTTTAAATCTGCTAGTTTATCTGCTAAACCAATATAAGATGCTGGAGTCATATTGACTAATGTTGCACGATCTTCATCAGATAACATTTCTAAACTCTCTGCAAATTCTAAAATATCTTCTTTAGATATATTCTTTCCTCTTGTTAGAGCTTTTAATGTATCATAAGCATCTGGTACACCATATTTTCTTAACATTGTTTGAATTGGTTCTGCAAGAACTTCCCATTTTTCATTTAAATCTGCTGCTAATTTATCTTTATTTACAACACATTTTGCCAAGCCATTCATAGTTTCATTAATAGCTTGTAATGAATATCCAAATGCAAGTCCTAAATTTCTTTGTGAAGAAGAATCTGATAAATCTCTTTGCATACGTGATTTAGGGAGTTTATTAGATAATGCCACACAAATATGATTAGACATATCAACATTAGCTTCACTATTTTCAAAACGAATTGGATTCACTTTATGAGGCATTGTACTACTTCCAACTTCACCTTTAACAGGAATTTGTTTAAAGTATTCCATAGAAATATATAGCCACATATCCACATCAAAATCAACCAATACATTATTGAAATGACGAATTCCGTCTAAAATATGACAAGTATAATCATGACTTTCTATTTGTGTTGTTAATGGATTAAAAGTTAGTCCTAGATATTCTTCTACAAACTTTTTAGCCATAACTTGCCAATCCACATTAGGAAAAGCAGTTAAAATAGCACTGTAGTTTCCAGTTGCTCCATTAAACTTAGCTTTAATTTGAACATTTTCAACATTTTCAATACTTGACATAAAACGATATGCATAAACTTTAAATTCTTTACCAATTGTTGTTGGAGTTGCAGGTTGCCCATGAGTATGAGCTAACATTACATCATCTTTATGTTTTAGCGCCCATTTGTTGATAATATCAGCAAATTCTTTAGCTTTAGGCACCCATACATCTTGAAGTCCATATTTAAGCATACATGCATAAGATGTATTGTTAATATCTTCTGAAGTACATCCAATATGGACAAAGCTAATTAAGTAGTCATATCCCATTGTTTTAAGAGTATTTCCAATAAAATATTCTACTGCTTTGACATCATGACGTGTTGTTGTTTCAATATCTTTAATAGCTTTAAATGAATCATAATTAAAATCTTTAGAAATAGATTCAATTTTATTCATATCATCTTTATTAAATTTTGCTAAAATATCACTATCAATATTTTCAATTAGAAATTTCAACCATTGAATTTCAACAAAAACTCTATATTTAACTAATGCATATTCAGAAAAATATTCTCCCAATGCATCTTTAATACCAGAATAACGTCCATCTAATGGACAAAGTGTTAAACTTTCAAACTCTTGATTTTCCATTCTATTTTCCACCTTTAAAATATTTTACGCCAGCTTCAAATAATAACTGATCCATCTCTCCATAGATGTTCTTATTTCTATTTTGACCTTGACGTTCACTATGTCCCATTTTTCCAATAACTCTACCATCTAAAGAAACAATACCTTCTATAGCCATCATAGACCCATTTGGATTATATGGAGATTCCATAGTTGGTTGACCTTGAGCATCAACATATTGTGTAAAGACTTGTCCATTTTCAAATAACTTTTCAATAACCTCTTTTGGTGCAACAAATCTTCCTTCACCATGACTAATTGGAATTGTATGAATATCACCAACTTGAACATTAGCTAACCATGGAGATTTAACAGAAGCAATTCTTGTTTCTACCATCTGTGATAAATGGCGTCCAATTGTATTGAAAGTTAAAGTTGGATCATCTTTATCCATATCTTTGATCTTTCCATATGGTAATAATCCTAATTTCACTAATGCTTGGAATCCATTACAAATACCAATCATCAACCCTTCACGATTATCTAATAAATCACTAATAGCATCTTTTAGCTTAGGATTTCTTAAAACTGTTGCTATAAATTTACCAGAACCTTCTGGTTCATCACCTGCACTAAATCCACCAGGTAACATCACAATTTGAGCTTTTCTAATTGCCTTTTCTAACTCATCAACAGATTTCTTAATATCTTCTTCAGTTTTATTTCTAATTAATATAAGTTCTACTGTTGCTCCAGCTTTCTCAAAAGCTCTCTTTGAATCATATTCACAGTTCGTTCCTGGGAATACAGGAATAACAACTTTCACTTCATCATAAACTTTTGATGCATACAAAGTTGGTCTTTCATGACAATCTTTAACAATCATATCAGTAGTAGGTGCTTTTTCTTTTGTAGGATAAACATCTTCTAAAACTGATTCATAAACATCATAAGCTTCATCTAATGACAATGATTCATTATGATAAGAAATACGATTTGTATCATTAGTATGACCAATGACTCTTGTATTCTCTAATGTTACAACATCATCATTTTCTACTTCTAAAATGATATTTCCATAATTCTTTTCTATCATTGATTCAAGAGTTAAATCATTATTTAACTCAATACCAATGGCATTTCCAAATGCCATCTTATAAACAGCTTCAATAACTCCACCATCTTTAATAGTATAAGCACTATAAACTTTATTATTTTTCATTAATTCCATAATAGCATCATATTGTTTCTTTAATGTATCAAAATTATAAATATGGAATTGATCTTTAGGTAACATCACTTCAACTAATGTATGATCTTTAGCTTTTAATTCTGGTGTCACAACATCATTAACTTCAGCTCCAGTAATCGCAAATGAAACTAATGTTGGAGGGACATCTAAATCTTCAAATGATCCAGACATAGAATCTTTACCACCAATTGATGGTAACTTTAACTCAGATTGAACTCTATAAGCTCCAAGTAATGCAGCAAATGGTTTTCCCCATTTACTAGGAACATCTAATAATTTTTCAAAATATTCTTGGAATGAGAAACGAATTGTATGATAATTTCCACCCATAGCAACAATCTTAGCTACTGATTCAACAATAGCATACATTGCTCCATGATATGGAGACCATTTAGAAATAAGTGGACTATAACCATAACTCATTAATGAACAAGTTGTTGTTTCTTTTCCTAAAACAGGAATTAAAGCAGCCATACCTTCTGTTTCTGTTCTTAATGTTTTCCCACCAAATGGTGATAAAACAGTTCCATTTCCAATAGAAGAATCAAATCTCTCAACCAATCCTTTTTGTCCACAAACAGATAAACGACTTAAAACTTCTTTTGAAGTTTCAACAAATGAACTTTGTTGAACTTCATCAAATGGTGTAGAAGTAAAATCAGGTAACTTCACTTTGATATCTTGATAACGAGAAGCACCATTTTTATCTAAAAATGCTCTATCAATATCTACAACAGTTTGACCTAAATAATGCATAGTTAAACGATTATTATCAGTTACAGTTGCAACCCTTACAACTTCTAAGTTTTCATCAATACAAGCTTGTTTAATAAAAGTTTCATCTTTTTCATCAATGACAATAGCCATACGTTCTTGTGATTCAGAAATAGCTAATTCTGTTCCAGTTAAACCTTCATATTTCTTTAAAACAGCATCTAAATTAATATTTAATCCAGGAGCTAATTCACCAACAGCGACACAGACTCCACCTGCTCCAAAGTCATTACAACGAACAATCTTTTCAGATACAGCTTTATTTCTAAACAATCTTTGAATTTTTCTTTCTTCTACTGGATTCCCTTTTTGAACTTCAGCACCAGCAGTTGTTGTTGTTTTTAATTCATGAGACTTAGATGAACCAGTTGCTCCACCAATACCATCTCTACCTGTTCTTCCACCAATTAATAAAACAATATGATCTTTTAATGGTTCTAAACGGTTGACTTGTTCTTTTGGTGCAGCAGCCACAACAGCTCCTACCTCCATACGTTTTGCAATATATCCATCATCATAAACTTCATGGACATAACCAGTTGTTAAACCAATTTGATTTCCGTAACTTGAAAAGCCATGTGCAGCTTCTTGACAAATCTTACGTTGAGGAAGCTTTCCTTTTAAAGTTTCATCTAATGATTTTCTAGGATCTCCTGCCCCAGTAATACGCATTGATTGATAAACATATGCTCTACCAGACAATGGATCACGAATAGCTCCACCCAAACATGTTGCAGCACCACCAAATGGTTCAATTTCTGTTGGATGGTTATGTGTTTCATTTTTAAACATCAATAACCAATCTTCATCACCATCTGTTGTATGTATTTTTAATTCAACTGAACAAGCATTGATTTCCTCAGAAACTTCTAAATCATCTAAATATCCAGTCTTTCTTAATTCTTTCATGGAAATAGTTGCTAAATCCATTAATGTTAATGGTCTTTTTGTATCAATACCATAAACAAGATGTCTTGATGTTTTATAATCTTCAATATCTTTTTCTAATATTTCTTTAAAAGCTCCACTTTCAATATCTAAATCTGTAATAATTGTCGCAAATGTTGTATGACGACAATGATCAGACCAATATGTATCTAAAACTTTTAATTCTGTTTCAGTAGGATCTCTTTTTTCTTCATTTTTAAAATAATCTTGTGTGACTTTTAAATCATCATAATTCATTGCCATACCATTATCATTGATGTATTGCTTTAATTCATTATCACTAAAATCAATAAATCCTTCAATAACTGGTACAGGATTAATATGGACATCAGCATCTGCTAAATCATCAACTTTTTCTAAAGATGCTAATCTTTGATCTACTGGATTAATTAAATAATTTTGCACACGTTTCACATCTTCGTCATTTAATTGACCTTTTAAAACAATTAATTTTGCACATTTCACTTTAACATTCTTTTCACCAGTTAATAATTGAAAACATTGTTCACAAGCATCTGCTCTTTGATCATATTGACCAGGTAAAAATTCAATCGCAAACACTTTCTCATCATTTACAGGATAATCTTCTTTATAAATATCATCCACCATAGGTTCACTTAAAATTGTTGGAATACCTTGATTCAATACGTCTTCAGATACACCTTGAACATCATAACGATTCACAACACTTAAAGCTTCTAATGCATCCATTTTTAATTGTGTTTTTAAATTACTTAAGATTTCATCAGCCTCAACAGCATAATCTTTTCTTTTTTCTACATATATACGATAAACTCGACTCATCTTTTCACCTCTTACATTAAACCAATGTCTTTTCGATAATATTTACCATCAAAATCAATCACATCAGCAGCCTTATAAACCTTTTCTCTTGTTTCTTCTAATGAAGAACCTAATGCGCATATATTTAATACACGACCCCCACTTGTGACAACTTGATCATCCTTGAATGCAGTTCCAGCATGGAAAATAACAATATCTTCATCAACATCTTTTAAGCCTGTAATGACTTTACCCTTTTCATAACTTCCAGGATATCCTCCACTTGCAAGAACCAAACATGCAACATGTTCATCTTTCCATTTCACTTCCACTTGATCTAATGTACTTGTAGATACAGCATACATAATATCAAATAAATCACTATCTAAACGAAGTAAGATAGATTGTATTTCAGGATCTCCAAAACGCACATTAAACTCAAGAACTTTTGCTTTATTATTTTCAATCATTAAACCAATGAAAACAACACCCCTATAATCCATACCATCAGCTTTCAAACCAGCTATAAATGGATCAAGAATATCCTTTTTCATCACTTCATCCATACCACTAGGCATAAATGGATTTGGTGAAACAGTTCCCATACCACCAGTATTAGGACCTTTATTTCCATCATAAACCTGTTTATGATCCTTTGCACTAACCATTGGAACAATTGTTTTTCCATCAGTAAAGCAAAGCAATGAACATTCAAAACCAGTTAAAAACTCTTCTAATACAACTTTACTTCCAGCACCATCAAGGCTACCTTCTATCATCATTTCCTTAAGAGTATCTTTAGCCATTTGTTCATCTTCACAAATCACAACACCTTTTCCAGCTGCTAATCCATCAGCTTTTACAACAACTGGATAATCAAAACCTTTTAAAGCATCAATAGCTTCTTGATATGAATTGACTTCTTTATAAGCTGCTGTAGGAATATGATGTCTAGCCATAAAATCCTTAGAAAATGCTTTACTTCCTTCTAAGGTTGCAGCAAACTTTCTAGGACCAAAAACTTTATGTCCATGTTCTTCTAATAAATCAGCTAATCCCATACATAAAGGAACTTCTGGACCAATAACAGTAAAATCAATATGATTTTCTTCCACAAAACGTAAAATACCATCTAAATCTTCAACACTACCTAAATGACATGTTCCAAATTCAGCTATTCCAGGATTTCCAGGAATAGCATGAATTTCATCAACTTTAGAACTTTTATTTAATGCATAAGCAATCGCATGTTCACGACCACCACTACCAATTACTAGTACTTTCACTTTTATCCTCCTAATGTCTAAAATGTCTATACCCACTAAAGACCATAGGTACATCATGTTCATTACATAAATCTATTGAATCCTGATCTCTAACACTTCCACCTGGTTGCACAATAGCTGTAATTCCTGCATCAATAGCAACTTGTGCACAATCATTAAATGGGAAGAATGCATCTGAAGCTAAAACAGCATCTTTGAAATCTTTATCAGGATTGTTATGAATAGCATTTTCTAATGCCCATACACGTGATGTTTGTCCACCACCAATAGCTAAAGTGACACCATTTTTAACAATACAAATAGCATTTGATTTAACATATTTCACAACTTTCATACCAAATTCCATATCATCTAATTGAGCTTGGGTAGGTTGAGCATTTGTAACAACTTTCATTTCATCAATCATTTTTGTATTTAATTCTTGAACTAAAACTTTTCCTTCAAGATACTTAATATCATATTTTGCATCTCTTGCATCTAAATTCTTTAATTTTAAGATACGTAAATTTTTCTTTTTCTTTAAAACCTCTAAAGCATCTTCATCAAAGTCAGGGGCAGCAACAATTTCTAAGAAAATCTTGTGCATTTCTTCAGCAGTTGCTTTATCTACTTTGTAATTAACAGCAACAATTCCTCCAAAAATAGATTGAGGATCAGCTTCATAAGCTTTCATATATGATTCATAACCAGTGCTTCCAATAGCCACTCCACAAGGTGTAGAGTGTTTAATAGCAGCAGTCACAATTTGATCTTTAAATTCTCTAACGACTGCAACAGCTCCATATAAATCATTCACATTATTAAATGAAATTTCTTTTCCATGCAATTGTTCATAATCTAATAATGATTGTTGAACATAAGCATCTTCATACTTATTAGCAGCTTGTTGAGAGTTTTCTCCATAACGTAAATGTTCTACTTTCTTTAAAGAAATATTTAAAGTATCTGGGAAATTATCTCCTACAACATCTGCAAAATAACGAGAAATCATAGCATCATATGCTCCTGTTGTACTAAATGCTTTATATGCAAGATTTAATCTAAAATCATAGTCATCTGTATGATTTTTAATAGCTTCTAATACACTATTATAATCACTTGGATCAGTAACAATTAAGACATCTTTAAAGTTTTTAGCAGCACTTCTAATCATTGAAGGTCCACCAATATCAATATTTTCGATCATATCTGCCATTGGTTTACCTGCTTTTAATGCTTTTTCAAATTCATAAAGATTAACACAAACCAAATCAATAGGTTGAATACCCATTTCTTCAACAGTTTTGACATGTTCTTCAACATCTCTTCTATATAATAAACCACCATGAACTTTTGGATGTAAAGTTTTAACTCTCCCATCTAAAATTTCTGGAAAACCAGTCACATCATCAATAGCAATAGCATTAATACCAGCTTCTTTTAATTTATTTAATGTTCCACCAGTAGAAACAATTTCAAAACCTAATTTCACTAAACCATTACAAAAATCAACAACACCATCTTTATTTGTCACAGAAACTAATGCTCTTCTCATATTATTTCAACCCTTTCGTTTTCAATTTTTATTTTTTTATCAGCAAACAAACCAACCGCTTTAGGTAAAATACGATGTTCTATTTCTAAAATTCGTGCTTGTATATCTTCTGCAGTCTTTAAATCAGAAATATCAACAGCCTCTTGTAAAATAATAGGCCCTCCATCAACAACTGGAGAAACAAAATGAACAGTTGCTCCACTCACCTTAACTCCTCTTTTCAATGCAGCTTCATGCACATGTAATCCATAAAAACCAGGACCACAAAAAGATGGAATTAAAGAAGGGTGAATATTGATAATCCTATTTTGGTATAACTCAATCAATCGATCACTCACAATTGCTAAATATCCCGCCAAAACAATTAATTCAATCTCTTCTTCTTGTAAGCGTTGAATTAATAATTCATCATCTCTTATATATTCAGCTTTAATGCCAGCTTTTCTAGCACGCTCTAAGCCATATGCTTTTTTTCTTGAAGAAACAACTAACTTAATCTCTGCATTAATTTCATGATTTTGACATGCATCAATAATAGATTGTAAATCAGTTCCTCCTCCAGATACAAAAACAGCAACTTTTAGCATAATTCTACTCCCTTATCTCCTGCTTCGATATTTCCTACAACATAACAAGTATCTCCAGCATCTTGAATTGCTGCCATAGCTTTATCAACATCTTGAGGATCTAAAGCAATAACCATACCTAATCCCATATTAAATGTATTGTACATCATATCTTCAGCAATATTTCCATTTTTCGCAATTAAATCAAAGATTGCAGGAACTTTATAACTCTCTTTTTGAATAATGGCTTTCACTCCATCAGGTAACATTCTTGGTACATTTTCAAAGAATCCACCACCAGTAATATGACTGCATCCTTTAACTTTTACACCAGCATTTTTTACATTTTTCAATGCTTTGACATAGATTCTTGTAGGTTCAATTAAAGCTTCTCCCAATGTTTTACCTAATTCATCATAATATGTATCTAATGACTCTTTTGTTATTTCAAATACTTTTCTCACAAGAGAGAATCCATTACTATGAACACCACTTGAAGCAATTCCTACCAAAACATCACCAGGTTTAATATCTTCACCATTAATAATGTCTTTTTTATCAACAACCCCTACTGCAAATCCAGCAAGATCATAATCATCTACAGGCATAAGTCCTGGATGCTCAGCTGTTTCTCCACCAACTAAAGCACATTCTGATTGTTTACATCCTTCAGCAACACCACTCACAATTGTTGCAATTTTTTCAGGATAATTCTTCCCACATGCAATATAATCTAAGAAGAAAAGTGGTTCTCCTCCAGAACATGCAATATCATTAACACACATTGCAACTGCATCAATTCCAATTGTGTCATGTTTGTCCATCACAAAAGCAAGTTTGACTTTTGTTCCACAACCATCAGTTCCAGATAAAAGCACAGGCTCATCCATATTTTTAATAGCACTTAAATCAAATGCTCCAGCAAATCCTCCAAGACCACCTAATACTTCAGGTCTCATTGTTTCTTTAACATGCTTTTTCATCAATTCAACTGATTTATATCCAGCTTCAATATCTACACCAGCTTTTTTATAATCCATATCTATACTCCTTATTTATATTTTGCAATGACTTCTTCATTAGCCTTCATTGCACTTTCTTCCATTTCTTTACGATAAGCTAATAGTTTATCTTTAATTTCCTGATGAGATATTGCCATAATTTGAAGTGCTAAATAAGCAGCATTCTTACTTCCATTAATAGCAACAGTCGCAACAGGTATTCCAGAAGGCATTTGAACAATCGATAACAAAGCATCCATACCTTCTAAATTAGAACCACTAATAGGTACACCTATAACAGGTAAGATTGTTTGAGAAGCAATAACTCCTGGCAATGCAGCAGCCATACCAGCAGCAGCAATAATCACTTCAGTACCATCAGTTTCAGTTTCTTTAATAAAAGAACTTAGTCCCTCATGTGCACGATGAGCTGATAAACATCTCACACTCACTTCAACACCATAATCTTTTAAAATTCCAATAGCTGATTCTACTTTAGATAAATCACTTGTAGAACCCATAATAACAGCAACTTTCATTTTGACTCTCCTTTTTTAAACACCAAAAGAGACAAACGTCTCTTTTAGAATAATCCTACAATTTTACCACTTTCATCAATATCCATATTAATGGCAGCTGGTTTTTTAGGAAGTCCTGGCATACGCATGATATCACCACTAATAGCAACCAAGAAACCTGCTCCACTAGATGGAATAATATCATTAATAGTCACTTCAAAACCAGTTGGTCTACCTAATAAAGTTGGATCATCTGACAGTGAATATTGAGTTTTTGCTATACAAATTGGTAATTCACCTAAACCTTGGGCTTCATACTTTTTCATTTTGTTTTTAGCTTTCTTAGTAAAGACAACATCATCAGCACCATAAATTTCTTTTGCAATTGTTTTAATCTTTTCTTCAATTGGTAAATTCAATTCGTATAATGGATGATAATGAGCAGTCTTAGTTTCTAATACTTCTAATAATTTTTCTGCTAATTCAATACCACCATCAGCACCTTGAGCCCATACTTTACTAATAGCAACATCAACACCTTTTTCCTTACATATTTCATTTAATAACTGTAATTCATCTTCTGTATCTGTAGGGAAAGCATTAATTGCAACAACGCTTGGTAAATTATATTTTTGTATATTTTCAATATGTTTTTCTAAGTTTCCAATTCCTTTTCTTAAAGCCTCTAGATTTTCTTCAGCCAAATCTTTTTTAGCAACACCACCATGCATCTTTAATGCACGAACAGTGGCAACAATAACAACAGCATCAGGTTTTAATCTAGCTTGACGACACTTAATATCCAAGAATTTTTCTGCTCCTAAATCAGCTCCAAATCCAGCTTCAGTAATTGCATAATCTCCTAATTTCATTGCTAAATTAGTAGCCATAACACTATTACATCCATGAGCAATATTAGCGAATGGTCCACCATGAACAAAAACAGGAGTGTGATCTAATGTTTGAACTAAATTAGGTTTAATTGCATCTTTTAATAATAATGTGACAGCACCAGTTGCTTCAATATCATCAACAGTCACTGGTTCACCATCATAATTATAAGCCACAATCATCCTTCCAGCTCTTTTCTTTAAATCTTCTAAAGAAGTAGCAAGACATAAAATAGCCATAACCTCACTTGCAACAGTAATATCAAAACCATCTTCTCTTGGAACACCATTTACTTTTCCACCAAGCCCACATACAGTATGTCTTAAAGCACGATCATTTAAATCAACAACTCTTTTCCATACAATTTGTCTTGTATCAATATTCAACGGATTTCCTTGATGTATAGAATTATCAAGCATCGCTGCAATCAAATTGTTTGCAGTTGTAATTGCATGAATATCTCCAGTAAAATGTAAATTGATATCTTCCATTGGAACAACTTGAGCATACCCTCCTCCAGCTGCACCACCTTTAATACCAAAACAAGGACCTAAACTTGGTTCTCTCATTGCAACAACAGATTTTTTCCCAAGTTTATTTAAAGCTTGAGAAAGCCCAATCATTGTTGTTGTCTTACCCTCTCCTGCTGGAGTTGGATTAATAGCAGTCACTAAAACTAATTTTCCATTCTCTTCTTTTTTTAATTTAGAAATAGCTTCTAATGAGATTTTAGCTTTATACTTTCCATATAGCTCTAAATCATCTTCAGCCAATCCTAATTTCCCAGCAATCTCTTTAATAGGTTTCATCTTTGCACCTTGTGCAATTTCAACATCACTAAGCATCATTTTCCTCCTTCGATTCAATTAAGCGTCTATTGACTTTTTACAACTCTTTTATACCATAAAATACGATATATATCTACCTATTTTTTTCAAAAACCAAAAAAGAGCCCACTCATCCAGACACTTGCCCAGACGGTCGACTCTCTTACATTATACTCCATGTGGTCATTTCCACTTCCGTCAGTTGTATAACCAATTATAGAATATCATTTTTTGCATATTTTTTCAACAACTATTTACTATCTTTGCACTTCGACATATAAACACGTGAACCATTAAAATCAAAAGTACATTTATCACTATTTATATTCATATTCGCTTCAAAAGAAAACTTATTTAAAACGTCCACCATGCTTTCAAGTCTTACAATAAGTTCTTTACCATTATCCAAAATAAATCTTATACGTGTCTCATCAGCCTTTTTAGGAGAATAAACAATATCACTCGTTTGCCCTTTAATCACATCAGGTACTTGTGGATACTCTTTTGAGAACTTCTTCAAGAATTTCAAATCCTTAAACTTCGATAATTTAGGAAATGATTTTAGCTTTTCTTTGATATTTTTATCCTTTGTTTCTACAACACTTCCCAGTTCATCTAAAACATAAGTTTTTCCATTAATAACACAATAAGCAACTTGTTTAGACTCTTCAATTTCAATAGTCACATTACCTAATACATCATAATAAACATTTGCTTTTTTAATCAAAGGTAATGATTTAATTTTATCTTCTACATCACCCTTATTAATAAATAAATATGTAGTCTTTTTATTTAAAGAAGAAGCTTTTTCTATTGTAGAAGATTCTACACTTGTATTACCGACAATAGAAATAGATTTCACCTTAGATAAATCACTTATAAAATAACCCCCAATAATAAATGACAAAGCAAAAATAACAAATAATTTAAATCTTCTTTTTAACTTTAATTTCTTTCTTTTCTTATACAATTTTCTAACTTGATCTTCACTATACTCATCATATATGTCTTCTTTCAAAGATATCACCTACTCCCAATTCACTAAAATAACTTCCTTCGTTAATTCAATCTTAAATTTATTAAAAACAGTTTTTTCAACCAATAAAATCAAATCCAAAATATCTTTAGCACTTGCATAACCATTGTTAACAATAAAATTAGAATGCTTTAATGAAACTTGTGCTCCACCAATTTCATATCCCCTAAGTCCACACTCATCAATATACTTCCATGCTCCCTTTTCATCTGGATTTCTAAAAACACTTCCAGCACTTGGGAAATTCCATGGTTGAGTAGACATTCTCTTTTCTTTTCGCTTATCTAAAATAGCAAGTATTTCCTTAGGATCTTTAGAATTCATTTCAAAAACAGCTTCTAATAAAATCCAATCAGGATGATCTTGTAAAATAGAATGACGATAAGAAAATTCCATTTGTTCTTTATTTAAAACTTCTATCTCATTATCACTATTTAAAATCGTTGCACTTTTAAAAATATCAGCAATACAATACTTATAGGCTCCAGCATTCATATAAACACCTCCACCTACACTACCAGGAATACCTCCAGCAAACTCAAAACCAGATAATCCAGTTTTAGCGCATTGATAAGATAAAGAAATTAAATTAACACCTGCTTGCGCTTTCACTTCTATCCCATTAATAGAAACCTTATTCATATTTTCTAATGAAAAAATAATACCTTCATATTCCTTATCAGAAAATAACAAATCCGAACCTTTTCCAACAATCATATATTTAATATGATTTTGTTTAACATATTGAATCGCTTTTTTTAATGAATCAACATCTTTGACCATTACAAATAATCTAGCTGGACCTCCTACTTTAAATGTTGTATGTTTATACATAGGTTCATTTTCTAAAATCGTTCCAACATCCAAATCAACAAAATCATATATTACTTTATTAAAATCCATCATCTATTTCCTTTCTAATAATTTTAATATTAATCGATACATATCTTCACAAGCATTAGGTTTTCCAAGTAATCTTGCATTTGTTTTTAAAACATCAAGTTTAATTGGATTGTTTAATACATCACTTACAACAGAGATAAAACGATCAATATCCAGATCTTTTTCTAAAAGTAATTGTGCTGCTTGCTTTTCACTTAATTCTCTAGCATTATATTCTTGATGATTAGCAACAACATAGGGACTAGGAATAATGATTGAAGCTGCTCCAATAGCTGTAATTTCAGCAAGAGTTGTTGCTCCACCTCTTGTTACAATTAAATCAGAAGTTGCTAAAACACTGGGCATATCTTCAATATATGGTAAAACATGAACAGATGAAGACACATCTTTCATTTCAAATTGAATTCTCTTATAATCCTGATTTCCTGTCGCAAATAAGATTTCAGTATCTTTTAAGTCAATCTTTTTTAATGCTTCTTTCATTACATTATTAACAGTTGCAGATCCTAAACTTCCCATTACGATAACTAATACTTTTTTATTTTTATCAATGCCATAAATATCATGAACATCTCTTAGTGAAGTATTGGCTATAACACTTGCTCTAGGATTCCCTAATAAATAAGTTTTTTCCTTAGGAAATTCATTTAATGCCTTTTCATAACAACAAACAATAGAATCAACTTTTTTAATTAATATTTTATTTGTTAATCCTATAATAGAATTTTGTTCATGAATAATCGTTTTAATACCCATACGCTCAGCCGCAAGTACAATACTTGCACTTGGATAACCACCAAACCCAATCACAATATCAGGTTGAAATTTTTTTAAGACCTTTTTAGACTGTCTTAAAGAATTTACAAATATCAGTGCATTCTTTGCTTTTTGAAGAGGATTACCTACTAATCCTTTAACATGTAACCCTACGTAATCATAACCCTTTTGAGGAACAATCTTAGATTCAATTCGATCTGTAGTTCCTACAAATAAAAATTTGGCATCTTTATCTTGTTTTTCTATATATTCAACTAAAGCCAAGGCAGGATATAAATGTCCTCCTGTACCTCCAGCACTTACTATTATCTTCATAATTTCACTCCTTGCTAGTATATTATAGCATATAAATTTAATATTTCGAGATATTAATCATAATTCCTATACTAATTAATGTAATCGTTAAACTTGTACCACCATATGACATCAATGGAAGTGTAACTCCAGTTACTGGAAACAAACCAACAACAACCCCTAAATTAATCAATGATTGAATAGCAATCATAGAAATAATCCCTAACATCATAAAACATCCAAATACATCTTTTGTTTCTTTACATGCTCTTAATACAGTCTTAAATAACTGATAATATAATAATATCAAAAAACTCGCTCCAAGAAAACCAAATTCTTCTGCAAAAATCGCAAAAATAAAATCTGTCTGTGGCTCTGGTAAATAAAAATGTTTTTGAATACTTTTATCAAAACCCACTCCTAAAAGTCCTCCTGGTCCTATTGCATATAAAGATTGAATCGCTTGGAATCCACTTCCTAAAGGATCTTTAAAAGGATCCAAAAAAGATAATATTCTTTCCATTCGATATGGTGCAGAAATAATCATTAAAACAATACCAATAATTCCTAAAATAGCTAATATAATAAAATAAAAGAATGGAAAAGGAGTTGCAATAATCATCACAACAATACTACAAACCATAACCACTCCACTTCCAAAATCTGGTTGCATCATAATAAGTAAAAAACCTAATCCTACAAATAAAAATAATTTTAATGAACATTTTAGTTTACGCATTTGATGAAAATGTTTTTCAATATAGTCAGCACTAAAAATAATCATACCAATTTTAAAGATTTCACTTGGTTGTAAAGCAAATACCCCTAAATTAAACCAACTACGACTTCCTCCTCTTACAACTCCTAATCCAGGTATTAATACCAGTATTAACAATACATAACATAATAATAATATTTTAACACTATGTTTTTGATAAATATGATAATCTATTTTACTTGCTATAAGCATACCAATAATACCTACTACTGCAAATAAGCTTTGTCTTTTAATAAAATAATAAGAATCATTAAATTTATATAATGCCCATATATGTGAAGCACTATAAACACATATTAAACCAATAATAACAATAGCACATGTATATAGACTAATTTTCTTTGCGTTCATTTCAACACCTCATTAATCATATGTCTAAAAACATATAAAAAGAACGTTGTTTATATCATATAAAATGAAAAAACCTTAATTAGACCAATTAAGGTATAACTAAGGTTTTTATTTAAAATACTTATTTGTATTGTTGTTTACCAGCGATTTGGTTTTGTCCCATTTGAACTAATCTCTTAGTGATTTCACCACCAACAGATCCGTTAGCACGAGAAGTTGCATCAGGTCCAAGATTAACTCCAAATTCATTAGCAATTTCGTACTTCATTTGATCAATTGCATTTTGAGCACCAGGTACGACTAATTTATTTTTTGAACTAGTGTTATTTGAATCCATGTCTTTCACCTCCTGACACATTTAGTTTGTGGAGGTTTTTTAATATTATTCATTTTTTTTAAAAAATTTCGTCATTATTTTTATATTGATCATCTATCACGATAAAACTTGTATTATCAATACATTCTTGTACCATTGATTGATAATCCCAAAGTTTCTCAAAAGACTCTGCTTTATAACTTTTGGGCTTTGTAGCAGGTTGTTTAGGTGTAAAAATAGTACAACAATCTTCATGAGGTCTAATAGAAATATCATATGTATTTATTTCTTCCGCAATTCTAATAATTTCTAATTTATCCATACAAGCAACTGGTCTAATGACAGGCATAGATATCACTTCATTAATCACTCCCATACTTTCTAAAGTTTGTGAAGCAACTTGTCCAATACTTTCACCATTAACGATTGCTAAACAATGATTCTTTTTTGCAATACCTTCAGCAATTCTATACATCATTCTTCTCATTACAGTCATTGCATAACTTTCTTCACTATGTTCATAAATAGCTAATTGAAGTTTTGTAAATGGAACCATATGGACAACAATTTTACCATGCGTATATTTTCTAAGTTCATTCACTAAATCAAGAACTTTTTCTTTTGCTAGATCATTTGTATATGGTGGAGAAGCATAATGAATACACTCTATATCCACACCTCTTTTTAAAGTTAAATATCCAGCAACAGGTGAATCAATTCCTCCAGATAACATTAATAATGCTTTTCCACCTATTCCAACAGGATATCCACCAGCACCATAAATAACATTATCCATAATATAAGTCCAATCTTTTCTTAACTCTACTTTTACAAGTATTTCTGGATGATGAACATCAACTTTTAATTCTTTTGTTGTATGATGAAAAACATATCCAGCAATAGCTTTATTGATTTCTAATGATTTCATTGGAAAATCTTTATCATTTCTCTTTGTATCAATCTTAAATGTATGTCCTTCATTCTTTTCTATAACTTCATTAACAACTTCTTTGATTTTATCTAAATCACTTTCTACTTTATAACAAACCGAAAAAGAATGAATACCAAAGACTGTTTTTAACTTCTCACTAACAGCCTTTGGATCCTCACCATTTAATAAAATATATAATCTATCAAAAGTGAGTTGATACTTCAAATGATTAAATGAAGATAATATTTCTTTTGTATTATCACATAACTTTTTTATAAATAATTTTCTATTTTTCCCTTTTGTTGTTAGTTCTCCAAACCTTACTAAAATATGACTACTTTCCATAACTTACCTCTGTTTCTTTACTCTTTGTAATGATATTTTCAATGTTTCAATAAACTCATCAATATCCTCTTTTGTTGTTAAATGTGAAAAACTTATTCTTAATGCACTTCCTGCGATCTTTTCATCTATTCCCATAGCTTTTAATGTTCTAGAAATATCATTCTTTTTAGAACTACAAGCACTTTTTGTAGAAACAAAACATCCTTGACTTTCTAAATCATGAACTAAAACCTCTGGTTTGTATCCAATACATGATAAATTGAGAATATATGGAGATACATTAGCAGATGGGCTATTGATAACAATATCTTGAATTTCATTTAATATTTTTCTTAAATATTGATTCAATGATAGTACATATTGATAATTATAATCTAATTGTTCTAATGCAAGTCTTATTGTTTTTGCAAGAACAATGTTGACTAATGCATTTGATGTTCCACCTCTTAAACCACTTTCTTGTTGACCACCATTAATTAATGGAACAATCTGAACTGAATTTTTCTTATATAATAATCCACTACCCTTTAATCCATAGATCTTATGAGCCGAAAAACTTGCTAGATCTACAAATGATAAATCTAATGGTATTTTTCCTAAAGCTTGTACCATATCTACATGAAAGAATGTTTTTTTATTTTTCTTTTGAATAATTTCATGAATCTTAGAAATAGGATTAATCATCCCCACTTCATTATTAATCAACATTGTAGATACTAATATTGTATCATCTCTTATCTTATTTTCTAATTCATTTAAATTTAATCTTCCTTGATTATCTACTGAAATATAATCAACATCATATCCAAATATTTCTTCTAATTCTTTAAATGTATTATATACACTTGAATGTTCTACTTTTGTTGTAATAATATGTTTACCTCTAGATGCATAAGCAAAAGCAACACCCTTAATTGCCATATTATTAGATTCACTTGCTCCACTTGTAAAAAAGAGTTCATTATCATTCACTTTTAAATATTGAGCAATCAATGAACGCGATTTCTCCATCAATCCATTCACTTCATATCCTAATGAATGCATTGAATCAGCATTTGCAAAATACTTTGATAATAATTGTGTATAAGTCTCTTTCACTTCTTTTCTAAGTGGTGTCGTTGATACATAATCTAAATATATCATTATATCCCTCCAAGATTATTTTATGCTTTAATCCATCATTTATCACTAAATAAATAGATTTTCTATAGGCCATTTTAAAAGGTTTGCTCAATGATGTCAAGCAATAGATAACTTAAGAAATAATAATGAATTATTAATTCCTATAAGTTCTTCTTTATACAAAAAGCAGACAAAAATATCTGCCTATATATAATATCTAAAATAGAGATTTTATTAATTATGTACTTTAAAAACATCGTTAATCCATTGTATACTTTTAGAATGTTATTGATTATACATAATCATCATTAACAAACATAGGAAGAATTGCAATTTAACAATATTATTTCTTTCTATATATTTTTATGGTTGAATCACCAGTTTTTATACTAAATCTTCCAATGTCATTGCCATTAATTAAATCACCACAAGAACAACCATCATTTTCATTAGATCTAGTAACAAAAAGAATCCACTTTGAAGACATTTCATATATAAATCAAGTAACATTTTCCAACCATTTTTTGAATCTGTTCATAAATATATATTTACTTTCTTTTCTTTTAAAAAATTTTGCAATCTCATTTAGCTAATCCTTATAATTTGTAATTTATTTAACTTTTTTATAAATATTTTTACAAGATTTACAAGTAATTTTCATTTCATAACTTGACACTTTTTTATCTAATATTGTAATTAAAGGTTCTTTATCTTTTGGACAACAAAATCTATTTTTTATAATAACTAATTCATCACTACAATCTCGACCTGTTTTACTATCTTCAAAATCTAATAATACACTACCAATACTCCCACAGTTACATTTATATTTTAATTCTAATCTATCATAAGTTGAATAACATAAGTAACCTATATTCTCATTGCATTTATCACAGTACATCCAACCTCCATAATTAGCTGCTAGTCTTGTATTGACTAATTCTTTATTTTTTAATATTCTTGTCATAAATCTATCTCCTTTTCAAATCGTGATTTATTTATTAATCATCTATTGAAAAATACTGCAAATTCCTAAATCTATCATCCAAAAATTCAAATGTAAATATATGTATATCATCAAATAATTGTTCAAAATAATTCACCTGTCCACTATCACAGTCAATAACAGGCTTACCTGATTTTTCTTTAATTTCATTAAAACTGAACCTATCAAAAACTTCTGTAATGTTAGACATCATAAATTCAATAATTGAATCTAGATGTGTGTTATATTTTTCGGGAATCTTCTTAACCAATTCCATATAATCTTCTCTAGGCTCTTCATCCCAGGCAAAAATCAGTCCATTATACTCAAATACAAACTGCTCTAAATTCTCATTAAATTTCATCATATATTCTTCCTTAAATTACTATTTATGCATTACATTTCACTTAAATATTTTTCAACTTCTTCTTGTGATAAATGCTTTATTTTAGTATTAGAATATTCTTTATATTCGTTCATTGTAAACATTGATTTATTGTCTTTGCATACTTTATCTTTATTTTTTGATAAATATTCTTTTAGTTCTACATCACTTGCAAATATCTTATATGATTTTCTTCCTTTTGAATTTTCTATTTCATAAATACCACAACATTTTTTATTAGTATAATCTGCTGTTCTTAAATATAATTTTGCTATATCTAAACTTTTAAATGGAAAGTTCCATCTTTGTAAACCTCTTATTTTATCTTTATCAATACAAATACATCTGCCACAAGTTCCACAAACATATTGTAAATGATTTTCTAAACATTCTCTTGCATTTAATAAGGGAGTAATTCTATTTTTATCACTATAACATTCTTTGCATACCATAATATAATCTCCATTATAACTTACTACGTATCTATAAACCAAAAAGCCTATACAGGCTTTTTAGATGTTTTCTTAATCAATTCTTCATAAGAACCAGGTTTTATCTTTTCAATAATATCAACTGCTGTTGTTAAAGCTTTTGTATATTCGCCATTTCTAAATAACACTTCTGCTTTTGTAAGTTCAGTATTCACTTCTAAAAAACTAGAGCGATAACGATTACCAAAAACAATAGCTTCTTCAACCATTTGAGCTGTAACAATAAGATTATGAATATTATCATATAACTTATAAATCACATCTCTTGCCTCATCTACTCTTTTAGAAAGCTCAGTTAAATTCACTGGTCGTTTTTCGCGATAAGATTGTATAGAAGATGCCTTCTCATAGGAATCTTGAATATAATCTTTATAAGATTCATTAATCATTGGTAAATGCTTATTTTTAATTTCAGACTTAATTTCAAGCAATACAATATTAATATTTTCTAATTCATCAATAGCTCTTTGTTCTTGTAAATACAATTGATCTCTAACTGTAAAGAAATCAGTTAAATATGGTTGATGACTAACAATATTTTCATTTAAATCAATAACATCTTTAATCATCAAAGAATAAGCAAATTGTTTTGTTTTCATTAATTCTTCTAAATCATAAGAATGTTTTAATAACTTATCAAACTCTTCATATGTTTTATCAATATCAATATGAATATTCTTTAAATCATATAATTCTTTCATCTTCTCAAAATCGCTTAAAGCTTGCTTATATTGACTATAAATATTCTCAACATTCTTATAACACTCTTCCCATTTTTCTTTAAATAAATCAAATGATTTTTTCTCATTTTGAATATCTTCTATTAAACCATCAATATTTGCTGTTAACGTATCTAAATCTTCAGAACAATTCTCTAACTGTAAACTTTTAATATTTTTAATAGATTTATCTAAATCAATTTGAATACCCTCAAAACGATCTGTAATTGCTAATTTATGCATTGCATATTGATTTTCTGGCATAGAATCAATCAAACCTTGAATTTGATTAATTTTCTTAGGAACATATAATCTAACAACTGTAACATAATCAGGTAAAACCTTAAAATTTTCACTAATCCATTCAATCTTCTTTTCAATCTCAGTAGTGAAATTTTTAGCATCTTCAAAACGTTGATGATTCATCATATCTTCTAACTTTACAAAATCATTTTCAACACTTTTAAAAACATCATCTAAATGAGGAATAAAATCCTCAATTTTATATCTAATAGATTCATAATAATCATGTTCCTTACGATATGTTTCTTTAACTCTAATAATTTCTATTCTTTGAATATTTTCAATCTCTGTAATCTTTTCAATTTCTTTAAGTAATTTATTTGAACGTGTATCATATTCATTAAGCATATTTTCAATTTTATTCATCTTACTATTGACATGTCTTAATTTCCCATAAAAAAGTTGTTCATCTACATCATTCAATAAAACACCTAAATCGTTCTTTTGAAAATCACACAATGCTTCAAATTCTTTAGAATATTTTTCATAGAAAGGTTCAATATCCTTCATATTCTTTGCGATACTTTTAACTCTACCCAAACGATATTGTAAAGGTAATGATTTAATAGCATTCATATTATTTTCTAATTCTACTATTCTTTTTCTTAATACCTTTAATCTCATACTTCGATAAAAAATAATACCAATAATCAATAATATAACCACTACACAAACAACAATAATAGTTTGTAAACCTACTATATTTATAAAATCTTTTATTTTTCCCATCAAATCTTCCATATCTATTCCTCACTATATATACAATGTATTAAACATTTATTTTCTTACACCTTATATATTAACACAAAAAAGCTCAGACTTCACCCTTTATATCAAAAGTTTTTCAAAAACTCTCAAAATAATAAAAAGAAATTTATATAAAAATGTTAAATTATAGAAAAATAAAATATAAATAAAAAAACATTCCAAAACGGAATGCTCTTTCATTATCCAAGTCTGTTGTAGTATTCTACAATTAATGATTCATTGATTTCTTGATTTAATTCAGATCTTTCAGGTAATCTTAATAATTTACCTTCCATTTTTTCTGCATCTAATTCAACAAATCCTGGAACATGACTCATTGCTTCTAAGTTTGCTTTAATAATTGATAAAGATTTAGATTTTTCTCTAACTGCAACAACATCTCCAACTTTAACATGACAAGAAGCGATATCAGTTTTTACACCGTTTAATAAGATGTGACCATGATTAACTAATTGTCTTGCTTGTCTTCTTGTTGAAGCAAATCCTAATCTGTAAACAACGTTATCTAATCTTGATTCAAGTAAGCAAAAGAAGTTATAACCAGTGATTCCTTCCATGTTACTTGCTCTTTTAAATGTGTTGTGGAATTGTTTTTCATTAACTCCATACATATGTCTTACTTTTTGCTTTTCAGCTAATTGTAATCCATATTCAGTTTGTTTTTTTCTTCTTTGACCATGTTGCCCTGGAGCATAAGGTCTTTTTGCTAATTCTTTACCAGTTTCTAATGTAGAAAAACCTAAACGTCTAGATTTTTTCCATTGTGGTCCAGTATAACGTGACATTTTCTTTCCTCCTATTGTTTTAGTTGCTAAAACAATAACATTCATAGATTATTAAGAGTGTGTTTATATTAAGTATTTCTCTTTGCAGCTAGATACTTTACATACATAAGTTATAAACGCATTATCTTAAACTCTATGTGCTGCTATCATTCATGCACTCCATTATTATAAACTAAGATTTATAAAAGTCAATAATTTTTTTCTAATCAATATTTTTATTTGATATAATGGTTACAATTTCCTATTATACATATTTATTTTCCTTTAGATAAAATATCAATTAATTTTTTTATCATGTTTTTGTAAAATAATTAACCCCATTCACATATCATTTTGGATATCTATATTGATTAACAAATTGAATAATCTCTTTATATTCCTTCAAATAATAGACTATCTCAATTTTTCTAATCTATAAATTTGTCCATTATCCATTTCAGTATTATTATTTTTATAACTATATCCACACTTTTTATAAAAATCTAAGGCAGTTATTGAAGCTACAAGCTCAATTCTATTAGCTCTTAAAAAGAATTCATTTTATTCTAATGTATTCATAATTAACTTTCCAATTCCATTACCTTGATATTTGGATAATACAAAAATAGTTAATATATAACTTTCAGTTAAACTTCCATTATAACTACCTATTGCTTCACATCCAATAATACTAGAATTATCACAAACAACATACATATTATTATAGCATATCTCTACATTAAATTATGTCTTTTTAACAATATAAGTAATTCACATAAAAAACTCAATTGATCAAAATTTCAATTGAGTAAATTTTATTTACCAACCTAATTCCATAAGCCAATTATTTAACATTCTTTCTTTATCCTTTTCTTTTACATCTAAAGGACTTTTATATTCTCCCTTTATATTACCATCAACAATATAGAGAACACGAGAACACTTTACTGCCACTTTGGCATCATGAGTCACCATCATAATCGTTGTACCTTCTTTATTAAGTTTTAACAATTCCTCCATAACTTCTTGAGATGCAGCTCTATTCAATGCTCCAGTTGGTTCATCTGCAAATAAAACTTTAGGTTTATTAATCATGCTTCTACAAATACAGGATCTCTGTAATTGTCCTCCTGATACTTCATTAATATCATTATCTGCCACTTCGATGATACCTAATTTTCTCATCAATTCTTCTCCATGTCTCATTTTTTCTTTCTTGCTTTCTGTTGTTTTCTTACTTTCAATTGCAGGTAAAACAATATTATCTAAAATTGTTAGATTTTTCATCATATACATTTGTTGAAAAATAAATCCCATCTCATTCAAACGAAGATTTGCAAGTTCATTACTTTTTAACTTAGTAATATCCTTATTATCAAATATCACTTTTCCACCAGTCACCTCATCCATACCTGAAACTGCATACAAGAGTGTAGATTTACCTGATCCCGAAGGCCCCATAATCGCAACCATTTCACCTTTCTCTATTATAAAGTTCACATTTTTTAATACATTATTTTGTCTTTTATTGATAACATATGTCTTACATAAACCTTCAACTTGTAATATTGTTGTCATTTTTTATTCCTCCATTTCTTATTCAACATTGGTAGTCTCACTACTCTTAATCGTCTTAGTATATAATGCTGTTATCCATGCAACAAATATTGTCATAATAAGTACAATACTTGGATATAATACGAATATTTGTAATGGATCAATACAATAATCAATATTTGTAGCACCCATCATTGAAAAAATTGGGGTAATACAAAATTCTGTCATTGGGACAGATAGAATCGCTGCTATAATTACTGCACTGAACGCTACTAAACCAAAACGATATACATGCCATTTTATAATCATACTATCTTTAAATCCAATCGCTTTTAAAATTGCAATCTGACTCTTTTCATCTGCAATAAAACTTCTTTCCATTAAAACTGTAACAAGCACAACTACAATAAGAGTAATTCCAAGAAGTAAAGTTTGTATACTTTCTAAAGTATCTGTTACCCCTGTACAATCAATACAGTATTCTGTAGTGTTCATAACTTTATCATTATTATATAACTTCTTAATTTTCTCTTTCCTTGTTTCTATCTCTTCTTTTGATGGATTATCAGTAAAATCAATTTGATAAGACATTGCTGTAGAAATATTACTAAAATTTGTAGGTGCATCTTCATGAAGTCTTATAACTTCCCCTAATAAGTTCATAGTTTGAAAATATGCTGTGACCATACAATCAACATCTTTTTCACCATAATGAATAGTGATAATATCACCAATTTTAGCTCCTGTCATTTCTGATATTTGAGGTGTAATCGCTATTTCATGATTATTTTGTGGTATAACACCTTTTGTATATACATAATCTGTCATTTTAGTGTTAAGTCCTTGTTGACAACTTAAAACATACTTATTTCCATTAAATGTCATTGGATATTTATATTGTAATTCTATACATAGTTGAGATGGTATTCCTTTCTCATTAAGTTCATCAGCCATCTTGTTTAATTTTTTCTTCATATCGCTTTTTGAACTCGTATTCATATAATTCATGACATCTGCAACATCTGTTACATAGAGATGACTTTCTTTTCCAAGGGTACTAATTAAATTTGGACTTTTAAAAGTTGCGGTTGTATTAACCATAATCAACACAAACAATGTACAAATTCCAAAAGAAATCATAATGGTCATAAATCGTTTTGGATGACTTAAAATATCATTAAATGCCATAAAAAATGCATTATTAATAGGATATTGATGTATACGTAAAACACTTTTATTTTTATATCGTTCCCCTGTTTGTCCATTGTGTATAGCATCAACTGGTGATGATTTTTTTACTTTTCCAGTACAAAGATATGCAAATAAAACAATAACACCTACAACTAACAGTGAACCCAACAAATTCATAAGCATGGTATTATCATGACCTAATACCATTTTTTGACTAGCAGACTCTAATAATAAATTACCAAATGGAATACTTGCTATAAAGCCTATTGTAGATCCAACTATTGCTAAAATAAGATATTTTATAATATATAAGCTTCTAATCTTCATATTAGAAAGACCAATAGCTTTCATGACACCAATTTCACGAAATTCTTCCATAATCGTAAAAGTAATAGAAAATTTTAAGACAATAAAAGATACAATAATTAAACAAATGCTTAAAATAAGTATTACAAAGGCTAAAATCATATCCATGACATAACACATCTTAATTGTAGAACGTGTTCCATCAAAAGCGACATTTGAAACATCTGACATTGCTGATTTCATTGCTTGCAAATCATCTGTATCAATATAACAAATTTCACCTCTATAATGATTATAAATAACTTCATTATTAAATAACTTCTGCATATCCTTATCATTTAAAATAAATCTTGTATTTCCCATAAATTCAGAACCAAGTAAAGCATCTTTCACCATACCATCTAAAATAAAAGACATCTTTAAGCCACTGTGCTTAAGGCAGATAATATCTCCTATTTCAAATCCATTATCTTTCATAAAGTCACCTGACACATAAATATGTCCTGGATCAACATTTGTGACTTTTTCATTCTTTATATTAAAAAAATGAATTACAGATGTTTTAATAGATTGATAAATTATACTATTTTTACATTTCACAGAAGATCCATTTTCTGTTGTTACATTATCTTGCGCTCCAAACACAACACATTCCTTACGATAATCTTTAACTGCATTTTCTGTTTCAAGCATTTTATCTAGCGAACCTACTGCATTATCTCCCATAGTAATGATAATGAAATCACCTATATTAGCTTTATCTAAATAGTAATCCGTTCCATTTATAATCGTTGCAACATTATTAATACCACTTGATACAAACATAGTCGCTAAGATAATAAATAAAAATAATATAACGTTCATTGTTTTCTTTCTTTTAAGATCATTTTTTAAAATACGAAACAATATGAATACACTCCTCTCTTTTTATAAATCTATCATACAAGAGAAATTATTAAATAATCCTTAAATATGAAAAAACTGTTACAAAATAGTCTTATTTATAACAGTTCCTTTTTACCTATGCCTTTCTTATCACGACTGATACTCTAAAACTCTTATCTATGGCTTGTGCAAAAATTTCACCATCCATTTTATGCATTAAATTCTTACATATATATAATCCTAATCCATTTCCTTTAATACCATGACTATTACTTCCACGATAAAATGAATCGAAGACATTTGGTAATTCTTCTTTTTTTAAATAGCTTCCATAATTAACAATATGTATTAATAGACAATCTTCTTCGTTCTCAAAATATATTTGAATACTTTTGCCATCTCCATATTTTATAGCATTTTCTATAATATTTTGAAGTACTTCAATCAAACGATCTTTATCCCCTTTTATTAAACAATCAGAAAATTCAGCTATTTTAAATTCTGTATGAATAACAGATAACTTATCTTTATAATAACTTTCTATAATTTTCATAATCTCTGATAAATAAAATTCACTATTAATGACTTCTAAATTTAAAAAATCTTCTCTAGAAACAACTGTTATCTCATCAACATATTTTTTTATTTCTTTTACATTTCTAATAATCCCTTTTAATGCTTCATCTTTTTTCTCTTGAGAATCATATAAATGATTTTCTAATGCTTTAGAATATAATTCAATAGAAGATAAAGGTGTTTTAATATCATGTGATAAAGAAAGAATCAAAGTCTTCCTATCTTTATGAAATTCTAGTTCCTTCTTTTTATTTTCTTCTAATTTCTCACGTAACATATCCATTCCCCAAAGAAAATGTCCAAATAACTTGCTTTTTTCTTCTTTAATAGGAGTAGATAAATTTCCTTTTGCTAATTCATAGGAAAGATGACTTATCGCATTAAATGGTTTTATTACTTTTTTATAAACATAAAAAAGAACAACAAGACTTATTATCACCATGCTCAACAATGCTCCATTAATAATAAAAAATGTATCATTACTTTTCATTGTAGAATATTCAATTCTATATAATTGATTTCCTATCTCCTCTACTACATAATCATTATTACAAACCTCATGAGTTTTAAACTCTTTAACAGCAACAATAGTTTTATATTTTGATAAATCTATTGAAGTCATATCATTTTTTGTTTGTATTTTCTCTTCTATGTCCTTTACAACACGGTTTGCTTCAACACGATATAATTTTTCTATGTGACTATCATTCAAATAAATATATAGACCATTACATATTAACACCAAAATAGTTTCTATAATCACAATAAAACAAATAAATTTCTTATATTTATTCAAATCTGTATCCTATTCCCCATTCTGTAATAATATGCCTTGGTTTCTTTGGTTCTGTTTCAATCTTTTCTCTTAGCCATTTAATATGTACTGTTAAAGTCTGTATTTCTGAGTCACTATCGCTTCCCCATATAGTATTAAATAGATATTCTTTTTTTAAAGTTACATTTTTATTTGCTATCAATAATTTCAAAAGTTCAAATTCTTTCTCTGTCACATTCACTTCTATATCATCAATATAAAGAATCTGTTTTACTGTATTTAATCTTATATTTCCTTCTACAATTTCTTCTAATGCATACTTACGTTTAAAAATACCTTTAATTTTAGCTATCAAAATATCAATATCATAAGGTTTTTCAATATAATCATCAGCTCCTAAATTCAAGCCTTTTAATTTATCATTCTTTTCTGTTTTTGCACTTGCAATTAAAATATGTGTATTAGACGTTTCTCTAATTTTAGAACAAACTGCAAACCCATCCATACCTGGAAGCATAATATCTAATAAAATCAATTTAGCTCCATACTTTTCATATATTTCTATTGCTTTTTCTCCGGTATTCGCAATACTTACAGTATAATTTTCTTTTCTTAAAAAATCACTCAATAAAGTTGCAATTTCTATATTATCTTCTACGATCAATATATCTACCATATATTCCCCTTCCTACATTTGAATCATTTATTTTATTATCTCACTAACTTTATTTTTTACAAGTTTAATTGACTTATAAATAATATTTTGTTGCTTTACCTCTTCCCTCAATCTTTACAATTCCTTCTTTTCCCATCTTTTTAAGAAGTTCTTTTATTTTTTAGCTTCCATATGGAACTTTTGATAATATTTCACTGATTGATAGATTTCTAGTTTTACTTAAAACTTTATAAACTGTTTCTTCACTTTTTCCATCATATAATGAGAATTACAAATAGGTAATATAATTTGTATGGTATTCAAACTCACATTAAAAACAGATTTTTAATACTGTCTTTATAAGCGTGTAAAATTCTGGATATCATCCAACATCAATAACATATGAATGACTTAATCCAATTTGTAATAAATCTTCCTTAAGTAAATCATATAAACTTTCTAATGAATCATCATATTGAAAATAACAATCATTCAAATATATTTTTTCATTCTTTAATTGTTTTCAAACATTTCACATTCCTTTTTTATACATTAAATTCCTTCATCTTGTTGTTTCAAAACTCTCGCTCTCAATTCACTGCAAATTTCTCTTCATCCATTTCAACTTATTTTAAATATTTTCTAAATAATCTTTTATATCTTATGTATGGTAATTTGTAAATGATAATCTTCGAATATATGCCATATTAAATCCCATAAAAGTTTATCTTTTATTTCTTCTGAACTCTCTTTTGATAAATATTAATCTAAAGCATCTAAAAAATCATCTTTTATTTATCTTTCCATTAATCTGTAAATGCCTTTAAATCCCTTTTTACATTTTCTGATAATTGATTATACTCTATACCATTAATTGCTTCTTCAAGAGTATATAAATGTACTAAACATATCTCTGAATATTTTAACTTTAATCTATCCCAAGCATCTTTACTTCCTACTTTTTTAATTCCTCTACAGAATTTATATCAATTATTTTTAGTTTTCTTTCTATCACTTTTCCAATGTTTTTTAAAGAACTTAATTCTGTCATATTATTATCTCCTATATTATTTCTGTTTTTTTCTTCTATTTTATCATAACATATTTCTATATTAAAACATAATACAAAAACTGTCATTTCAAAATGACAGTTATATACTTTAATTATTTATATGTTATATTCATCTCACTGTATTTTCTATATTGTGTATTACAATGTCTATTAAAGTAAAGGTATAATTCTTCACAACAAAAATTGTAATTTGCATTATAATAGAATAATTGCTACTGCTACAATTATTCCTACAAGAAGAATTATTCCACCAATCATTTTCTTTTTATCTTTCATTTCTTACATTTCCTATTTATTATATTCTCTTATCCCAAAAAAATAAATATTCTTTATTTTTAAGGTATAAATCTTTTTCATTTCTTCATTACAATAATGACATTTCATAATACAACTTTTTTCTTTCTCTTCAACCTTTGAGTTTTCTTGTTAGAGAGCCAGTTGCTAGTAAAAATGTAGGAGGAAATCTTCTAATCTTTTACATTATGTAGGCTTTCATTCATTCTTCTTACATTATGCTTTCCAATCACAAATCGTATAATCCAAATAAAAGCAAATATTAAAATGAAAATGCCAAAATAGCTGAAGATCCCAACGATACTATGCTCCATCCAGTATGCAAAATATGCAATTGGCAACATTATTATAGAAATAACAATAAAGTAAATTCCAGTCTGCTTTATAATGCTCCAATTTTCTATTTCCCATATTATTGAACTTGCTGCAAAACCAGTACCTAATACCCCACATAAAAGCGCCTGTAAAACAACTGCATTGATTTCGTTCCCCATTGAATAAATTAGTTCAGGTACACAAGGCAAATAAAATCCATTTGCCCAAACAAGAGAAATGACTATCGTAATTAAATATCCAATAGTAATTCCAATAGGAAAACCCAAAATACTGCGTAAGATTATTTTCTTTTTCATTTTTTTCACCTCATATTCCTAATATTTTTTTTAATTTTGAAACATAACGTCTAGATACATATGTAATTGTACCACTGGCTAATTTAACACAAATTGTGCCTGTAAAGCTTAAGTCAAAGTTATTGACATTTTTTAGATTAATGATTTCTGAATTGGAGATACGGACAAATTGATGAGTTGGCAACCATTCCTCTATTTCATATAGCCGAAGACGCAATGCGTATTCGCCCTTATGGGTAACAGCAAAAACTTTTCCAGCTCTTGCATAAATACGAATTAAATCCTCTGGTTCTATAATCTCAATCTTATTATCCTTGCTTCCTGAAATAATCTGTGGTGCCTGATCCGATAACTTGCTCAATATAATATGAACATCTTCTGTCATAGAAGCAGCCAATATAATTACTTTAGGATCAATATATGAGCTGTCTATCTTAACTTCGATCTGCATTTGAAATCCCTCCTCTCTTTGACAACATTATATAAAAAGCCAATGTTGCTTTCAATAGATTTTCAATAGTCGGTTGATTTCTAAACACAAGTGGTCAAAAAATGAAAATAGTGACAAAGACTATAAAAGGACAGACCCATCTTGAAATCCTCAGTTATCATATATTCGCACATATGTCACATTTTTCTAATTGCTAAACTTTGTTATATTTAGTTATGAGACTTTCCTTGCTTTTACCCTTATAAGCAATCGAATCCAGGATAAACAAATGACAAGGAAAGCATACTATTATAATCATTTGTTTTCAAAGATTTTTAGGATTTTATTAAAGCTTTATGAAGTCCAACAACCACTTATAAAATTATGGTTTTTAAACTCCTAATTGTCTTTTACTCTATCACAACATATTTCTAATTAAAATGTTATACAAAAAAACTGCCATTTTAAAATGACAGTTGTATACTTTAATTATTTATATGTTATATTCATTTCACTATATTCTCTATGTGTTATGCATAATAACTTCTACCGAGCTCAAGACATAATCATCCATAACAAATAAAGCTTTTGTTTGTGACAATTTGATCTACAAACAATTAAATTTTTATAGTACTGTAGTCAACTATAAATTGAAGAAAAATGAGAATTTGACTTGTAGAATTTTCGGAATTATAAATTTAATAGTTTTCTTCAAGTTTATTTTACTATTTACAATGAGCAAGATACAAGTTATGAAACTCAGGTTGAGCACTACACAGAATATATAAAAAAGAACCCTGAATGGGAATTTGCTGGAATATACGCTGATGATGGTATCTCCAGCACCAACACCAAGAACAGATAAGAATTCAACCACATGATTGAAGATTGTGAAGCTGGCACCATCAACATGATTATCACAAAATCAATCAGCCGATTTGTCAAAAACACCTTAGATTGTTTGAAGTACATCAGGCAGCTTAAGGAAAAGAACATCCCAGTATTCTTTGAAAAAGAAGCAATCAATACAATGGATGCAAAGGGTGAAGTTCTTCTTACGATTATGGCTTCACTGACCTAGCTTGAATCACAATCATTAAGTCAGAACATAAAGCTTGGACTTCAGTTCCACTACCAGAATGGTCAGGTACAGGCAAACCATAATCGCTTTCTCGGCTACACTAAAGATGAAGAAGGCAACCTTGTCATCGACCCAGAACAGACAGAAATCGTAAAACGAATCTACCAAGAGTACCCTTGAAGGCTACAGCATGGATAAGATTGCAGCAGGACTTGAAGCGGATGGTATTCTTACCAGTGCAGGTAAACCTCGATGGCATACAAGCACCATCAACAAGATTCTCCGCAACGAGAAATACATCGGTGATGCCCTTCTGCAGAAGACTTACACCACCGATTTTCTTAACAAGACCAGAGTTAAGAACACTGGCATCGTTCCTCAGTATTATGTTGAAGGCAACCACGAAACGATTATTCCTAAAGAGATTTACATGCGAGTACAGGAAGAATTGGTGCGCAGACGAGTTGTTAAGACCAGCGCCAATGGAAAGAAACGAAGCTACAGTTGCAACCACAGCTTCTCACAGATAGTTATTTGCGGTGATTGTGGTGAAATGTTCAGAAGAATCCACTGGAACAATCGCGGCTGCAAATCCATCGTCTGGCGCTGCATCAGCAAGCTAGAACCTACTGGCCTTGAATGCCATGCCAGAACCATAAACGAGCTTGACCTGCAGGAAATCGTACTCATTGCCTTGAACGAACTGCTCGGTGATAAATCCAAATACCAGAAACAGCTACAACAAAACATCGCTCAGGTCATCAGAGCATCTGTAGCTATCACCACTGATGGCATTGATGAGAAGCTTATGGAACTTCAGCAGGAGCTTGTTAAAAAGGCAAACAACAAGGAACCCTACGACGAGATTGCCGACCAGATTTTCGCGCTCAGAGAAAAGCGCCAGCAAGCCTCAATGGACACAGTACAGCGTGATGAACAGCTACAGCGCATCACTGAATTGCAGGATTTCATTAAAGACCAGTCTTCCGACCTTACAGTGTTTGATGAAGCACTTGTAAAACGCTGGCTTAAGCAAATCATCATCTGGGATGACCATTGTACTGTTGAATTGAAATCCGGCCTTAAGGTCGATGTTGAAAGATAACCCCAGACGCACGAAACCCTCCCAGCCATGATGGTTGAGAGGGTTGTTTTGTCATCAGTCTTTATTTCCACCACGATGGTACGGTGCTTTATCCTTCCAAATAACACCATCCTTCGTATGATATCGTTGTCTATGCCCCGAAACATCATTCTCACTAGGCATAGACCTATTAGCCTTTTCTACTATATCCGCAACTTTTTCAGCAATGCCGGTACCTGTTGAATTTGAATCGTTTTTAGGCATTGTATTGTGAGCACTACTGCTAGAGCTACTTCCTCTAAAAGAGGATATTGCTTTCGCCGCTCCGCCAATTACAACACCTGCTATTTCAAGAGATTCAACCGGATGCTCAACAATAAATCTACCAACTGACTTCAAACCTCTAACAAACATATTGTTTTTCTTCGGAGTTTGAATTTTAGGAGGTACGACCGTATTTTGCTTTTTATCCGTAATTTTATCTACTTCTTTATTTTGATTTAATACATCTTCAGATTTATCAGATTTAATTTTCTCTTCTGATTTTTGCTCTTTAAAGCTGCTATCCTCCTTAGGGACAATAACTACCGGCTCAGGTAACTTGATTACTTCACATGGAATAAATGGGCCATCACCAAAGTCAAATTTTTCTTTAGTTACGGGATTGAAATACCAGTTTGTTGGATTTCTCCAGTTTCCGTTATGAGCCTCTAAATGCTCAGCTCTTGTAAGGAACTGAATGTTTCCGGGGTCTCCTTGATATTCTGGATACATTTCAGCGCTCTTCATATGTTGGCCTTGAAATGCAACGCCATCATCATAAGCTTTGCCTTTTTCAAGAATATCTTGCTGCTGTTTTGGAGTCCACTCTCTTGTTCCTTTACCTTCCTGAACAAGTTCTTGTTCCTTATTCCATGCAGCAAGTATCGCTTTATTGGATTCTGCTGTTCGTCTCGACATAGAATCAACCTCCTATGCCAAGCAAATCATACAGGTCATTCAAAAATGCTATGAAGTCATCATAGATTTCATCATCTTCAATTCTTCCAGCTTCCTGATTATAAATAGCGATTTTTTCACCAGCTTTTTCACAGAGAATTGGGTCTCCTGATGCGAGTGCACCGATGACGATATAATCTTCACTAGGTCTGTCATTGTTATCTACATCAATTAATGGTTTATGCTCAATACCATATAACTGAATGCCTGCTGGTAAGAAAAACTCCCCACCATCAGAAAACAACAACCATTCCTTGAATTTTGTAGGAAGCTTTACACTATGCCCCTTCTCAAATTCTGATATCTTTTCTTCTGTGGTTTCTTCAAGGAAATTCATTTTCCCTTGTTCATTGAATTTGTCCACAATCAATTTTAATTCTTCGGAAATCATGTATGGCTCCTCCTTCTCTAATTTTCAAAAAATGTATTCAAATCATATATTTCATAATCTGTAGAAAGTTGTACTGGATAACTCTTTCCAACCTCTATTTTTTCTTTTGGCAATACGATTCTATATTCCTGCTCCTGCTCAAAAAATACGTCCTTGCAGAATAACACTCTAAAAGCATAGTCTGCATAAAAAACATATCTTGTTCCACCATCTACTTTTTCAGGAGCAGCATCTTGCATCAGGTATTTCATATATTCCATATCCATTGCCGTTCTACCATCTTTGGTTTCATAGCCCTTATCTATATGAAAATAATTAACTTTTCCAGCTTTAATGTCAGTACCTATGCTTTTACTAATATCTTCAATAAATGCCTCAGGATTAGGGATAACTGCAACAGCATCGGCATTCGGAAAATGTTCTCTAATCGTCTGTTTTTTATCGCTGGAAAGATTAATAATTGTATTTCCGTGTTCATCAACTTTACAGTCTTCTTCATAAACAGCAAACATACAAAACACTGGCATTTTTTCTGCTGGCTCTACTCTCATTAAACCATTTGCTTTTCCAAATTCAGCAATGACCTCTTTGGTATCTGGATGCTGCATTATCATCTTTTCAGCAAACATTCTTGTTCCAGCTTCAAGAATATCTCCTTGCCCTTTGATTTTTAATTTATCTTCAATTCCCCAGAAAGTGATGGCATTTGAGCAGTATACATTACCTTCCACAAGACTCTCCAAGTGCTCACGCTTTCCAAACTTCAACAAAAACTTTATTTCGGACATTACACTTCACTCCTTCCATAACATCTAATCCACTGCCTGCTATATAGCCAACAGTCGAGATGCCGGATTAGACAACATCTAAATCACTCACTCAAATTGAGTTTGCACCCTAGATAACATCTATCCTAGTGCCACAACCCACGACATCTAATCCACAGCCTAAACCCTCTGACCGTTTTTACAGTAGATATGTTTCAATATAAGAAATACGGACTTTCATGAGCCATTGCCTAATCTCAAAAAAGCCCGTAAATACGCTACTTTTCGCTATTTATTTCTCTTTCCTAGACATCAAGCAGACAGTCTCAACATGATTCGTATGAGGAAACATATCTACAGGCTGACATTTATCAACTTTGTATCCATGTTTCTGTAAAATATCAATATCTCTTGCTTGAGTAGAAACATCACAAGAAACATACACAATTCTTTGAGGAGATAATGTTATCAATTGATCTAGAAATGTTGATGAACATCCCTTTCTAGGAGGATCAACCATAACAACATCAATAGGAATATTCTTTTTGGAGAACTCTACCATAAATTCTCCTGCATCTTTCGCAAAGAATTCTATATTCTCTATATGATTTCTTAAAGCATTCTCTTTCGCATCTTCAATAGCTTCTTCAACTATTTCCACACCATAAACTTTCTTAACTTGAGAAGCGCAAGAAAGACCAATCGTTCCTATTCCACAATACGCATCTAATACAACATCATCTTTTTTGAATTCTGCAAATTCAATTGCTTTAGAATATAGCTTTTCAACTTGAATAGGATTAATCTGGTAAAAAGATTTCAAAGAGATCTTATATGTATGATCTAATAATCGATCTTCTATATAACCATTCCCATATAAAATGACTTCTTTATTTCCTAATATCACATTATCATCTCTAGGATTAATATTATGAATAATGGTTTTAATATGAGGAAACTCTTTTTTTAAAGTATTCACTATTCTAAAAATACGAGGAATCATTTTATTCTTAGAAATCAATACAACCATCATTTCCTTTGTATAATAACCTTGTTTTGTAAGAATATGTTTTATATTCCCCTTCTTTGTAAGTTTATTATAAGGTTCAATATGATATTCATCTAATAATTCTTTTATTCTTTGAACAATCTGATTAGACTCTTCATTTTGAATATAACAACAATCCATATCAATAATATCATTAGAATGTTCTTTATAAAAGCCAGCAATCACCCTATTATCTTGTAAACCAATAGGAACTTGTACCTTATTACGATAAAACCAAGGATCATCCATCATCATACAATCATTCACAAAAACATGACAATGCCCAATACGTTCTAATGTATCTTTTACTCTCTTTGTTTTAAATTGTTGTTGTGCAGTTATAGAAAGATGTTGTAAATGACATCCTCCACATTGTTTATAAATAGGACATTTAGGTTCAATTCTATATTCAGATGTTTTTTCTAATTTAATTAATCTCCCTATAGCATAATTCTTTAAAACTTTAATAATTTTGACTTGTCCAATTTCACCAACAAGCATATTCTTTACAAATATTGGAAAATGTTCAACCTTAACAACACCCTTACCATCATGAGTATAATCAATACACTCACCAACAATATAATCATTTTTCTTCATATTAACCTCACATTCCTTTCTGCCTGCGGCTTCAAGGCACACATAGTCAT